>MOYD01000065.1 GCA_001899395.1 Candidatus Gastranaerophilales bacterium Zag_111 | reverse complement strand
TGACAATGAATGGTGCAGTTCTTCCGGTTCTTGCGTTTTATATCAACGCCGGTCTGGAACAGTATCCGGACTTATGAAAGAAATTTATGTTGACTATAACTCAGAGGTTAAAAAGGGACAACTTTTGGCTCAGATTGACCCTGCAACTTTCCAAGCATCAGTCGACCAAAATACTGCACAAATTAACAATGCGGAAGCTAATCTTGCAAAACTCAATGCTGAAATGGTTTTGGCTGAAAAGACTTATAAACGTTATAAAAATCTTTATCAAAAGAATTTTGTTGCGCGAAGCGAACTTGATCAGGCAGAAAGTGATTATCTTGCCAAAAAGGCTTCAATTGGAGCACAAAGAGCCTCAATAGCACAAGCTAGAGCTTCTTATAATACTGCAATGACGAACCTTGGTTATACAAAAATTATTGCGCCGGTTGACGGAACAATAATTTCGCGTGATATTGACGTTGGACAGCCGGTTGCAGCAAGCTTTCAGGCACCGGAACTTTTCACAATCGCGCAAGACTTAACTAAAATGCAAATAGAAGTTAATGTTTCAGAAGCAGATATTGGCGATGTAAAAGAAGGACAAGATGTTGAATACAACCTTGACGGTTATCCGGACAGCACTTTTTACGGCAAAGTTACTCAGGTAAGGCTTGACTCTACAACAACATCAAATGTTGTAACCTACACTGTAATTGTAAGCGTGAATAATGAGGATTTAAAACTAAAACCTGGTATGACTGCAAATGTTTCAATAATAACGAAGAAGAGTGAAAACGTCATGTGTGCTCCGTCGATTGCGCTCAAGTATTCACCTGAAACAAGCGGACAAAAATACAAAAACCAAGGAATTTGGATTTTGGCTAAAGGCAAGCCTGAAAGGGTTGATATTACACAGGGTGCCAGTGATGATTCCAACGTAGAAATCATCTCTAAAACCCTTAAACTAGGCGATGAAGTCATAATTGGCTCATCAGGCGGAGGAGGTAAAAAATCTGTGTCTGGCAATTCCAGTAGCCGCCGTGGCGGACCTCCCGGCATGTTTAGATAAGAAGAAGGAAAAAGTATGAAAACTAAAAAAAATAAACTAGAATTCATTAATAAAATTACTATTAAACTTACTTCTTATGAAAAAGAACGAAAACAAAGAATATTAAAATTGGTACGACAGCAGATAATCTTACTGGTGATTACTTACTGCGGGTATAAAGGTAGTGTTGTTTTTCTGATGAGTAATCATACGTTCTTATCTGTGATATGCGGTGTAATAGCAATGATTGCAGTTATTTTGTTCTTTTGGAATTTTTCTGAACAAAATAAACAGTTTAAAAAATATTTAAAACAAAAATGTAAAAAGAATATTCTGAAATATTTTGACCTTGATACAATAAACGGAGAAGAATTTTCTAAAGAACTGCTTAGAAAAAGCAATTTATTTTCAGTATTTAATAAAACGGAATACGATGATGTTATAGAAGGAAGCCATAATGGTGTTGAATACACAATTGCTGAATGTAAATTGATTTCCGAAGGCAGAAAAAGTGAGTTTACGGTTTTTAACGGTGTTATTGTTTCATTTAATTCTAATAAAAAAATATCGGCAGAAACACTTGTTACAACAAAAGGTGACAACAATATAAGAAACTATCCTGTCTGTAAAGGCGTTATGATTTATATTATACTATGTTGTTTTTTGCCATTTGTGGTTATAAGTATTGCTTTAATAAGCATGTTTTCCTCCCATATAAAAAATATTCAACTTTTAATATTACATAGTTTCTTTGATATGGGAGAAAATTTGATAATATGGGGAATACTTGCAGGTATTCTGTTTTGGATGTGGTGGAAACAAAAGAAGAAAATGCAGGATGTGAAACTTGAAGATACAAACTTTGAGAAACGATTTAATGTATTTACCAAAGACCAGGTTGAAGCAAGATATCTTTTAACACCGTCATTTATGGAGAGGTTAAAAAATCTCGAAACAGCTTTTGGTACAAAAGGCATAAAATGTTCGTTCTTTGATGAACAGATAATGTTTGCAATTCCGACAAATAAAGACTTATTTGAGCTTGGCAGTTTGTATAAACCCCTTGGCTCAGGTAAACCGGTTGAAGAATTTTATGACGAACTATCATCAATTCAAAACATGATTGACCACTTTAGATTTACAGAAAAGACAGGATTATAATATGAATTTAATCGAAGTAAAGCATGCAATAAAAACTTATCAAACAGGCGAAGATTCGTTTAACGCATTAAATGATGTATCTTTTAGTGTAAAAAAAGGCGAATTTGTTGCTATTATGGGAACATCGGGTTCAGGAAAATCAACTTGCATGAATATGCTTGGAACACTTGATAAACCAACATCAGGCAGCTATTTTTTAGACGGCGAAGATATGCTTAATCTTGATAATAACCGGCTTGCAATGGTTCGGTGTGAGAAAATAGGGTTTATTTTTCAGGGTTTTAACCTTATATCGCGAACATCAGCGCTGGATAACGTTTGTTTGCCGATGATTTATAAAGGTGTGCCAGAAGACGAACGAATTGAGCGTGCAAAATGGGCGCTTAAAATTGTTGGATTAGAAAACCGTGAAGACCATATGCCAAACCAGATGTCAGGCGGTCAGCAGCAGCGTGTTGCAATTGCCCGTGCAATAGTAAACGATGCGCCGCTAATTTTGGCAGACGAACCTACAGGTAACCTTGACACAAGAACCAGTATTGAGGTTATGGAATTTTTTGTCAGACTAAATGAAGAAATGGGCAAAACAATTGTGCTTGTCACTCACGAACCAGATATTGCTGAATATACAAAGCGCGTTATGAAGTTCAAAGACGGAAACATCGTGCTTGATGAAGATAAAAACGTATGGTTATCTCACAGAACAAAAGAAACCTAAGTGAATAAAGGAGCAACAATGCTAGATTTCAAATCAATCTTAAAAATGGCGACTATATCGCTTAAAATAAACAAAATGCGTTCGATATTAACAAGCTTGGGTATAATTATCGGTGTAAGCGCTGTAATTATAATGCTTGCCGTTGGTTCTGGTGCCAGTAAAAAGATTGCCAAAGAAATGGAATCAATGGGAAGCAACCTTCTTATGATACGTTCTGCTTCTGCAAAATCCGGCGGTGTAAGAATGGGTTCGGGAACACGTCCTACCTTAACTCTTAAAGACGCGGAAGCAATAGAAGCAAAATGTCGTGGAATTTTAGCTCTGGCGCCCTATTCATCTGAAGCAAAACAACTTACATATGGCAACCAGAACTGGTCTACAACAGTTGGCGGCACGACAATGCCTTATTTTATGATAAGAAATTATGAAATCGAATCCGGGCGGGGATTTTTGCCGGAAGATAATAAAAACAGTACAAAAGTTACAATAATCGGTCAGACGGTCTCTACAGAACTATTTGGAGATGTTGACCCGATTGGTAAAACTATTCGTATAGGAAATGTTCCGTTTAAAGTTGTTGGACTATTGAAAACTAAGGGTTCTAGTGGTATGGGGCAAGATCAGGACGATTTAGTGTTTATCCCGATAACAACCGCCCAAAGAAAGGTTTTTGGTACTGATTTTCCCGGAACGGTTAATATGATTGCCGTTAAGGCGCAGAATGACGAAGTTTTGTCAACTGCAGAACAGGATATTACAGAACTACTTGTTAGCCGGCATAATATAGGCAAAAATCAGGAGAACGATTTTGAGATAAGAAACCTTGCTGAAATGCAAGAGTCAATAAAATCTACGACCAAAACCATGTCTCTTTTACTTGGTGCAATTGCCGGAATTTCGTTGATTGTCGGCGGTATTGGGATTATGAATATTATGCTGGTGTCTGTAACAGAAAGAACTAAAGAAATCGGTATTCGTATGGCAATTGGCGCAAAAGCTTCTGATATACGGTTTCAATTTTTGATAGAATCTTTTATGCTGTCAATGATAGGGGGGCTTATCGGTGTATTGATAGGCATAGGTGGAGCGTATATGATGCAGGCGTTTGCCGGCATGAATATTGCAATAACGCTTTCTTCTATTGTGTTGTCGTTAGGATTTTCAGCAGCTATCGGGATTGGGTTCGGGTATTATCCGGCTTACAAAGCCTCTTTGCTTAATCCTATTGACGCACTTAGATACGAATAATTATTATTTCTTTTCTTCTTCTCTAAACTGTTTTGTACCAGGGAACTCGTTTGAACCGGTACGCCATTTTGTAATCTGGTATTGAAGTTTTGGAATAAATGTAGATAAGAATAGAGCAGAGGTTATAAATCCGGCACCCCAGTTAAGAGCGTTCATTCTCAAATTCTTATTAGAAGCTTTTTGTAAGAATTTAGTTGTAATTTCGCCTGTGTCTGTTTTCTTCGCAGCTTCAATGATTGAATTAACGTAGTCAATAAGTTCTTTTTTGATTGCGTCTAAATCATTTTGTGCAACGTATTTGTATTTATTCATAAATGTGTCGCCAAATCTGTTCTTGAAGAATTCTTTCAAGAATTCAGGATTGTTGATATGACCGCCGTTTAGAACATCTTGTGCTTGAGTTTCTGTCAAGATAGCCATACCCTTAATCTTCGGCTGCAATTGAGACATCTTGTCAGCTCTTTGTTCAAATATTTGAAGTTCATTTTCGCTAAACATTGTTCTCAATTCTTCTTTGAATTTGTCAAGCGAAATAATTCTTACACCTTTGCCTTCAAATTTTGCTTTAAGATTTTGCGGAAGTTCTTCGTTTTTGCCAAGCATTTCTTTTGCAAACTCTTCAAAGTGAACTGATTTTGCTGCGTTTTTGTCTTCAACGTAACCTTGCATGTATTTTGTTGCGAATTCAGCAGAAACAGGGTCAAGACGTGTGCCGTTGCCGTTTTGTTCAAGTTTGTTTAACCATGTGTTCATATTTGCCATATTGAACATGTAGAAGTAAATCGAGCCAAGGTCTCTAAACAGGATTTCAATTCTTTCATCGTTGTTTCTAGCTGAATATGCCCTTCCTGATGCTGTTCCGGCGTCAACTGAAAGAAGTTTGTAATTTCTGTCGCTTTCAAATTTATTTGCAATTGATAATAAATTAATACCGAATGATACATCTTTCTTCTGGTTATCATCTTTATCTTTTGCAAATGCATTGATTGTTGGTCTTTGGTTAAATGTATCAACTGATGGTCTTTGATTAGGTTGAAGAGGTTTTTCTTTATGGTAAGAGCGGGTGATTGATTGGTTAATCTTTGGCAGAACAAAGCCAATAAACGCGTTTGCGATTAATACACTTGAAATAACCTTGATGAATTTGAATTTCGCCATGGTTTTTTCTAAAATCTTTGAACCGTTTTTAGTAGCATCATCAAGGAAGTTATCTAAAGGTTTACGAACGTTGTCACTTGCGATGTCGACAGTTTCTTTTGGCAGTTTTAATATTCTTTGACCGATTTTTTCAAATAACCAATTCAGTGCGGTAACTCCGCCAAGCCAAAATACAGCGCCTGAAAATTCTTCTGTAATACGCTCACGCGCTTCATCAAAGCCGCCTCTTTGGTAAGCTTGGTAAGTTCTTCCGCCTTCAACAAAGGCTTCCAAAGCTATTACAGGTAAGAAACCGTTGCTTGCCATCTGTTTTACAAGGTTTCTTGCCATTACGTTATTTGTATTTGCTAGTGGAATTCTTATAGACATAAAAGTATACTTTCAATTTCAATATTTATTTAATAACGCTAAAGGATATTTTTTGCGCGGTCATGTTATCTTTTTAATAAATTGTTACATTTTAAGTATCCATAAAACACTTATTATTCTAACAATGTAACAAATGTTTAAATGTTTATATGCACTTAGCAATATTTTTTCTTTTTGGTTTTTGCTATGGTAAAAGTGTAAGGATTAATGATGAATACTTTATCAATTAATAATTTTAATAATAATTATCCGGTGATGAAGTCCTCACCGTCGTTTACTCATAATCATGCAAAAAGCGACTTATCTCCGAAGAAAAAGGCGGTTGTTTTAGCCTCATCAGTTGCCGGCATGACGCCTGTTTTAATGGTTTTGGCAAAACACAAGGGGTTTAGTCTTAATCCTATTAAAATTTTTAAAACTCCTGTCAAAGACTGGGCAATGTTTAAATACGCGCCAAAAGATAAATCAATTCAGTTTGAGGAAGCTGAAATAATTTCAGTTGCAGCGGGTTCAGTTGCAGGCGGATTTATTGGCGGTACCATTGTTGATAAACACAACAGAAAAGCTAAACAACGTGAAATTTTAAGTCAAATGCTTGGTAACATTTTGATACCAGTTGGCTGCGTAGGACTTGGTTCAAGGGTGTATGCAAAGTATGCTGACAAAATTGAAGGTGCCATGCCGCAGTTAAAAGGTTCATCGAAATTTGTTAAACGGTTAAATAAAGTCTTTACTAAACTTCCAAACGCTGCATTAACTGTAGCATTTTTAGGTGTAGGAATTTATTTAGGCAACAAAGTCTCTAACTTAATAAACGAAAAACTTTACCATAAAAAAGTAGAAAGAAATATCAGAGCTACGGATTTTGCGCCGCACGTAGATGATTTGTGTATGGCAACATCAATGATGAATAAAGAATCTGAATTTGGTTCAAAACTTGGCAGAATAATACCTTTAGCTCTTCTTGTTCCCGGGTATCAAACCGGAATTGCGCAAAAGTAATATTTTATATAAGATATTTTTGCAGAATAAGTTTTTTCAGCGCTCTGGCATTAACCGCGTCCGGTTCTATTTGCAGTAATTTTTCAAGATAAACCAATGATTTATGATAGTCGCCTAATTTTTTATAAGCAGCAGCCATTGCAAAAAGCGCGTCTATAAATTTTGGGTCAAGTTCAATCGCTTTTTCTAAATCTTTTATTGCCTTATTTATATCGGGGTTGTCAATATCTTTTCTGGAGAGAGTAATTTTTGCCTTGTTGTAATATGCGTCAGTCATCTTTTCATTTAGTTGAATAGCCTTTGTATAATCAAGCATGGCTTCATCAAAATTTTCCAGCGCCTGGTTTGCAACTGCGCGGTAAAAATACGGAATTTCCCAGTCTTTTGTTAATTCAAGAGATTTATTAATTTTTTCAATCGCATCTTTAAATTTGCCGTTTTGAATATCAAAAATTCCGTTATCCAAAAAGTATTTGTAATCTGTCATAGCGCTCCTTTTTATTATTTGATTATATCATAAATATGTGTATAATTGAAGAGAGAGGGACTTTATGGATAAAAGAATAGTGGCAAACTTGGCATTATTTTTGACTGCTCTTATTTGGGGGTTGTCGTTTGTTGCGCAAAAAGCCGGCATGGAATATATTGGCGCATTTAGCTTTAATTTTGCAAGAAGTATTTTAGGCGGGCTTAGCCTAATCCCTCTGATTTTTATTGTCAAATGTTTCAGGGAAGATAACAGAACAAACGAAGTTAAACACAAACAGCATATTGAACTTGCAAAAGCAGGTATTTCTTGCGGTGCGGCATTATTTACCGCAATGTCAATTCAACAGTATAGTATGGTATCAGCTTCTGCCGGCAAGGCTGGATTTATTTCAGCGCTTTATATAATTTATGTTCCTCTGATTTCAATGTTTTTCGGGCAAAAACTTACAAAAAATGTCAAAATAAGCGTTGGTATAGCGCTTGTTGGACTTTATTTGTTGTGTTTTAAACCTGATAACGGCGGTTTTGACTTTTATGATGTATTACTTTTAATAAGCGCTTTTTTCTATGGGGTTCATATTCTTGTGGTAAATCATTTTTCCAAGAATGTTGATGCTGCAAAAATTTCCTGCTTGCAATTTTTTGTGGTTGGAGTTTTGTCAGCACCGTTAATGCTTTTGTTTGAGACTCCGCAATGGGCTGACTTTTTAGCGTGTAAAATTCCGTTATTGTATGCGGGGATTTTGACGTGCGGTGTTGCTTATACTTTGCAGATTTTTGGGCAAAAATACACATCGCCTGTGATTGCATCGTTGATACTTTGTCTAGAATCAGTATTTGCAGTTATCGGCGGAAGTCTGATTTTACACGAATCTATGACAACTAAAGAAATTTTAGGGTGTTTGTTTATGATATCTGCGGTTATTCTTTCGCAGCTGCGTCATAAACCGGTTAAAAAAGTTTCTGAACAGTTGTGATACTATTTTGTCGCTGGTTTAGTTTCATGCAGAACAACATTTCCGGTTTTTAGAGTTTCTTGAACATTTATTACACGCTGGTTTGAGCTTCCAACCCAGTGAATATTGTTGTCGTTCAATTCTTTTACAAAACGCCCGTCTGCTAACACATCAAAATACTGAACACCGTCTTCATCTTTCACATCTTCCCATAAAAATCCGGTGTATGCCCAAACAGTTTTGTCCGGATGAAGTTCTTTACATTTTTTTGCAAGCCTATAAACTTCAGAGCGGTTAAACGGATGTAACGGGTCACCACCGCTAAAGGTTATTCCGGAGCAATGAGGCTTTGCAAGTGCTTCAAAGAGCTCTTCTTCTGCGGCTTGGTCAAACGGAAGTCCACCGGCTAAATCCCAAGTAATAGGATTTTGACAGCCGTCACAGTGGTGTGTGCAGCCAGAAACCCACAATACAACCCGTAATCCGTCTCCGTTTAACATATCGTCTTTTGTAATATTATGATAATTCATTATCTATTTCCCAAAGAGGGTATTTACCCTGACCCCTACATGCTTACTCTGTCTTTGATTTCTTCCATTTTAGCTTCGTTTAATCTGGTGTCGCCGTTTACACGTGAATAAGACAAGTAACCATTCATTCTGTCAATTTTTGTAAGATTTCTGCTTCCGCATTTCGGGCAAACATCCATTGAAAGTTCCTGGTGTCCGCAATCATCACAGTAAGCTAATGATAGGTTTACACCTTCATAAAAACCTTTATCCATAGCGCGGTTTAGAAGTGTTTTAATTGCCTCTTTATTGTATGAAATCGGGTATTTTACATACTGGATTTTGCCGCCGTTAAATAAATCCCAGAAACGGTTTTCCAAGTCTTGTTTTTCAATCGGTGAAATCTGTTCAGCTACATGGCAGTGGAAACTGTTTGAAACATATCCTCTGTCTGAAACTTTTTCTTTAATTCCATATTTTTTTCTGAACTGTTGAACTTGAAGTCCGCAAAGATTTTCAGCCGGAGTTCCGTAAATTGCATAGAGGTTTCCGTCTTCTTCTTTATATTGATTAACTTTTTTGTTAATGTATTCCATAACCTCGACTGCAAATTCACCGTCCTCAACCAGTGATTTTCCGTTGTAAAGTTCTTGCAATTCGTTAAGCGCGGTTATACCAAATGACGCGGTTGCCGATTTTAAAAGCGGTTTAATCTTATCAGACGGTTTCAAATGTCCGCCGTAAAATCCGCCTTCACAGTATGCCAGAGGATTAACTGATGCTTTCATCTCTCCTAAATATTCATAGGTTCTGATGTGGATTTTTCTGATTAGTTCCATATAATAGTCAAGAACTTCGTAGAAGTCTTTACTTTCGTGTCTTGCTTTAGCCAAAATCATTGGTAAGTGAAGGCTTACAGCACCTATGTTAAATCTGCCGACAAAAATCGGCTGGTCGTTTTCATCAGCAGGTTTCATCCCGCCTCTTTCAAACCAAGGTGAAAGAAATGCTCTGCAACCCATTGGTGATATAACTTTTTTATACTTTTTGTAAATGCTTGAAACATACCCGTCTCCGGTTAATGACAACCAATCAGGGTACATAGTTTTTCTTGAGCATTCAACACCTGCTTCAAACAAGTCATGAAGTTCACCGCCTTCTCCGTGAAGTTCCTTATCGTATAAGAACACTATTTTAGGGAAAAGTACAGGTTTTTTGTTATCTTTTTTACCCTGACCTTTTGCGTGAATTCTAAGCATCGTAAATGAAGCCATTTTCTCAAATTCACCTGTTCCTAATCCCATAGTCATGGTGATAAACGGATAATCTCCGCGGGATGATGCTACAGTATTGAACTTGTATTCCCAACCTTGGAAACCTTGTTCAAAATCATTTTGAACATCATTTAGAGCTTCTTCTCTGGCTTTTTCAAACGATAAACCCATACACAAATATCTGTCATACTGTTTTTGGTAAGATTTTTCAGCGTAAGGAGCTAAAATTTTATCAACTTCCGGAACTGTAAAACCGCCGTATTGCTGGCTTGCAGCAGCCATGACAATGTCACCTATTACGTCAAATGCGACATCTAATGTTTTTGGCTCGTTGTACCAAAGGTTACCCATTTCAAACCCGCCTTTTAGAACTTCTGCCACATTAAATAAACAGCAATTCATTGTGTCGCGGCGTGCTGACATATCGTGAATGTAAATGTAACCTTCTCTAATTGCTTGTAAATCGTCAACTGTTAAGAAGAATTTTTTGTACAATTCTTTGTTTAACTGGTTAAAAATCAATGAACGTTTTGTAGAAACCAAAGCAGAATCAGAATTAGAATTTTCTTTGTCTCCGATGTACATGATTTTTTGACTTTCCTGATAAACTTTATCAAGCATAGCAACAAAATCAGTTTTGTAGTTTCTGTAGTTTCTGTAGCTTTGCGCAACTTGCGGATTAATGCTTTCAAGCGCACTTTCTACAATATTGTGGATTTCTAAGATTGTAATTTCTTTTTTTTGTAAGTCATTAACGTTTTTATTAACAAAATCGCAAATTCTTTTAATATCTTCATCGTTGAATTTAATCAGCATGCGTGTAGCTGATTTTGTAACGGCGGCAACAACTTTTTGCACATTGAACTGTTCTTTTGTACCGTCTTTTTTGATAATGCAGACATTATCAAGTTTTGAGGCACTTTCGATAACCTGTTTAGTAAACATCGCATTTGAGTCATGAACTCTTTTTATTGCGTCTGACACGTGTGCAGATGATATTCCAACGACCTTTTCACTATTCCCATTTTTGTTTATTGCATTCTGCATATAAATCTTCTCCTCAGTCTCGTAAGTGGCATGCTTAAATTAAGTATTCCGACTATCACGGTTGCGGACCAGTGAGGGACTTTCACCCTTACTTCCCTTAATCTCTATTCAACTATTGTATCACAAAATAATTTAAAAATTAATATTTTTTGTAAAATTTAAACCTGTAGACGGATAAAAAATGTAACTTATTGAAACATTTGTAAATCTAAAGGTTTAAAAATAGCATAGTACAAGCATTAGAAAAATTGCAAGTTTTTTTGTGAAATATTAAATCATGATAAGAAGCATTAACATTTGTAAAAATTACACTTAATAGTTAAAATTTTTTAAATATAATTAAGAAAAAGGAGTTTTTATGCCGATAGATTTTAATCCGCACATAATGTTTAACCTGAATAAAAGTGTTAATCAAAGAGTTGTTCAACAGAACTACGTATTTAATAAATCTGATAATGATACTTTTTCAAAATCTGGAGTTAATTCAGTTCAAAATGTGAAAATGGATTATGACGGGATAAAAATCAGCCAAAGACCTTTTGGCAAAATTAACAAAACAGGCGAACAGGCAAAACTTTTTACAATAACGAATAAAAACGGCGCAAGCGTGGATTTATCAACTTACGGTGCTACTATTGTATCTATAAAAGTTCCTGATAAAGATGGGAAAATAACAGATGTGACACAGGGTTATACTTCGGTTACACCATATGAGGAAGCTCCTGTGGGGCATGCCGGCGGCACAATCGGACCTTGTGCAAACAAAATTAGCGGCGGAAGATTTAAAATAAATGATACGGAATACACTTTGGAATGCAACAAAGACGGTGGTAAAACGCATTCTCATGGCGGAACTCAAGGTTTTGATACTAAAAACTGGAATACAAATGTTTTGCCGGACGGGATTGAGTTTACCTATCTGAAAAAGGATATGGAAAGCGGTTATCCTGGAAATGTTGAAACAAAGGTCATCTACAAATTTGACAATGACAATAATTTACGAATTTTGTACAGTGCAAAAACAGACAAAGATACTCTGATAAATCTTACCAATCACACGTATTTCAATCTTGACGGGGCGGATAATACGGGTGAAAATTCTGTTTTAAACCATGTTGTGACCCTGCCAAATTCTTCATCTTATACGGTGAATAGCAAAATAGCTGTTCCAACAGGCGAAATTCAACAGGTCAACGGCACACCGTTTGATTTTAGAACGTCAAAGAAAATTGGCGATGAAATAAATTTTGACAATGACCAGTTAAAAATTGGTGCTGGTTACGACCAGAATTATTGTATTGATAATTACGATGGCACAACTTTGATAAATGCTGCACGTGTCAAGTCTGGAAAGACAGGTATAGTGCTTGATGTTTCAACAAACCTTCCGGGATTTCAATTTTATAGTGCCAACCACCTTGGAAAATCAGCTCAACCAGAGGGCAAAAGCGGAAGCCGGTATGAAAAACGTTCCTCATTCTGTGTAGAGCCGCAGTTTTATCCAAACGCAATAAACACAGAAAATTTTAAAGACAAAGGAATTTTACGAGCAGGCGAAGAATATAACCGCGAAATTAGATATTCATTTTCTATTGAAAAAATCTGATGAATATGTTAATTGTAACGAAATGTAAAAATGAATTTCAAAATGGCTCAAACCCAATTATAATGCTCTATATGATATGATATGATATGATGGGATGGGCTCATAGCAATCTTTTTAATCCAATCGCGTTTACATGAATATAAGCAATGTGTGCTTAACCAAAGTAAACACGAAAGGAGATATTTATTATGGTTGATGGAAGAATTGACGGCGCTCAGCCAATGGTACGAACTTCAGGAACAACCGGAGGAGACAGCAAATCTAAAGTAATTGCAAAATTAAAGCCGGGCGAAAGTTTATTTACACAAAAGGGCGAAGTGGAGTATATGAATAATCGTTTAAGCGGTGGAACGGTAAAGTCTATTCGTACAGATTTAACATTTAAGGATTTCAATGGTGACGGTGTAATAACTTCTGATGAATTGTATTTGATAGACCGGCACACACAAAAAACAGACGGCACAACAACCGTAACACGCTATAAAGACAAAGACGGCGACGGATATTCAGACAGTGTAACTACTTATAAGTACGATAAAAATGGCAAAAAAGTTCGCGAAGAAACCAAATATGAAGAAGACATAAATTCAGTCAAAAAACGTGACCATCTGGAGTACGAAGAACATAACCGCAAGATGTCAACTCATCAAGATGGTATCTATATGATGTAAATGTATTGCAGGACTTTGGGGAGAAAAGCTCTATTCGCTTTTCTTCCCTTTTTCATAACGAAATTTTGTGAAAAGGTTGGATGATTTTGTGATGAAAAATCCCATTACCCCAATACCGAACAACAGTGGCACTCCGGCAATCAGAACTTTTTGTTTTAATAGTTTTTTATAAATTTGTTCCTGGTCGCCGGCAAATTTTTTGGCATAATTTTTCAATTGATCAAACCTTGGAACTTCTAATTTTTCGTTCAAAACTTCCCTGCATTTTCCGTTTTTATAAAGGAATTTTTTGAATTGATTTTCAAGGAATTCGTTACCATAGATTATATAAAATCCTACAATCGGGTAGCGGAACAGAGTTTCAAGGAAGTTTTGTTTCCCTCTGTCTTTCGAGGCACCAAAGTAACCTGCTCCGCCAACTAAAACACATGAGGTCAACTGCCCTCTGCTCATTGCAAGTTTTTCGTTATTATTAGCAAAATCCAGACTAAAAAATTTGTTGAAAAAGGCTTCTTTTTTAGGACTGTTCTTGAAAAATTTTGTACCCGGTGCAAGGATTATTTGTGATAAATTTTGCAGGATTTTTGACTTATCACCGCGTTTCAATAGCAGTGCTGAAAGTGCTAAACACCCACCATAGACGCCTGCTGCAAGTTTAATATTTTTTACTGCACTTTGTTTTACTTTGTTTGCAAGTTTTTTATCTTCGTTGTGTTCAGCTTTTAGGTTTGCAACATTTTCAAAGTCTGCCTGGTGATAAACCTTTAAGGTCATAAGATTTTTGATATAATTAAGTGTAAATTCAATTAGAGGAATTGCAAACCCGCTTAGTGCAAGTGCAGCTTTTACCGGTATGAGTTTTTTGTTATCAAGCGCTTTTCCGTTTTTTAAAAGTTCAACAGCCGGTGTTGCAACAGACTTTTTTAGACTTTGCGGAAGTTTTTTGGAGTAGAGTTTTCTGAATGTTTTTTCGCCCAAAATTGCCGGACAGTAGTAAACTAAAATTGATTCAGCCAGTTCAAGAAATGAGTTTTCGGTTAAATCAGCCTTACTGCGTGCAAAAACGGCTTTAGGAACCAACCCTGTTGCAGAATCCTGTATAAACCTTGCATTTGATAGCCCTGCACCTCCTTCTTGTATTGCGCAAATTTTGCCTGCTAATTTTAATCCTGCACTGATATTTCCTGCATTGGTAAATGTTACATTATTGATATTATTTGTTTTCATAAGTAATTTCCTTTTATTAATCCGCCAACAAAAAATGACCCGTACAAAATAAGTACAGGTCATTGTATAAAATTTATTTTAACCGGATTAACGCCAGCCTAAACGACCTGTCTTATTTGACAGGCACCACCAAGCTTGGTTGTTTAATGTTAGGTTTGGCATAAAATTACTTTCCTTTTGATATAAATACTATCACAGTAATAATAAAAACACAAGTTAAAATTTTTTGCTACTGTTTTTAGTACTAAAAAACAGGATACCTTTTGAGTATCCTGCTTTAGTATTAAAAGTTTTAAAATTAAGCGTTTGCTGAAATTCTTTTAATAGCAAGAACAAGTCTTGATTTTTTTCTTGCTGCGGTATTTTTGTGCAAAATACCTTTAACAACAGCTTTGTCGCATAATTGGTATGCTTTTGAAATTGCAGCGTTTAAAGCTTCTTTATCATCACCTGATGCCAATTCTAATGCTTTTTTAACAGCAGTTTTGATAGAAGATTTGAATGCTGTATTTCTTACTCTGTTTGCTTCAGCGATTAACACTCTTTTTTTAGCAGATTTAATATTTGCCATAACTTTAATTTACCTTTCCTATTTGACTTTGTGCAATTAATGACTTTGCACATACTCTTGAGGATGTGAGTAATTTTATTAAAACCAAAAAAAATATTTTTTGCAAGTATTTAGAAAAATTTTGTTTTTACCTGAATTACGCATTATGTCATGGTTCGGCTGTATTATTTTTTAACAATTTATTTGCAAATTATTTTGTTTGTAATAATATCATGATATAAGCCGAAATAGATAGAATGTGTAATATTCACATTCTATTTTAAATAGGAAACAAGTTAAACAAAACAAAAAGGAAATAAATCAATGGGTATCAAAGGAAAAAACGACAGAATGGTAGTTCTAGCTTGTGAAGAATGCAAGGAAAGAAACTACACAACAACAAAAAACAAAAAGAACATTAAGGAAAGAATGGAATTAAACAAATACTGTCCTAAATGTCAAAAACACACTGCACATAAGGAAACAAAATAAGTATTGTAAAGTGAATAGTGAACGGATTTTATAATTATTGATGTTTACTATTCACAAACAACACTGAAATAAGCGTCCTTAGTTCAGTTGGTAGAACGTCGGTCTCCAAAACCGGATGTCGAGGGTTCGAGTCCTTCAGGGCGCGATTTTAACTTTAAAGATAAAGGATTAAAAGATGAATCAAGCATTAGAATCAGTAAAAACATATTTCAAAGGCGTAAGAACCGAATGGGGCAAAGTTAGCTGGCCGGAAAGACGTCAGGTATTTGTTGAAACAGTTTCGGTTGTTATTATTGTATTTGTCTTTACTCTTGCAATTTATCTGATTGATCTTTTATTTAAGGGAATACTCAGCCTGATAAAGTAAAACTATTAAGCAAAATATAAAAGGTGGCTTATGACTAAAAAAGAAAAAACAATGGAAGAAGAACTGAATGAAGATATCTTAGCTGAAAAAGCAGAACTTCAAGCTCAGGAAGAAGCTGCTGCTGAAGCAAAAGAAGCTAAGAAAAGCCAGAAAAGATGGTACATCGTTCAAACATATTCAGGGTATGAAAACAAGGTTAAAGTAAATCTTGAAAAACGTATTGAATACATGAACATGGGTGATAAAATTTTCAGAATTGAAGTTCCGCAAAAGACTGTGACACAGATGAAAGGTGGAAAGAAACAGGAAAAAGAAGAAAAAATCTTCCCTGGTTACGTATTAGTTGAAATGATTATGGATGAAGATAGCTGGTATGTTGTAAGACACACATCAGGCGTTACTAAATTTGCAGGCTCTGCGAAAAAACCAATCCCTGCAAAAGAAAGCGAAATCAAAAAAATTCTTCACCGTTCATCTTCTCAAGTTGAAAAAATTGAACTTGATGTCAAAGCAGGTGACAAAGTTAGAATTATCTCCGGACCATTTGCAGACTTTGATGCAGATATTATCGAAGTTTATCCGGATAAATCTAAACTTAGAGCAAATGTTTCAATCTTTGGTCGTGAAACGCCGGTTGAATTGGAATACAAACAAATTAATAAATTATAGCGTCAAGCTTTGTTTGACCGCAGTAGTACAACAAAAATGTGGAAGGGACGCCCCCGTTAGAACCACAAAAGGAGACAAAAATGGCAAAAAAAGTAGTAGGAAAAATTAAGCTTCAAATCGAAGCAGGCAAAGCAAACCCATCACCACCAGTTGGTCCGGCTTTAGGTCAACACGGTGTGAATATCATGGATTTTTGTAAACAATTTAACGCAAAAACCCAGGATAAAGCCGGTTACATCATTCCTGTAGTTATTGATGTTTATGAAGATAAAAGCTTTACTTTTATCATCAAATCACCTCCGGCTCCTGTATTAATTAAAAAAGCTTTGAACATATCAAAAGGTTCAGCTGCACCTAACAAAGATAAGGTTGCTGAAATAACAAGAGCACAATTAGAAGAAATCGCTAAAATTAAAATGGACGATTTAAACGCTACAACAATGGATGCAGCAGTTAAAATGATTGCAGGTTCTTGCCGTGCAATGGGTGTAACTGTAAAAGATTAGTAATAAGATGGAAGGACGAAAGTCCGCTAACACCACGAAAGGAAATTAAAAATGTCAAAAATAACTAAAAAACAAAAGAAAATGCAGGAAATGCTGGAAGGCTTTGTACAGCCGGCTACAGCAGTTGATGCAATTAAAAAACTACAAGAAATTTCAAAAGAAGTTTCTAAATTTAATGAAACAGTTGAATGTCATATGCGTTTAGGTATTGATGTTCGTCAAGCTGACCAGCAAATTCGTTCAACAGTAGTTTTACCGGCAGGCTTAGGTAAAGAAGTTAAAGTTTGCGTTATTGCAAAAGGTGCAAAAGCAACCGAAGCAACTGAAGTCGGCGCTGATTTCGCAGGCGCAGAAGAAATCATTGATAAGATTTCAGGCGGCTGGTTTGAATTTGATACACTTATTGCAACACCTGATTGTATGGGTATGTTGGGTAAATTAGGTCGTGTATTAGGTCCAAAAGGCTTAATGCCAAACCCAAAAACCGGTACAGTAACAATGGATATTGCAAAAGCTGTTAAAGACGCTAAAGCAGGTAAAGTTGAATACAGGGCTGATAAACAAGGCATGATTCACTGCCCTATCGGTAAAATTCAATTTGCTGAAGGCGACTTGGTTAAAAACTACGCAACTTTGGCTGACGCGATTTTGAAAGCAAAACCTTCTTCAGCTAAAGGTACATTCGTTAAATCAGTTTACTTATCAACTACAATGGGACCTGGTATCAAATTAGATCCAAAAACATTTGCGGCTGAAGTTAAAGAATTAGTTTAGTCAATAACTTACAAAAGAAACGACCCGACAGATTGTCGGGTCGTTTCTCTATTATTAAAATTATGCTTCAATGTATATTTTTTGATGTTTATAATTTCCTGCTTGTTTAATTACTTGACCAATAGTTATATTTTTAGCAGCATCGTCAGATTCAAGACGGAACAACCGTTTAAGTCCTTTAATTACTTCTTTTATGCCTTCATTTGTCAGTTTTTGTGTTTGCTTATCAAATATATCAGTCTGTGCTATGTCTTTAGTAATACGAATAAGATTACCTGCTGTAACATTGCCTCTTATTCCTGATTGCATTAATTCCATTGCTAATTCAGGACTTCTTTGTGCTGCCCTGTTATACATTTTGGCAAATTCACGAGCATTAGCCTGAACCACCGGTATGTCATTTAATTTCATCATATAATTAATCTCCTTTCAAAACTTTTTGTAGTATGTAAAAAACACGTGAAAAAATTTTTTGCTAGTTGTTATTATGGCTATAGTGCTTATACGCTAGTGGTGCTTGGTAAGTATATTTTTTATTATATTAGTATGGAATTTGAAGATAAGATTTATAGAAATATTGGTCAAAATATAAAAAGATACAGACTTCAAAAGAGTTTGTCACAAGAAAAACTTTCTGAATTGCTGGAGGCTAATCCAAAATTTGTCGGACATGTTGAACGAGTAGAAAGATATGTTAGTTTAAAGAAACTTATTCAAATTTCGAAAATTCTTAATGTACCGATTGAATTGTTTTTTAAATCAGAAAGCTAACTTTTTTGAAGACATTGCTTGGTGTTGATAATGTCAAAAAGCCTTAAAGTCTCGGCAGTTTTATCAATCACGATTTCCAGATAATCGTCGATGTTTGCATTCGTAATTAAGGAGTTTTCGTTTGAGACAGCTTGTTGTAGGACAATTAAACAACTATAAATTTCTTGCATTTTCAATCGTAACTCAGTAAATTCGTCTTTCATAAAACCTCCATAGTGCTTATAAATCAGTGGTGCTCTATAAGTATATAGTTATAATTGTATTATGTCAAGTTTTGAAAGTTATTTTTATAGGAATATAGCACGGAAAGTGAAGTTTTACAGAGAAAAACATGGCTTAACACAGGAAAAACTTTCTGAGATATTGGGATTAAATTTGAAATATATCGGACATATAGAAAGATGTGAGAGATTTGTAAGTAATAGGACTTTAATAAAACTGATGGAACTTTGGAAAATCCCACCAAAAGAATTTTATGATTTTGATGAAGAGTATTTGTGGTTTGATAATCAAGATTATTCCTTATCGAAAACAACTAAAACTATTTCTTAAAGATAATTTAAAATCTCAATACAAATATCATTCAACAAGATTAGACCAGTGTCCATGATTTAAATTCCCGTATAAAATTTCTGCAAGTCTTGTAAGTTTATAAATATGATCGTCTTTTTTACTCAATTTTCGTGCTAAATTACATTCATCACGACTTGGACAAATTTTGCATTCATATTTTGCAGCAGAACAATTCTGGTTATATCGTGTAAAATAGCCGTATTTGTTTACGTAAATACGTCTTGCAAGAATAAGATTTTTTCTTAACTCCTGCATCGGGCGGACATAACCGTTGAAATACCTGTCAAATTCATGCTTAAATTTATTTTCATCCATAATTGTCAAACATAAGCGTTTAGAATATCCCTTTTTACAAACATACTTCGGATAAGGAATTTCAACCTTTATATTTTTAACAAGAGTTCTAATATCAAAATCCCACTTTCCGGATTCGTAATCTTTAATCATTCTTCTAAAATAATGTAAATAGCTAATTCTACCGAAATTTTTATAAATAGTGTATCTTAATGATGCGACCATTCTAACCTCCTTTTTTAGAATTTTACAAAAAGAGGTATAATTTTTAAATAATATTTAAAAACTTTTAACACTAATTAAATAAAAATGAATTTTCACCCTATTTAACAAAAGACTGGAAAGAACTTTTAAAATTTGAAACACGATTTGATAAAAGAATAATCTCAGACAGAAGATATCGAATTTCAAAAACAGAAATTAAAAAATTTATTTATTTTTACCAAAATTTTATTAAAAAATATCCTGATTTCACTAAAAAAAGTAATATTAGACAAACAATTATCAATTATAAAAAAGACTTAAAACACTACCCCAATATAAATATATTAACTATTTTAATTACCTGAATTAATATCATACACCGACGCAATTTGTCGGTGTAAATGTATATAGCTGAAATATATGGAGAAAAACAATGTCAAGCAAAACCTTTTGGTCACCTGAGGAAGTAGAACTTTACTTTAAAAATCTAAAAACAGGTAGTAAGTTAAAACTTCCAAATGAAGCATATTGTACTGAAAACTTTACCTGGAATGAAGTTTTACAAACTAAAGAAAGAAACATAGACATGCCTTCAAGACAAATTCTTGAAAATTTAAAATCAAGTGCGGATGTTTTACAGAACTATAGAGATAAAACAGGTAAACCCATTAACATTACATACGAATGGAGAACCCCGACTGAACAGCAGAGATTGATCAACGCTTACAATCGTAAAGATGGTAAACAAAAAACAAATCATCTGAAACAAGTTTGCATTTAGAAGGGTTGGCTTTAGATTTTGCAGTTCAAGGGAGTTCACAAAATTTTATACAAAATATTATAAATGAAACCCATATGGGTGAAATGGAGTTTGGTTCAAACTATACCCATATAGGATTACCAACATTTTCAAAATCATATTTGCAACGAAATGGTATATATAGTGATAAAATTTATAGAAAATTAAATGCAGAAAATGTTGAATTGTCACCATATGCAAAACAAAAAATTATTAAACGAATGGATGCAAACAATTGGTCTCCACGACCTTCTCATTTTGATGTGAAAAAGAACTCAGATATATTTAAAGATGTAGAAATTAATCTTATGAATTATAAAATTGATGAATTACCGCAATTAAGTTTGGCTAATAAAATATTCACAAGAGAAGAAATAGCAAAAATGACCAATAATGAATTCACAAAGTTTGAAAAGTCTATTGATAAAAAACTTGCAACAATCGGAGTTCCAATGGAATATGAGGCTCAAGAAGCTGTCAGAACTGGTAGTATGATTTGGGTTGACTCGTATAAACATCAAGACGGAACTAATGTGAGTGGATATTATAGGTCAGTTTAACTAAAAAGAGAGAGCAGCTTCATTCTGCTCTCTCAACAATAACGGATTTAACCTCTTGGTGGAAAAGGGTCATTTCCATAAGAATTACGGTCTCGAAATCGACCCTGTCTGGTATGGATAAACAATTCACTACCTTGATTAATAGCTATCTGTCTTCCAATTTCGTAAGCCTGAGCCTGAGTATTAGTTCTTACTGTTGCTCTTGACGCACCTGCTGCTTTAACTTGCCAACCACCATTAGGGTGCGGCGTAACATGTTGATTTGTCATTATGACAATTCCTTTCATTAGCGATTATACACTAGCAATAAAGCTCGCCTTTGCTTTACTACCATCACCCTTCTATCTATACAAATCTTCATGAAATTAAGTTTTAAGCTTGCCATGGCGGAACAAATATGTAATAATTTAGAAGGGAAGCGGAACATATTGACGTATGCTCCGCAGAAAAATCAAAAACGTGTCGTGCTTTCAACTATGCGGCACGTTTTTTTAACGGAAATTTCCAAAATTTGCCTTTGGAAATTTGAATAGTACCATTGACTTTTCGCCAATTAGTGATTAAATACCATTTCCCGTTAATTTCTTTAGGAAATCTTTTAAGTACCATATCCACCAACCTTTCAATGATCTTGTATCCCTTTTCATATATATTATGAAGAGCTATCGACTTGTCTTGCTCAGGGAGTATTTCCTCCTTAGATTAGGGTATAATCTAATTATTTGTATTTATAATAATGCAAACTTTAAAGCATGCTTTTATTATAATTCATATAACTATTATATCAGAAATTGTAAAAATAGCAATCAATCATGTTATTGATACAATAAATGTAATTTTAGTAATAAATGTAACAATTTTTGCGTTAATAATGTTTTTATGTTAACATACTATTGACTAGGAGAATGGAATGAATGAGAACATACAAAGCAACCTTTTAAGATTGCGTATTTTGAATGATAAAACTCAGGAAAAAATAGCAGAAGATGCAGGTATTTCATTACTTACATACCGTAATATTGAAAGCGGGAAATCCATGCCTAATATTGATACATTAACTAAATTAGCTAACGTATTTAATGTCAGAATAGAAGACTTTTTTAAGGAATGTAACAAAATAGAGGCTGTAAGATTTAGAGCGGTAAATAAAAAAAATATTAAGAAACGTGAAGAAATTATATATATTGTTTCATCATGGCTCGAAAATTTTAATAATTTAGTTAATAAACTAAACGAAAATGATAATTACAGATATAAACTTGAAGATATAGAAGGTTCAACTTTAGACCCAAAAGAAATGGCTAACAAAGTTAGGGCAAAATTTGATATTAAAAATGAACCTATTCGTGATATATGCGGTTTACTTGAATTTAGAGCTGGAATAAAACTATATGCAAGAGAATTTAATTCTGATAATTTTTTTGGATTATCCTTGAAAGATAGTAATAATAATAGAGTAGTTGTCGTAAATACTTGGGATAGAATATCCGTTGAACGAAGAATTTTCAGTGTTGCTCATGAACTGGGACATATATTATTACACTTAAATTCATTTAATTCAGACCTTACTTTTGAAGATCCTCAAGAGGAGAAAGAAGCGGATACTTTTGCTTCATACTTGCTTATGCCCGAAAATGAATTTTTGCAAGAGTGGCAAAAAGCTGATAACTGTGATTTTGTTGATAGAGTTATAAAAGTAAAACAAATTTTTAGAGTAAGTTATAAAGTTGTATTATATAGGTTGAACGAATTAATTAAGTTACAGAAACCGAATTATAATATATGGCCTATATTTTATAAAGAATATTCAAAAAAATACAATACTAAACTTAGCAAAAAAGACGAAATGTATTCTTTAAATGTCAATTCCAAAGAATTACAAGCATTATCGAATAATATTTATTTTGGTAGAGGCATAGCATCTTTAGCTAAAAAAGCCTATATGCAAAAATTATTAAGTCTCGAGAAATGTGCAGAAATATTAGATAAAACAAAAGATGAAATGAAATATTTAATTAATACTTGGGATTTGCAGTATAACATTCCATTTGATTAATATTTATAATGAACAGAATTTATCTCCTTTTAATTTATTTAAACAATTAAAAGGAGATTTTTTATGTACAATTTCCCAGACTTGAACGAGCAAACCAGATGACCAAGTTAACGGTGTAATCGATTATGACATGTGGGTTAATCTGAAAAACGAATATGAGGTAAAATTAAGCAGATTAAACGCTGAACTCCAAAAACACACTCTTGCAAATACAAATTTTCTTGACACAGGTCTGCAAATCCTTGATTTATGCGGTAAAGCAAGCTTGCCGGCAACCGAACTTTCTCCATTAGAAGTTGCAAATATAGTAAGGGCTACATATTTGAATGTAACAATCAAAGATAAAAAGGTCAAAATGGTTTTTAAAGAACCGTTTGCGACTATTGAAAAGCTAATAAAACTTGCTAAAAAAGAGATTGCAGAAGTCGTCATGCCTGCATTCAAGTCAGCAATAATTTCTTCAAAGAATGAGTGTCTTGAAAGCATTAAAAAAGCGCCCAAAGGCGCTGATTTTAATGGTTCTATTTGTTTCAAATGGTGGAGGATAGGAGACTCGAACTCCTAACCCCCTGCGTGCAAAGCAGGTGCTCTACCAATTGAGCTAATCCCCCATTTGTTGGGTTGCTTTTGGGGTTTGCCCCTTCGCATTTTCTATTGTACATGCTGATTTTTTTTTGTAAACCCCTTTTTAAAAAAANTGCCCCTTCGCATTTTCTATTGTACATGCTGATTTTTTTTTGTAAACCCCTTTTTAAAAAAAATTTCAAAAGACAAAAACAGTATTACCTAATACTGTTTTAATCACACATAAAGACTTTATTTAGTTTTTCTACAATTTACTAAGTCCGATTGAGAATACTGATATCAAAATCGAGGCAAGTAGAGCGCTCAGGAAACCACTGACTTCAATTCCAGGGACTAAGTATGCCGCAAACATAAATAGAAGAGCGTTTATGACAAGTGTGAATATCCCTAGGGTTAATAGGTTTATTGGTAGGGTTAAAAACATTATTGCCGGTTTTATGAAAGCGTTGATTAACGCAATAACCACTGCTGCTATCATAGCGGTTAGGAAGTTTTCTACTTCAAGTCCCGGTATTAGCCAACCTACAAACATTATTATCAGTGCAAAGCCTACCCATTTTAATATCATTGTCCACATAGAAAGTCTCCTTTTTTATGATTTTAAGAAGTTTTGTGGAAAATTTCATTGCCTAAAAGTTTAGAGTTTTATAAATTAGTGCATACCTTTGTCGGAGTAAATATCAAAGCAATAATCGTTTTTGCTTGAAAATAGTCTGTCATCTGAACGAAGGATTTTAAGCTCCATTTTATATTTGTTTGATTTATTGTTACGCCCGGTAAGTTTAATTCCTGCACAATCTCTGTCTGATGCGCGCAAAGACAATGCTTCTTCAAAATCGGTAAAGTAATCAAGGCATTGAGGGAATTTATATTTATTTAAGATTTCCGGTTTAACATTGGCGCTAATTGTTGCGGTTATGGTTGAAGTACCATCACCGGCATCAACCAGTTTTACTGTATCAGAGTTTATGTAATCATTTTCAATTATATGTTTAAGGATTATTTTATCGGTTGCATCTTTTATATTGAAAATATCTTTAATTTTTAAGATAGAAGCTTTGTCTTCCGACGGTAAAATTTGATAATCATCCAATTTGCATAGGTAAGGTACAGCGTCGTCACTGTTTCGTTCTATTATTTTAGAGATAAGTTCAGGATTTTCAACAAACTCAAGACATTGAGGATAAGTTTCTGCAATTTCTGAATTAATCAGATATTGTCCAGCTTTTTGAGTGTCCAGTGTGCCGTTAGGTTTTGTCGCGAATTGCAGTGCGCTTTGAAATCTTTGACTTTCTGGTGATGATTTTTTATAAGTAGTAAAAACATCCCAACGTCTTATTTGGGTTTCAAGTTGAAGTTTGTCTGCATTGGTTATTTTATCTTTTGAAAAAGTGTTTGTTATCAGATTTATTAAGTATTGAGCTTGTTCAATATCAGACGCGTCAAGGCTTTGCGGTTCGTATTTTGAACATGTTGAGGCAATGTTATTGAGATTATTCATATACAACATATTGATTGCGTCGTTAAATTCGGTTTTAACCTGTTTAAGTTTTAAAGTTTTTTTCTGTTCAATTCTTACCAATTCTTCGGCTTTTTGTCGTTCAAGTTCGTTTAATTTTTCTGTGCCCCTTGGGCGATAATCATTTGCAAGGATGTTTTGGGTTGCTTTGGTGAGTGTTGTTTCTCCGTCAGCTACACTATCTAATTCTCGTAAGAATTTTATAAGTAAGTTTATATCTTCTTGTGTGTAGTTGCAGGCATGAAAATCAATTATGCTGGATAGAATTTTTTCATCACTGCCGATTTCACTTTCTGCGTAGTGGTTTAGACGGGCTTGGAATTGTTCAATATCATAATTTGGATAGTCTCTTTGAGCTTTAAAGAGTTCATCAGAATTTTTTGCAATTTTTTTAACTTTTTCTGACATTTTTTCAAACTTGTAGTCTGAATTCCGCAGTTCGTTCAAATTGATGTTTATGGAGCCGGATGAATATGACATGCTGTTGATTTTTTCTCCGGCAAGATAGTGACGACGTACTGTTGATAAGACAAAATCGTCAAAATCAACTGCAAGCAATTTTATATCGAGCAGATTAATTTGTGGTTTTGATATTTTACGAGCGGAAGGCATTGATGATAGACTGTCTTTTTTTATAAGTTCATAATATTTTTCCATTATTGCTTCTGCTGTGTCAGTGACAATTCTTTGTGCAAAGACTTCCGGATTAACAGAAAAATCCTTTGCTGTATCAATTGAAACGGAGGAAATTTGTCTTTCAAGCAGATTAACCGCTTCACTTTGCATGCCAGATGATAAATATTTGTCAAGCTCTTGGTAAAAATCACGCGTTAAAGTTTTGACGATTTTTGAGGCAATGACTTGTTCCGGACGTTTTGGGGTTTTAATTTTTGGATATGTTTTATTAAGTTCTTCAATACTTTTAATATTGTTTAACCCTTGATAGTATTGTATAAGGACTTTTCTAAGGTTAAAATTCCCATCTTCAAGCGCGGTCTTAAACCTGTTGATAAGCTGATAATCAAGGGTTTCATCTTCAGGTTTGAATTCCGGTTTTTTAACTACAATTTTGCGTTTTCTTAATAGATTGAATTCTTTATTAAGTGCATTTGCTTTACTGATTTTTACCCCTGTAGGAATTGTTGGGTCTTCTACCAGTTCTTGTAATTGTTCAAGAAGTTGTACTTCTCGTTGCATTTTGTTTTTAAATTGCGCTAAGGCTTTGTCAATTGCGGCAAAAATCCTGTCTGCTGGGTCAGAATCACTGATGTTTTCAGATAAAATTGTGCGTATTTGTTTCAGTAGTTTATTTTTTTCAAGTTCAAGGTTAATCTTTTTGGGTTTGATGTTATGTATTGCTCCAAACGCTATTTTTGAATAGTTAATATTTTGCAGCGAATTTTGCTCCGCATTAATAGGGTTTGAGGCGGTTGGTGTGGCGGTTGTAAGTTTTGGGGTATAATAAATTTTGTTTGTTATGCGCATAAATATACCTTTGTTGTTCTTAATACTTGTGAAAGATAAATTTTGACTAATTTTTAAAAATGTTTACAAAAATTTTTATATTGCAAGTTGTGCACCGATTAGTAATCTGTGGCTGTCGCGTTTTGCATCATTTTGACAAAAGATATAGTTAAGTATAAGTTTAAGGGCTTGACCTTTGATGTAGTAATTTACTCCGGCTGTGTATTCACGCTGGTTATTGTTTGAGATTTTTTTATCCGGGTCAAATTCGTCATATCTTGCTAATAGTTCAAGTTTTTTAGTGAGATGATAACCAAGAGTTACATACCAACCCTGACGGTGCTTTGTTGTCAGTCCGGAACCTCCGTTTGAGCCGTTTGACACGGCGTATTCCATGCGTGTCCAGAATTTTTTGTACTCATAACCAACGTAAGCCCCGCTGACAAAATAGTCTGTAGAATTTTTTGTTCCTTTTACAATGCCGCCGCCAGTTGTGAGCTTACCGTGTTTGTCGTTGGTTTTTGCCAGGGGCTTTAAATTTATCCAGCCGTCAAATTCAACACCCGGCATGAATTCAGAGAAGAATGTCGAAGAACTGTAACCGCCAAAATCGTAATCTACAAATGTATAATCCCCTTTAACTCGGAGCCCTACTTTTCTTATATTTGCAAGGTTTCTTGATATTTGTGAACGGTTGATAAACGGAAGTGTATAAGGTGATTGGGCGCCTTCATAACCCGTACCGGTGCGGGAATTCCCAAATAAAATAGTATGATGTGGAATACGGTCAGTTTTAATATAAGCATCCTGAACAAATTGCTGGAAGAATGGTCTGTTGTGCTGATGTGACGGGTCAAGCATTAATCGAAAATTTTCATGACCGCCTTTGATTTTCCCGTCAAATAAAACATTCACAAGGCTTGGATTAAATTTAGAATATCCGCCGCCATTTTCAGGAATTTCTATATCCATATTGCTTTGGATAACGCCCCAAATGTAGAGACTTTCCAGGGAACCATTTTCAAAGTTTTTAGTAAGCTGGTCTTTAAAAAGGCTTGTTGGCTTATCAGTGTTGTCAATTTCTAGCTTGTAAAGATTTTGAACTGTTTGGGAAATTCCGTTAAATAATTTTGTTTCAGGTGTAAGAGAGTTTGAGTTTTCGAGAATGTCCGCTGGTTGATTATCCACAGGCAAATACTCATTTATTTCAATTTTAGGGGCAATTGAGTGGTTATTGTCATTGATGACAAGCCTTTGGAACTTTTCGTCAAATTCCAAAAAAATTTCATCGTCTTGTGCAACAGCAAAAGACGGGGTTAGAAGTATTAAAATTATAGTAAATAAAATCTTTTTCACGGGCTTTTCATAAAAATAATACAACAAAGAGAAAATGAATACCAGTACAAAGCTTTGGTTATCCGCTAAACCATTTAACCATGGGTCTGATTTCGCCAAGTGTCAAGTCATATTTTTTTGCAAGTTCACTGTTAAAAATCCTATCTAAACTTAAATTTATTTTGGGAACATCAGATATATTTAGTATTTTTGTTTTTGGGTCATAGTATTTTGAGTAATTCAGCCCAGCCTCTACGCACTTCGGAAGTCTCACATATCCTCTTATCTCGTCATAATAGCAAAGCCCGAAAGTTCTGCAAATAATCGGGCGGAACTTATACACGCAGCATTCACAGTTAATTAAAAACGGGCATCTGTGTTCAAATTTATCAGAAGTTTGGGTTTCTTGGATAAGTTTTTTTACATTTTGTTGAACTTGTGATTTTAATTCCGGAGCAAGATTTATAAATCCCTTTGTCAAATACCAAAATTCAATCTGTGACATTGGATAATCTCCGTTTCCACAACAAATGGAACAACCTTTTTTGCAGTTGATATATTGTTTCTGGTTTTCAAAAAGTATATTCAAAACCACATCGAAATCTTTCAAAAACTGTTCATATTTTTGCATACAAATAAATTAGCACAAATTTTTTCGACTGTGAACTTGCGGTGTTAGATATGTTTCAAAAATCCTGAAAAAATCTCCAGTGCTTTTTTTAGTTGTTCAAAATTGTTGCCGTAACCTATTCGTAGGTATTTGTCAAGTTCCATTGTTTCTCCCGGCAATAGTAAAACTCCGGTTTCATGCAAAAGTTTTTTACAAAGTTCAGTTGAAGATAACGGTGCATTGTATCTTATAAATGCTGTTGTGCCGCCATTTGGGGTGATTACTTTGACTTGCGGTTCTGATTTTGACCAGGTTAAAAGTATTTCTTTGCCGATTTTGATTTTTTCAAGGTTTCGCTTGATAATTTTTTCCTTATTTTCAATGGCGATTGCTGCAAAATAATCGTCTAAAATACCAACACTTATTGTATTATATTCACGCTGGCGGTTAATTTCTTCAATTACCTTTTCGTTTGCTGCAATCCAACCCAACCGGAGGCCGGCAAGAGAAAAGACTTTTGACATACTTCCTGTTGAAATTCCTTTATCATAAATATCTGCAAATGAGGCTGAAAATGGATTTCCGTCGTGATTTAATCCTCTGTATACCTCATCGCATAAAATATATGCGTCGGATTGTTTTGCAATGTGTGCGATTTGTAAAATCATTTCATCCGGAATTACTGCGCCTGTTGGGTTGTTAGGGTTGTTTATACAGATAATTTTTGTGTCTTTTCCAACGTTTTTTTCCAATTGCTCTAAATCAGGTAACCAGTTATTTTCTTCACTAAGGAAAAACATTTTAACATCAGCCTCGAAGGATTTGGGAATTGAATAGTGCTGCTGATAAGTTGGGACAACAGATACCACTTTATCCCCGGGCTCAATAAGACTAAGCATAACAAGCTGGTTTGCTCCTATTGCACCATGAGTAACTGTAATATTTTCAGGTTTTTGATTTTCATAAAGTCCGGCAATTGCGCGTTTTAGTCTTTGACTTCCGTGAATTGCGCCATAGTTAAGTTTTTGGCTAAAAATTTCTTCTAAAGCTTTTTGCTTATTTCCTGCAATTATCAATAATTCATCAATGGTTAATGGGTCAACGCAGGTGTCTGCAAGGTCGTATACTGAATTTTTTTCGTATTTATTAAACCACTCTTCTACTTTAAACGTGTCTATTTTCATAATTGCCTTCTTTTAAAATTGGTAATCAATTTTGTGCTTATTTAAAAGACTATTGAGATATTTACTATCTACCAGGAATTCTGAATCCGTAAATTTAAAATCTGAACCGGTAATAAAATTAGGAAGATATTTTCGTTTTAAACCGTGTCGCATAATAAATCTCATATACTCGCTTATTGTGTGGCACGCATGTTGAAAGATAAATTTATCTTCTTCCAATGATTCCGGTACATTTTTAACTTTTGGGAAGAAGAAACGAGCCTTTTCTCTAAGCCCGGAATCAATCGGGGCTTTAGTTTTTATGATTTTTTTCAAACCGTCCATGAGGTATTCCGGATAAGTGTTATCAAGAAGGAACCCCAATCTGGCATGAAATCCCATGGTTTCCCTTAGCGAAAATAGACGGAAGTTGTTCCAGTTGTTTCCCATAAGCTCAATCAAACCTGTTAAGGTCAGAATTTGACCAATATTTCTACGTTGGTGGTCTTCATCAACAACCAGTAATGGGGCATCAATTGTACGTTTCTCAGGGTGAAATTCCAGTTCATAATGCCCAAGAAACGTATCTCTTTCATTTGTTGCAATAATATCTGCTTTTTTGCCGCGTAATCTTTCGCAATGGATTTTCACGGGGTCGTCATACTTGTCAACCGCCCAAAAATCTTTGAGATACTTTATACCTCGTTTTTCTACAAAATTTATTTTGTTTGGTCTAACTTTTAATGCCATGTATTTATTAAAGCCAAACAAAAATTTTTTTGCATGCTTTTTTGAAGAATTGTAAATTAATTCTTCTTATTTTTTTATATTGTTGATGTAAAATCCCGATGCTTTCAAGTTTTTCGCAATTGTAATCAAGCTGCCTTGCAAGATACGAAACAGTTAGCTGGTTAAGCTGAAATTTAGTCCGATTGACTTTCAGGTATTTATAAATATCTTCAAACGTGTAACCAGAATTTTTGTTATTCAAAATATTTGTTATTATGTCAACGGAAGTTGTGCCGCCGTCTTTTTCATAGTATTTCAGAGAGTTTTCAAGAAGAAAATCTAAAGACGGTTTGTTTGTTATTCCAAGCGTCTTCATAGCATCAAGCGGAACTTTTGAACTGTTATAATTTTTGTCAAAAACATCCCAAACTTGTTTGCAACAACGGTTTAGGTAGTCTTTTGCTTTTGAAAATTCTATTGTGTTGGCATATTGTTGTTTTAATGTTCTTATTTCTTGTGTAGAATTTTTATCAATTGCGCATGCAAGTTTTAACGCAAGATTATAAACTTGCGTATCAGAAAGCTCGTCGTTAAGTGTTAAACCTGCACCGGTTAGAGTAAATTGGTTAATAAATGAGGTCAAACCTTTTGGGTGTAAAGGTTTTTTAAACGCGCAAACCCCTGTCATATTTTCGTTTTGCAAAAATACGCTGTCTAAAATATCACAGTTATTTCGTCCTGCTAATATTTTTTCCATGTTAAATATTTTCCCCTGTATATTTATAAAGTATTTTTGGCGGTGAAAATTGACTTAGAAAATGGGTTTGTAAAGCTATTGTTAATTAAGAAATTTGCAAGTTCCGGATGATTTTGAATACCTTGTTCCAAAAACCGGATTATCGTAAGTGATTGAGGCGTCTGAGGAGTATTGAAGCGAGTTTCTGTCAATAGTTGTGTGTGACATCATTATAAATTCGTCTGTCATTGATTGCAGGTTAAATTCGATTTTATCCGCTTCGTAGTATAATATTTTGTCAATCGGCTCTTTTTGTAAGTAGATTTTTTTATTCTCGTCATCAAGCCTGTAAAGTCTGAATTGCCGGCTTTTTGTGACAAGTGAATTGTCTTGATTGAAAATACTTTCTTCAAAGTCACAGCGTAATGTTTTCATCTTGTCAAATTCCGGAACAAAGCAGTCTGCAAGTGCAACTGTTGTGATAAAAAACATAATCGCAAATGTATAAAATAATTTTCTCTTCATAGATTTATTTTAGCATACGGACAAAATAATTATCAATATACTATTGTTTACATTAACCGGATTTTTGTATAAAATGTTAGTATGATTTATTTTTTGTATGGGGATGAAGAATTTAATATTTCAAACGAGATAAAAAAATTCAAGTCAAAACTTGATAAGAATTTTATTGAAATGAGTTATAAATATTTTAATAACCCAAAATTTCCTGATTTAATTTCTGCAATCCGTACTCAGCCAATGATGTTTGGGAATATGGTAATCGAGATTAACTGCCTGTCTTATTTGAGCGGAAAAAGTTCAGAAGACGGCGGGTTTGATGATAAACAGATTGGTCAGATTAAAGACGCGCTTGACAATTGCAGCGAGAGCCTTGATATAATTTTTACTGCGCAGCTTCCGCCGGACAGCCAGAAAAAAATTGACAAACGCAAAAAGTTTTTTAAACTTCTGTCAAAATACAATGCCAGNAGCCAGAAAAAAATTGACAAACGCAAAAAGTTTTTTAAACTTCTGTCAAAATACAATGCCAGAGAATTTCTTCAAATTCCGTCATACAAAACCGCTGAACTTGAAGCATGGATTAAAAATCAGGCAAAATCAAAAGATTTAAAACTGAGTGATAAAGTTGTATCAGAAATTCTAATTCAGGTTGGTGCAAACCTCAGAATGCTTGATTCTGAACTTGAAAAATTGAAAATTTTTGCAGGTGACAATCCTGTGACTGTTGAAATGGTAAAAGAAATTTGTGTTACAAATGAGGATTTATTTGTATTTGCGGACTATTTAATCCAGGGAAACCTGACAAAAGCGCTTGATGAGTATCAAAAACTTTTATCTAAAAAGCACCCGCTTGAAATTTTGTCTGTTTTGCACACGCTTTTACATGGTAAAATCCGGATTAAAGCGTATAGTGCAAAGTATTCGCCTGATGAGATTGCAAAACTTATCAACATGCACCCATACAGAGTTAAAATTGAAGCGCAGCAGCTTAAAAATGTTTCGCTAAAAAATCTTGTTAAACTCAAAAAAAATCTAACAGATGCGGAGTTCAGAATTAAATCAGGACAGTCATGTTTGGATATTGAAAAGGAGGTTGAGTATGCTGTATTACAATAGCGAAATTGACCGGAAATATCCAAAACTCATTGATTATTTCAAACGCGGAATAAATGATGAAGATAAAAATATCAGTCATTGTTTGTTGTTTTGGGGATCTGATATCACCTCGCAATGCGAACTTGCGCTTGAAATTGCAAGGATTTTGAACTGTTCAAAAGACGGTAGCATGGATTGCGATTGCCTGAATTGTCGTTGGGTAAAGGAACAAACACATCCGGCGGTAAAAATTTATACAAGACTTGATTTTAAAGAAGCTGACAGTGCGGAGGACGGTGAAACCGCAAAGGGCAAAAAAAATATTAACATAAATCAGGCAAAAGCGATTATTAACGAGCTTTCTGTAACAAGTGATTATCACAGGGTTTATATTTTTTGCGACAGAGACGATGACGGGAATTTAAAACCTTTGAACAGGCTTAATTTCCCGGAAGCAACATCAAACGCCCTTTTGAAAACTTTTGAAGAACCGCCGGCTGATACAACATTTATATTTTTGACAAAAGACCGCACTGATATTATATCAACAGTCGTGTCACGTGCTCAGTCGTTTTTTGTACCGTCCGCTCTTGAGAATGATTACAGCTATGATTTAGTGGAAAGTGTTGTTAAGGATTACTGGAGGATTGACAGACAGCAGATTTTGGAGTTTGAGGCTAATTTTTATAAACTTGCGCTTGATAATGAGCCGAAAATTATTTTTGAACAGTTCCAGAATTATATGCTTACGGTGGTTAAGTCAAATCCTGATAATAAACATCTTTTCTATAAGTTGATACAAGATATATCATATGTTGAAGATGCAAAACGACAGATTTCGCTCACTCCTGCAATGAATTTGCAGGCTGTGGTTGAGAACCTATGTTTTAAGATAATTTTATAATTTGTGTAAAATTATTCGATGTGGTATAATTTTTAGCGCGAAGCTATAGAAAGGGATTTATGGAATACACAGAGATATTAAGACAACTAGCATTAGTGATTGCTGCATCATACCTTATCGGGTCAATTCCGACAGGATATATTGTTGTAAAACTGTTTACCGGTCAGGATATTAGAAAAATCGGTTCCGGCTCAACCGGCGCAACCAATGTAAAACGCGTTATGGGCAAAAAGTGGTTTTTTATTGTAATGTTTTTAGACGCTTTAAAAGGCGCGCTGCCGGTTGCATTGAGTGCATATTTTATGAGCGCATACAGTGAAATAGGATTGTTGCCGGTGATTGCAGCAATTTGTGTAATATTAGGTCATAGCAGGTCAGTATTTTTAAACTTTACAGGCGGGAAATCTGTTGCGTCCGGTGTTGGAACTTTGATGGCATTAAACTGGCAAGCAGGATTAATTATTGCGCTTGTATGGGGTTGCGTTACATGGATTAGTAAATATGTTTCAGTAGGTTCGATAGTTGCATTAGCTTTATCACCGCTTATTATGTGGTTTATGAATGCTCCGATTGCATATATCATATACGCTTTAATTGCTGCAATTTATGTAATCTGGCTTCACCGCGAAAACATCAAACGCCTGAAAGACGGTGTTGAAAATAAAGTTAGATAAAATGTATTCAGGTATTATGGATAGAAAATTCCTTACACAATTTTTAAATAAAATTTCAAGTTTCCCGGGTTGGGTAAAAGAAATTATCTACAACAGACTTCGCCAGGAAGTTGATAATGAAACAAGTTTGACATATATTTTTGCGGCTTATAAACCTGTTTTGACCTACAAAGGGCGGTGTGAACTCGATTTTAAGAAATCAGGGTTTGACAGAAATACTTATAATATACTTGATGCTGCGGATAAGGATTGCAGTATTTCAGAAATTACGCTAAATACTTATATGTCTTTGGAAGAAATCGCCGGATATTTTTTGTTTTGTGTTGACGAAGGGTATCTTGAACTTCCGGATAACTCGCAAATTCTTAACATTGCAGGGTTTTTGACAGGTAAACTTAAAACGGGCGAATATTTTATGAAATCCGGTACAATATCTGAAATACAGTTAGATAATGCAGTTGCAGAGTTTGAAACGCAAAAGCCGGCGAAAAAATTCGGGCAGGCGCTTGTGGATTTAGGACTGATTTCAGAAGTTCAACTTGATAAATTGCTTGCAATAAAAGAAGAGGCAAAAAAACGATTTATACTTGACCATAACGAGGTTCCTCAGATAAATCAGCAATATAAGGACAGCGAAGCAAAATATCAAAAAGAGATTGATGAATTAAAAACAGAAAACAGTATTCTCAAAACAAAATTAGAACAACTTTTAACATTGGTGAAAAAACATGATTCTTAAAAATACAGAACCGGCAAAACTGGTAACATACATTCGTGATGGGCTGATTGAACAAGAGCATTTTGGCTATGTTGTAAGATGCAGCAGAACAAAAGTCGTAGAAAAGATTGGCGATGATAAAAATTATCCGTTTTATCTTCGTTCCTGTGCAAAACCTTTGCAGGCGGCGCTGATGATAGATTACGAACTTGATAAAAAGTTTAATTTGACAGAAGAAGAAATTGCAATCTGTGCAGCATCTCATGCCGGTGAAAAGGTTCACACAGATATTGTTAATAGGATTTTGAATAAATTTGAGATTGCACCTTCGCGTCTGAAATGTGGTCAACACGCGCCAATTTCACGCAGCGCGCAGGATGAACTTATGATACATGGCGAAAAATCCACTGCAATTCATAACAACTGCTCCGGAAAACATGCCATGATGCTTGGACTTTGCAAACTTAATGACTGGGATATGGATAATTATGATAACATTAATCATCCGCTCCAGCAGGAGATTTTAAGAAAAATTAATCAACTTTGCGAGGTTAAACAAGAATATCCGGTGACAAAAGACGGCTGCGGGGTTCCGGTGCCTTCAATGCCGCTTGAAAATATTGTAAAAGGTTATTTGAACCTGTTTTGTGATGAAAAATATACACCAATTAAAAACGCATTTTTAAATAATCCGTACATAATTGGCGGTGAAGACCGAACAGATACTAAAATAATTGAAAATTCTGAAAATCTGGTTGCAAAGGTTGGTGCCGGCGGGCTTTGCGTGGTATTGAATACACAAATTGAAGAAGCATTTATTGTAAAAATTTGTGACGCTGATATGAGAGCACGAGAGTTTGTGACTATTGACTTAATCAATAATCTTCGCTGGGCTGATATAAACCTTTCTCATTTAATTCAAACAAACCAGGGTGAAGATATCGGCAAAGTTGTCACTAATTTAGTATAGCTTTACAAACTTTTAAAAAAATGCTATACTTCACATGTAGAAGTGAAAAGGAGAGATGAATATGCTAAAATTCAATCATAGCTTGAAAAACGGGGGGGGGGGCGCCGTTAAAGCTCTCCACTAAAGGTTTTAGTGCCTTTACGCTTGCGGAAGTGTTGATTACACTTGGTATTATCGGTGTTGTTGCAGCGATTACTATTCCGGGACTTATACAAAATAACAGAGCAGCAAAACTTCATTCACAGTTTTTGAAAGCGCATTCTGTATTATCTCAGGCATTTAAGCTAATGGAATCAGATGATATAATCACTGACCCGCGAAGCTATCCCGGCACAACTTTTTACAAAACGTTTTCAAATTATCTGACAAATACAACTGATTGTGGCGGATATTCAGACGGTAATTCAACAAATTTAAAACGTCCTGACGGTTGCTATTCTTATCAAATTAGCAATCTTACAGAAGGCTATAAATACCTAACAGGAAATAATTTTGTGGCGGATGGAATGTTTAACAATGGCGAACTTATGCTGCCTGACGGAACTTTGATATTTTTTGATGACAGTCCGGTTAGAGACGGTTGGAAGGGTGTTTTGATTTTTGTAGATATAAACGGTTATAATGCAAAGCCAAACCGTTTTGGGTATGATTTTTTCTGTTTTGAAGTCATAGACGGTGCAGTTTATGCAATGGGCGATAAGGGAACGACTTATGAAGATGACAAAACAGACCAGACATGTAAAAATGGATGGACTTGTGCATCGCGTGCTAAAGGTCAGTCTGATTATTTCAAAAAAGTTGTTAAAAAGTATAAATAAATCTTAAAAATAACCCTGGAGAGCAATTCTCCAGGGGTTTAGTAAGTAAAAATATGATTAAGATTTTGAAGTTTTTTCTACAACTGGCTGCCAACTGCTTTGTAAAGCCCGATATAATCGACAAGACAGTCTACTTTATCATTTACAACCTGTTTATCTGTGAACAGAACATTTTCTTTTACCTGAACAAGGTCTAATTTTGAAATTACCCCTTGATTGTATTTGTTTGTGCTGTATCCGAAGTCTTCGCGTTCCAGGTCAGATTGTTTTTTTGTATCTTCGTATTTTTCGTGATCAAGTTTGATTGAAACAAGCGCATCGTTTACTTCCTGAATTGCTGTCAAATTAGTTTTGTAGTAATCGTTTAGCATTCTTTCGTAAACATCTTTTTTCATTCTCAATGTTGCAAGTCTTCTGCCGCCTGTGAAAATCGGGAGGTTAAAACCGCCGCCTAAAGCCGCAAGCATATTTCTTGTTGTCCACAAGTCACCTATATCACCTGCTAAAAACATTGCTATGCCTAAAATATTTATTGACGGCAAGAATTCTTTTCTTGCAACACGTACATCAATTCCGGCTTTTTCAAGCATTTTTTCAGCTTTTATATAATCAGGACGTTTAACAATAACTTCTGATTGGATTTCAGTAGGAATTGCACCTGTGAAATTCAGTTCTTCAAAGGATTTTCTGGTGATTTTTTCAGCGTTGTTAGGATTTTCTCCGATTAAAACGCATAATTGATTTAATAATTTTGTTCTTTGTTTTTTGTACTCTGTTAAATCCGTATTACCCGCAATATAGGACTTGTTAGCTTTAACAGTGTCAGAAGTTGAGGTTAAACCTTCTTTGTTTCTTGCAAGCATTAAGTCATATATTAATTTTCTGTCTTGAACGATTTCTTCTTGTAAAGCAATCATTTTATCAAGTTTTACAATATTAAAATAAGTTGTACCGACAGCAGAGGCAATTGAAATATATGCAGCGCGTTCATCTTGTAAAGAAGCTTCATATTGCTTTTTGCTCATTTTTGTTTTGTCTCTGTTTTTTAGGAATAAATCCAGTTCATAACTTGCAAAGACCGGCATTGAAAAACCCCAGTCTGAATTTGTAGAACTAGGCATTTTTGAGTACCCAAGTCCGCCGCCAAGGTTTGCTGACGGTAATTCGTTTGCAAATTGGACTTTTACTGCCTGATAGTATTCATCAACCGCGATTGTTGCCATTTTCAGGTCGTAGTTGTTTTTTATTGCGCGGTCAATGTAACCGGTTAGAATTTCGTCGTTAAAATTGCTCCACCAGTTGTAATTAATATATTCGTATTTAAACTCGTCACTTTTTGCTCTTTGTTTATGTGATTTTGTTATTGAAACTTTTTTAGGTTCATTTTCTGAATTTTTTCCTATCGCAAGGCATGTCAACGGGGTTAAATTCATACATATGAAACTTGCTAATAATAGTGCTGTAATCTTCTTTTTCAATGTTTTACATCCTCTTAAAAATATTTACTTGCATTTTCTATAACAGTATGATAACATAATATTGTTGCAAATGCAACACATTATTTTTACAACATAGAGAAAAGTCTAAATCTAAAGATGTATAAATGTGAACACTACACAGATTCAATATTTTATCAATTTGAGCAGACAGCAAAATTTTGCAGGTATTTAGGCATGCAAATTTTCACAAAGTTAAATATTTCGATTTCCATGGATGAATTCACAGCAATGGATGTAATTATGGTTCATGGAGAAATTTGTCAAAGAGAATTAGCACGCTTGCTATTAAAAGACAGACCAAACACCGGCAGAATTTTGAATTCTTTAGAAGACAAAGGCTATATTGAGCGCTTTGCAGACACTAAAAATAACCGTCTTGTACGTAGAATGAGATTGACGCATGAGGGAAAAGAGGTTCTTAAAGAAACATCTGAGGTTATTAGAAATTATGTTAGCAAATTGCCAAGGGTTTTTACTGATGAAGATAAAACAGAACTTAAAAATATGATAATAAGATTTAGACAAAGTTTAGAACAAGAAGTAGAAGTTAATATATAAGAGGTTACAAACATGGAAGAAAAAATTCAGGAACAGGAAAAGACTGAAGAAGTTACAAAACAAAAACCAAAAGGGATAAAAAGGACAATCGGGATTGTTGTTGCCGTAATTGCGATTGTGTCAGCAGGAGTTTGGATTGCTCATGAAATGCACTATCAATCAACTGATGATGCGTATGTTGAAACAACTACGGTAAATGTTTCCCCTCGTGTTTCAGGACAGATTGAAGAGGTTTATGTTACAGATAACCAGTTTGTTAAAGAAGGTGACTTAGTTGCAGTAATTGATGATAACGATTACAAAGTCAAATTAGAACAAGCTGATTCAAGTTATGAAAAACTAAAACTTGACCAGCAATATGCAAAGGCAAACCATGCAGCAGCAGAATCTAATATCGCGCTTGCTAAAAAAGATTTAGACCGTTACAGAACACTTTATGAGAAAGGTGCAGTGTCGAAACAGACCTTTGATTCTGCTCAGGTTAATTATGATAATGCTCAAGCCGGCTTAACTAACGCTCAACAACAGTTGTTCTCTGATAAAAACGGCAAAACCGTTGCTGATGCTAATTTAAGAACTGCAAAAGCAGCACGCGACAAAGCTGCACTTGACTTGTCTTACACAAAAATTTATGCACCGCAATCAGGTACAGTATCTTCACGCCGTGTAGAAAAAGGTATGTATGTAACAGCAGGTTCACCTTTGTTCACATTGGTTCCTGAAAATGTTTGGATTGTTGCAAACTTCAAAGAAAATCAATTAACCAACATGAAACCTGGTCAGCCGGTTGACATCAAAATCGACACTTACCCTAATAAGGTATTTAAAGGTAAAATCGACTCTATCCAAAGAGCGTCCGGCGCAAAATCAAGCTTGTTCCCGCCTGAAAACGCTGTAGGGTCATTCGTTAAAATCGTACAAAGAATTCCTGTAAAAATCGTGTTTACTGAAAAAATCGACCAATCTCAGTACAATATTGTACCAGGAATGTCTGTTGTTCCAAAAGTTAAAGTTAAATAGTTATTTTAAAATAGGCGGATAAAACTTGTCCGCCTGTTTATTTCTAAAAACATAAAGAGGGAATTATGTCAGAAGTCATAGAAAATGTTGCACAGCCCCAAGACGATGACAGCAAATATTTGCCGGAAAATCCGTGGATATCGGCTGTACCTACCTTACTTGCGGTATTTATATATGTAATAGACGGAACTATTGCAAACGTTGCGCTTCCGCATATGGCAGGAAGTTTTTCCGCTACGCGTGATGAAAGTATGTGGATTTTAACAAGCTACTTGATTGCCAGCGGTATTATAATCCCGTCTGTTGATTTTTTCAGTAAACTGTTAGGGCGTAAGAATTTTTACGTTATAAGTATTTTACTTTTTACCATAGCTTCAATGCTTTGCGGAATGGCAAGAAATTTGGGCGAAATGGTATTATTTAGAATTTTGCAGGGCGCGGGCGGCGGCGGAATTTTGCCGATTTCGCAGGCAATAATGATGGAAAGCTTCCCAAAAGAAAAGCGCGGCATGGCGATGTCAATTTTTGGGATGGGCATAATTGTTGCGCCGATTATTGGACCTGTTTTGGGCGGTTGGATTACCGATAACTGGTCTTGGCCGTGGATTTTTTATATAAACGTTCCGTTTGGATGTTTGGCTGCAATATTATCGCATAAACTTTTATTTAACCCGCCGTATTCTCATCGCCAAAAAGGGGTAAAAATGGACGGGTTGGGATTTTTCTTCCTGACAATTTGGCTTTTATGTTTGCAGGTATTTTTTGATAAAGGTAATAACGCGGACTGGTTTAATGCGACATGGATACGTTGGATTTTCGGAATATCCTGTACTGCGGGAATTTGTTTTTTCGTATCTCAGATTGTGAGAAAAAATACACTTGTTGATTTGAGCGTATTTAAAGACAGAAATTTTGTTTTGGGAACTATAATCCAGGTTGTTATGCAGGCTGTTTTGTATGCGTCGCTTGCTATTTTGCCGCAATTCTTACAAAACATGATGGGCTATACCGCATTTTTAAGCGGGTATTCTATGATGCCAAGGGGCATTGGGTGTATGACCGCAACGATTGTATGCGCGTTTATTGCGGATAAAGTAGATAAGAGAATTCTTGTATGTGTTGGGTTGTTTTTGCTTGGCACTGCAGGAATTGTTTTAGGATTTTTGAATTTGCAGATATCAAATATTAATATCATGATTCCTAATTTTATTATGGGGCTTGGAATGGGACTTTCCTTTGTTCCGATAATAAATCTTTCAATGGAAACTATTTCAAATGTCCAGATGACAAACGCGACAGGACTTCAAAACTTGTTAAAAAATATCGGCAGTGCAATCGGAACTTCTTTAGTTGCAACTATGTTGACAAGGTTCGGGCAAATGCACCAGTTTATGATGGTTGGCAAGTTAAGCGACCTTAATCCGGCATTTGTTGAACGTGTTCAATCAACTACGGCAGCACTTGCACAGTATACACATATTTCAGTTGCAAAACATATGGCTGAATACTCTCAGTACGGGACACTTTTAAAGCAGTCAAGTTTGTGGGCGTTTATGGATTCGTTTAGGATTTTCGGGGTTTTATGCTTCTTGTTAATCCCGCTTTTATTTATGTTTAAACGGCATAAAGCAGCAGAGTAAAAACCCTGCTGCTTTTTAACTAACCTAATTTAGAATAGACTTGATGTCTTCTGTGATAAGTTCTTTTGTCAAACGGTATCTTTGGTAGAGCTCAGCTTCCGGAACCCGGTCAGTGAATTCTTTTTTAGCACCGTAGTTTAAGACTTTCATATCAGATGCGCCGTAAAATCTGCTGATTTTTTCACCAAACCCGCCGTCTATGACGCCGTCTTCAAGTGTTATGACAAGCTTGTGACTTGATTTTAAAGAATTCAGCATATGTTCGTCAATTCCGGTGATAAATCGCGGGTTAATCAGTGTTGCGTTTATTCCTGTTGTTTCTTTTAAATACGCCTTAATACTTTTGCCAAGCTCGAAGAAACTTCCAAGCGCGACTATTGCAACATCAGCGCCCTGTTCAACCATTTTGAATTTGTTTAAAATAGAGTAGTCTGTTTTATCTTCAACACCTGTTGAAACAAGGTTTCCAAAAGGTACTCTTATTGCAACAGGGAAAGATGTTTGTTCAACTGACCAGTCAAGCATTCTTAAATACTCTTCTTTGTTCGTTGGTGCAAGGTAAACCAGGTTTGGAATATTCGACATCATAGGAATGTCGAACACTTGTAAATGTGTTGCGTCAGCACCGGATATTGCACCCCAATATATGAGAATTGTTGCCGGAGAATTGTTTAAACACAAATCCTGTGACAACTGGTCGTAAGTTCTTTGAATAAACGAACTTAAAACCGCTAAAATTGGTTTGGCGTCTGATTTTGCAAGAGCAGACGCGTAAGCCACAGCATGCTCTTCTGCAATCCCGACATCTGTATATTGACTGCCAAGTTTTTGTCTGAATTCAGGCGTAAATCCGTAAGCCCCAGGAGTTGCCGGAGAAATCGCGATTACAGACGGGTCGTTCTTTGCTTTTTCTAAAATATAATCAGTCGTGACAGATTGGTAAGTCTGTGGGCTTGAAACCGGTGCAGCAGGCTTTTCATCGAGGGTTCCCGGCAGTATCCAGTGGAAACCTTCTTTGTTTTCTTCAGCCGGTTTTAAGCCTTTGCCTTTTAATGTGTGTATATGAACAACGACCGGATGGTCTGCGTCTTTGACTTTGCTAAACACTGAAATCAACTCTTCCACGTTGTTTCCGTCTTCAACGTAGTAATAATCAAAGCCCAATGAGGTGAAGAAATTACATTCAGCTTTGCCGTTTGTGTTTCTCAAAAGTTCAAGGTTTTTGTAAAGCCCGCCCTGATTTTCGGCGATTGACATTTCGTTGTCGTTTACAACTATTATTATGTTGCTTCCTAAAACTGCAGCGTTATTAAGTCCTTCATATGCCTCACCGCCTGATAGGGAACCGTCGCCGATTACTGCTATGATGTTTTCTTTGCCGCCTTTTAGGTCTCTTGCTTTTGCAGCTCCAACCGCCAGACTTACAGAAGTCGATGTGTGACCGACTTTGAACATATCATGAGCGCTTTCTTCTGGTGCTGTGTAGCCGGTGTAAGTGTAGTAATTATCAGGGTTTGTGAACCCTTCTTTTCTTCCGGTAAGGATTTTATGCGGATAACACTGGTGTGAAACATCAAGAATAATCTTGTCATACGGGGAATTAAATACGTAATGAAGCGCGATAGTTGCCTCAACAATTCCTAAGTTTGGACCGCAGTGTCCGCCAATTGTATTTACTTTATTTATAACAAGCTCGCGGATTTCTTGTGCCAAAACGTGCATTTGTTCGTTATTTAGCTTTTTTACGTCTTCCGGCGAATTTACGTTTTCAAGTACATTAAGCTCTATTGTATTTGTCATCTTATCTCCTTTCATGCTTTACTAACTTATTATAAAACCTGATAGTTACTATCAGTCAAGAGGGCAAATTTATTAAAAATATTAAAAAATTTTAAGTTAATTAATATATAAAAAGTAAATAAATTTGAAGCCTGAAAACCCTTAATTTGTATAAATTTTTTAAGAATTTTCATCATTTAAAAAGAAAAATCAATTGAAATGAGGATTGCTGAATGCCGAAAAATTTTTTATAATATTAAATATAGAGGATTAAGATGGTGAAAAATAGTACTCAAAAGCGGAATTTAAGAATAGCAGCAATACTTATGTCAATGGGTGTTGGTTTGTTGGGTTCACAAGACGCGAAAGCAGCCACAGTTCCTAGTGTTACAGTTATGAGTTATAGTAATTTGCAAACCACTATAAAAGACGCTACTTCTAGTGTTACTATGGATTTATTCACCGATGTAAGTGGCAGTGGAAGTCTGGGTACTTTTGGTGAATCTGGTGATACTATTACTTTAACTATAAACGGTAATAACTATAATATCGAGTGTGATGATGAAAGCAGTAATGGTATTACAGTTAAAGAAAATGGTTATTTAACTGTTTCCGGAGTTGGTTTGAGAGACGGAAACGGTGATATAACCTCTGCGGGTTTTACTGGCTTTACCAATGGTGCAATCTATGTTGATGGTGGAGCTGTAAATGTTGCAGACGGCGGAAATGCCACATTTATTGATACTTCATTTATAGACAACACATCCGACGGCAACGGCGGTGCAATAAACAACGATGGCACAGTTAATATCGTTGCTATGAATAAAGACGTTGAATTCACAGGCAATCAAGCAGCCGGCGAAGGTGACGCGATTTACAATAGCAATACAACAAACCTTAATGCAGCAGAAGATAAGACAATAGAAATCAATGACACCATTTCAGGCGACGGAACAGGAACAATTAATATTAACAAACCCGATATTATATTGCCTGACGGTTCAACAGCGCCGACAACAGGAACTGTTGAGATTAATAATACTGTTTCAAATAATACAGTAACCTTAAATGACGGCACCTTGAAACTTGGTGAAAACCATGACGGAACTGGCGTTGGTAATTTTGATGACACAGTAGATTTCATTGTAAATGGCGGTGTTCTTGACTTAATTGATAATACAATCCGCGAAACAAATCTTGGTAATGTAACTTTAAACAGTGATTTAGGTCTTAAAGTTGATGCAAACCTTATAGTACCTGAGTCTGACAAGATTACGGCAAGCTCTCCGGTTGTTTCTAACGGTCACAATATTGTTATCACAGATGTTAATATAATGACTGATTCCGGCAGCAATATTGTTAAAACTCAGATTGCAGATAGTAATTTAATGGGCGCGGTTAAACTTTCAACTAATCCGGACGTTGTCGTAACCGGTTCGCCGCACAACTACAGTTACTTGCTAACATACAATAACACTGATGGCTATTTGACATACAATAACCAGATGAAACTAAAGGACGCTGTTGCGGCAACTGAATCTGACCGTGTATATACTATGCTGGAAGATGAAATCTTAAACGCGAACTTAGGCTCAATGGGCGGTTCTTCCGGTGCAGTATTAACAATTGACGGGAATAATTATTCTATAACTGCACAAAGTCAAAATATCAGAGGAATTACAGTTGGTTCAGGAAAAACTCTGAACATCAACAATGTTGGTTCTTTAGACGATGATGGCAATGTAGTTAATTCCTGGAACGGAATGAATAATACTTCAACAAGTATAGTTGGCGGGGTTGTATATAACACAAGCGGTACTGTTTCGGTAACAGATTCTGTGTTTAAGGACAACAGTTCAGTGTTTGGCGGTGTAATTTATAATTATAGCGGAACAACCTCAATTTCAGGTAGTACTTTTATCAATAACAGTACCACAGATTATGGCGGAGCAATTGGAAATGTGGGTACTATTACTTCATTAGATGCTGATTTTATAGGAAACAGTGCAGCAACTTATGGCGGTGCAATTGCTAATGTTACCCTTAACGGCTCATCCGGGAAAATTTCTTCTGTTACAGGTTTATTTTTAAATAATTCGGCAGAACAAGGCGGAGCGATTATTAATCAAGGAGAGATAACTTCATTAAATGCTGACTTTATTGGTAATTCAGCCACAATAAATGGTGGTGCTATAAATAATAATACAAATGGGGTGCTGTCAGATGTTTCTGGTCAGTTTAGCAATAACACCGCCGGTCAATATGGCGGAGCTATTGTAAATCAGGGTGTGGAAATTTCCATCTCAAATTCTTCTTTTGAAGGAAACACTGCTATTTCCGGCGGCGGTGCAATTGCGAATGGGTCAATATTAACAATAGATAATACCAGTTTTACCGGCAATAATGCTAACAAAGGCGGAGCAATCCATAACACGGGTACTATGACATTAAACAATGTCACGGTTAATGCAGGAACAATCATTGCTAGCAATGATATTTATCAAACTTCGGCAGGAGCTACTAGCCTAACGGGTACAAATACAATTGCAAGTGCTATTTCCGGCGACGGTACAATAACCAACCGGGGAAATCTTAATACATCAGGGGATAACTCAGAATACATCGGAACTTACACTCAAGAAGCCGGTACAACAACGGTTGTAGGTACATTCTTTGGCGGAACTTCGACAATTGAAGATGGTACTTTAAATTGGTATACAACAAATGATATTCCGTCGTATGCAAAATTAATTGTCGAAAACGGCACATTAAATATCGGTCAAGACGCATTGCAGAAGGCTGTTTTGACACTTAATTCAGGCAGCTCAATTGCTGCCGGTGTTGAAGCTTTACTTAACACTTCATCATCACTTAACATTGCAGGCGGCAGTGTTGAGTTAGATAATGCAGACACATGGTCAGGCAAAATCGCAATTTCTTCCGGGACTTTGGATATAAATGATGTACAATCAAACGGCATTCTTGAAGCATCAGGCGGTGATGTAACACTTGAAGCCGGCAACTTAGATTTAACCTCTGATAGCTATATAAAAGAAGCTGTTACAACATCTTTAAATGCAGGAACGACAACCAATATTACGGGCGGCAGTGTTGAGTTAGACAATGCAGACACGTGGTCCGGCAAAATAGCAATAACTTCCGGCACTTTGAATATAAATGATGTACAATCAAACGGCATTCTTGAAGCATCAGGCGGTAATGTAACACTTGAAGCCGGCAACTTAGATTTAACCTCTGATAGCTATATAAAAGAAGCTGTTACAACATCTTTAAATGCAGGAACGACAACCAATATTACGGGCGGCAGTGTCGAGTTAGACAATGAGGACACGTGGTCTGGCAAAATAGCAATAACTGATGGTACTTTGAATATTAATAATGTTCAATCAAATGGTATACTTGAAGCAACTGGTGGCAGTGTAACTTTAGAATTAGGAAATCTTGACCTATTAACAGGCAGTTCTATTGCAGAAACTGTAACAACAACCCTAAATGCAGGTACAACAACAAATATTACCGGCGGAAGTCTTGCGATGAACAGTAATGACACTTGGGCTGGTGCGGTTAATATGACATCCGGTACATTAAATACTAATGTCACATCAAATGGCACTATCACTGCAACCGGCGGTATTATTGAAATTGAAGGCGGCAAACTTACAATTGCTGGCACAAGTAATGTTGAAGGCGCTTCAAATATAATAGTTGACGCTGCTGCTTCGTTAATCTTTGAGAAAAATTCATATATTAATAACATCACAGGTCAAGGCGGTTTGACAGTTGACGGTTCAGAATTGACATTTGACAATAATTCTCATTTAGACACAACGATTTCGTTCACATCTGAAAACAATTCAACTGTAACTATCAACTCATCAACAAAGGCAGATGATGTTTTAGCGGTTGTTAATGCCGGTTCAAATACAGGCTTGACAATCAATTTGAATAATTCTAATGCTTCAAGTGACTTAAATATTGACGGCACTGATATTACTGATTTGAATTTTTCAGGTACAGTAAACTATGGCGGTAACCTGGCAAATGCCGGAATAGTTACAAATAGCGGAATATTGACACTTAACGGTGTAACAACCGGGGAAGGTGATTTTACCAATTCGGGTACTATCAATATAAACGCTGACCAATCCGGATTTACAGGTAATTATACGCAGCTCGCCGGTTCTGCTAATGTTAATGTTTCCGGAAAAGTCTTTGGCGGCGAGAAAAATATCAATGGCGGCAGTTTAAATATTACATCAAGTTCTGCAATTGATTATGATAATGTTCACCTTGCAAGCGGTACTGAACTTAACCACACAGCAACAACTAATGCTAATAATACAATTAATTCTTCTGTTGTTGATTTCACCGGCGAAGGTGCAAGTGCAAACTTTGGCGCTTCATCAGGAATTGTCGGAAATTACAATATTGAAGAAAAAATTGACAACGGGCAAGCAAACACACTATCAGTTGATAATAGTGTCGTAACATTAGGTTCTACAGACTATACCGGTTCGACAACATATAACTTTACCAATTCAGATTTGAACTTGATTGAAGAAGGTGCAGGAGCTGCAACAAAAGATTACACATTTACTAATCTTACAACTGATAATACAACATTAAGCTTCAATGTTAATATTGTTGACGGCGCAACAGAAGGCACAAAAGCTCTTGAAACAGACACTGTGACAATTGAAAACGGTTCGGATGATATCAAGTTCGGTTTTGGCAATATTTATATTACCGGTGAAGAAAACGGTAATCCGGAAGTTTATCACACAGTTAAGGATGTTTTAACCGGTGCAACATTTGCGGATCAACCTGATGAAAACAAAATTACATGGGCAACCGGTGCAACAACTTCATGGGAATACGAAGTTACTGCAACAGATGATAAACATTCTATTCAAATGCAGGTAACTAATTTCTCTGATGAAAATACTTTGTACAAGATGAACGCAACAGAAGGCACAAGGTTCTTCCAGTTCTCTGATGACGGTTCGGATAGTTTACAGACTTACCATATCGACCAATCATTGAGTGCAACAGTTGGTCAAACTTCCGGTGTTTCAGGTCAAGCAAGCTTTACTGTAACAGGTCATGACAGAGATAAAAATATTATCTCCGGTGAGATTTATGATAAAACAACACACACCGCAACCGGCGATTATGGAAGTTTCTTCAATATTGCTGATGACGTTAATGTAAAACTTGATATTAAAGACTTGACAATTCAAGACGCACAAAAAACCGGCAACGGCTCTGTTGTTGAAAATAATAGCCAACAGGCGATTGTTACACTTGATAACGTTGGTATTAAAAACAACACCTCAACCGGCAACGGCGGAGCAATATATAACGGAGTTATGCCGGAAAATACGGATGATGCAAACTTAATCATTTCCGGTTCCGTATTTGATAATAATACTGCAGCAGGTAATGGCGGTGCGATTTATAATGCCGGCAATATGGCAATAACAGACACTGAATTTACAAACAATGCAGCGGATAAAGGCGGAGCAATTTATAATAAAGGCACTATGACATTAAATAATGTCACTGTTGCAGCCGGATCAGAAACTGCGAAAAACGATATTTATCAAGAAAGCACCGGTAACACTGTTTTAACAGGTACAAATACAATTGCAAGCAATATTGCAGGCGAAGGTACAATCATTAATCAGGGAACGCTGAATACTTCCGGGGATAACTCCGGCTACACCGGAACTTACACACAAGAAGCAGGCACAACAACTGTTACAGGAACATTCTTTGGCGGGAATTCAACCGTTGAAAACGGTACACTTAATTGGTATACAGAAAATGATATTCCTTCAGGAACACTTAATGTTACAGGCGGAACATTAAATCTTGGAAAAGACAAAGACCAAAATTCTGTTCTTACGCTTGCGGACGGAAGTTCAATTGCTGATGTTGTAAAAACAACTATCAATGAAAATTCAACCCTGAACGTAGCAGGCGGCAGCGCTGCAATGAACAGTAATGACACTTGGACAGGTAAAATCAATCTTACAGACGGTGATTTAACTGTCAATAATATTGCTTCAAACGGTACACTTGATGCAGCGGGCGGTAAATTAACACTTGAAACGGGTAAACTTGATATTGCAGCCGGCAGCACTATTGCAGGAGCAGTTGATACAACCTTAAAAGCAGGCACAACAACAAATATCAATGGCGGCAGTGTTGAGTTAGGCAATTCGGATGATTGGGCAGGCAAAATTACCATGAATGACGGTTCGTTGAATATCAACGATGTACAATCAAACGGAGCACTTCAAGCTTCAGGCGGTGATGTAACTTTAGAAGCCGGCAACTTAGATTTAACATCAGATAGCTACATCAAAGAAGCAGTAAACACAACTCTTAATACCGGAACAACCACGAATATCACCGGCGGCAGTATTGAATTAGACAAAGCAGACACGTGGTCTGGAAAAATTACCATAAATGACGGCACTTTGAATATCAACGATGTACAATCAAACGGAGCACTTCAAGCCTCAGGCGGTGATGTAACCTTAGAAGCCGGCAACTTGGAATTAACATCAGATAGCTACATCAAAGAAGCTGTGACAACAACCCTTAGCACGGGTACGACAACGAATATCACCGGCGGCAGTGTTGAATTAGACAAAGCAGACACGTGGTCTGGTAAAATTGCAATAACTGACGGCGCATTGAATATAAATGATGTACAATCAAACGGTACACTTCAAGCTTCAGGCGGCGACGTAACACTTGAAGCCGGCAACTTAGATTTAACATCAGATAGCTACATCAAAGAAGCAGTAAACACAACTCTTAATACCGGAACAACCACGAATATCACGGGCGGCAGTGTTGAGTTAGACAATGCAGACACATGGTCTGGAAAAATTGCAATAACAGATGGCACTTTGAATATAAATGATGTTCAATCAAATGGTACACTTCAAGCCACAGGCGGTGATGTAACACTTGAAGCCGGCAATTTAGAATTAACATCTGATAGTTACATCAAAGAAGCTGTCACAACAACTTTAAATGCCGGAACGACAACAAATATCACGGGCGGCAGTGTTGAACTTGACAATGCAGACACGTGGTCTGGCAAAATCGCAATGACTTCCGGTACTTTGAGTATCAACAATGTTCAATCAAATGATATATTGGAAGCAAATGGAGGTAATTTAACCTTAAAAGCCGGTGAACTCAATTTGACATCAGACAGCTATATCAAAGAAGCTGTGAATACAACAATAAATGCAGGCACGGTAACCAATATTACCGGCGGTAGTGTTGAGCTTGATAAAGCAGATATTTGGTCTGGTTCAATAAAAATTACTGACGGGACTTTAGACATTAACAATATTCAAGGAAACGGCAATTTTATAGCAGAAGGCGGCACAGTAAATCTTAATGCCGGTGACTTGACAATTGCAGCAGGAAGTAAAATTGTCGGAGACGGAAACAATCCGGCTGTAACTCTTACAGATAACACCAACCTTAATATAACAGGCGGTGACGTTACTCTTAACTCTAACGACACCTGGAATGGCAATATCAACATAACATCAGGAACACTTAATGTTGATGACATCTCTTCAAACGGTACTATCCACGCGGCAGACGGGAACTTAAATATTAATACGAACCTTTTAACTGTTGAAAACGGTTCATATATTGACGGAGCCGTAAAAACTGTTATAACAGAAACCACCACGGTTGATATCAAAAAACAAGGTACTGTAACAATTAACACCAATGACACTTGGGACGGTACAATTGAGTTAAACGGCGGTACTTTGAATTACGGTACAACTCATGACGGTACCTTGATAGCCAATACCGGTAACTTAAATCTTTTAGATAAGTCTATATTGACTATTGAGGTTCCAAGCCAGGTTAAAGATGCGGTTAATGTTGATATTCAAAAAGGGTCGCTTGTAAATCTCAGAACTGACGCTGAATTCAATCTTGATACCAACGATAAATGGAATGGTATGATAAACAATGACGGCGGTAAATTGACGACCACCGAACTTGTTAATAATACTAATTCTGGCGGAGGTTTGCAGCAAATTAGCGGTAGTGCAACATTCCGGGATAATTCACATATTCTTATTAATGATGCAAATAGCTATATTACAGGCGGCGATGTAAATATCCTCAATAATTCAAGTCTAATACTAGGCGGCAGCACACAAGATTTAAGTGTTGATACACTTACAATGGCAAATAATTCAACGCTTGGTTTGATGAACGGAACATTGAATACTTCAACTATTGATAATATGGTAGTCAATGGCAATAATAACATTACTGTTGATATTTCACCTCGTGACTGGAACCATGATAAATTCCTTGTAAACACCCTTTCTTCAGATATGAAGGGCACAATAAAGATTTCAGACTTTGATTTTGTAGGACTTTGTCCGATAGATAAGCAGATAAAACTACACTTATTTGACGCTGAATCAATTAAGAATGTGACATTTGACACAACAGACAAGGAAATCTTTACGCCAATAGGTTATTATGATTTGAAATCAGTTGGCGGCGGCTGGTTCACATCAAATAAGACACGCTGGAACCCTCAAGTATTTAGAGGTCAAGTTGCAACAATGTCAATGTATAATAACCAGTTAGCAATTGATGATATGCTGCTTAACCACGTAACACTTCAAAGTGAGAGATTTTTATCTAACGGTAAACTTGCAAACCGCTACGCAATTAACGATTCCCGATTTGCACCTTACCAATACACAAAAGAAGACGGCGGACTTTGGTATAAGTCTTATGTAAACTTTGAAACCCTGTCAATGACACATAATTTGAACGTTCATAATACAGCTTACGGCTCATTTGTTGGGGCAGACTTCCCTGTTGTGAAACTAAAACGCGGATGGGAATTCATTCCTACGGCATTTATCGGTTATAACGGTTCACATCAGTCATTTAATAATGTTAGCATGTACCAAAACGGCGGTCAGGGCGGCTTTATGGGAACCTTTATGAAAGATGATTTTGTAGGTTCTGTAATGGCTTACGGCGGCGGTTATAATAACGAAATGTCCGTTGCAGGCTTTAATGACAAGGCTGGTAACTGGTTTGCCGGAACTGCTGCAAAAGCTGCATATAACTTACACGCAACAGAACACTTTACGGTTCAGCCAACAGCATTCTTATCATACAACGTATTCGGTCGCCAGAATTGGGGAACCGACTTTGGTACAATGAGTATGAATTCCGGCATGCTAAACGGTGTAAACGTTGCACCAGGTGTAAACTTTATCTATGCTCGTGAAAGCTGGAATGTTTATGCAACAGTTCAGTATATGTATAATATCAATGACCACCTTGGCGGTCATGCAGGAAATGTAAGCCTTGCACAAGTTAGTATGAAACACGGTTACTTACAATATGGCTTTGGTGCAACAAAGACTTGGAAAGACAGAATGAACGCATATTTCCAAATTCTGTTCCGCAACGGCGGAAGAACAGGTGTCGGATTCCAGTTAGGTGCTCAATACCTGTTCGATTGGGGTAAAACCGGTAAAACAACAATGACGAAAAAGGACGGTAAAGTAAAACAACAAACCGAACAGGTGTCACCGGACAAAAAGGTCATTAAATCACTTTCAAAAAAAGAAGCATTATAAATATTAAAGGGGCTTTTTGAATTCTTCAAAAAGCCCCTTAATTTATCCCAAAATCCTCTAAACAGAGGATTAAAAAGCCTGCTTTACCGGTTAAAATAAAAATGGGCAAGGTATTAAGAATTTTGGGAGGTCAGTATGGGAAGCATAATAGATGAGGTTTTTGAATACTATTCACCCGGAAACGATGAAATGTCTGAGTCTATCACCCAAAACTGGACAGAACAGGCGCTTGAATGCTATTACATCAATTGTGATTGCAAAAGATGTTCATTGCGAAACGGACATTATTCTTTTATCTGCCAGATGCCAAAAGTAATCGACACTTTAATAAAAACAGTGGGAGAACCGGAAAGAAATCGTAAAACTGCATAAACATGCAGCCCCGAACAACAAAACCGGACGAACTTCAAAAAAAAGAGCCATAATTTCGATTATGGCTTTTCATTGTTATGTGTCTGGTAGTCGTTATTAGTCGTTTGCAAAGTTATTTTCATGGTAATGAATTAACTTAGCCAAATGCCATTGCTTTGCCTGGATATCTTGAATTCTGTTTTTGATATCCGCCAACTCGTCTAACAGAGTTTGTAAATCTTTGTTCTGCCTTGTGTAGACTTTAAGTCCCGGCGTTGGAGTATCTTCAGTATCCTCAGCCCAGCAAGGCAGAAAACATCCTTTATCAAACAGTTCTTTTTCATTCATAACACATATCTCCAAAATCAACAGCTATTAACCGTTATCAGCTAACAGTGAGTGGAAAAAGTCCACCAGTTTGAAGTTGCCGTACTTAAAAGCATACGGTTTTTTTGAATATTCACTGTTTGTGATTTTATTTAAGGTATTCATTTCTTCATCTGACAATGACCCAAAGTCAAAGCTTGTCATTTCAGCATAATCTACCATTAAATCTTCTACGTCCATAATCTTTTTGTCTGACATTTTCTATACACTCCTTAAAATTTTTCTGATTACAAATTAGTTATCGGCACCTTTTTCAAAAATCTTTAGAATTTTAATGTCAATTGTTACATATATTAACACTTGACAAAGTGTAAGGTTTACCTTACAATATTTTTGTTGAAAGTTTTGGAGAATAAATGAACGCTCAGAAAAGTATTACATCAGGTTTAGAGGATTATTTAGAAGAAATTTATATTGCCAAGCTTAATAACACTCCGCTAAAGGGAGCTGAACTTGCAAGAAAATTGAATATCTCCCGTGCGTCTGTTTCAGAAGCGTTGTCAAGACTTGTTTCACAAAATCTTATTACATACTCAAGCTATGAGGCAATCTCACTAACTAAAACCGGTATTAGCGAAGCCAAAAAGGTTTACCGGAAACATAATATATTAAAGAATTTTTTTGAAAAAGTTCTTGATATCCCGCCTGTTGAAGCCGGTGAAAATGCTTGCAAAATTGAACACATAGTCTCCAAAAATATACTTGATAAAATGGATAAATTTACTGAATTTTATCAAGAAAATCAAGAAATATTTGACAGATATAAAAAGGAAACCCTGAAATAATGAAACTTTCTACAATCGGCAGATACCTCGACCAGCCGTTATTGACTGCAAAAATAAACAAAAATATCCCCGCACTGCTAACAATTGGAAGTTCAGGGTTGATACTTAACCAACTTCAAAATACCTCTAAAGAAGACCGTAAAAAAACAGGGTTAAAGTCCGCTATAATCCTTGGTGTAACAATACTTTCAGCAGTAAATGCACCAAAAATTGCAGCGTATGTTACAGGACGAAAACCAAGTAAGACAGTTAATGAAATTGTAAAAGAAAATACGCATACAGTAACAGAGTTTTTGGCTCAGAACATGGTAAGTGACAAACTTGCAAATATATTAAATCGGGCAAAAACCAAAATACTTTCGCTGAAAGAAATAGATTTAATCAATACTAAACAGCATAAAACTTTGTTAGATAAACTTATTCCTCCGCCGGAAAATATCAGCGCTAAAGATATTTTCAGAGAAATCGGCTGGCTTTCTATATATGGCGCAGTTCCTGTTGCAGGCGGGATTTTAGGCGGAGTTGCAGCAGATAAAATCACTGAAAAAAATTGGAAAGACAGAGTTCCAAACAAAGTTAAAGAAGGTGTTTACCAGTACCTTGCAAACATTTTCCTTTGTAATATCGGTGCCGGCGCTGCATTAGCGGTTTTAGAAAAGTTTAACATAAAATCAAAAGCTGCAAGATGTGTTGGCATGGTTAGCGGAATTCTGCTAACAGGCGTTATTGGCGGGAGTGTTATTGCAAATTACATAAGCAAAAAGTTTATTAATCCTGTATTTTCGCAAAAATCTAAAGATGATACAAGAACTCCTGAACTTTTGGATTTAGGACTTCATACTGATGATATTGCAACGGTTTCTTTGCTATCCGGATTAAAATGGATAGAGCCGTCATTGCCGGTGTTGTATGCAATTTCAGGATATCGGGCAGGAATTGGTTACCGCAATCACCAGCATGTTGACAATTCTAAACCAGAAAAAAGACTTCATTTTTTACGTAACAAGTGTTAGGTAGAACTAACACTTCACCTTATTTTACAGCCCCACAACTGTACACAAAGGGGCGGCAAAACCGCCTCTTTTATTTTATTTACTGCGTATAATCAGGTGGTTTTGGTCTTTAATTACCCTGTTAATATCATCTTTGAACTTTTCATATTGTTCAGCAGTGCAGACAATACGCCCTTTTACTTTTTCAAGTTTTGGCGGGAATACTGTAATATTTGAGTTAAACAAAGCATCTTTATTATGCAGAATAAGATTGCCGTTAATCACTCTGACATTTCTAAGCAATTCATTTTCGTTAATTCCTAACATTGAATAAGGAATTGTAATTCCGCTTCCTGTGCGTATTGTGTAAGACGGTTTGTAGTTTGCAATTTCAAGACTATTATCAGGGAGAACATTGGTTTCTATATTAAGGAACTCAAACATTGCGCGGTCGTCTCCGTCTTTAATCGCTTTCATGAAGTTTTGTCTACTATTATTAGGATTGACTTCTGCCAGTTTTTCACTAATCAAAATTGCCTGGCGCGCTTTCGGACCTTCGTCAAAAATTCCTGAGGCACATTTTAGCCCGCGCTCAGCAATAAAAGACTTGACCTCTTCAACCATATTAAGCGGTATTATATTGTTGTTTTCAATCCCTTGAATTTGGTCGATTTTTCCCTTGCAAGTTGTCATGCCAACAAGAGGTTCCCATAGGTTAAGAGAGTTTCTGCGTAGATAAATGTAGAAATCACCGTCTGTGAGTGCATCTTCTGCTTTATCAACACTTGACCGTGTACACCAGTTTTTGCAGCTTAGGGTTTCAAGTCTTGCGATGTTTTCTTCTTTATGTAGCGGATCGTGCTTGATTGAAGGGATTTTTACCCAAATTTTCTTCTGATTTGATAAACCCATTTCCATTAAAAGGTTATCACGAAGTTTATGAGTATAAATTTCAAGAAATGAAGGTTTTACACAGGATGTTGCGCGGTCTTTAGCGTCATATCTTTCAAAACGGTTAATCGTTTCAAGCAAAGCTTCTTCATTAAACGGCACAGGAATATGTCTGTTGTTTTCTTTAATCTCGCTTGTTATAGCGTCCCAAATAACAACTCTTAGTGATTTGTCATTCCTTAATTTAAGTACTAATTCTTCGTTGTGCATAGTTCCGTTTTCTGATACCAGCGTTGGGTACTTTAGAAAATCGCGCCACTGTTTTAAGCGAGCTTCTCTTGCTTTGTTGATTTTATCGATAGAATAAACCCGAACATCTTCAGGGATGTAACTTTTCCATTTGATTTTTTCAACCAGACTGCGTTTAAACTCTGTAAAAACTTTATTATTGTCTAATAAATCCTGAACGGCTGCTTGGATTTTGGTTGCTGAAAGCATACTTCCGTTCACTCTTCTGTTTCTCCCTAAAATTTCTGCCGACATATAATCAAAAACCGTTAGATATTGTGATGGCATTGATTTTCCGGTAAACTTAACGTTGTTAAGCGCGCGTTGCTGCAACGTTGCGGGATATATTGGAGTAAAATTATTTATTGCTGTAATCATTTATGTTCCTAACATTGTTATAGAAATTTTTCAGATAAAAATCTGTCAAGGAAGTTTTTTGCCGTTTTTACCTGTATGTGTTAAGAAACATTGCGTAATGTGATTACCAGTTTGTACGGGTAAGTGTTTGTTTGCCGTTTTTGTCGTACATTTTGTCTTTGTACCAGATGCCCTGGAACTTCTTGTCCGCGTCAAACATGTACTGAATATCTTTTGATACAAAGTATATCGCGCTTTTTAACTGTCCTTTTCTGTCATATTGCATTGATGTGTAAGGAAATTCCGGATAACCGTCCGACATAACATCTGTGTAGTAAAGTTTTCCAAACGCGGTGTAGTAAAAAGCGTTTGTTGGATTGTTTTTATACTGGATTGCATACATGACAAGTGTGTTTTTTTTGTAGTAAAACGCGCAATATTTAGCTTCTTCATCTTCTGTTACGCCGTTGTTTGTTAGCATGTAATGAAGTTTAAAATCTTTATCTTTTTTATATTGTGCAAATTTTTTGTTGAATTCGTCTTTTGTAAAATAAATTTGACTTTTGTTATCTTCAAATAAAAGATTTTTGAAGTGGTCAATATTTTCATCTCTTTGAGCCTGTGAGATATCAAGCCAATCAAATTTGACTTCGGCAGTCAGAACAGTTGGTTTAACAGGCACTTGTTCTGTCACTGTCGGTGTTTCAACCTCATCAAGACTTACAATGTCTTCGATTGCAAATGCTTGCGGCATGATTGCCAAGATTGAAAATAAAAATATTGATAATAAAAATTTTTTCATAATTAACTCCTAGTTTAGTGTTTTGTATGCCACTCTTAGTTTTATTGAAAACAGGTTGTCACCGGCTTCAAACAGGTCATGCTCGCTCACGGCGTACTCTTCCGGTTTGATTAAGCCGTTTATCTCAAATCCAAGAAAATTGTTGTTTGCGTCCCGCTTTGACCTTGTTGACAGGGCAAAAATAAATGCAGCCATATCATTTTTGTCAATCAAGTTATCGCCTTGGGTTTCGCCGTGGGATGAAATTTTGTTAAACGCGTTTCTTATTTGTACTTTGACCTTGTTAAGGTATTCCGGTTTGTTCATAACATCGTAGCGCCCAAATCGGTATTTCAGCAAGTAAGCTTCGTATTGCGCATAGTCGATTTTGCCGGTAAGATTACGGGTCTCTCGCGCTATGTAAAGAAGGTAGGATTCTGCCAAAATCCTTACTTCTTCTTTAAACGTTTCGTCAAGTTTTTTGATTTCATCGGGTGTTTTGTTCGGTTTGTCTGCTAATTTTCGCCAAGAATCCGGAACAACATCAAACGGCTCAGCGTTCGGGTTGGTAATTCCGCTTTGAACAACCATATCGTTAAGTAACATGGCAAAAGCCTCTCCAAGTTCAACGTTGCCGTTGGACAACTCATTAAGTATAGAGGTTCTTTGAGTATTTTGCCCAAAATTTTGCATTTTGAATTTATCCTAACTTATATCCCAGCGACCGCAGGTTCCGCCCCAGCGTGCTATTATGTTGCCTTTAACATCTTTGATTTTTTCAACATGCTGAACTTCGTTGACACCTTCGACAATTGTGATAACTTCACAGTTATTTGAGCAGCCTGTGCAAGTGCATGTAATTGATGAAAAGTGCATTTCAGCAACATTCCAGCCTTTGAATTTTGTTTGCTCTTCAGTGTACTGGTGGTTTTCCATTGCTAAAAGTGCAGCGCCGATTGCGCCCATTGTCTGGTGGTTCTCAGGCACTACGATTTTTGTGTTANAAAGTGCAGCGCCGATTGCGCCCATTGTCTGGTGGTTCTCAGGCACTACGATTTTTGTGTTAAGAGCTTCTTCAAACGCTTTAACCATACCGGTGTTAGTTGCAACTCCGCCCTGAAAAGAAACAGTCGGAAGAAGTTCTTTTCCTAGTGCCAGGTTGCTTAGATAGTTTCTGACTAAAGCCTGGCAAAGCCCGTATAATAAGTCTTCTACAGGATAACCAAGCTGTTGTTTGTGAATAAGGTCAGATTCTGCAAAAACGCCGCAACGACCTGCAATTCTTGCCGGGTTGGTTGAACGAAGTGCAGTTTCACCAAATTCTTCAATCGGAACGTTAAGTCTTTGTGCCTGGTGGTCTAAAAAGCTTCCTGTACCTGCTGCACAGACAGTGTTCATCGCAAAATCGGTTACAATACCGTCGCGCAGGATGATAATTTTACTGTCCTGTCCGCCGATTTCAAGGATTGTTTGAACACCCGGAATATTTGTACTTGCGGCAACCGCGTGTGCTGTGATTTCGTTTTTTACAACATCAGCACCAACTAAAGAACCCGCCAAAGCACGTCCTGAGCCGGTTGTCCCAACACCTTTGACATCGTATTCGGTAATTCGTTTTTCATACAGTTTGTTTAAACCTGTCTGGACAGCCATAACCGGTTTTCCGGCAGTTTTAAGCATTACACTGTCAACATATTTGCCTGTTTCATCGACCAAAGCCAGTTTGGTCGTTACAGAACCCACATCTATCCCTAAATATACTGTTAAACTCATATCTTTTTCCTTCTACTATAACAGTATAATGATAGCATGAAAAAGTTTCATTATAAAATTTTTACAAAAATTCTTTACAGATATATTTCTTAGTGCATAACGTCGTTTTTATTAAGTTCGCCAATATAATCAACAGGACTTGATGATGGCATGTTTTCAAGCCCGTCAGAAAGTAGTTTTTCTATATTAGAAATCTTGCAAAAACTTGTAATGTTTCTAAGTTTACCCCAAAAGTCAACTGTCGAACCTTGGCTAAGTGCTATTTCCATATCCCAATATCCTTTCGCTTATATAATTAATAAACCCATTTTTAACGTAAAATTGACACTTTTTTAAGATTTATTAAATTTTAAATAAATGAACTTAAAGTATTGTCGAAGTTGGTTTATGTAAGTTTATGGTTAAATCTTAGTTTATCAATTAATATAAGAAGATAAAGTGAAGTTAATAGCTGAAAAAATGAAAAGGAGGTAAGAATGCGTTGCAGATTAAAACAGTTAATGGATAAAGCTGGTAAAACAATAGAAGAACTTTCAAAAGAAACGGGTATAAGTAAACAAACAATAGAAAAATATAGAAATAATAAAATTCGTATATTGGACTTTAAAACACTAAATAAATTATGTAGAAGTTTAAAATGTGATAGTACTGATTTATTTAGATAGATACATATAATTAGTTTTTATATTAGCATTACCGATTTCATTTTTATTGAAATGCTTTACAAACCGTTCAAAAAGTGCTAAACTTGTTTTGTACAAAGCAAAAGGAGAGATGAACATGCTAGAGCTCAATCATATCAAGGAAAACGGGGGGGGGGGTACCGTTAAAGCTCTCCACTAAAGGCTTTTACGCATTTACACTAACCGAAGTGCTGGTTGCAGTAGTAATTGTTGGTGTAATCTCTGCCTTGGTCTTACCAGCCGTAGTAAGCCATTACCAGAATAACTCATTTCAACAGGCATTCAAACGAGAAACTCAAACAATCCAGAGTGCAGTAGAAGGTCTTGCCGTAAATGAAAATAAAGCATCCTTTTTTGAAACGATGATGTATACACCAGAGGAACCAACATCCTACACAGATAACGCGGAAAAATTTATAAAAACCTACCTACGCCCGTCAAAACTGTGCGGGGATAACAACGGCGATTGTTTTGCAACAAGATATTATAGATATGAAAATAACGACAAAAAAGTGTACACCCCAACGTACAAGGGTTCATGCGCTAAACTTAAAAACGGCGTCTCAATATGCCTAACAACACAAACCGGCGCTCAGGCAATAGAAGGACTAATAGACATAAACGGTACCAAATCCCCGAACGTATTAGGAAAAGACTTACGAACATTTACAATAGATGTCCAAACTCGAGCCGGTCGTAATACAGAAGTAGCAGCTGTATTAGAAACTCCATTTACTCCGATAGAAACAGATGAAGGTGAAGTAGTTGACCCATGTGAAGGTCAAACCTGTGGCTGTGGTAGCTTGCCGCCATGTGACCCATGTGCAGGTCAAACATGTGGTTGTGGAAGTTTGCCGGATTGCCCGCCGGTGTGTTCATCAAATTCTAATGAATGGGATTTAACCTGTTGTCAGGCGAATTCGTCCAGCATAACCTCGAAAACACATCATTGTTGTACGTTTGACAGTATTAAAAACAGCAATACAAATTGTAAATCTAATTTGTTGTTACGTATTGAATGTACTAATAAGACTGACTATAGCGGGAATCGAATAATATGTATGATAGAAGCTATAAATGGTAAATTTAGTGATATGAAAGAAGATGTAATAATGAGACTCGTATATAAGAGTTTTCAATCAGATATTATGGATTCCATGCAGACTGTCCCATCCTGTCAGATTATTAGAGAAATGTACGAAAATAGCATCTTATATGGAAATAACCCCTATAGCGGACATGTTGTTTCTCCTGTTTCATATTGGAACCTGTATGATTTTACTTTAAGCCGCAATACTCCGGGAAGTTATATGGAAGTAGAGGTTGTAAACTCAATAGAGCATATGTGTAGCGAGACTGATTCTACCGTTAACGACACTGCCACTTTTTGTTCAGGTTATTTATGTATCAATCCCGGTGTTGTTACACTACTAGATGACCTTTAAACTAATAAGGTAAGTGCTCCTCCAAGAGTACATGAAAATCTACATTGTTTATACTATTAAAATTTTTCTGTTTTTAAACTATACTGTTAGTTATGAAAAAGATTTTTGTAACATTAATGCTATCAACTATGATATTGTCAACAGCGGTGCCTGTGGCGCAAGCGTCCTTGATTTCTGACAGGGCGTATCGTGCGGAAGTTCGCAAGGAACAAAAACAAAATATCAGACAGATTAAAGAACTGTTCAGAAATCATAATGACTTAGCAAACAGGCATGATATCAAGGGTCTTTATCCTTTGTATGCTGATAATTACATAAATAATGACGGGTTTAATAAGGACGCGTATTTTAAAAGTATTGAAGAAACATGGAAATCCTGTGAAGATTTAACTTACACTACAGAGATTACTTCAATTGAGGTAAACGGCGAACATGCAAGTGTTTATGTTACAGAAACCGCTTCCGGAACGCTTTTGGAAACAATTGAAACTTTGCAGGTTGCCGGTGAAATCCATTCAAAATCACGCGGAATTTATCATCTTGAAAGCATAAACGGCAACTGGTACATAGCAGGTGAAACCTCGCTCACGGACGAATCCTCTCTGGTATATGGCGATGCGCGCTTTATGAATATTGAAATTCAGGCGCCTTCACAGGTTAATGCCGGTGATGACTACACTGCTTCATTAAAGGTTGATGCGGACGCTAATACATTTATTATGGCATCAATTAACAGTGACCCTGTTGTTTATCCTGCAAAAACTCCGGAAAACAAACTAAAAGTTTTGCCGCAATCTCAAGTTTTAGAACGGGTTATCAAGGCTAACACAAACAATCTTAATGAGTATGTAATCGCGTCTATGGCTATTTCCAAGGTTAAGCCGGTTGATGTTGAAAATTACAGAATTTATATGGCGGGTTTGGCTTGTGTGATGAAAAGAGTTAATGTAATCCCGAAAAACAACTTTATTAACCTGGAGGAGTAAAATGAACACATCAGTTGGCAAGTATTTATTTTTAGTCGCAAGTTTTATCTTTTGGCTTTTTCTTGCTCTGTTTTCATCAAAACTTATTGTTGACAATTTAACATCTGGTCATCATTATTCAAATATTGTGTTCAATCTCCATTATCTGAAAAATTCGGGTGCTGCATTCAGCCTTTTGCAAAATGCGCGGGAGTTTCTTATAATAGTTTCAATCGTTGCTGTGACGTTTTTATTTATGTATGTACATAATCACATCAGAAATATTCATTACATCTCGATTTCGTTTATTTCACTGTTAAGCGCCGGAATTATGAGCAATTGTCATGAAAGAATTGTTCTTGGTTTTGTGAGAGATTATATTCAGCTTAATTTTATAAATTTTCCTATATTCAATGTTGCGGATATTTTCATAACAATCGGGGTTATCGCGCTTGTTGTAATTCTTATGTTTTATAAGGGAAGATAGTAATGCGGCTTGTTGTTGATGAGAACTCAGACGGATTAAGGCTTGATGTTTTTTTGTCCGAACTTTATGAAGGGATTTCGCGCTCAAAAATTCAGGCGGCAATTAAATCAGGCAAAGTTTTGCTAAACGGCACTGTCAAAAAACCGTCGTGTATTTTAAAGGAAAATGATGAGATTGAGTTTGATAAATTAGTTGAGGACAGAGTTTTAACAATTGCACCGGAAGACATTGCACTGAATGTTGTTTGGGAAGATGAAAATATGGCGGTTGTAAATAAACCGTCCGGCATGCTTACTCATCCTACAGCACTTGAAACATCAGGAACTTTGGTTAATGCGCTTCTGTTTAGGTACGGACAGGAATTATCGGACTTAAACGGTGAATTTCGTCGAGGGATTGTGCATAGGCTTGACCGAAACACTTCCGGACTTTTGATGGTTGCAAAAAATAACAGAACTCATCAGTATCTGGCTTCGCTTATCAAAAATCATGAAATCACAAAAAAATACCATGCAATTTTAAAAGGAAATCTGGAAAAAGACGAGTATACGATAGATTTACCGATTGGAAGACATAAAACTCAACCGCATAAAATGACGGTCACACAAGACGGAAAGCCAAGTACAACGATTTTAAATGTTCTGGAGCGTTTTGGAGATGCCACTTATGTTGAACTAACGCTCGTGACCGGAAGAACTCATCAAATAAGAGTTCATACAAGTTATATGAAACATCCTGTTTATAATGATACTTTGTATGGCGCAGGAGTTGGAAAGGTTAAAACAGAAGAACAGGTTCTTCAATCTTTTTACCTAAAATTTGCAAAACCTTTTTCAGCACAGATAATAGAACTTGAAACAGAACCGGATGAGAAATTGTCGAAAGTTCTAAATTATTTCAGAAATAGGAGCGTCTAATATGAGAAGAGTTTATTTAGTTGTAAGTCTAATTATATTGCTGATTGTAATCTATTTTGCAGCAATAAATTTTAATAATTATCTATTGTTAAATGTTTTGTCCGGAAATTCTGTTGATGTTCAGACAAATTCTATTTTGAGCGTAAATGGTGCATTTTTAGCAAAAGCAATTAGGGTTTCTACTTATACGGTTCTGGTACTTTTAGCCGGTATTTTTGCCGGTGCAGGGATTGTTTATATGTTTTTGCAAGCACAAAGCCAGAAACTCAAAGCCTACCAGCGCGAACTTGAAAGAACTTCAATTACTGGTGTTGATAACGCGTCACGCGTCGAGGTTTTAGAAGCCAAGATTAAAACTCTGGAGAAAGCTTTTAATACAGTAATTGACGAGCGCACAAAGCTTGAAGTCCAGATACAGTCACTTAATAACGAGATTGATAAACTCAGCAAAGAGTAATAGTTTTATTTTGACCTTTGGAAAAATGCTGCAAGCTCTTTATGCGGAATTACCTTTGAGATTGGGCGTCCGTGCGGGCATGTGTATGGCATTTTTGTGGTTCGCCATTTTTTTACAATCTCCTGCATTTGCCAGATTGTAAGTTTTGTATTGGCTTTTACAGAGGCTTTACACGATGTTGTAATAAGTATTTTTTCTTCCATATTGTCAACAACATCGCCGTTAATGTTTTCCAAAATGTCCGCCATGATGTCTTTTGGGTTGACTTTTGCAAGAAGCTGCGGAACTTTTCTGAAAATGATTTCTGTATCACTCAGGAAATCTATTCCATAACCAAACCTTTCAAACTTGTCGATATTTTCTTTGATAAGTTCAGCATCAGATGCTGAAACCTCAATAACATCAGACACAAAAAGCATTTGTGAAATAATATTTTTCTCTGACTTGAGTTTTTCGTAAATATAGCGTTCTTCTGCAATATGCTGGTCAATTATTTCCAAACCTTCATCTGTATCTATTAAAATATAAGTGTCATGGTATTGACCTATGATGTTTTCTTCCGGCTCAATCGGTGATTGTGGTTCAGGTGCAAAAATTTGCTGCTGATATGTTGGCGTGAAGTCTTGGACTTCCTGAACATTTTTTTCTTCAAGTTTTTTCATGTAAAAATCCGGAACGTGCATTGTATTTGTATCCACGTCTTTTTCAATGAAAGAATTTTCATCACGAGCAACCGGAAACTTAATTACGTCCGGTGAAGAAATGCTATCCTGTTTTGTTCCGGAAATCGGCGTGTATGATTTTTCAACATAATTTGATAAACCGCCTTCAACAGCCGTGTATATAAAATTAAAAATCTGGTTTGGATTTTTGTATCGAACTTCTTTTTTGGTCGGATGAACATTCACATCAACGTCATGTGGCGGGATTTCAAGATTAAGCACGATAAACGGGTATTTATTTGATGCAGTTAAGTGTTTATACACCATGTCAACTGCCTTTTGCATAATCGGGCATTTGACACTTCTTGAATTGATATAAAGATGATAGCTTTTTTTACTTGAACGAGTGTAGTCCGGCGTGCTTACAAAGCCTGTAATTTTTAGCCCGGAAAGCTCATCAGTCTTTAAAACCTCTTTCAAATTATCCGTAACTTCAGATGAATAAACCTCTTTTATTGTTCTTAGTAAGTCGTTTTGTCCGGTTGTTTTAAGTACGGTTTTGCCAAATTTTTTCAGCTCAATTGAAACTTCCGGATGTGAAAGCGCAATTGATTGAACGATTTCTTGGATGTAGGAAAACTCCGTTCCTGTGCTTTTTAAGAATTTCAGCCGAACAGGAACATTATAAAATAACTCTTTTATATCCATGATTGTTCCAACGGCACATCCTGTCTCAACCTGATTTACTTCCGAATTTTCACACTTTACTTTTGTTCCCACTTCAAAGTCTTTTGTCCTTGTTGTGCAAGTTAGCTTAGAAATCGAAATTATACTGGCTAAGGCTTCCCCGCGGAACCCAAGAGTGCGGATGTCAAACAAATCCTCATCTTCTTTGAGTTTGCTTGTAGCATGTTTTGAAAATGCGAGCATAATATCATCAGGATGAATTCCGCAGCCGTTGTCTGCAACTCTTATGTCGCGGCAGTCGTTGTTTATATCAATACTAATTTTTGTGGCACCTGCATCAATTGAATTTTCTGTTAATTCTTTGACAACAGATGCCGGGCGTTCAATGACTTCGCCTGCTGCTATTTGGTTTATTAGATGTTTTGATAATTGTTTTATTCTTGGCATTTGTATTAAAAGCTCCAAAGAAATCTTCTCCATTTAATCTACATCAAACACAAAATCATCTGAATGTTTGATTACAAATTTGAAACATTTTTATAAAATTAAAAAGTGAACAAAAAGAGCTTATGGGAGATATTGTGATAAAAAGAGCTGCTTCAAATTTAAAATTACAACCAAAGAAAGCTGATTTACAGATTGTAAGACAGCCTGAAGTTAAAACGACTAAATATAGTGATATTAATCTTAAAAATTGGAAAGATTACTCACATATTTTGACCGGTACTTTGTGGCAGTTCCCGTCAAGATTAAAACAACACGGGCATACAAATGAATATCACGGAAATTATATCCCACAAATTGCCCAGCAGATGTATGAAAGATATACAAAGAAAAATGATGTTGTTCTTGACTTGTTTTTCGGCTCAGGTACATCAGGTATTGAAGCATTAAATATGAACAGACGCTGTATTGGTGTTGAATTAAAAGACGAACTTGCGGAAAGTGTTTCCGAAAAGTTCACTCCAAAGCAGTTAGTTACAGATGTTAATATTATTTGTGCGGATTCAACAAGCGAACTTGCAGTTGAAAAAGTTAAGGCAAGACTTGAAATTATGGGCGAAGAAAAAGCACAATTTTTAATGCTTCACCCGCCGTATGATGATATTATAAAATTTTCAGATAAAAAAGAAGACCTGTCAAATTGCGCAACTACAGAAGAATTCTATGACATGTTTGAAAAAGTTGCCAAAAATGGTTATGACCTTTTAGAAAAAGGGCGCTTTGCATGTTTGATAATTGGTGACAGTTACAAAAATTCTCAAGTTCAACCGCTTGGTTTTGAATGTATGGATAGAATGCGCAAACTTGGTTTTGTTTTGAAATCAACAATTGTAAAAGACATTCAAGGCAATGAACGCGGTAAAGGCAAAACAGCTAATCTTTGGCGTTATCGTGCCTTGGCAGGAGGTTTTAGTATATTTACCCATGAATACATTTTTGTATTTCAGAAAAATTAATTTTGTATTCTTAATCCAAATAAAAAGTCTTTAACCATAGGTTAAAGACTTTTCTTGTTTTAATAATTAGCAATTAACTACTTATTCATAGCTTCAGAAACTGCAACAGCGCAAGCAACAGTAGCACCTACCATCGGATTGTTACCCATACCGATTACGCCCATCATTTCAACGTGTGCCGGAACTGATGATGAACCTGCAAACTGTGCATCACCGTGCATTCTGCCCATAGTATCTGTCATACCGTATGATGCAGGACCTGCTGCAACGTTATCAGGGTGAAGAGTTCTTCCTGTTCCGCCGCCTGATGCTACAGAGAAGTATTTTCTGCCATTTTCAAAGCACCATTTTTTATATGTACCTGCAACAGGGTGTTGGAAACGGGTTGGGTTGGTTGAGTTACCTGTGATAGAAACGTCAACGCCTTCTTTCATCATGATAGCAACACCTTCTGATACGTCATCTGCTCCGTAGCAGCGAACTTTTGCTCTTTCACCGTCTGAGAACGGAATTTCTTTTTTAATTTTTAATTCACCTGTTTTGTAATCATATTCGGTTTCAACAGCCGTAAATCCATTAATTCTTGCAATAACGTAAGCTGCGTCTTTACCAAGACCGTTCAAGATAACTCTTAAAGGTTCTTTTCTTACTTTGTTAGCATTTCTTGCAATACCGATAGCACCTTCTGCTGCTGCAAAAGATTCATGACCTGCTAAGAAACAGAAACATTTTGTTTCTTCTCTTAATAGCATTGCACCAAGGTTACCGTGACCAAGACCAACTTTTCTTGTATCACCAACTGAACCCGGTACTGCAAAAGCTTGTAATCCTAAACCAATTGCTTCTGCTGCTTCTGCCGCTTCTTTAATACCTTTTTTAATCGCAATTGCACAGCCTAATGTATAAGCCCAAGATGCGTTATCAAATGCAATCGGCTGAATACCTTTGACAATCTTATCAACGTCAATACCTTTTGATAAGCATAATTCGCGGGCTTCGTCTAAGTTTTTAAACCCGTATTCCGGTAAAACTTTTTTTAAAGTAGACTCACGTCTATCTTTTCCTTCAAAATTTGCCATAATTTATTTTCCTTTATTTTTGTACTCTTATAAAACTATTGTTTACGCGGGTCAATTGTTTTAACCGCATCAGCAAATCTGCCGTAAGTTCCGATATTTTTCTCGTAAGCTTCTTTCGGGTCAACGCCTGATTTAATAGCGTCCATAACTTTACCAAGGTTTACGAATTTGTATCCGATAACTTCATCGTGTTTATCTAAACCTAATTCAAGGATATAACCTTCAGTTAAAGATAAATATCTTACACCTTTTTGTTTTGTAGAGTGGATAGTACCGCACATTGAGCATAAGCCTTTGCCTAAGTCTTCCAATCCGGCACCTACAGGCAATCCGTTTTCTGAGAATGCTGTTTGGGTTCTGCCGTAAACAATTTGTAAGAACAATTCTCTCATAGCAACGTTAATTGCGTCACATACTAAGTCAGTGTTTAAAGCTTCCAAAATGGTTTTACCAGGAAGAATTTCGCCTGCCATAGCAGCAGAATGTGTCATACCAGAGCAACCGATTGTCTCAACCAAAGCTTCTTGGATAACACCGTTTTTAACGTTAAGTGTTAGTTTGCAGGTACCTTGCTGAGGTGCACAGCAGCCGCAGCCGTGAGTTAAACCTGAAATGTCTTTGATTTCTTTGCATTTTGTCCATTCACCTTCTTGTGGGATTGGTGCAGGAACGCCTTTTACGCCGCGTGCTACGCAGCATTTTTCTTGAATTTCTTGTGAAACTTGTATATTAGTCATTTTCTACTCCCTTCACCTTATATACACTCTGATTGTACCTGCTGAAATACTTTCGTCAAGGAGATTGAACTTTTTGCAAAATAATGTTAAAATAGTATATATAAACATAATGAGGATTGGTTTATGATTAAGATAAAAAAGGCTGGTTTTACCCTTCCGGAAGTTTTAATAACGTTGGCAATTGTTGGAACGCTTGCAGCGCTTGTACTTCCGGGACTTATTAAGGATGCAAACAACCGTTCAATGATGGCTCTTTTGCAAGGTACAGTTGCTAATCTTAATAACGCTGTACAAAACGAACTTGTCAAAAAAGGTACGTCTGATGTCACAACTACTGATATATACAACAATCCTGTGACATTTCTTCAAAATTCTTTAGATGTTGCAAAAACTTGTACCGCAGGTTCCGGGGATACAAGTTGTTATGCTGCTGCGTATAAGACATTAAACGGTTCGGCAAGTACTGTTTGGGCTAATCATGCAGTACTTTTAAAAAACGGAGTTGCATTGGATATTTTAACAAACCAGACAGGTAGTTTTTCAACAGAAATAACTAATGATGATGGGACAACGTCGACTGAGGTTTACGCTATCCCGGTCGGAGTAGATCTAAACTCCTCAGCAGAGCCAAATATACTTGGTATTGACAGACATATTATTTGTATATATACAGCAACAGATGACGACCTTGGCATACATTCAGGTGATGTTGGCGGCTGTTTAAGGTCAACTATTTTGGATAAAACTGAAAAATCTGAACTAAAAACAAACTGTAATGCCGGTAATACAGAAGCTTGCTATGTGTTGGCTGAACAATCAGGATTTGACTCTGATTATCTAAACCAATAAAAATTCTATTTGTGATAAGTTTCACCTTTGATAATTTTAAATGCGCGGTAAATCTGTTCAACAAGGATTAGCCGTGCAAACTGGTGCAGGAAAGTCATTTTTGACATACTCATTTTAAAATCTGCACGGGCTTTGACATTTTTGCCAATTCCGCATGATGAACCTATTACAAATACAATTTCTTGCATTCCGTCATTTGTCAATGTTTCAAGTTTGTTTGCAAATTCTTCACTTGATAACTGTTTCCCTTCGATTTCAAGCGTAATTACATAATCAAGCGGTTTTATATTTGATAAAATTTTTTCGCCTTCTTCAATTAGGATTTTTTCAGTCAAATTTTCATCTTTTATCTCCAGCGGTGAAAGTTCTAAAACAGAGACTGTCGCGTATGGTGTTAGCCGTTTCAGAAATTCATCCATTCCGTCTTTCAAGAATTTTTCTTTAATTTTTCCAAGAGCAATTATTTTAATTTTCAACTTTAGTCTTATCACTTTCTATATAGATTGAACGTGAAGGGAACGCAAAGTCAATGCCTTCCTGTCTGTATTTTTCCACGACGGCTTCTATGAATTCGCCTCTTACTTTTAGGAATTTATCGTATGAACCTGACTTAACATAACCTCTAAATCTTATATTAATTGAACTTTCTCCTAAGTCGTGCACTGCAACGGTAAATTCGTTGTGAATTTGATTATGATTAATTGCGATTTCTTTTAGAATTTGTTGTGCTTTTGCAATATCCGGGCTGTCTGTTGAATAAGTTACGCCAAAAGTTATGTTAATNTGTTGTGCTTTTGCAATATCCGGGCTGTCTGTTGAATAAGTTACGCCAAAAGTTATGTTAATAAAACGTTTTTTAGCCCGCGAAACGTTTGTTATAACTGCATTTGCGGCAATGTTATTAGGAATACTTATTAAGAAATTATCTAAATCGCGGATTTTTGTCGAGCGGATATTTATGTCTTCAACATAACCTTCGATACCGTCAACTTTTACATAATCCCCGACTTTGTAAACGTGGTCTGTCAAAATTTCAATACTTCCAAAAATATTTGCCAGTGCGTCTTTTGCAGCCATACCAACTGCAATACCGCCAATACCGAAACCTGCAAGGATTGATGATATAGAATAACCTTGACTTTGCAAAAGTCCTGTACCTGCAATAAAAAGAACAATCGCTTTTAACAGTTTTGTGATTACAGGCATGAACCGCAATAATGGAGAATTAGTTTCTTCGCTTTCAATCTTTGCTCTTATTCTTTTGTCTACTGCATCAAGAATTTTAAATAGTACAATTACAAATATTATATTAATTGCAAGTGCAATTAGCCCTTTTTCCCAATTTGGCATTTTAATATCCTCTTTTGACTAATTATAAAATATAAACATACAGATTAAAGTATATGTAAATATTTTATAAAAATTTTTACTTTTGATTAATATTTGCTAGACTAATTATTATGTATGTTTTGAAAAACAACGATAAAACAATAATAAAGATTATTATATTCATAGTATGTTTGGGATTAGGATTGTTATTTGCGCATGTTTATCAACCGCAGTCAAAGACTGATAAAATCTATCAAAACGCACTTAAAGATTATAATAACGGGAATTATCAGAATTCTTATTATTTATTTTCAAAAGTAAGTTTTACGTCAAGCCTTAAACCTTTTGCAATTTATCGTCAGGCACTTTGCGCTAAGGCGCTTGGGGATGAGGCATCTGAACTTAAAAATTATCAACATCTTTTTAATAATTTTCCTAACTTTAAACTAAGCACTGAAGCAAGATATCTTGCCGGGCAGCTTTTGGTTGAGGATAATCCTAATCTTGCGTATAAATATTTTAATAAAGTTACAAAATCTGATATTGATGAAGATTTTAAGGTTGCCTCAGAATACTATAAGGCAAGGATTACAGCGTCTAAAATCAGATATTCTAATAAAATTTTTTCAAGAAAAAAAGTTGCAGATGTGGAAAAATCTTTCAGAAACTATCTTGTAAAATATCCGGACGGACGACTTGCTGTCAATGCGGCGGCTAATTGGAAAAAATTTAACCCTAATATGAAATCAAAAGATGCAGTTTTAACAGCGCGAGCATATTATCTTGCAGGCAATTATAAAGAAACTTCATCAATCTTGTCAAAGACAAAAAAAGAAGATAACTGGGCACTTTTAGCGGCTAATTCTTACTCAACTCATGATTACCAGAAAACTAAAAATTTGACAGAAGAAGGTGTTGCAAAATTTGCGGATTCGGTTGAGGAAAGAGATTATAACCGAGCTGTGGATGATTATCTTTTGCTTTTTGAACCACAAGACAAATATAAATATTCATCAAAACTTTTATCGCTTGCAAAAGGCAAAGGCAAGGATTACATCTGGAGCATAAAATGCGAAACCTCTCCAAATTCTGAAAAACGTGCATGTTACGAGGGTTTGTATTCAAATTATCCGGAAGGGAAATACGCACAAGACGCGCTTTTAAATCTTTTAATAATTGAAATTAACCAAAAAGACTTTGCAAACGCGAGACAGTCAGCAAGAAGTTTTATGGCTAAATACCCGGACTCGCCTTATTCCCCGCTTGTAATGTTTTGGGCTGGTAAAATTGAGCAAAAGTATCATAACACACTGCTAGCCGCTAAATATTTTCAGGATATTGTAAATAATTATCCTGACAGTTATTATGCTTACCGGTCGTTTTGGATAATGAAAGGTGTCGCCTCATCTGTTATTAATACCAAACTTGACTACAAGCCTGTAATTTATCCGTACCGCTATCCGGATAAGGGTGATATTTTGTATTCGCTGCTTGAAGTTAAGGATTATGATATGCTTGTAAAATTCACCCGTGATGATTTCATAAAAAGTTGGGTTGAATACGAACGCGGCAACTACGCAAAATCTGTAGTAATTGCGCGTGATGCGATGGCTGATATCAAACTTAAACCTGTGAAATCAGATTTACGCTGGCGTCTTGTGTATCCTCAGAATTATTACAGACAGGTGAAGAATTTTGCTGACCAATACAAAAATAATGACGCTTTGATGATGGCGGTAATTCGTGAAGAAAGCTCTTTTAATCCGGAAGCCCAAAGCGGTGTTGGCGCAATCGGTTTAATGCAGTTAATGCCTTCAACTGCACATGATATCGGTTCAAAACACGGGATTGAATTTAATACGAGCTATTTGTTCAATCCTGAATTAAACATAAAACTTGGTAATCTGTATTATTCCACAATAAAAGGAATGCTTGAAGACAAGGATGTGTCTGCAATTGCAGCTTATAACGGCGGAATAGGTTCGGTTTCCAGGTGGAAAACTACTCTTAAATACAATGATACAGACGAATTTGTTGAACAAATTCCTTACGATGAAACAAAAAATTATGTGATAAAGGTATTTAAAAGCTACTGGAATTACACAAGGATTTACCAAAGCCGTTAAAAATCATACTTTTGGTTTATTACATAGTTTTAGAAAGTGATAGAATAGGATATATGAAGAGGATTTTAATTTTACTGGCAGTTTTAATAATAAATTTTGTAATAGCAAACCCTAGTTACGCAATAAAAATAGGTCTGCTAACTCAGGTTGAGGAAGCCGGAATCGGTACAAATGTTGACGGACGGCTAATTGATGTTAATACAAATAAGACGGTTTGCACAACAAACGCAATGCGCGGGTATGTTCTTGTTCCGTACAAAAACGAAATTGCAATAAAAAACAGCGGTAACTATTATACACTTGGTACAGGTGCAGTTGTACTTCGCCCTGATACAAACGGGTATGTAAGCACAAAGGGCAAGTGGTACCGCGGAAAATTGATGATAAAAAATATTAACGGAAAACTTACTGTTATAAATGATATTGACCTTGAAAATTATATAAAAGGCGTAGTTCCGTCTGAAATGCCTGCAAGTTGGGAATATGAAGCTCTGAAAGCACAGGCAATTGCCGCAAGAAGTTTTGCGCTTGCAAACCTTGGCAAACAATCTAAAAACGGTTATGACCTTAAAGATAATACCGAAGACCAGGCATATGGCGGTGCCTCGTCGGAAACAAATATTACTAACAAAGCGGTTGAAGAAACACACGGACTTGTCTTAACATATGATATGAAAATTATTTCAGCTTACTATTTTGCCTCAGCAGGCGGAATGACGACAACTTCTGTTTGGGGCGGAAATGCGCCTTACCTTCGTTCTGTACCTTCATTTGATGATGAGGTTGGTAAAAAAGGTCATGGCGTTGGCATGTCGCAGCATGGAGCCAATAATTTAGCAAAACAAGGGTACAATGCTTATCAAATATTACAATATTTTTACCAGGATGTAAAATTTGCCAAACTGAACAATGAAACATAAACCCTTGATATCATTGGATTTTAGGATATTTTTAACTGTTGACTGACAGTATATCTAATCTTTGTCTTAAATAATTTGTGAAAACCCTTGACAGGACTGAAAAAAATGTTATAATAAATTTGTCGATTACACAACTCTGCGGATTATGGTACCGTAGAAAAGGAAGAAGGAGGTTCGTAATGAACAAAGAAGAATTAGTAAAAGAAGTATCCAAGAAAGCAAAAGTTTCTCAAAAAGCAACTGCTGACATCTTATCAGCAACTTTAGAAACTATCCAAAAAACCGTTTCTAAAGGCAAAAAAGTTACCTTAGTTGGCTTTGGTACTTTTGAAGCTCGCAAAAGAGCAGCTAGAACCGGCAGAAACCCTCAAACCGGCGCAACTTTAAAAATTGCTGCTAAAACAGTTCCTGCTTTCTCAGCTGGTAAAAAATTCAAAGAACTTGTTAAGTAATTTTATTACAACATAAGTTTAAAAAGCACTGTTCAATTTGGACAGTGCTTTTTATTTGACCGATTTACATATTGTAATAATCGCGTAAACCGTGCAAAAACATGCTATACTGAAATTAATTAGCATATTTTATGATTAGGGGAGAATATGAAAAAGATACTTATTGTAGATGACGAACAGGATATCGTAGAAAGTATTAAATTTGTATTAGAAAACTGTGACTACACTTGTTACTGTGCCTATAACGGTGAAGACGGATTAAAACTTGCCCGCGAAATTGTTCCGGATTTGATTATTCTTGATGTTATGATGCCAAGGATTAACGGGTTCAAAATAAGCCGTTTGCTAAAATTTGATAATAAATACAAAAATATCCCGATTTTAATGATTACAGCTCGTTCGCAAGAGGAAGACAAATTAATCGGCGAAGAAACCGGCGCAGATGAATACATAACAAAACCGTTTGACCTTGATGATGTAGTAAAAACAGTGCAGAAGTATTTAGAAAAAGATAGCTAAGATGAATATAATTACAAACAAAACACTTGAAACATTGAAATACGACCTTGTAAGAGAAGGACTTGTGCAATACGAAGTTGTGGAACAGGCACAGGAGATTGCTAACGCTCAAAATATCAACATCGGTCAAGCGCTTATCAATTCAGGATTTTTGACAGAGGAGCAGCTGATTAAGTTTTTAGAAGCAAAACTTCATACCCCATACGTTAATCTTGACGATTACGACCTGGATGTAAAATGTTTGAAATATATTAACTTTTCTGATGCAAGACGCTATAAAATTATTCCGCTGTTTAAGATTGAAAACACTTTAACAGTTGCTATGGCTGACCCGCGAGACCTTTTTGCGATTGACAAAATTATGGAAAGTGCAGAATGCGAAATTGACCCTGTTTTGTCATCTGAAGAAAGCATATTGAAAAAAATCGATGAATACTACAAATTTGATGTTAGCGTCGGCAATATTTCAACCGGTGAAAACTCCGGATATGATTGGCAGGATGAACTTCACAAAGAGGATTTGAGTGATGAACATATCCAAAAAATTATTCGTGCAATTTTAAAACAAGCAATTCTTGAAGATATCCATGAAGTAACTTTTCAGGGCGAAGAAGACGGACTTGGGGTTAATTTTAAAAAGCACGGAGAACTTTCAAATAAGGGCATAATCCCGACTGCACTTGTTGCATCGTTTGCGGCAAAGTTAAAATCTTTATCAGAACTTGACCCATCGGTTTCTGAGGTTCCGCAGCTTGGAAAACTTTGTTTTAAGGTTGATAATATCATTGTTCTGGCAAGTGTTTCGACTTTCCCAACAATTATGGGTGAGCGGATTTTCTTAAAAATTTACAAACCGCCAAAAGCGCTTGACAAGATTATTACATCAAAAACAGAACTTTCAGAAGTTCGTAATATGCTGAATAAGCCGGGAATAATTCTTGTTTGCGGTTCTTCGCTTAGCGGGAAAACTCATGTCATTTATTCATTGCTGCTCGAGGCTGCAAAGAATAAATCTAAAAATATCATGACGCTTGAAAGTATTTCAAAATACGAACTTGAAGGGGTTAATCAGTGTGAATTTAACGAAAATGTAGGGTTTAATATGGACAAAGCCGCAAGGTTTATAGAGTTTCAAAACCCTGATATAATTTATCTTGAGGGTATAAAGTCGAAAGAATCTTTTGATTATTTTTCAAGCTTGGTTTATAGCGATAAAGTGGTCATAATGGAATTTCTTGCAAATAATATGGAAGATTTACGCTCGAAAATGTCCTTTTCTGACTTTGATACCCTGAAATCTATTATAAGCTGTATGATATTTATCCATTCAAAAACGAGTGTCGAAGTTTTTAATCGTGAAACATTACAAAAGTATCTTGGTTAGGTAGTTTTTCTTTACATATCGTAATTTATTTACATCAAACTTTCCTAATTGTATTATTATATATAGTAAGATATGATGAAGATTTCTTTCGGAGGCTAAGTTGGTAGAAAGATTTTATATAAAAGGCGGAACCCCACTAAAAGGTGAAGTATCAATAGGCGGCGCAAAAAATTCAGTGTTGAAACTTATGGCAGCGGCAATACTTGCCAAAGGCGAATCAAAAATTTATAATGTACCTGATTTAACAGATGTTGAAATTATGCTTAACGTGATTGCGCAGTTGGGCTGTAAAACAAGTTATAATAAAGAAGAGAAGTCCTTGACAATCGACGCAACAGACATAACAAATGTTACGGCAAGCTACGAACTGGTTAGCAAAATGCGCGCGTCGTTTATAATTCTTGGTGCACTTGTTTCAAGATGTAAAGAAGCACGAGTTGCACTTCCTGGCGGCTGTGCAATAGGTGAAAGACGGGTGGATTTCCATATTCGCGGGCTTGAAGCTCTTGGGGCTAAGATAAAAATCGAAAACGGTTACGTTCATGCTAAGACTAATAAACTTGTTGGCTCTGAGGTTTATCTTGATATACCGTCTGTTGGCGCAACCGAAAATATAATGCTTGCGTCTGTTTTGGCAGAGGGTTCAACACGTATCCAAAACGCCGCGCAAGAACCTGAAATTGTTGATCTTGCAAACTTTTTAAACACAATGGGTGCTGATATTAATGGTGCCGGAACCTCCGAAATTATAATAAACGGGGTTAAACCTGCTGACCTTCACCCGATTGAGTATACGACAATTCCTGATAGAATTGAAGCCGGAACCTTTATGACTGCAATTATTGCAACAAAAGGTAAAGGGATTATCAAAAATATTTATCCGGCACATTTGACGTTTTTCACTGACAAACTGTTGAAAATGGGTGCAAATATAAAACTTTTAGACCCGACATCAATGGAGGTAAGCTGCAAAAACAGACTTAATTCAATAAACTTCGTAACTCAACCTTATCCGGGTTTCCCTACTGATTTGCAGTCAATGGCAATGACGCTTTTGACAACGGCAAACGGTGTTGGAATAATTACTGAAAGCTTGTATGAAAACAGGTTTATGCAGGTACCTGACCTTAACCGAATGGGTGCCGATATTCATCAGGACAGAAACCATGCAATAGTTAAAGGTGTGAAAAAACTTACCGGCGCGATTTTGACTGCAAGTGACCTGAGAGCAGGCGCCTCATTGGTTGTTGCGGCATTGATGGCAGATGGTAATTCTGTTGTCGAAAAACTGCATCATATAGATAGAGGATACGAAAACTTTGAAAATAAGATAAGATTGTTAGGAGGGAAGATTGAACGCAGAAACGAAGATTCCCAAATGAACCTAACGGAGGGTACACATAATGAGTCCTACTTATAAACGTTGGTATGATCATGACCCGTTATTATTAGAAGTTATTGAGCTTTTAAGAAACTATCAAACAGAATTAAGAGCTCAAGCAGAGATATTTTTGCAAAAAATAGAAGAAAAAGTTTCTAAAGAGACGATAGACAAGTTTTATGCAATGGTAAAACCGGTAAACGCCAACAATCGTTGGTATGATAAAGACCCTGTTATATCAAAAACAGTGGAAATTCTAAGGATTGTTCCGCCGGAAGCTCAGCGTATATGCGCTCAGAATTTTATAAAAACATTAAGAGAAATGGGTATAGATTACGAAAGTACAAATGTACAAATTTAGTAACTGAACGAATTGTAAAGAAATGTAAAATTAAATTTCAAACAGGCTCAAATCCAGTTATAATGCCCTATATGATATGATATGATATGATGGGATGGGCGAGTAACAATTATATTAATGGGAAATACTTTATATAAATGTAGGTAGAATTTTAACATTGTAGAAAGGAATTATGATTATGACATTAATTAGCAGATTAACAACAAGGGCGGGTACTGAAGTAACAAAATATCTAGAATTACCTATTAGTGAGGGTTTTGGAAAACTTGCAAAGAAAATAAAATACGCATCGAATTCTCCGCTTGCTCAGTTGGGGATAGATTATGTTGTTATTCGACAGGCAGGAGCAGAAGGTAAACATATTATGGCGTTTAACAAAGATTATAAATGTTTATTTTCAGGCAGAACAAAGCCTGCCAGTAAGATAGAGCAGTCTGTACTTCAACAATTTAGAGACTATATTAAAGCTGCGCGAATGTATTTAGGTGCTAATGGTTTTTTAAAATAGGGAAAATAATAAAATACTTATAACTATCTCAGACGGGCTATTTATAGCCCGTCTGCTTTCATCTAAAGGGAATTTTCTTAACATTTTGCTATGATTTGTTTTTAGTGTATAATATGTTTGTTAGATATAACATTTTTAATCAGTAGGGATATAAAAAGGTATATTTTATGACAGTTCAAGATTGGTTTGAAAAGCGCAAGGAAGCCCAAATTCAAAGACGGGCTCTGGAAGCCAGGGTCGAAATAGAAGCAAATCCGGATTTATGGACAAAATGTGTTCACTGTGATTCTCATCTTTTGAAAAAAGATATTGAAGAAAATGATATGGTTTGTCCGGTTTGTGATTATCATTTTAGGGTAAACGCAAGAACAAGGGTTAAACAGTTGTTTGACGAGGGTTCATTTGAAGAATTGTTTACTGAGATTAAACCGACTGACCCGCTTGAGTTTGTCGATACAGAGTCTTATAAAGACAGACTTGCTGCTGCTCAGGAGAAAACAGGTTTAGATGATGCAGTAATAACAGGTCTGGCAACTATTGAAGGGCATAAAGTTGCTACGGCTATTATGGATTTTGATTTTATGGGCGGCTCAATGGGAAGTGTTGTGGGCGAAAAAGTCACAAGAATTATTGAAAAGGCAATAGAATTAAGACTTCCGGTTTTGGCTGTCACATCATCAGGCGGTGCAAGAATGCAGGAAAGTGCCTTGAGCTTAATGCAAATGGCAAAAACCTCTTGTGCTTGTGCAAGACTTGATGAAGCAGGATTGTTATATATTAACCTTATTACAGACCCGACATTTGGCGGAGTTACAGCCAGTTTCGGGACTTTAGGCGATATCATTGTTGCAGAACAGGGTGCAAGAGTAGGTTTTGCGGGAAGAAGGGTTATTGAGCAGACAATAAGACAAAAACTTCCGTCTGACTTCCAAACTGCTGAATATCTGATGAAATACGGTCAGGTAGATGTGGTTTCTTCACGCAAAAATTTAAAAGACACTTTGGCAAATATTCTGGCTATGCACGAATAAGGAGTAAGGTATGTCAACAGTTTTAGATTTTGAAAAACCAATATTGGAAATTCAGGAAAAAATAGAGGAATTGAAAAAAATGAGTCTGGAGTCAGGCATGGATTTGAATAAGGATATAGAAACGTTAGAACAAGAAGCAGAAGATTTTAAGAAAGAATTATTTGCAAACCTTGACCCGACGCAAAAAATTCAGATTGCGCGCCATCCGGAACGCCCTAATTTTATGGATTACGTTAATCTTATGTGCACTGATTTTGTTGAAATGCACGGGGATAGAGTTGGAACAGATGACAGAGCAATCGTTGGCGGCTTGGCAAAGCTTGACGGTAAACCCGTTATGATAATCGGTACAATGAAAGGTAAGTCAACCAAAGAAAATCTTGAATATAATTTTGGTATGCCGCAACCTGAAGGTTACAGAAAGGCTCTAAGACTTTTCAAACATGCTGATAAGTTTAATATTCCGATTATAACAATTATTGATACTCCGGGAGCTTATCCGGGGATTAGTGCAGAAGAACACGCACAGGGTGCTGCAATTGCGATGAACCTTCGTGAAATGCAGAAACTTGGTGTTCCTGTTGTTGCGATAATTTCCGGTGAAGGCTGCTCCGGCGGGGCTTTAGGTTTGGCGGTTGCAAACAGAGTTTATATGCTTGAACATGCTTATTACACTGTTATCTCACCGGAAGGATGTGCGTCTATATTATGGCGCGATGCGTCTAAAAACCTTGAAGCTGCAACAGCATTAAAAATTACAGCACCGCATCTTTTAAAACACGGTATAATTGACGGTGATATAAAAGAACCTACACGCGGCGCTCATACAGATTACGAGGCAATGGCGGCTGAACTTAAAAAAACTATTCAGGGCGCGCTCAATGAGTTATCATTGTTGTCACGCGAAGAATTAAGAACTCAACGTTATGACAAGTTCCGCAAAATGGGCGAATTTTTAGAAGGGAATTAGTTTCCCTTTTATTTAGTCAATTTAACTTTTGGTATTACAGACATCCCCGGAACGATGTTGTAGCTTGTGTAATCCTCATCAAATACGATTTTAACAGGAATTCTTTGAACGATTTTTACATAACTTCCAACTGCATTTTCCGGCGGAAAAAGACTTGATTTTGCGCCGGTTGCTCGTTGAATACTGTCAACATGTGCTTTAAATCTTTTCCCGGGGTAAGTGTCTATTTTAACTGAAACCTTCTGTCCCGGGTGCATTTTTGTTAGCTGGCTTTCTTTGAAATTTGCAACAACCCACATTTCATTTGGAACAACTGCTAAAAGCGGCTGTCCTATTTGCACATAATTACCGGCTTCAACTGTTCGAGATGACACAAGTCCGTCAGATGGCGCGTAGATTTTTGTGTAGCTTAAATTCAATCTTGCCTGCTCAACCTCAGCTTCAAGCCGTTTAATTTCAGCTTCAACGCTTTGAGTTTGTGCAATTGATGAATCAAGTTCTGATTTCATTGCGCGGGTTCGGTTGCTGCTTGATTTGAAGTTTGCGGTTGTTACTTCCAGTTCTTTGGAACTTCTGTCATAATCTTGTTTTGATACAACACCGGCTTGATACATTTCGTTATAGCGTTTGTAATCTTTTTGTGCAAAGTCAAGTTTGGACTTTGCGCTTACTGTATCATCCTGAGCCTGGCTTACATTCGATGTGTTTTTTGAAACATCGTGAGTTTTAATTTTTAATTTTGCACGTGCTTCAGCAAGTTTTGCTTCAGCCTGGTTAAGTTTTACAATGTAATCGTTAGGGTCAATTTCTAAAAGTAAATCGCCTTTTTTAACCGGCTGATTATCATCAACAAGAAGAGTTGTGACCTGTCCCGGTACTCGCGGTGCAACAGAAATTATTCTGCCTTCGATAAACGCGTCGTCTGTTGATTGAAAATGTGTTGACATAATTGCTGCAAAAATTCCGAAAATAAGCATTATGACAGCCGCTGCACTCGGTATAATTACACGTTTTTTTGCGTATTCAGGTCTTCTTTTTTTAAGCCTTGCTTTAGCTAAGATTTCAAATTCTTCCTTGCGTCGTTTTTTTGATTTAGGAAGGCGCGGTGCACCTTTATCAAATTCGTTTCCTTGTTGTTTATTTTGTTTTTGTTGTTGCTTAAATCTGTTTTTTTCTCCGTTTTGGGGTTGTTTAAATTTGTCATTGTCTTTTTCAGTCATAATAACCTCTTACTAACTATTTATATTTGTATATTTACTTTAGATAATAAATTTTGTTTGATTTTAAGAAGGGTTTTGTTAAAAATTTCTAAATCCTGTGCGGGGATATCTTTGATTGTATCTTCCCAAACCTTTGTGATGATAGGAAGTATTGCGTGATAGGCAATTTCCCCTTTTTCTGTTACCGCTAATTTAAAAACTTTTCTTCCCATGACATCAGGGGTTTTTGTAATGTAGCCCATATTTTCTAAAATTGTAAGAATTCTTGAAATATTAGGTCTGTCTTTAAGGGTCAGAGCGGATAACTGTCGTTGGTAAAGTCCGTCATTTTCATAAAGCGCGCTTAGCACAGTGAACTGTTCAGGGGTTATTTCAAGCCCGTTAGCACTAAATGTTTGAACCGCCAAAATCTTTGACAAGTTACCAACTCCTGCTAATTTAGCTCCGATTCTTTTTTGTAAGAAATTTCCGTTTCCCATATTTTTCTTTGTGTTATTATAATAACATAAAGGAAAATAAATAGCATGAAAAATTTAAAAATATTAATTATTGTATTAAGTTTGCTCATTGTTACCCCGCAGACTTTAGCAAAAAAAGCAGCACAGACTGCTACACCAAACCCTGAATATATGAATTTGACCTGGTGGCATGGGTTTGGTGATACGATTTTGGATGAATATTTAGTGAAAGTTTATGAGAACAATCCTGATTTAAAAATTGCGTCTTTACAAACTCAGCAGTCGCGCCAGGTCATGAACCAGGCATTTGCAAACCAATTGCCACAATTGTATTTCAGCGGTAATTTGCAAAGAATTATAAGCGCAAGTGATGAAAAATTCGGCTCTTTGGTAATTCCTGATTACAACCAGTCACATTATTATTTACCGCTTACAATGTCTTATGAGGTTGATATTTGGGGTGAAAATTACCTAAAAACAAAAAGCATGAAAAAGCAAATTGAAATGACAAAACAAGATGAACGCGCGTCATATATTTCGATTTCATCTGATTTTGTGTCGAATTATTTTACATTAATCGGACTTGACAGAATTATCGTAAATCATGAAAAGCTTTTAAAAACAGAAGAAGAGATAGTAAATCTTACAGAAAAAAAATATCAGAGCGGTCTTTGTCCGCTTGCAGAACTTTTGTCAGAAAAACAGACACTGACACAGATTTCCGAAAGGTTGAACAGTCTGAAAGAGCGTCAAGATATTACAATAAACCAATTAATCTCTCAGCTAGGCGACAGGTATTTAACACAGATAAACAGAAGTAATTTTGAGGCAATCAATGTTATAAACACTCCGGCTGAAATTTCAACAGAATACATTGAAAACCGTCCGGATATTAAAAAAGCGGAATTTTATATCGAAAAAACAGGGATTGATGTGAAGGTTGCAAGACGTGATTTCTTGCCAAAGTTTCAGATTTATGGGCAGGCAGGCTTTAACGCATTTGATTTTTCAAGAATTTTTGCACCTCATACATTCTTGTCAAATATTGGAATTGCGCCTTCAATTGACCTTTTTACAGGCGGATATAAGAAGGCAAAGTTAAAGTATAACAAACTTGAATACGAAAAAGCACTTCAAATTTATGAAAAATCTATACTTACATCAATTCAAGAACTGAATGACGCTATGATGAGCGTTAAAACCTCAAGCAATAATTATCAAAGAAGTGAAGAGCGGTTTAAACTTGAACAAGATAAACTTTTGCTTGCGGATGTCAAGTATAAAAGCGGTGGTTCATCTAAACTTGAACACCTTAAACACGAACAGGCGCTTCTTTTATCAGAAGATGATGTTGTTGTGAATAAGATTAACCGTGTAATTTCAGCAATAAATTTGTACAAAGCCACAGGCGGTCAAGATTACAACACTGCACTCTAGGCTACAGCCTCAAATAATTTCACCGCGTTGATACTTATAGGCTGATAACAGTGCTTTAACCATAACATATAAATAACTGCAAGAATTCAAAGTTAGTTGAAGCATTTCTTTTTGTTCATTGTTAAACTCTCCCAGTTGCCCGTCAACCAGGAGTTCTAGTGCTCGAACCTGAGCAATTACTGGAATTTGAAATTCATGACTTAATGTTGAAATATAGATTTCCAGGGATTTTTTTAGTGATACATTTTCTGTTATGTCTTTGCTAATCGTTATTATACCCGAACAGTCTTCAATAGGTGTAGCAGTAGATTGGTATGTATATTCTCTCTCATTTATAAAAATCTTTTGGACAAAAGTTTTTTGGACTTTTTCTTGTATTACAGAATTTAGAATTTCATGTATTTTGTTTGGATTTTCACATTGTATAATTTCTTCCTGGCGTCTGTTTAGAAATTCACAATTTGTCAGTTTGGCAAAACCTTTAGAACACTTCAGATAACGAAGGTTGTTATCTTTAAGTGTTATTATACTTTCTGAGCTGTTAAAAATACTATTAATAATTTTTTTATCAGAAAACTTCATATTTGACCTCCAGTAATGCTTAAAAACATCAATTTGTTGCACAGCTATTAATATTTAACGGTATATTATGAGATATTATAATTGTCATGGTTGGCTATATACAAATAAAACATCCGGCTAATGGTAACTAGCCGGATGTTTATTACAAAGATTTAATATTATTTTGCTTTTTGTGGTGTAGGAGCTTGTATTGGCGCTAAGTCTTTTGCGCGTGGAGCTTGTGTGTCATCAGGACGTTGACATTTAAATTGTTTGTGATGACGTCTTGCTTTAATGTCACCGCGGTGATTTCTGTGAAAATCGCCTCTTCCTAATTCACCCGGGTGCATTGCATGAGGCGGAAGTTGTCTTTCCATTCTAGGTGGCGGCATCATCATCCCTCTTGGGCATGGACATTTTGGTTTTAAAATTTGTGCGCTTAAAAGTATTGCTAAAGTTGCGCCTACAAATACCGCACCGGCAATAAAGCCAAACTCTTTTAGTTTTGCTATAGCTTTTTCTTTGCAATCACATGTTTTAGTTTCTTCTGTCATATCAATCTCCTTTTGTGTGCTACATCAATATAACGATGTAACAAATAAAAAGGTTCATAATTAATGAAAAAACTTACGCATTCTCAACCTGGCAGCCAAATTCCGGATGTTCATCCATGCGTTTAAGAATTTCGTCAAATGTTAAAAGTCCGGCAGTTGCACCGAATTCTGAAACAACACCTGCAGAATTGATAGACGCTGCAACAAGTGATTTTTCAATATCAGCGTCTGTTTGGGCATTGAATTTTGCAAGTGCGGCGCAAAATGTTGATGCAAAAGCGTCGCCGGCGCCTAAAGTTGATGTTACAGGACCGTCAAAACAAGGACAGTAGAAGTATTTTTTGCCGTTATAGGCGAATGCACCGTTGCCGCCGTCTGTGATTACGATAATCTGATAATCAGAAACTTTCAGCTTTTTGAACATTTCTTTCAAGTCCGGATGAACAAGCTGCTGAGAAAATTTTTCTTCTTTTGTGTCTTGTCTTAGCTGAATTCCTGTTGCCATTGCGGCTTCTTCTTTGTTTAAGACCACAATCTGAGCGTATTCAAGAATTTTTTTAAGGTAGTTATAACCTTTTTTAATCCCTGTTGTGCCTGCATTAAAACAAACAAAAGTGTTATTTTCTTTGGCAAATTTTACGATATCGTCTAAAACTCTGTTGCTGTCGCCGTTAAGCGGAGCAATGTACAAAAGGGTAGCTTGTTTTATTGCTTCAAAATCTATTTCTGATTTTTTGATATGCGCGTTTGCACCGCGGTGCGCAAGAACTGTTCTGTCGCCTTCAAAACTTGTCAAAATGATTGAAAAGCCTGTTGAATCTTTTTTGTCCTGGATTACAGATGAAAGATTAACATTTCTTGTTTTAAAAAACTCAAAAATTCCTTGAGAGTAAATATCTTCGCCAACTTTGAATATTGCGGATGTCGAAAATCCAAGGTTTGCAAAGTTTGTAGCGGTATTAACTCCGCCACCGCCAACTTGTGAGGCGAAGTCCGTTATCTCAACCTTTGAACCGTACGGGTAACTCATAAATTCTGATTTTCTGTCAATTTTTCTTACAGAGACTATATTTGCGTCATCGCATTCCACAAAAACATCCATTGTTGCAGAACCAATTGTAATTATTTCCATTTTTTCATCTCCCTTTAAAGCCTTTATAACTAATATATTAACACAAAAGTGTAAAAAAATATTACGCACGCGCAAAAAATATTATTCAGGGGATTTAAGTAATAAAAATTTAGTAATGACAGGTATAAGAAAATTATGAAAATCACAACAAACTTTTACACTAAACCCCTTGCAGTATTGCAAACAAGACAGGAGAACTCAAACACTGTTTCTCAAAATCCAATTAAAAATCAAGAAATAAGAAATTTTGGATATCAGGATTATATGGTAAGTTTCACGGGCAGAACGCCGGAAGACTTTTATGCTCAGGATTTCAACCGTGATAATATGCCACAAACCATGAAAAATTATCTTTTTTATGATTATGAGCAAAGACAGCACATGCCGCCTGAACAGATGATGCAGGAGGTTTTTAAATATATTAAAGGTGCAAAGAGTTTAGAGCAGGTTAAACATGATTATCCGAATGAACGCTTATTTGAAAATCTTCATGAACCAACCAAAAAATCACGTACGGGAATTTTATCTGAAATCCGTATGGCGCGTGAGTTAAGCGATACCCCGCTGTTGAAAGACGGCAGTGATGATTTTGGTTTATATCTTTTGAAAAAGATTTATTTAGAAGGTAAAACCCTGAAAGAGATAAGCAAAGACTTTTTAGAAAAAGATATAAACGATGAATATAAAGGGTTTATCACACATCCGATAGGCTATGAAACAACATCGGCTTATGGCATAAGATTTCCGAAAACTGATTTTTGGAATTCATTTATAGCAACAAGAGAAGAATACAAGAAATTCTTTATAACTCTGCCTAAAAACACAGTTGACCCGAACAGAACTGTTTCAGGTTCATCACATTCAACCTCTGGCGCTAAAAATGCTTCTGATGATAAATCAGAAGAAGTTAATAACAAGCCGCGTAAGTTCAGAATGAAAACCTATCAAAGAAAACAATTAACAAATGATATTAAAGATTCAGATATGACAACCGGTGACATCGAACGAAAAATCCGCAGAAGATTTAAGAAAGACGACCCGGAAGCCTCATTTATTGTAAAATATCTTAGCCCGATTATGACTGTTGCTGCAGATAGGGTTCACCTGTCAGAAGAATTAAAGGTATTTAATGAAGTCGAAAAAATAAATGGCAAGCAAGGTGATGAAACCCATATGCTGAAACGTTTTTGGAAGAATAATCCGGAACTCAGAACAGATTTTGCAAAAGCCATAACAGATACGATTGAACTATTTGAAGATAACTACGGTGCAGGCGGCATGGTGCCGATTAACAATGAGTTTCAGCCAATAACATCAGAAACAAAAAATCAACATATTATCGATTTTGTTACTCCGAATTTTATTGACTTGATTGACCAGATTAAAAATCTTGAAAGTGAACGTACAGCCCGCTATCAATTACATGATGAATTGCAATCACAGTGGGAACAACACTTCCGGGAAAAAATTTCTCAGACTGATGATACTGATGATGAATTAGCCGGAGTAAGAGAGTTACATCCTGATTTTGACCCTGAACTATTGGAAAAAACTGCAAAAGAATATGGGGCAGATGTTATTTACTTCAAAAATAAAAATGGAGACGATATTGCTATCACTGCTAATTTAGATGAAGCTTTTAGGGATTATTTGAATAATTATTTGAAAGTCTTACCTTCGGGGTATGCAAAAGTATTAAGCCGCAATATTATATCCCAAGACGTTCCTGAAGCAACCAAATTAACTGCCATTGTGCAGCCTTTTATAAATGAAATTGACAGGGGTGCCAGCAAAGAAGCTTTTGGCAGTGTAATCAAGAGTGATGATTTATACTTTGAAGACATGATAAATTGTTTGAGTGAAGCTTATAATTCAGATTTAGACGCAAGCAAATCTGCTAACGTTGCTATGGCGGACACTTTAGTATCTTTAGGCGTTAGAGATCCAAAAGTATATTCAATGGATGCAATAGAATACTTGTTTGCACAATCTGATGATAATGCAGGTGATATAAACACAATTATAATGCAAAATAAATCAAAACTTGATGCAGCGTATAACTATTACAAACGTCCATTGTCACCAAAAGACATAAATAAGATTGCTTTAAGTTTTATTGACGCTATTGATAAGTACGACCCTGATACTTCTGTAGCAAAACAGGATATAAAAGCAGTATTGCTTATGTTACGGGATATGCTGCACAATGATAAACGTTGCAGAAAATTATTAAAAGAAGTCTTTCAGCAATCATTATCTTGTTATCCATATACCAAGTCTGTCCTAAATAAAGATATCCCGTCGTCTTTGAAACAACCAAATTTTGAACAGGCAATTGCTCCCGTAATTTTTGATTATTTAGAGACAAACTTGCTTGTACAGATTATTAATAGAGAAACCGTGAATAATTACTCATATCTTCTGAGTGATTATACAAAGGGGCGTTTCAAAGAAATGGAAAGAGGGCTTGATATTCACCAGATGACTTTTTATAATGCACGAACAGCAGAANAAGAAATGGAAAGAGGGCTTGATATTCACCAGATGACTTTTTATAATGCACGAACAGCAGAACTTAATGAAAAGTTTGAAGATAATTTTAAAGTTAGATTGAAATAAAAATAAGAAAGACGGATAAATTTATCCGTCTTTCTATTATTTATCACATTGCTAAGTTCTTATTGAACTCTAGCTTTGTCTTCTTCTGTTACGCCTTTGATTGTTAAGTTTACACGACCTTTTTCGTCTATTTTAACAACTTTTACGATAACTTCTTGACCGATTGTCAAGTGTGGTTCAATGGTTTCAATTCTTTCGTTGCAAACTTGTGAAATGTGAACCATACCGTCTTTGCCGCCGCCAAGTTCAACGAACGCGCCAATCGGAATAATTCTTACAACTTTGCCTTTGATAACCATTCCTACTTCAGGTTTGAAGGTTAAATCTTTAATCATTTTGATTGCAATTTGAGCGCCTTCCTGATCGTTTGAAGTAATAGTTACAACACCTGAATCCTGAATATCAATCTCAGCACCTGAGGCGTCGATGATTGCACGAATTTGTTTTCCGCCAGGTCCGATAACTGTTCCTATATCATCAACCGGAATAGTCATTGTTGTTATGCTTGGAGCAAATGGTGACATTGGTCCCGGTTCGGTGATAGCTTCTCTCATTTTGCCTAAGATGTGAAGTCTTCCTTCTTTAGCTTGAGCTAACGCGCGGCGCAATGTGTCGTTTGCAATACCTTTTGCTTTCATATCCATTTGTAATGCGGTAATTCCTGTGTCATTACCGGTTACTTTGAAGTCCATATCGCCCAAGAAGTCTTCAATACCTTGAATATCTGTTAGAACGACAGGTTCTTTGCCCGGTTCTGTAATCATACCCATTGCAACACCGCCAATCATACATTTAACAGGAACACCGGCGTTCATTAATGCCATTGAAGAACCGCAGGTTGAAGCCATTGATGTTGAACCGTTTGACTCTAAAACATCTGATGTTACGCGGATTGTGTAACCGAATTCTTCTTGTGAAGGAAGTGCCGGAACATTAGCACGTTCTGCTAAAGCGCCGTGACCGACTTCACGTCTGCCCGGTCCTCTTAAAGGCTTAACTTCACCTACTGAAAATCCCGGGAAGATGTATTTGTGCATGTAAGTTTTTTCGGTTTCAGGGTCAACCCCGTCCAGTTCCTGTTTCATAGCAGGTCCTGCTAAGGTTGCAACTGATAAAACCTGAGTTTGACCTCTTGTAAATACAGCAGAACCGTGAGCACGCGGAATAACACCAACTTCACACCAGATTGGACGAACTTCGGTTGGTTTTCTGCCGTCTGCTCTTACGCCTTCGTCTAAAATCATTGTACGCATAATGTGTTTTTCTGCGTTTTTGAATTCTTCTGCAACAAAGTCAATGCCTGTTTCTTCAATAATTTGTTTGATGTAATCATCATCAGGCAATGCGTCGATTTTTTCTTTAACAAGTTTTTTAGCTTCTTCTAATTTTTCTTGTCTGTATGTTCTGTCAAAATTATGATAAGCGTCAAAAATCATATCGTGAGCAGTTTCTTCGATAATCTTTTTGATACCTGATGTGTCATAAGGGTTTACAAATTCTTCTTTTGTTACGCCGCAATTTTTTGCAAATTCAACTTGCGCGTCACACTGTTTTCTGATTTCGCCTTGAGCAAATTCAACAGCAGCCATAATGTCGTCTTCTGTAACAAATTTACATCCGGCTTCAACCATGATAACTGAATCATGAGTTCCTGCAACAACTATATCAAGGTCAGATTCTTTAGCTTGTCTGTGGGTTGGGTTAGCGATTAAATTGCCTTCCGCATCGCGAGAAACTCTAACTGCCCCGATTGGTCCTTCAAACGGTGCCCCTGATAGCATTAAAGCACAAGATGCACCAAGCATTGCCAATGTATCAGGCTGATTTTCCTGGTCGTAGCTGAAAAGTTGTGCTACGATTTGAATATCGTTTCTGTAACCTTTTGGGAACAGTGGTCTGATTGGTCTGTCTATAAGTCTTGAAATTAAAATAGCTTTATCGCTTGCTTTACCTTCTGAACGGTTGTATCCGCCCGGAATTCTGCCGATTGAAGACATTCTTTCTTCATAATCAATTAACAATGGGAAAAAATCTATCCCAACTCTTGGTTCTTTTGAAACACAGCAGTGAACAAATAACATTGTATCACCACATCTTACTGTAACAGAACCGTTTGTTGATTGACCATACTTTCCTGTTTCAATAGTGACGGTCTTGCCGCCGATTTCTAGTTGAAAGCTTTTTGTTTCAGGTTTCATAATACTTTACCTTTTCTTTCTGCGCTCTGTCTTTTGCGCCTTTTAGTTATACACTTCCGTTTACGTAAACTATTATAACGCAAACAAAAAATATATAAAAGTACAAAAGAAAAAGCAGCTAAAAAGCTGCTTATGATTTTAATCTAAACTATCTCTCTTCTCTATTAAATTAATATTCTATTGCAGAGATGTTCTCCACAAAGAATCATTAAACTTGCTCTGTTGAGAATTAGTATCAGTTGACAATGTAACATTGCTTGGAGCAAATACAAATACTAAATCACCAACTTTTTTCGGGCAGCCGTTAAGTGCTTGAGATGCACCGCAAACAAAATCAATTGTTCTTTGAGATTGCTCTTTATCTAAAAGATGAAGGTTGAGCATAACAATTTTTCTGTCTTTAAGGTGTTGAACAATAGTTGCAGCATCGTCAAATGAACGGGGTTCAACAACGACAACTTCATTTCCGCCTCTGTTTGCACTTGGGTGGCTAAGAACTTTTGATTCATTACGTTTAATAATTGATTGAGCCGGTTCATAGCTTGGTTCAGCTATTCTTACTGCGTTACCGTCTTCAATGTAACTGTCTTCTCCGTAATCAGAATCATTTATATCTTCAAATGGATCATCTTCTCCGCGGAAATTATCCATTACGAAATCTACAACTTTTTTGAAACTATCTGCTATTGCTGCCACCGATTTTTCCTCCGTTTATCTTATTCAAATAATTTTCTACCTACCCTAAGCATTGTTGAACCTTGCTGTGCCGCGATTTTATAATCCTGGCTCATTCCCATTGAAATTTCTTTTAGTTCGCAGTGAAATTCTTTTTCAAGCTCATCTCTTATCTGAACTATGCCGCCAAACAGTTTTGCAATCTCTTGATTAGGTATTGCCAGAGGCGCCATGTTCATAACCCCTTTTATGTCAATTCCCTTTAGCTTTAAAAGTTCGCCAAACGCTTCAAACACTTCTGATATGGAAAATCCGAATTTCTGTTCTTCGTTTGCGTTGTTAATTTGTATAAGAACTTTTTGGACTTTGCCAAGTTCAATTGCGTGTTGTGAAATTGTTTTAGCAAGTTTTATCGAATCAACAGAATGAATATATTCAAAAACCTTTACCGCCTGTTTTACTTTGTTAGTCTGCAAATGTCCGATAAAGTGAAATGTTGAATTATTTCTGATTTCAGGCTTGAGATTTTCAATCTTAGCACAAGCCTCAATAACTCTTGACTCTCCGAAATCGCGTATGCCGGCTTGATAAGCGGCTTCTATCGCGTTTTCGTCAAAATACTTTGTCACTGCAATTATTCTGGGTTTACAAGGTGCGATTTCTTCCTGTATTTGTAAAAGATTATGCTTAACTGTTTCAAACATCACTTCACCTCTACAAGAAATGCTCAATTAGAGCATAATTTAATTGTACTCTAGTTTTTGAGCATGTCCAAAATATTTATTTTCGTTAAAACCCGCACAAATCAAATGCCGCTGAAACCATGTCACTGACATGGTTTCAGCGGTTTATAACTTTGCGCCAATAGCTTTACATATCTTTACAATCGCCATGACAAGGCATGCCAAAATGCAGACAACAAGCTAAAGGCATGGGTTTTTTAATCGAAAATTAGTAAAGCAAACATTTTCTTATCTTTGTGATATCATAACAACAGGAATACCTCATGAATATACAAAATAATTTTGGAATTGCATTTAGCCTCACGATGTTAGCCGGTTTAACCACGGCTATTGGCGGTGCTGTTGCGTTTATAACAAAGAAAGACAACTTAAAAACACTTTCTGTTGGGTTGGGATTTTCAGCCGGAGTAATGATATTTATTTCGCTTGTTGATATAATCCCGAGTTCTGAAAAACTTTTGCAGGCAAATTTTCCTAATTCGTTTCAGTGGCTTGTGTTTGGCGGTTTTATATTAGGAATTATAATATCTGTTTTGATAGACTATTTTCTGCCTGACCACGTTGATACAGAAGAGCTTTTGCACCCTGATGATGTTGAATTAAGCCAGCATAACCATTACAAATTAAAACGTGCCGGATTTTTGACCGCAATTGCAATTTGTATTCATAATTTCCCGGAAGGCATGGCAACTTTTTTGACTACAACACAGGACATAACTCTTGGCGCATCAGTTGCATTTGCCATTGCAATTCATAATATCCCGGAAGGTATTGCGGTTGCTCTTCCGATATACCACGTCACAGGTAAAAAACGTTATGCAATGCTTTATGCCGCGTTATCCGGAGTAACTGAACCAATCGGAGCTTTAGCCGGAATGTTTATTTTCGGACTTTTTGTACCGCAAATTTTGGTTGGGTGCTTGATGGCGGCAGTTGCCGGAATTATGACATATATTTCGTTTGATACACTCTTGCCGCTGGCAAAAGAGTATGGCAACTGGCACTTGTCAATTATCGGGATTATGTCCGGAATTCTGTTTATCTGGATGGGGCTGATTTTTCTTAGCTAAAACTTTAATTGTTGCCTGCAAGGTATTCTAAGATTTCTTCTACGTGCCCGTTGACATTCACATCACACCAGGCTTTTGAAACACGACACATTCGACACTATGGCATCGGATACACAGTTATCCTTAAAAAACTTTACAAACCCCCTCGACAACTTGCCATGTTTGTAGTACATTAAAGCCACGTGCAGGAATATAAATAGAAAAGGAGAATAAAATGCAGGTTATATTAAAAAAAGAAGTACAAAACTTAGGTGAAGTCGGCGACGTAATCAATGTTAAAGACGGTTATGCAAGAAACTTTTTACTACCGCAAGGCGCAGCAGAAATCGCTACAGAAGGCGCTTTAGCAAACAGAGAAAAGAATATTGCAAGAATTAAAGCTAAACAAGAAAAATTACACCAGGAAGCTTTAGAAAAAGCAGAAGCAATTGAAAAATTCGGCAAACTTGAATTGTCAGCAAAAGCCGGCGAATCCGGTAAATTATTTGGTACAATCACAACCAAAAAATTAACAGAAGAATTGCAAGCTCAAGCAGGCATTGAAGTTGACAGAAAAACAGTTTCTTTAAATGCTCCGATTAACAGAGTTGGCAACTACACAATGTTAATCAAATTAACTTCAAAAGTTAAATGCGAATTAGCAATTTCTGTTACAGCTTCAGAAGTTCTTAAAGAATCAATCGAAGAAACTGAAGAAACAGCTGAGTAGTTCAAATAGGGGCGGGGCGCAGATGTCAAGGTATTCGGACTTAAAACTGGAACCAATTGCAATCGGGTCGCTTCCGCACAATGATACGGAAAAAGCTATGCAGCTTGTGGAAAAGGATTTTAAAACAATTCCCTTCTTCCCGCAATTAAGTAATGTTAGTAAAAACGAAGACATGGTCATTCAGGTACTTGAAGGCTTGCCTTCGTTTTTGCCGTCTAAGGTTGAAAATTTCTTTGTTAGCAATGAAAGTGAAGAATTTTTTGAAGGGTTGGAAGAATTTTTTCTGGATTATGAAGAGATTATGGCAGACCCGCAATCTGAAAAGCTTGAAAAATATGCGATATCAAAGGATTTTTCATCGACTTTTCCGGTGCTGGAAGCAATTGTTAAACGCACAAAGCCAAAATACGCTAAAGGTCAAATTGTCGGGGCATTTACACTTTGTACACTTTTGACGGACAAAACCGGAAAATGCGTGATATACGATGAAACGCTGCGTGAAGTTGTTGTAAAATTGCTTTGTCTGAAAGTTTTATGGCAAATTAGACGCATAAAACAGGCAAATTCGCAAACTGTACCTGTTATTTTTATGGATGAACCTTCGTTGTCTCAGTTGGGAACTTCTGCTTATATAACGGTATCGCAAGAGGATGTTTTTGCGATGCTTACAAGTATTAGGCAAGTTATACAATCAAACGGCGGAATTTGTGCAATTCACTGCTGCGGAAAATGCGATTGGCAGCTTCCGATTAAGGTTGGGGTTGATATTATCAATTGTGACGGCTGGAGTTTTGGAGAACATTTTAGCATATATAGTAAAAAGATTGAAGATTTCCTTTTATCAGGCGGTAAAATCGCTTGGGGCATTGTGCCAACACTTGACAGCAAGGTTTTGGCACAAGTTAAGCTTGATGATTTAGTCAATAAATTTGAAAACTGCGTAACGTATTTGACTAAAAAGGGGATTGATGAGAAACTTATTATAGACAACTCACTAATCACCTCATCATGCGGTGCAGGCTCGTTAAGTGAAGAGTTGGCACAACGCGCAATGGATTTAGTTTTTGAGTTATCACAAGAGTTAAAAAAGAGGTTTTAAATTTGACGGTAAAACTGGCAATAACAGGTAAAGGCGGGAGCGGAAAAACAACAATAACAAAGGGATTTATGCAGGTTTTGAAGGAAATGTTTCCGGAAAAATCCATTTTGCTTTTTGATAATGATCTGTCAAGCGAACTTGGACACAGTTTTGGACTTGACATAAGAAATACAATTTACGGTATCAGAAGCGGGAAACACGAGTATAAAACAGGCATTCCGGAAGATATGACAAAACAGGAGTTCATTGAATGGGCAATGGAAGATATTGTTGTCACACTTGATGATAATGTTGATATAATTGTTTCGTGGTTTGTAGGGTCAAAGGATTGCCGCTGTCCGATTACAAAACTTATAAATGACGCGGTGAATAAACTTATAAACCGTTATGATATTGTGATTTTTGACTGTGAATTTGATTTAAAATACTTAAATCAGCTTGTAGATTGCGAAATTGACTCAACAATTATTGTTGCAAACCCAACAGAAGAATCTGCACATTTGGCAAATAGAATAGAGGAATTCAGTTCAAAATTTGCAGCGGGAACACAAATTGGTGTTGTAATAAACAAAGTTGACAGCAGCGACCTGGCATCGGTTTATGAACTTTTGAAAAAGTATGACCTTGACGTTTTGGGCGTAATTCCGTTTGACCCGGAATTAAAGAACAATTCAATGTCAAGGGAGTCTCAAGTAGTACAGAACGCGATAAAAGATTTTTATTTCAGACTTAACCTTCCGCAGATTAAACATTAGAGGACTTATGGCACAAATTTTAGACGGTAAAAAGTTAAGAGAAAAAATTCTTGAGGGACTGAAATTAAAACTTGATAAATTCCCTCAGAAACCAACGCTTGTGGTGATTTTGGCGGGCGACAATCCTGCAAGTAAAATTTATGTCAATAATAAGAAAAAAACTGCTGAAAGATTAGGGATTAATTCACAGATAATAAACTACCCTGAAAACGTAACAGAGACGGAACTTTTGACAAAAATAAAAGAACTAAACGCGGATAAATTAATAACTGCAATCCTTGTTCAGCTTCCGCTTCCAAAGCATATTTCAAAAGAGAATGTAATAAATGCGATTTCACCGGATAAGGATGTTGACGGGTTTACTCCGTATAACTTTGGCAAATTGTTTTCAGGCGTTGAACCGATTGTGTATCCGTGTACACCAAAAGGGATTATGCTGCTTTTGGATGAATATAATATTGAACTTGAAGGAAAACATGCTGTTGTGATTGGTCGTTCAAATATTGTTGGGCGTCCTATGGCTCAAATGCTTTTAAATAGAAATGCAACTGTTACGGTGTGCCATTCACATACAAAAAACCTTGCAGACATAACAAAAACTGCTGATATTGTAGTTTCAGCAGCGGGGAAAAATGTTATAGAAGGGAAAATGTTAAAACCTGATTGCGTAGTTGTAGATGTAGGGATTTTCAAAGATGAGAACGGGAAAACCCGCGGAGACGCGGACTTTGAAAGCGTATCCCAAATTGCATCATACATCTCGCCGGTTCCGGGCGGGGTTGGACCAATGACGATTACGTCTTTGATGCTCAACACCGTGGAACTTTTTGAAAAAAATCTGTGATTATTTACTATGAACCAAGTAAGTTCAATGTACAGCTTGACTTGATGTTGTTGTTTACAAGTGTCTTTAAGCCTGAAATTTCGTTTTCAATAGCTGTCAATTGTGTGTCAAGCGAGTCTTTTTCAGTTTCTAACTGGTCGCTTAAATCTTCATAGTAAATGTAATTAGCGTCTTCTGTGTAATCAGAATCTTCCATACCTGCATACTCTCTTTCGACAGCAGTCATTTGCGATGCAGCGTATTGAATTTGGTTCTGAATAGAAGTGTACTGGAATTGTAAAAAGTTTTTTTGTAAAGTCAATAAACTCTTTTGACTTGCTAGTGCTAAAAATGCCATCTCTCGTCTCCTTATATTATTTAAACTCTCTTTCTTATATAAAGTATTTTTTTTGTTTACGATTTCAGGGTTAATGTTTTTTGTAACATTTGTTAATATTTTCTCAAAACCGGTCAATTTTATATTCTAAAAATCCTTTATTAACATGTAGGTTATATTTTATAGTGTGTAAAGGTGGTAAATTATGGGTTTAGTAACGATGATTCCGAAATTGTTTAATTACGGTAAACGAGCTGTTAAGGCTTATCCGTATATGGTGTTTGGTAACAGTTCACATACATTTGTGAACGCTGTGAAGAATGCACCGGTAAAAGATGCGCTAAAAATTGGCGGCAGAGCAGTCGAAGCAGAAATTGCGGCAACAAAAGCAGCTCAAGGCGGATTTTTCAAAGCCGCATTAAAAAGTGTCAAAAATATTCCAAGAACATTAGCAGTTTATACAAAACGCGGTTCAAGACTTGCAAAAGCAGCAGGCAAAAGCGGTATCTGGGGCGGTATTAAAGGTTTCTTCAAAGGTGTTGGCAAGAAAATGCCGTTAATTGGTAACATTTTACTTGTTGCAAGTTATGTTCCTAATATTATTACAGCAACAAAAGAACAAGGTATTGGCGCCGGCGTTAAGGAAACTCTTAAATCAGCAGCAGGTCTTGGCGGAGCAGCAATAGGCGCGGCAGTCGGCGGATTACTTGGTCCTGTTGGCAGCTTGGTAGGTTTCGTTGCAGGTGAATGGCTTACTTCAAAAATCGTAGGTAAATCTTATACTGAGAAAAAAGCTGAACAGGAACAAAAAGCTCAGGAAGAACTTGCAGCATTACAACAATACCAGCAGCAGCAAGCTCAAATGGGCGCTCAAATTCCTTTCCAGGGTTCTAACCCATATATGTCAAACCCTTATGCTTATGACCCGTATGGTGCCGCAAACCCTTACGCAAACGACATAATGATGCAGCAAATGCCGTTCAATATTATAGCATAATCCATTCAAATTCTTCTGACACAAAGGCGAAATTCTTAATTAAGAATTTCGCCTTAACATTTATTTACAATTTTAGCAATTTTTTTCAGCAAAAAAACTTTATTAAAGTATAGGTTATAGGTTAAATAGAAAGTTTAGAAAATAGGAGTAAGTAAATGGGTATTATGTCTGTTATGCTAAAGAACGCATCTCGTGTTGCAAAAGTTACACCTGACTTTTTGTTAGGTACAAGCGCTGAAGTTATGGGACCGGCTATGCGCGGCGCAAAAGGTTCTCTTTTTACAAAAGCAAAAGCCGGATTTAGAGCGTTAGAAGCTGATGTTGCAGCACAAAGAGCAGTTAGCGGAGGATTTTTCAAACGTACATGGAAAAATCTTATTTCCACACCAAAATCAGTAGCAACAGGTACAAAAGCCGGATTTGCAGCTGCAAAAACAGCAGGCAAAAGCGGTATCTGGGGCGCTATTAAAGGCGGCGGTAAAGCAATTGCCAAAAAGATGCCGTTTATCGGAGCAGCATTAACAGTTGCAATTGAAGCACCAAATATTATTAAGGCATTCAAAGACGGCGGATTTCAAGCCGGTATGAAAGAAGTTGGCGGTGCAGGCGTTGAGCTTGGCTGTATGGCAGGCGGTGCGGCAATAGGTTCTTGTTTTGGACCGGTAGGAACTTTAGTTGGCGGTTTAATCGGCGGTATTGTCGGGATGTTTACAAGAGGTAAAACATACTCAGAGAAAAAAGCCGAACAAGAAGCACAAGGTGCAGTTCAGTATTCAGAAGCTGATATTCAACAATTGCGACAATATGGTATGTCTGATGAAGAAATCGCATTAGCACAGCAAAACGGGTACACTGTACAAGATATCGAAGCACTAATTGCACAGCAAATAAAAGAAAATGAAAATCAGATTCGTCAATATGAAGTAGGTACAGGCGGGTTAGCTCATCCTGAAATATCTGATGAAGTTGCAGAATTAAGACGCCAGAATGAGATTTTACGCGCTGAACTTGAAAAGAGAAACGGGAATTCCGAAGTCGTAAATACAAATTATCCAAATCCGTATATGCCGGGACTTTACAATCCATATATGACAGGGTTAAATCCAACAAATATGCAGAACCTTTATACAAACGACATTCTGTACCAGCAGTTGTTTGGAGGCGTTACAAACCCATATGACATATATAACCAGGGTCAATTCAGATATGTAGGTTAGAAACAAAAAAGAGCCTTAAACCAAGGCTCTTTTTTATTGGCTAATTTCTATACTCCGCAAACATGAAAATCACGTTCTGAAATTGATGCTGAACATTCTAACAACTGAGTTAGTAATCTTTCAATCACAGCTTCAACTGTTTTTACTTCACCTTGCAAAGCTCTAAAACTTTCTTCTTTTGCTTCTTTCAAAGCATTTTCAAAAATCTCGTCTTGATACATAAATTATACTCCTATTTATCTTAACAATTTATTATTCGGCACAATGTGGTAAAAACTTTAATATTGTTAAAATTTTTGTTACAAAATTTCATCTTTTGTAGTTGTTTGAAGTCTTTTAAAGTAAAATATTACCATATTTGTATATAAGGAAGTATTGATGTTAAAGGATTTTGAATTAAGTTATAATTATTATTCCAGCCGTCGGGATATGGAAATTATCTCAAACATCGTTGACAGTTTGAAAAAAATATTAGCAGAAGACAGTAAACAGGAACAGCCGCTGTTTTTAAAGATTTCAGACAACCTTATTATGAATATTGCCCGAAAAGTTGTTCAAGAGAAGAAACAGACGTTTTTAATTGGTATTACAGGCGAAAGCGCATCGGGTAAAACGGTTTTTGTTGATAATACAATAAAAGCATGCGTAAAAGATAAAACAAAAGGAATTTATACTGTAATTCGTTGCGATGATTATTATAAAGATACCTCAAAAGAATTACAAGAAGCCGGCAGCTATGAAGCTTTATTTAAAACAGGATTTAGCTTTGACACACCTGATGTTATTGACCTTGACCTTATGAAAAGTCATCTTGTAGCCTTAAAAGAAGGACTTACAATAAAATCCCCGAAATATGATTTTGTTACATGTGTATCTGACCCTAACGGAGATGAAAAAACTCCGGCAAAAGTTATTTTAACCGAAGGCTTATATGTTTTAAATGAAGGTGTGAGAGATATTATGGATGTGAAAGTTTACGTTTTCACTCCGTTAGAAGTCATAAAAGACCGCTGGTACAAACGAGCAAGAGAACGCGGTAAAACAGGTGAAGCTGCTGATTTACAGTTTGCAGATGTTAATAAAACCGCACAGCAATACATAAGACCGACTTATCAAATTTCGGACGCGGTAATAAACGGACTTGTTAGCCAGGAATACATTCAGGAAATTACAGACAAAATCTTCCGGGCGCTTAAAAGCATTGAGTTTTAAGAAAAAGGGGCTTATGCTTTGCATAAGCCCCTCATTTACCACCCAAACAGCAGTCTCTTAGAAGGCTCTTTGGCAACTGTTGCAGGTGTTCTGCATCGGTACGATTTTAACGTATTCAACAGGTGCAGCACAGCCGCAAGCTTGTCCTTTTTCTTTCTTGATTTTGACACCGTGAAGTTTTTCACATTTTGTCAATTTAGGTTTTTTACATTTTTCTACCTTTTGACAGCATTGATTATTTGTTCTGGTGCCAAATAAGGTAAATGGGTTCAAACTTCCAAGACCGTCGTAAGTCCAGGCAAATGCTCCTTGAGCCGGAATAGTCAGGAGCGCTAACAAAGAAAATGTTGCAATTAAGTTTTTCATACTATACTAACTCCTTATCAATTGGGTACATTATCATTTTATAAGTTTTACGACGGTTTCCTATAGCCAAACAGACCGGTAAGGTTAGATAAAAGCAGTAACCGGCAGGGATTATTTTTTGTAATATTAATAATTAATTTTTCCTTAATTTTCTCTTAAAATGCGCAAATTTGTTATATAACTATATTGTTAGATGAAAAAAAGGAGAGGATTATGATTAAACCATTAGGCGAAAGAATTGTTATTAAAGTTATCGAAGAAACCGAACAAACAACAGGCGGAATTTTTATCCCTGATAGTGCTAAAGAAAAACCTCAAAGAGGCGAAGTTGTAGCAGTTGGTTTAGGAAAACTAAACGACAAGGGCGAAAGAGAACCAATGGACGTTAAAGTTGGTGATATCGTTCTTTATGCTAAATACGCCGGAACAGATGTTAAAATTGATGGCGTTGAATATAAAATTTTATCAATCAAAGACGCTTTAGCAGTTATTGAGTAATAGAATTAAAAGGAGAAATAAAATGGCAAAACGTATTATTTTTGATGAAGAAGCAAGAAAATCGCTTCTTAAAGGAATTGATGCAGTTGCAGATGCCGTTAAGGTTACATTAGGACCAAAAGGCAGAAACGTAATTTTGACAAAGAAATTTGGAGCACCTCAAATTGTTAATGACGGTGTTACCATAGCAAAGGAAATAGAACTAAAAGACGCTTTGGAAAATTCAGGCGCTCAGTTGTTAAAAGAAGTTTCATCAAAGACTAATGATGTTGCCGGTGACGGTACAACAACCGCTTCTGTACTGGCTCAGGCGATTGTTCGCGAAGGTTTGAAAAACTTAACCGCAGGCGCAAACCCAATGTCTATGAAACGCGGTATTGACAGAGCTGTTGAAGCTGCTGTTTCAAAAATTAAATCAATGTCAAGACCTGTTAATACAAAAGAAGAAATTGCGCAAGTTGCAGCAATTTCAGCAGGCAACAACAAAGAAATCGGCGAACTTATTGCGGAAGCAATGGAAAAAGTCGGACATGACGGCGTTATCACTGTTGAAGAGTCAAAATCTTTCGGTACTAACCTGAAAGTTGTTGAAGGTATGCAGTTTGATAAAGGTTACATCTCACCGTACTTTGTAACTGACCCTGAAAGAATGGAAGCAGTTTTGGAAGACGCTTACGTATTCTGCTGCAACAAAAAAATTAACCTGATTTCTGACCTTGTTCCGCTGCTAGAACAAGTAGCACGCGACGGCAAGTCATTACTTCTTATTGCAGAAGACATCGAAGGCGAAGCATTAGCAACATTGGTTGTTAATACAATGAGAAAAGTTCTGAGAGCAGTTGCAGTTAAGGCTCCTGGTTTTGGCGACAGAAGAAAAGCTATGCTTGAAGATATCGCTATTTTAACAGGCGGTGAAATGTTTACTGAAGAACTTGGTATCAAGCTTGAAAACGTTACAACTCAAATGCTTGGTAGAGCAAAACGTGTTACAGTAACAAAAGACGAAACAACAATCGTTGTTGGTGATGAGACAAAAGCTGCTGTACAAGAACGTGTAAGACTTATCAAAAAACAAATCGAAGCGTCTGACAGCGAATATGATAAAGAAAAACTTAACGAACGTGTTGCAAAATTATCAGGCGGTGTTGCGCTAATCGAAGTTGGTGCAGCATCAGAAGTTGAACTAAAAGAAAGAAAACTTCGTATAGAAGACGCACTTAACGCAACTCGTGCAGCAAATGAAGAAGGTATAGTACCTGGTGGCGGTGTTGCATTGTTAAGAGTTCAACAAGAACTTAACTCAAAACTTGACTCAATTGATTTTGAATCAGACGATGAAAAAGTTGGCTACAAAATCTTAACAGCAGCACTTGATGTACCTTTAAGAGCAATCGCAAGAAATGCAGGCGCAAAAGCTGATGTCGTTGTAGATTGTGTTCTTGAAAAAGAAGGCGCATATGGCTACGACGCATTAAACAGTAAATACGTTGACATGTTCCAGGCTGGAATTGTTGACCCTGCAAAAGTTACAAGATCAGCTCTAATCAATGCGGCATCAGTTGGTTCAATGTTGTTGACAACAGAAGCTGCAGTTGTTGAAATTCCGGAAGAAAAATCAACACCTGATATGTCTGCAATGGCTGGCATGGGTGGTATGGGCGGCATGATGTAACGTCTGCAAAAACCCTTTATTAAAAGCGATTAGTGAAAACTAATCGCTTTTTTAGTCTTTACAAACTGTGTAAAAAATGCTATACTTTAATAAAAAAGGAGAGATAGATATGCTGAAATACAATCATAGCTTGAAAAACGGGGGGGGGGGCACCGTTAAAGCTCTCCAGTAGCGGGTTTACGCTTGCAGAAGTTTTGATTACACTTGGTATAATTGGTGTTGTTGCTGCTTTGACAATACCTGCACTTTTGACCAGATTGAATAATATAAAACTGAAATCACAGTTTAAGGAAGGTTATTCGCTTTTAGCACAGGCTGTTAGAATGCTTAACTCTGATGAAGAAGCTACGGTTCAATCTAATACAATAACAGCTGCGACTTTTGCAAAATATTTTAAAGGTGCAACTTTATGTACAACTCAAGATGCTACATCAACACATTGTATGGGGCGCACGGAAACAGGAGATGATGGTACAAGTTCTGTTACAAATAAGGATTACAAGTATACAAACTATGCCAAAAACACAGCGTACATTACGACAAACGCTTTTGACGATACTCAATTTTTTCTTAATAACAATATGTTGATTATTATTGATACAAATCAATGGGGAACTTATAAAAGCCACCTTGTGACAATTGATACAAACGGTAAAGCAGCTAAACCAAATGCGGCTGGTCATGATTTATTCACATTTGAGTTAAGAGACTCTGAAAAAGAAGGCGGAATTGAACTTATCCCAATGGGGGCACAGGATACTCAGTATAATGATAAAGCAAATTATTGCTCCAGAACAAGCAATAATCACTATAACGGAATAGCTTGTGCATACTACGCGATGCAGGATGAGGATTATTTTAAAAACCTTCCGTAATTGCTATAGACTTTTTCTTTCAACTTCTTCTGTTGTAGAAACTTCGATGATGTCGCCTACTTCGATGTCATTGAACTTGCTAAATGAGATACCGCATTCAAAGCCTTGTGCAACTTCTTTAACATCGTCTTTGAAACGTTTCAACTGGTCAATAGCGCCGCGGAAGATTTCTTCGCCGTTTCTGTAAAGGACAGCATCTTTTGAACGTACAATTTTACCTTCTGTAACGTAGCAGCCCGCAATCTTATTAACTTTTCCGATTGTAAATACCTGGCGAACTTCGGCTTTACCAAGCTCAACTTCTTTCATTTCAGGTTCAAGAAGTGATAACAATGTCTTTTCAATATCTTCTAATAATTGATAGATGATATCGTATTTTTTGATTGTTACTCCTTCGCGTTCTGCTGAGGCTAAGGCGTTTGAGTCTTCTTTAACCGTAAATCCAAGGATTAACGCGTTAGACGCAGATGCTAGCATTACATCGGCTTCTGAAATATCACCGACACCAACGTGGATAATCTTTGTTGTAATCTCTTTTGATTCAACACCTGCAATTGCCTGTGCTACAGCTTCGGCAGAACCATGCGTGTTTGCTTTGATAATTAAGTTCAATTGCGGAATAGCGTCGTCACCGGCTACAGATTCGCGTCTGATATGTGCCGGAAGCATAGCTTCAAGTCTCTTGTCGCGTTCTTTTTCCTTACGGTCTGCGACAATTGATTTCATTTCTTTTTCGTTTTTAACAACTTCAAAATAATCGCCTGCCTGCGGAACTTCTGACAAGCCTAAAACCTCAACAGGAGTAGATGGTTCAGCTTTTTGAATTCTCTCACCGCTATCTGATAAAAGTGCTCTAACCCTGCCGCATGCAGTACCTACAACAATGCAGTTACCTGCACGAAGTGTACCGTTTTGGACTAAAAGTGTTGCAACAGGACCTTTACCTTTATCTAAGTTGGCTTCGATTACAACCCCTGATGCTTCGGCTTTCGGGTTTGCTTTTAAGTCTTGAACATCTGCAACAAGTAAGATGTATTCCAGTAGTTCATCAATACCTGTTCCTTGAAGTGCTGAAACCTTCACCGTAATTGTATCACCGCCCCAATCTTCCGGAACAAGTCCGTGTTCTGTTAATTGCTGCAAAACTTTATCAGGGTTTGCGCCTGGTTTATCAATTTTGTTTACGGCAACAATAATCGGAATTTCAGCGGCTTTGGCATGGTTAATTGCTTCAATTGTCTGTGGCATTATACCGTCATCTGCTGCTACAACCAAAATCGCAATGTCTGTTGCTTTAGCACCGCGCGCCCTCATTTCTGTGAATGCTTCGTGACCCGGTGTGTCTAAAAATACGATTTTCTTTTCGTTGTTGTCACCTAGAAATACTGTGTAAGCACCGATTGACTGTGTAATCCCGCCAACTTCGGTTGCGACAATTTTGTGCTTTGAAGCTCTGATACTGTCTAACAGTGTGGTTTTACCGTGGTCAACGTGACCCATGATACTTATAACCGGAGCTCGTTTTTTAAGAAGTTTTTTGTCAACTTCGGTTAAGGCTTTTGCTTTTTCTTCTTTTTCAAGTTCTTGTTCAATATATGCGTCTAAATCTTCTTCCAGAACTTCCAATTCGTATTCTGCACAGACTTTTTTAATTATATCAACATCAATAAGCTGGTTTACTGTTGCCATAATTCCGTTTAACATAAGGAATTTTACGATTTCAGCAGGCGTTTTTTTGATTTTATCAGACAGTTCAGAGATTGTCATTGCCTGGTTTACAACAATTTTTGTAACTTCTTCAACTTCTTCTGTTTTTTGAACTTTCTTTTTATGGTGCTGTGCAGCAGCCTTTTCCAGTGAAATTCTTTCTTGTTCTTCTTTTTTAGAGTTAAAATCTTTTTCTTTTCTTCTTCCGTCAGTGCGGCGTTTTGATGAAGAACCTGTTTTGTTGTCGTAGATTTCTTGCGGAATTATACGGCGTGAAATAGGTTTTTTCTCGCCGGTATGTTCTTTTGCATTATCTGACGGCTTTTCACCTTTTTGGAATTTTCCGTCTTTTGCCGGTCTTTCACCTCTTGGCGGGAACGGTCTGTCTGATGGTTTGCCGGGGCGTGCCGGACGTTCTGGTCTTGAGTCCGGACGGGTTTCAGGTCTTGGCGCGCGGCGTACTATTTCCAGTCTGTTAATTGGTTTTGCTTTTTCGATTTTTGGTCTTTCTATGCGCTCAACAGTTACTTGCTGTTTGGCTTCTTCTTTAGTTTTATCCGGTGTGGTTTCTTCTTTTGCCGGCACTTCTTCAACCGGCGGTTTTGCCTTTTTAACAACAAATGCTTTTGGTTTTGAGACTTTTTTTACTCCGCCGCCAGCAATAAAATCTTTTAAACGTTTTATCTGGTCTGCTGTTACAGTGCTTGAATGAGTTTTCCCGGTAATACCGATTTGAGCGAACTTTTCTACGACTTCTTTGCTTTGAAGCCCCAGTTCTTTTGCTAATTCACTTATTCTAATCGTTTCGTAACTCATCTAATAACTGTCCTTTCACTTCGTTTGGGATAGATGTTTTTAAATGTTTTCCCAATTTGTTTTTTTTAAAAGCTGTTTCTATACACGATTTATTATAACAAAGATATGCTGATCTGCCAAATGTTATGGAATTCGGGCTGACAACAACATTTCCGCTGTCATAATCTGCCGTAATTTTTATCAATTCACTTCGGTCTTTGACCTTCCAGCAGCTTATACAGCGTCTTTCTACCATATAACTGCCTCTTATCCGACCTGTGCAAGCTTTTCAAGCTTCAGTTTCTGGTCGTATTCTACAAGCAAATCAATAAGTTCATCTAACTCACCGTCAATCACTGTCCAGACATTTAGGTTATGGTTAAGTCTGTGGTCTGTCAAACGTCCTTGCGGGAAGTTGTAGGTTCTGATACGTTCTGATCTGTCCCCTGAGCCTACTTGCGAACGTCTCAAGTCTGTGATTTCTTTGGTTTGTTTTTGAACTTCCATGTCATAAAGTTTTGCCTTTAAGATTTCCAATGCGCGTTCTTTGTTTTGGAGCTGTGAACGTTCTTCCGTACAGAAAATCATTATTCCTGTAGGCTTGTGGAAAACTCTGGCTGCGGTTTCAACTTTGTTTACGTTTTGACCGCCTGCACCGCCTGAACGTGCTGTAGTAATTTCAACATCATTCATGTTTAGATTAACTTCAACATCATCAACCTGCGGCATAACTGCAACGGTTGCAGTTGAGGTGTGAACCCTTCCTTGTGATTCTGTTGCCGGAACCCTTTGAACCCTGTGAACACCGGATTCATATTTTAATCTTGAGTAAATGCTGTCGCCTTTCATTGAGATAATGACTTCGGACACGCCTCCTGCTTCACAATCAGTTTTACTCAAAATTTGGGTTTGCCAGCCCATTTTGTCTGCGTATCTTAAATACATACGCATTAAATCTCCTGCAAAAATATTTGCTTCATCGCCGCCTGCACCGCCTCTGATTTCAAGCATAATGTCTTTATCATCCATCGGGTCGCGGGGTAATAATAAAACTTTCATGCGTTCTTCAAATTCCGGAAGTTTTGCTTCGTTTTCTTCCATTTCAGCTTTTAAAAATGAACGCATTTCCTCGTCTTTTTCTTCATGAAGCATTTGTTTTGCGTCTTCTATGGCTTCGGTTGTCTGTTTCCAGGCGTAGTAAAGATTTACGGTTTCTTCCATTGATTTTCTTTGTTTTGATAAATCTCTAAACTTGTTGTAATCCTGGATTACAGCCGGATCAGACAAAGTTTCGCCAAGTTCAATATATCTTTTTTCTATTTGCAATATTTTGTCTAACATATCTTTCATACCAATATGATAACAAGAACATGTTTTTTTTACAAACTGGTATAAAATGGGGGTTTGCGTTTATCCTTTCATTCCGGAGCCAAGGAAGTTTCCTAGGACAAAGCCTATACCTGCACCCCATGCAAAGTTGCGCCACCTGATTTTCTGGAACGCTTTTGATGAAACACTATCCATTAAGGCTTCTGATTTTTTGAAATCCTTAAAATTATCCGCAAATCCTTTTTTCAAATTTTTAACTGTATCGCTGTCAGTGATTGAGTTTTTTAGTTCGGCAATTTTGGAATTTATTGCGTCTAATGTTTCTGCTACACCGTTTTGAGATAAGAATACTTTTTGTTCAGGGCTTAATTTTCGGTTCGTAATAGCCAATGCAGCGTCGTTCAGGTCGTCAATGGTGTTTTCTGTCCGGTTTTTGACAATATTGAATGCTGTTCGGACAAAACGGTCTTTTGTTACCGGCAAGTAATAAGCACTCATTCCGGCAAGTGCAAAAACTGCTCCTGTTGCTTTGCTTCTTGAGTTTAGGGCTGCTGATGTGGTTGGTAAAGATGGCGGGTTTGTTGACATAATTAATCTCCGGATTTTACATTCATATTAAATCCGTAAAGATTGATTTTTGCGCCGGTGTAAAGAAATGTGAAGACAAGCCTTTTATCTAGTGACCTGTGTAGAGTTCTTTGAAGTAATCTTCATTAGTTGCCGCAAAATATCCGCAAGTCGCGCCATTTTCGTTGCCTTCACCGTTAGGATTGCAGTAAGTTCGCGGGTTTGTACTGTACGGCGCTGAGGTGCCAGGGGCGCCAAGCGGTAATACATCGCCTCTTACAAGTTCAAACGTGAATAAATCCCAACCCCAACGGTTTGGAAGTTTGTTTTTTCCGTTGATATCAATGCTTATCCATTTGTAACCGATGCCAGGGTTTTCAAATGCAAACATCATGCCGTTATTTATTACAAACGCACCATCGTCAAACCTGTTCATCAAAGCTTTTGTATTCTTATTCTTGTTATAAATATAATAATTATCTCTGACGTCACTAGCTGCTGCTCCTGAATAGCCAATACAAACACTGACGTTTTTACTTGCAGCGCTATAGTCACCACAGTCAATGGTAACACGGTGGTATTGTTTTAATGCTCTGTAAAGCGATTGGCTTTCGTTATAACTTGCCGGGTCAACTGAAACATTATCTGCATCCATATCTGCAATAGATTTAGCTAAGAGTGAGTATGCTGTATTAAACGATGCCTTTGCTTCTGCGGCTTTTTGTCCTGTTACAAGTTGCGGTAAGACAAGTGCTGCAACAACTCCTATTACTGCCAGAGCAATAAGAATTTCACCTAAAGTAAACCCAAACTTTTTCATACTGGTACCCAATCCTCGCGTGTCTTTTTTATAATTATAACATGTTTTAACAAAAAGAACAAGGGTACTCAGTTGCAGTCCTTTATCAATAACGCATTTGCCCAAAAAAAAAGCTTCTAAAAGAAGCTTCCTTGGAATTTTTTACAATTCCTCGTGTAAAAGATTAGTAGGTAGAAAGTAGAAGGTAGTAAGTATATATAAATTAGATTTATATATCGTTCTTATATACTAATAAAGTATTTTTGATATACAAAATTGCCTAAAATAAATAAATTCTTTACAAATGTTAATATATTGGGGGCAAGTTGAAAAAAATTGTTGGTTACAGTATATTGAGAAAGTTAATAACAAAGAGGATTTTATGAAAATTGCAATATACCCGGGAAGCTTTGACCCTGTTACAAACGGACATTTAGATATTCTTAAAAACGCGTCTGAAATTTTTGATAAAGTTATAATTGCGGTTGCCCATAATGGTGAAAAGAAGGGGTTTTTGCCGGTTGATGTACGTGTTGATTTAATACGGAAGAGTATTTCAGGGTTTGACAATGTAGAAGTTGACGCTTTTGAGGGGCTTACCATAGATTATGCAAAAAAACACGGGGCAGAAGTTCTTATTCGCGGCTTGAGAGCGGTTTCTGATTTTGAGTACGAAATGCAGTTATCACAGACAAACAGTGCCCTTTGTGAAGAAATCAAGACAGTATTTTTGACAACAAAACCTGAATTCAACTTTATTTCTTCAAGCACAATAAAAGAAATCCGTGCTAACGGCGGAGATATTTCAAAATTCGTGCCAACTCCTGTTTATGAGTACTTAATAAAGGAAGTCAAATAATGAAATTTCAAACACGCGAAACAATCAAAAGACTTGAAGAGAATATTCAAAACAGTTATTCATTGCCGATATTTAAGGGTTATAAAGCGATTAACAAAAGCGGAGTAGAAAAACTAATTGATGAACTTTACGCAAACCTTCCGGACGATGTTAGAAGGGCAAGGGAATATCTCAAAGAGCGACAATATGATTTCAATTCAGAATCGAATAAAAACATTTTTGATGTGTTAAAAATGTTTGAATGCACGCTGGATGAGGGTTTCCCGTTTGCTCAGCTTATAATAATTAACATTCGCGAAATTGAAGAACTTTTGAGACAGATACAAAATAACCTTCCTGATGAAATCCTGAAAGCTGAAATTTTAGACAAATAATTACCGCATGTTAAGCTATGTAATTACATGAGAAAATATTATTTGACAATTAAAATTTGCTTATGTAATATATATAGTATAAAATGTGAAAGGGATAAGGGATACTAGACATGCCGCAAAATGGAGTGTATGATTTACTAAAGATGTTAGAAATAGCTTTGGATGAAGGCTATTCAGTTTTAAAATACACTGTAGTAAATAAAAGAGAAATTGAAGAATATATAGACAGAATTTATGCAGCGCTGCCTGTAGAGGTTCAGGAAGCAAGACTTTTTGTAAAACGTAAGGAAGAATTGCAAAATGAAGCTCAGCAAAAAGCGTCTAAAATTTTACAAGACGCGCAAGCAGAAGCTGACAGAAAATTGTCTGAATCAGACCAGATTAAGGCTATTGAGCGTGAAGGAATAAGAATTAGAAACGAAGTTGCGGAAGAGTGTGAAAAGATTAGACACATTGCTCTTCAAGACGCTGAAAACATAAGATTACAGGCAACCGAAGAAGCTATGAAAATCCGCGAAGGTGCTGAATTGTACGCTGAACAAGTTCTAACAAGCCTGGAAGGCAATTTAACTCAATTGCAGCAGGTTGTTAAAAACGGTCAAATTTATATGGAACAGTTAAGATCTGATTCTATCGGCAAATATTCTACTCAAAGTCAATCATCATTGCGCCGTTAAGCTTGGCTTATTAAATTAACTTCGCCTGTATTATGGTCGAAGTGGCATTTTGCAATGTATAAATCTCCCTTATCCACTGCTGATTTGATGATATCAGAATGATTAAGCAGATAATCTTCAACCCAAAGAGTATGTTTTCTGGCAAATTTGTTATTACAATCCATTTGACCGGCTTTGTCAATAACAGGATAAACGCATTTTAATATTGACTGAAAATGCTCTGTAACTTCCGGATAATGCTCGCTTGCGTATGACATGACCCCGCAATCATCGTGCCCGAGAAGGATTAAAAGCGGTACATGAAGTTTTTTAACTGCATATTCAATACTTTCCCTAACGTTTGGACCAACAGTAATTCCTGCAACGCGCACGACAAAGAGTTCACCTATGCCGCAATCAAATATAATTTCAGGCACAACGCGTGAATCCGAACAACTTAAAACGCATGCGTAAGGTTCCTGGTAAAGCGCTAATTTTTGCAAAGTTGAAAGGCACATATTTTTAGCTGTTGGAGTACCGTTCATAAAGTTTTTGTTGCCGTTTATCAGCTTTTCAAGTTCCTGTCTTGCTCTTTGCGGAATATTCTGTTCTAAATCCATAAATAAGCCCTCCTGATTTTATTATACCAGAAAGACTATTTTTTAGTGTGCAGATAGTTCATGTTGCCTTGCGTAATAACATAATAAGCACACCCAAAGCCTTCACTTTGATATGTACAGTAAGTTTTTGCATCATGTGAAGAAGCAGGCGAACCGTTTGGATAAATTGTGCCGTTACTATACATAAACATAAATAAATCCTTGCCAAAAGTATTAGGCGGTTTTACCCCGTTGATGTCTATCCATAAATAAATCAAAGCATCGTTTTCGGCTGCTGCCCTCCACCAGATAGAACTTCCGTTGAGCAGTGAGATTTTGTAGTAACTGGTTGAGGTTTTGTAATCTATATGATATTTATTGCCGTTTAAACTAAAATATGTAGAGGGTATACATTTCCCGTTTGTATCATCCAAACCGCAATCAAGCGCAATTTTTAAAAACGGTTTTAGATTATTCATAACCTGTGCTGCGGAATTTTCGTTCCATGCAACAAGTTCCCAACTTTCGACCTCGCCGTATTCTTCTTCTGAGAGTTTAAATGCTTGCGCCAGAATAGATTGTGTTTCTTTTAATTTAGAAACTACGTGTTTTTCAAAATTATTTTGGATTAAGTTCGGAATAGTTAGTGCTGCAACAACCCCAATTATTCCTAATGTAATTAAAACTTCCGCCAATGAAAAACCAAACCTGTGCTGCATTTTTACCTCCGTTCACAATGTTAATACCAACAATGTTAATTAATATACATAATATTGGTACTAAAGTCAAGGTATTAATATAAAGGTATCAACATAATGAACATTAATGAAAAAGTTTCAGCCAGAATAAAAGAACTCAGAGCAGCTAAACATTTGACAGCAGAAAAACTTGCCTGGTATTCAGACTTGTCAAAAAGCTGTGTTACATACGCGGAAAAAGCACAGCGCGATATTAGAATATCTACGATTGAAGCTATTTGTAAAGGTTTTGGAATAACAATAGCTGAATTTTTCTCAACGTTTACTGACTAAAATTACGCAACACTTCTTCAACTGTCTCAGAATTGGAAGCTTTGTTTCTGTTGCCAAAATCGCTGATTTTAAGGCTGGTTGAGCTAATTTTTGCTATTTGCGGTTTTACAAATTTATTAATAATAATTGTTTCTACAAATTTGTCTATGGCTTGTGCTGTCAAAATAATTGCCGTGAATGCTCCGGCTGATTTCCAAGCCTTTAATTTGAAGATTTTTTTATCCAGAATTTTTTGTGCTGCTTCTGTATCTTTGCATGTGTCAAGAAGGTTTACAAATTGTGTTTTTGCAAAATTCTTAATTCGTTCTTCGTTAGAATTTGCGATAGCACCGCGTTTGCAGTTGCAAAGAAGTTTGTCATATATTTTTACAAGGAAATTTTGGCGCTTGTATCGTTTTTGTTTAGATGTGACGTATTTGTTAAAGTTTTTGGTAAATTCTTCGATTGTTTCGTCTTTATCCCTGCCTTCCGCAAGAACATCGTTTAATGCCGAATGCCCTTTAATAAAACGCAATGTTTGTTCTTTTGCGTTAGTAGAAAGCTTTTGACCTTTATATTTATCAAGCTGAGAAAATGCGCTCATGCCTATGTGACCGAAAATTGCCGGAAACAAAATACTGGCGCAAGCCTGAAAAACTGCCTGATTAAAAGCTCGTTGGGCGTTTGGTTTGTATTTATCACCTTTGTTTTTGTATTTATCATAAATATCAGCACCGAAATACATCAATGCCGGAACCCAAAAAAGTCTTGCGGTTGCAGGCGCTAATTCGTTTATTGCAATCCCGATATCATTGGTGTAGCCAAGTCCTCTTATTGGCCAGTTTGCAAGAGGGTCTACGTATTTCTTTTCTTTCTTAGGCTTTTTTGACTGTTCCAATGCGTCAAAATTAATGTCTTGCCCGTTAGCTTTAAAGCTTAGAGCCGGCACTGTCGAGGTAATTCTCATATTTTCTCCACAAGCTTAAAATATAGTTATAATCAATTAATCGAGGATTTAATAATAACTCAAAAATAAAAATTTTTCAATAAATATACGATATCTTGAAATATATTGTTACGTATATAGTTTTAAAAATAAAAATTGCCCGATACTTTCAGCGTATAAAGAAATTTTGCCGGAACTTGGGTTAGCAATAGTAATTAAATCGCCGGCGCATATGTGGTAATATTTCCCTAATAAGTGTGTGCTGAAAGTATCGGCAATTGTAGAAAAATGAATTAAAATAAATTACTTTTTCATACTAAGTCACACCTTAAAACATTTTATACTTCCTAGATTATACCTCCGTTTCTTTTGTAAGCTTTTTCATATGTTCTCCTTGTGTTATTAGAATATAAAATTTATCAGTTAAAAACTATTAGACACCTGGGTATATTCACTTACCCGGGCAGGCAATTAATGGCATTTTTTGTGTTATCATAAAATTATATTAATAGGAGAGAAATTATGTACAATACAAAGAAAATAACTTCAGATTTATTTTGGGTTGGCGCAAACGACAGAAGAATAGCGCTTTTTGAAAGTGTTTATCCTGTACCGGCAGGAGTTTCGTACAACTCATACATTTTACTGGATGAAAAAACCGTTCTTTTGGATACTGTTGATAAATCGGTTAATCATCAGTTTATGGAAAATGTTGAACATGTTTTAGCAGGCAGAAAACTTGATTATCTTGTGATAAACCATATGGAGCCTGACCATTGCGCTGAAATCCCAACTATTGTTAATAAATATCCGAATGTAAAAATTGTCTGCAATGCTAAAATTCAGACAATGATTAAACAGTTTTTCGACTTTAATCTTGATGAAAGTCATTATCTGATTGTAAAAGAAGGCGATACGCTAAACACCGGCAGACATACATTAACATTTGTGTTTGCACCGATGGTTCACTGGCCTGAAGTTATGGTGACATATGATACAACAGATAAAATTCTGTTCTCTGCTGATGCGTTTGGAGCATTTGGGGCAATTGACGGGAATATTTTTGCAGATGAAGTTGATTATGACCATAGATATATGGATGAAGCAAGAAGATATTACACAAATATTGTCGGCAAATACGGTACACAAGTTCAAATGCTTTTGAAAAAAGCAACAGGGATTGAAATCAAAATGATATGTCCGCTGCATGGCTATGTTATCAGAAAAGATTTGGAAAAATTCATTGACAAATACGATAAGTGGTCGTCTTACACCCCGGAAATTCAGTCCGTGCTGATTGCTTATGCGTCTGTTTATGGCGGAACACAGAATGCTGCTGAAATTCTTGCGGGCAAACTTGCTGAATTAGGTGTCAAAGACATTAAAATGTACGATGTTTCAACGGTTCACCCTTCATATATTGTGGCGGATGCGTTTAAATATTCACACCTTGTATTTGCTTCAACCACTTACAATAACGGAATTTTTGTGAATATGGAAAATCTTTTGCATGATATTATTGCGCATAACTTACAAAACCGCAAAGTTGCAATTGTTGAAAACGGTTCTTGGGCACCGGTTTGCGGGAAATTAATGACCGAACTTGTTTCACAGCTTAAAAATACAGAAATTATCGAAAGCAAAGTTTGCTTAAAATCTGCTGTCAAGGCTGATAAATGCTGTGAGCTTGAAGCACTTGCAAAAGCGATTGTTGAAAAAGGATTAAACTAAACGAAAGGAGATAAAAATGTTAGACAAGAAACTGGAAGAAGCATTTAATGACCAGATTAACAAAGAACTTTATTCAGAGTATCTTTATTTAGGCATGAAGGCGATTTTTGCAGACCTTAACCTGCCGGGGTTTGTTAATTGGTTTGATGTTCAGGTTCAGGAAGAACGTGCTCATGCAATGGGTATGTTTGATTATGTTTTTGAACGTAACGGAAAAGTTACTTTAGAAGCTATTGATAAACCTGAAATTAAAGGCTCAACACCGTTAGAAGTTTTTGAACAGGTGTTGGAGCATGAAGAATATGTAACATCAAGAATTAATGCCTTAATGGATGTTGCAGAAGAAGTAAAAGACCGTGCAGCACTTTCATTTTTAGATTGGTATCTGAAAGAACAAGTCGAAGAAGAATCAAATGTCGGCGGTGTTCTTGCTAATCTGAAACTAATCGGTGATGATAAAAAAGCTCTGTTTATGCTTGATAAAGAGCTTGCAGCAAGAGTATTTAATCCGCCGGTGATTGGATAAGCTAAGTTAAAAAGAGCCGTACATTTTGTATGGCTCTTTTAATATTGCCAATTTCAATCAACTACGATATAATCAAGGCAGGAAGGGGTTTAAAATGCTTAAAAAGATTTTATCAATATTTTTAATAATTTTGGGGATTGCTGTAATTTTTTCAGGAAGTGCAAAAGCTGCAACAATAGATGCTCCGCACTGGCAAAAATCACCAATAGATGTTTATATTCCGGAAGATACAAGACAGGGAGCAATGCGTCGTGCTTTTGAAAGATGGCAAAATAACAGTTTTGGCAAATTGAAATTTAATTTTGTTGAACATGGACCCGCGGATATTGATGTTGTATTTACGGATAAAGTTGACGGTTCAGATAGCCCGATTGCATCTTATAACGTGACTATCCAGGGTATGAAAATCGTTAAAGCAGAAATTCAGATTGCAACACAGGGCAGCGAAATCAAGAAATATTCCAAGAATTATATCTTCACCACAATGCTTCACGAAGTTGGGCACGCTTTAGGTATGCAGCATAATGCCCGTAAAAAATCAAGTATTATGTATACTCCTGTCAATGAAACTCAAGAACTTATGCAGATTGATATCCGTGCTCTTTATTACTTGAACGGCTGGAGTTATATGGATAGAAGAATTTCTGATTAGTAACTACCATGAATATAGTTTAGAAAGTAGTTTCAGGTCTTCTTTTGTCAATGCCTGGTTCCTGCTGCCTTTTGCATAATACATAACACTCATAGGGTCTAGCGAATGGTCAAAGATGCCGATTGCATGTCCTATTTCGTGTACCATTACTCTATAAACAGCATCATTTCTGAGCTTTGCTCCGCCCGGAGCATTGTCTGCAATTTCTATTGTTGCGGCAACCATTCTGTCCCCGATTGATTGGTGATGAGTTACACCAAGCGCGTTTTGTATCTTTGAGGCTTTTTCTGCATCTTTTACAAATACAACTTTAATCTGAGCGTCTTTTGGCGACTGAACGTATTTAAAAACAATTCTGTCATTTGTGAATTGTGACCATTTTGCAAAGGCTTGTTTCATCAGTTCTTTTTTCTGATTAGGTTCAATGTATGTTCTGATTGATTTTGGGTTGTCCCAATGAGCGTTTGCCAGCGCTATATTTACTGTCAAAAGTGTAAAAAACGTGAATAGTGCAAGTATTTTTTTCATATTATAACCTTTCTTTTTACCAACCGTATATGTCTGCTAAAGTTTTTAAATCAGATTTAAGGATTTCCTGTCTGTCGTCTTCATATGGATACATAATGCTTAACGGGTCTTTTGAATGGTTTGCAATCCCGATAGCATGCCCTATTTCATGAAGCATAACAGTGTAAACGGCATCTTTACCTAAAGCCTGTCCGCTTGCTGTTTTTTCTGCAATATAAATCTGAGCGTGTGTTATCTTGTTGCTTGATGTTGAACGAAATTTTGTCAAACCGATTTCTCTGTCCGCGTTTGGCACAACGTTGACAAAGTGGACAATTATGTTTGCCGTATTTGGTGATGTAACATATTGGAAAACGACTTTGTTATTCGTCAATCTTGACCACTCTGCAAAAGCGTGTTTCATCATAATTGTTCGCTTGTGGTTTGGCGGAATATAGGTTTTTAACATTTTAGGGTTAAACCATTTTTTGTTTGCGGTTGTTTCTTCGGCTTTCGTGTATAGCGAAAACGCTGCAAAAAATACTACAATCGCAAAAAATATTGTCAAAAATTTTTTCATAATATCTCTCGTCTTTGTACACACATGTTATGTATCGTCACTTTTTCAAAAAAATTTAATAAAAAATTTGACTTTGTATTAAAACTTTACAAATAAACATTGAAAATATGATTAAATCTGCATTATAATAACCTTGGAAGACAGGTTTATGAGCAGAGAAATTGTTACACAAGAGCAAAATACCAAACCCGAACGTAAAAAATACGTTTTGAAAAAACGTGCCGAAATCAAAACAGATTACAAAGTCGATTATGAAAAAGACTTAAACGAAGCTCAATTATCCGCTGTAACATCTAAAACCGGCGCAATACTTGTCATTGCAGGCGCGGGTTCAGGCAAAACAAAAACCCTCACTTACCGCGTTGCAAGGCTTATTGAAGACGGTGTCAAGCCTGAAAACATCTTACTTTTAACCTTTACCAAAAAAGCCGCGGCTGAAATGCTTAACCGCGCAACATTAGTGCTCGATAATCGGTGTGAAAAAGTTGCGGGCGGCACATTTCACTCGTTTGCTAATATAATTTTGCGCAAATATTCAAAACTTCTGAAACTCAAAAATAACTTTACAATCCTTGATAAAACTGACTGTGAGGATATTATAAACCACATCACAGGTCAACTTTACCCCAAAAAAGAAAAACGTTTTCCAAAGAAAAGCACTATTCTTGAAATTTATTCAAAAAGCGTAAACAAAGAAACTCCGACAAAACAGATTATTGAAGAGGAGTTCCCACAGTTTGCGCATTGCGAGGATAAAATTATTGAAATCCATAAAGCTTACGTTGGATATAAACGAGAAAATTCAGTGCTGGATTATGATGACTTGCTTTTGTATGTGAAACTTTTGCTTGAAAATAACGAAAATCTTCGCAAAACCCTTTCCAATCAATATCAGTACATCATGGTCGATGAATACCAGGACACAAATACCTTGCAGGCTGATGTGATAAAACTTCTTGCAAGCGAACACAATAATATTATGGCTGTAGGCGATGACGCTCAGAGCATTTATTCTTTTCGTGGTGCAAATTACAGAAATATCCTGGATTTTCCAAAAATGTTCAAAGATACTAAAATTATTAAACTTGAACAGAATTACCGCAGTACCCAAAACATACTGAAACTCACAAATACCATAATCTCTCGTGCTAAAGAAAAATACGCCAAAACACTTTTTTCAGATATTCAATCACCTGTTGTGCCGGCGCTTATCTGTGCAAAAGACAGCCAAATGGAGGCGGATTTTATCTGCCAGCGGATATTGGAACTTCTGGATGAAGATATAAACTTGTCAGATATTTGTGTCCTGGCGCGCAATGCCAGAATGTCGTATTCGCTTGAAATTGAACTTTCAAAACGTGCAATTCCTTTTCAAAAATTCGGCGGTCCGAAATTTATGGAAACCGCGCATATTAAAGACATTGTAGCACATCTTCGTGTGATAATTAACCCTGATGATGTTATCAGCTTAACAAGAATTTTATTGCTTTTAAAAGGTATTGGTGCTGCCACAGTTAATAGTATCATGCCGGTTATCAAAGGGCAGCTAAACCCTGATGTCAAACTTCTTCCACCCAATAAATCATCAAACATTGTTCCGCTGTTGAAAAACCTTGAACGTTTGCGAAATTTCATTGCTAGCAAAGAACCATCTTATATTGTTGAAGAAATTATAAATTACTACCGCCCGATTTTGAAAGACAAATACGACGACTTTTCAAAACGGGAGAAGGATTTAGACCACTTGCAATATCTTGCGGGTCAATATTCAAACCTGGAGGATTTTATAAGTGATATGGCGCTAGAACCGCCAGACCAGAGTGTTGAAGGCATGTACAAAAACAATAGTGCAGATGAAGCGCTGACGATTTCGACAATCCATTCTGCTAAAGGGTTGGAGTGGGACAGTGTGTTTATAATCGGTGCGGTTGACGGAAGATTTCCAAGCGCATACTCATTTAACTCAGAAGAAGAAATGGATGAAGAACTTCGTTTGATGTATGTTGCGGCAACCAGGGCAAAAAATAATCTTTATATTACATATCCGGTTGATATGTATGATTATTCAATGAATATGGTGCTTTCAAAACCGTCAAGGTTTTTGGATAATATACCGGATGATATTTTGGAACTTTGGGATATAACAGAGGGATAGCATGTTAATACAAATTTATACAGACGGGGCTTGCAGCGGTAATCCGGGCAAAGGCGGATATGGAACAATTCTGATTGCAAAAGACGAAAACGGAACTGTTCATAAAAAAGAAATTACAGAAGGTTTTAAGGTTACAACAAATAACCGTATGGAGCTTTTGGCGGCAATTGTCGGGCTGGAAGCGCTTAAAAAACCTTGTGATGTAGAATTGACATCAGATTCCAAGTATCTTGTCGACGCATTTAACCAAAAGTGGGTAGACGGCTGGATAAAAAAGGGCTGGAAAGGCTCTAATAAACAACCTGTCAAAAATCAAGACTTGTGGAAACGACTTTTGAAAGCAAAAGAACCACATAATGTTAAATTCATTTGGGTCAAAGGGCATGCCGGACATGAGTACAACGAACGCTGTGACGCAATGGCGGTTGCGTCTTATAATGGCGATAATTTACTTGATGATACCGGTTTTTCAGGAGTTTAATTACATAAGATGATAATACTTCATGTAATCAGCCAAAATCATTGAACTGGTGCCGTTAGCAACGTTTGCTTTTATGACGTTTTCTTTGTCTTGAGAAGTTTTGTTGTCGACTTTTGAAGTTTCATCATTGTTCGGGCGTTGCTGCTGCTCTTTTTCAGCCTGTTGGGTTTCCTCAATAAAAGCTTCTAACCTGTCCATAATCTGTTTGTGGAGCTGCACGTCGCCTTCATAGTTTCCGGTTGACTCAATTCCTGCTGTTTCTAAGTCTTCAAGAATTTGTTCCCACTGGTTGTAGTTTGTTATGGTTGTGCCTTGCGCCTGTGCTGCTGCCTGTGCCTTGCGAAGTTCATCAATTGATTTTATGTCACCTGCCATAGGAATTTCTCCTTAAATTCTTCTCTTCTATAAATATAAACCCGTTTTTTTGCCCGTAATTTCAAAAAAAAATATTTTTGTAACAAATATTAATATTATAAAATCGCCTTTAATTTTTCAACCATATCATCCAAAATAGGTAAAATGTGGCTATTTGAGGCGAGCAGTTTTTGCAAATTTTGTTCAAAATTCAGCGGAAGAATTTTGCAGTTGTCTTTTGCAAATTGGATAAGTCGTTTTTCTCCGGGGTGTAGAAGTTCGTTTACCGCAAAAATTACATCAAAATAACTTGCCAGAAACGCGGCGGTTCTATGATTAACACTTATTATGTCATTTCGGATTAGTGCTTTTTCAATCTGTTGATAATAAGACGCAAACGGTTTGTCTTTCATAAGCATAGTATTGCGTTTTAGGATATTTGCCTTTAACTCTTGCGGGTAAGGAGTTTTAAGCCTTTTTTGTAATTGCGCAAGCCAGCCTGTTTTATCAAACATAATTTCAAAATTTTTCAGAGTGTACAGAAAACACGTGGTATAACCATTTGAGGGATAATGTTTTTCCCAGACGTTTTCAAACACGCTGCAAAACCAGTTTTTGTCCCAAAACATTACATCAAACTGTATTCCTAAATCATCAACAAAATATTCGTCCCCTGAGCCGAAATATTCCCCGCCGGCTTCGTATTTTGAGGAAACCTCTTTGATTATCCCTTCGCGCGCGCCAAGTTCTATACTTTTTGTTGTAAAAATATAAATATCAATATCTGAAATATTGTCTGATGTGTTTGCTGTAGACGAACCGCCTTTTGCAATTGCTTCAACTCCGTCTAAATTTTTGTATTTATCAATAATTTTTTCAAACAAGTTGTCCATTTTTCTTACCTCTAGTCGTTTTTAATCGGCACAAGATGATAGACAATAAGCAGCGTTAGAATGGTTACAAGTCCTATTATTTTGAATTTCAAAATCGCAAAAGACACGACCCCGCCGATAACTACAGCCAGGNGTCCTATTATTTTGAATTTCAAAATCGCAAAAGACACGACCCCGCCGATAACTACAGCCAGGATAAAACGAAGTAAAAATGTTTTGATTTTGCGGTTCATTCGGCGTTCTGTTTTTAGTTCTTGCGCCATAACCGCGATATTTGATTGTTCTTTTGCTTTTTCCTCTGTTTTTTCGTCAATAATTTGTTGCTCTTTTAACTCTTCAACCGCGTCATTATAAGTTCGGTTGACAAACCTCTCAACAAGCGACAGTACAACGGTTTCCGGTGCATCGTTTTTAACACAGGCGTACATTACTTCCCATGTTGCAAACCAGATTTTTTGCATGACGATTTTCCAGTATTTTGCAGGAATTCCGGAACGAAACAGGTCAATTTCTTTGTGGAACGACCATTCGGTAAAGACTTGCAGATAAAAACACTGAGCATCAAAATCAAGCCGCTTAAACTCGTCGTCTTCCTGCATTGATGACGCAAAAAGTGTCGCGGATTTTTTCATGTTTTTTATCAGATAATTTTTTTGAAGTTCATTAACATCTTCAGGCAACAAAGGCGAAACCTGCGCGATTAGACCCTCAATAAACTCTGTATATTTTTCATCAATAGCTGCTTCGTCCATTCTACTATTATAGGTAATAAGTTCTGATAATTTGTCATATATATAGACTAATTAATTAACAAATTCCCAATGATAACCATATGCAGTTTTTCGTCTTTTGTTGCAAACACTTTTGATGTTGACATAAGCGTTATTATTATCTGTTTTCCCATTTTTAACAACCCAATTCATAGCTTCATACGCATTCCTGAATATTTGTCCTGTTTCAATACATTTGACTTTTTTCATTTGTGGCGGTAATGAGCGATAAGGTTCTACACTATTTTTAATAGTGAAAAATAATTCTTTGCTTACCCTATAACTATTGAAGGAATTATTTTTTTCTTGTAACCGAACAATATAGTTTGAATATTGAACTTTTTCTTCTTTTAATGTTGTATTATCCATTTTTTACCTTTCTTTTTACACATTTACTGTTATAAAATTGATTTTAAATAGGTTGGTGTGAGGCAAAAAAATAGCTTATGATGTTCATATGAATGGTGACAATATTAAAAAGATATTTGGTTCTTCATTAAGAGAATTAAGGATTGATAGAGGCTTAACTCAAGAACAATTAGCAGAACTTCTCGAAATGCAGGTTAATACTGTCAATCGTATAGAAACAGGTACAAGCTTTGTAACCAGTGAAACATTTGCGAAATTATGTGATATTTTTGATATTCATCCAAGTGTGCTTTTGTTAGCAAAACCAAAGCATATCTTAAAAGAGCATGCAGACTATATCAAAGCGATAAATCATCAGTTGCAAACTCTATCACTGGAAAAATTAAAAAATGCCTACGATATTTTAAGTGTGTTAAATAAATAGTTTTACATATGTTTCTCCTTATTGTGTGCTAATTATAACCTTAAAAATTTATTTTTCAACTACTATACAGTAAGAGTTTTCTATAAAATAAAATATATCTATGGAAAAGGAACAATTTAAGAAAGAATTAGGACTTCAAATAAGAACTTTTAGGAATAGTAGAAAATATACACAAGAACAGTTTTGTGAAATTATTGATTTGGATCAATCTAATTTGTCCAATATTGAAAACGGAAAGAATTTTCCTGATATAACGACTTTATTTAATATTATTAAAAAGACCGGCATAGAGCCTAATTTTTTGTTCGGTTTTTCTGATGAATATAAAGATGTATTTACAAGTCTTGATTATGAAATAATCAATATGTTGTTAAAGCTTCCTGAGGAATCAAAAGTTCGTATAAAAAACATTATAGAAATAGTTAAATAACAAAAAACAGCAGGAATGCTGTTTTTGTCATTTTAAAATCTATCCTTGCATTAAATCATCATAGTTAATATTATGTGCCCGTGCATAGTCGATAAAACGGCTTTCCTTTTCGCTAAGCCGCTTAGTAAACGACAATACTTCTCCCTTGGGTTTTTGTTTCCTTCCGGAATTAGCACGTGCACCGCCCCATATTTTTTTTGCTTTTTTTTCTATGTTCGTACGAATTTTTTCAGCTTGTTTTTCTGTAAACATTGTGCGATCGTTGAGAATATCTTCGGTTGTTGTTATTTTTTTATTCATTTATTAACCTCCAATTCTTTTATATAATTTTTAATATTCATTCTTGCTTGTTTCATGTATTGTTTAGGTGCTTTTTGTGTTTTTTTTAAACAAATGAAACCTATAATTATAATTCTTCTGCGTGTATGATCATACATAAAATATGCTCTAACACCTTTGGGTTTTATTTCAAATAATCCATCCCCCAAATCGTTAATATTTTTATAAAGGGTTCCTACTTTTTCAAACAAGCCTATTGCTTCAACAATTTTTTCTCTGTTTTCATATGCTAATTCTCTTAATTGAGCTTTAGCTTCAAATGTATATTCAGCTATAAATTTTTGTTCTTTCATATTCTTATTATACATGTTTTCGTTGCGTTTTTCAAGTGTTAATTTTGATTATTGTTGCTAATTTCATTTTATCATATTAAAATGCAGTAATAATAGTAAAAAAGACCGTTATAAACAGTCTTTTTTAAGTGGTGGGCGGTACCGGACTCGAACCGATGACCCCCACAATGTCAATGTGATGCGCTACCATCTGCGCTAACCGCCCATATTAAGTTTTAATCGAAAAACATAGGCTTACCGCCCATTAAATTGTAAATCAATTATAACAAATAAAAGATGTTTGTAAATAGTTCAAATTTTTACAGGGTTGTACTGTGACAGTCTGTGCCGCCGGTTTTTATTAGGTCGTATTTGTCTGCCAGGGGTTCAATTTGTGAAGGGTTTGAGAATTTTATGTATTTGCGCCAGCGCGGATACGGGTAGTAGACTTCAATTCCGTCTAAGCCAAGATTAATCAGGTCTTTGACAAAGTGTTCCATGTTTAGTGCCCAGCAGCAGCATGGGTGTGCGAGGACTGCAATTCCGCCGGCATCGTGGATTGCGTTTATCAATTTTTTTATGTCACGTTTTGCAAAAAAACGTACTAAATCCATTTCTGTGCCGCGTTTGTCTTTGGCGTAAAACTTTTGCATTGAGGGATGTTTGACATCAATTCCGTATGCCAAAAGGTGCAGAAATATGTATTTGTACCAAACATCAAATTCTACCCCCGGAATTGCGGTGGTTTGCGGGTTTTCACAATAGCCCTGAACGGTGTTATGGTCTGTTATTGAAAAGTATTTTAATTTGTCCGCGGCTTGGGTTTCAATCTCTTCAAATGCGGCTAAACCGTCTGAATAAGTAGAATGAATGTGCAAATTGACTTTATTATTCAGATAATCCTCTTTTGTAAAAGATTTTATAAGCTCCGGATACTTAATCATATAAAAAACTTTCTTTATCCCTCTATTTGTAATAAAATCATGATACAACAAAGGAGAGGTTATGTCCAAATACAAGGTAAAAAATAGTATCTGGTTTGCACTCGCAGAAGCCATAAGGATATATTTTGGTAACATTGATAAGTTTTTTACTTACATGCTTTTTCCTGTTTTTGGACAAATTATCGGTATTGCGTTGGCGTTTGGGTTAAGTTTGGGGTTTGCGGATATTGTAGCTGCAAAGGTTGACAGTGTTACAAAAGCCATGCTTATAATACTTTTGCTTGCGGTACCGGGACTTTTGATTTTTGCAAAAGCTTTTTGGGATTATATGGTTGCATATGTTGCGCTAAACTCTATGACAGAAGGCGCGATTACAACGGGAAAAGTTTATGATTTTCAGTCGCATAACCAGGTTGCAACAAGGCGTTCATTTAAGTATATTGTATTTATTTGTGTTGTTGGCGTTTTGTCCTCGCTTGCCTCAAACATTTTGTTAATGGTTCCGGGGTTTGTGTTGTGGATTTATTTTATACTTGTTTTTCAGGTTTTCACGTTTGAAGATGAACTTTCTATACAAGACTGTTTCAAGCGGAGTTTTTTGCTTGTTCGGGGAAATTGGGCTAGAACATTTGTTTTAATGGCGATTTTGGCGTTTTTTTCGATATTTATAATAACACAGGGTGTAACGGTTGTATTTGACTATCTTAATCTGACTGATAAAGCTTGTTCAATATTTAATTTTATATCAAATCAGGTTCCGTTAGATTTATGTAATAAAGCTTTGGCATATTTTAAAATGCCTATTATTACACCGGATATAATATCAAAAACTATCTTTGAAACAGTGGTCGCAATGATTGTTACAGGACTAACGCTTCCTATCAGAAGTATTTGCTGGACAATCTGGTATTATAATTTGTCAGAGTTAGAAATGCAAAAACAGCGCACAAGAAAATCAAGAAAACAGGATGAGTAAGCCATGTTTATCTGTAAGAATTGTAAATCAATAGACAAATTTGAGCTAATGTTTTCGCCGGAATATACGGGCAGCAAAACTTTTTCGCAAAAGTACAATGACAAAGGCGAAATAGAAATAACTGTGGACGGGTATATTTTTGTGCCGGATTTACAGTTTATGAATGAGCATGCAGTGTGCAGATATTGCGGGCAGATTTATATGTGGGATTATCAGGGAAAAGAATAAGGAGAGGCAATGCGCAGCAACAACAGACAAAACAATCAAACAAGAGAGATTAAGTTCACAAGAAATTTTACTAAACACGCTTTGGGTTCGGTGTTAGCGGAATTTGGAGATACAAAGGTTATAACAACCGCTTCAGTTGAAGTAGGAAAACCTAAATGGATGTCAAAAGAAGACCCGCGCGGCTGGTTGAGTGCAGAGTATTCACTTTTGCCGTCATCAACTTCGACAAGATGTCAAAGAGAGCGTACAAAAATTTCAGGCAGAACTCAAGAAATCCAGCGGCTTATTGGCAGAAGTTTGCGGGCATGTGTTGATTTAGAAAAAATGCCTGATTTAACAATAACGATTGACGCTGATGTAATCCAGGCAGACGGCGGTACAAGAACGGCAAGTATTTGCGGAGCGTTTATTGCGCTTACTGATGCTGTAAACAAACTGATAGAAGACGGTACCCTGAAAGAAAGTCCGATAATTGAACCAATCGGAGCTATTTCTGCAGGAATTGTCGGGGATGATGTTTTGCTTGATTTAGATTATGAAGAAGACTCGCATGCAAGAGTTGATTCAAACATAGTTTTAACAAAAAGCGGCAAAATTATTGAGTTTCAGACAACAGCAGAGGGCGAACCGTATGAGTTTGACAAAATGGTTGAAATTTTTGAACTAGGTAAAAAAGGAATACAAGAAATTATTGAAAAATATTAGATTTTAGTGTATTCTTTTGCTATGCAAAAAACTGTTTATTTGTTAATCTTTATGTGTTTTTTAGGGTTGTGTCCGGGTTTTGCAAAGGATGATGAGCCGGTTGTTTCAACTCAAGGGATTGAAATTGATGAGAGTATTGCAAAATCAAAACCGTCCACTGAACAAAAAAATGAACAAAAACAGATTAAAAATCGTTCTAAAAAGTACATGAAGGTAAAACACAAAACAATCAAACAAGATCAAAAAAGAACAATCAAACAAAAAGAATTAGAGTATTTAGAAAATAGGTTAGAGGTTAAAAAACAAAAGTTAGAGTTGTTAAACCCAACAACAGAGAAAGGAGAAAAGGAATGAAGAAATTACTGGTATCACTTATGGCATTGTCAATTGTATCATTTGGTGCGGCTGCAAATGCAGGAACTTTGTCAAACGCATTAAACAATGCTGCAAACAAAGTAAACAAGGCTGAACAAAGCGCAACACAAGCACAAAAAGATGCTGCAAAAAGACAACAAGAACGCCAAAAAGCTAACCAAGAAGCTGTTCAAAAGAAAAAAGACGCATGGAATACTTTAATCGGTAAATAATTGCATTACAATAAGGGGGCGGAATTTTACATATGTAAAATTCCGCCCCTATTTCTTGCCCCGTTAAAATATCTATGCTATTATAAAGAAAGTCAGATTAGGGAATACATTTATTCATGTTGATAGAAAACGATATTCAGACATTAAAAGGTTCCAAAATACTTTTTGAAACACTCAAATCCTTGGGGGTAGACACGATTTTTGGCTATCCGGGGGGGATTGTTCTGGATATTTATAATGAACTTTATAACCAGACTGATATTAAACATATTTTGGTTCGCCATGAGCAATCAGCAGTTCATGCAGCCGAAGGGTACGCAAGAACGACCGGTAAATGCGGTGTAGTGCTTGTCACATCAGGTCCGGGGGCGACAAATACAGTATCAGGTATAGTAAACGCTTATCTTGACGGTTCGCCGTTGCTTGTTTTAACAGGTCAAGTTTTTAAAAATCTTATAGGTAAAGGCGCTTTTCAGGAGGCTGATATTTGCGATATTACAAAGTCTTGCACGAAAAAGGTTTACCAGATAACATCAGCATCGCAAATTCAATCAACTTTAATCGAGGCAATGAACACAGCAATGTCAGGAAAAAAAGCACCTGTTGTTGTTGATTTAGTCAAAGATATTTTTACCCAAAACGCAAGTTATATTGCTAATTTGAGTGTAAATGTTTCGGGTGAGCAGCCGCAAAATTATGATGTTTCCGGTTTGTTGACACGCATAAAATTGTCTAAAAAGCCGGTAATTGTTTCGGGCGGCGGGGTTGCGCATTCTAAGGCGGAAGACGTGTTGTATAATTTCGCCAAAACACTTAACATCCCTGTTGTTGACACAATGATGGGGCTTGGGACTTATCCGCAAAATGATGAAAATTACTTTGGCATGATTGGGATTTTTGGCGATAATGCAGCAAATGAACTTATTAAAGAAGCGGATTTAATAATTTCGCTTGGCGCAAGGTTTAATGACAGGATTACCTGTATGTTTAAAGACGTTGATTTAGGCGCAAAGTTTTTCCAAATAGATATAAACCCTGATGAAATCGGCGGTTTTGTTCCTGCATCCGGCGCGCTGGTTGGCGATATTAAACAGATTTTGTGTTCGATGATGAGTTTGGTTTCCGGCGAAATTGATTTCTCAGATTGGAAGAATGAAGCTCAAAGTCTTAAAAATTTGAATGTTGTAAGACAAAAAACGAGTAATATGCTGCATTCATTTGAGGTTATCAGAGAGATTGAAAGGTTTACAAAAGACAAGTCTGTAATATTTACCTCAGAGGTTGGTCAGCACCAGCTTTGGGCTTGCCAGAATTTGCATTTTGATAAAGATAGAAAAATACTTGTGTCCGGCGGTTCCGGAACAATGGGTTTTGGTTTTCCGGCAGCAATCGGCGCAGCCGTTGCAAAGTCTGAAAATCCTGTTGTGTGTATAACCGGCGACGGCTCGTTTCAAATGGGATTGCATGAACTTGCAACATGTGTTGATTACGATTTAAACGTAAAAATTATGATTTTAAATAACGGCTACCTTGGAATGGTAAGACAGTTGCAAGAAAAATTATGCCAAAGACGCTACAGCCAGACAAAGATTACAAATCCGGATTTTGTGGGATTGGCAAAAAGTTACGGAATAAAAGCATTAAGAGTAAAAACAAACGAGGAGATAAAACCTGCGCTGGAGGAGGCGTTCAGGGAACAAGGAACATTTATAATAGATTTCGTGGTAGAGCCGGAAGAAAATCTCTAGGGCAAAATTTACCCGGGAATTAAGAGGACAGAACAATAATGAATGAAACAATAATCAAAGAAATAAAGTCAATATATTCTGCGCGAATAAAATCAGACAACCCCGCTGCAGTTACCCCTGAAATTCAAGCAATCAGACCCGAAAAGAAAAACAACAAAACTTTTTTCAACGGTGTGATTGACAAACTGAATATTATCGTGAATAAATAATTTTCTTTACCACTTTTTACAAAGTTAATCGTGTTACGTACTAATATCCTTATTATGTAGTGGATAAAACCAAATACATAACCTATTATTTTGTTATGTATGAAAAAGAAATTTTATTTAATATAGGTAATAATATTCGAGCAGAGCGAACGCGCGCAAGACTATCACAAGAAAGTTTTGCAGAAAAAGTTGGAATAAACGAAAAACATCTTAGTAAAATTGAAAATGGATGTGTTAATTCTAAAATAACAACTATTTTGGCGATTATGAATGCGCTACAATTAGAGTTTGCCGATTTGTATAGAAAAATTGATATATAACGAAAAGAGATAAGTTTCAAACAAGACTAAATAAACAATCCTCTTGTTGCCATCAGATTGTAATGAGTAGCAACAGATGTATATTTTACTAAAGTATTTTACATAATTTTCTCCTTTAAAAATGGTATTTAAACATTATTTAATAATACTATAACAGTTAAGATTAATAAATGCAAGAAGATGAGAAAGTTTTACATTTTAAAAAGGCTGTTGGTGAAACAATCCGTGAACTGCGCAAACAGTTACCAGGACGGACTATAAATAAGTTTGCTTGTGAATACGATATTGACAGTGGTAATTTGAGTAAGATTGAAAGAGGAATATACAGTGTTCAACTTATTACTGCTTGGAAAATAGTTGAAGGTCTGGGCATAAAATTTTCAGACTTTGCAAAAAGACTAGAAGACAAATTGGGCGATGATTTTGTGCTTATGGACGAATGATTTTTAGCAAAATAAAAAGGCGCTGAAATATATTCAGCACCCAAGAAAGATTGATTATGATGGATGATTCGATTTTATTTTCCCCTAAAAATTTTCCCCAATTTTTAATTTTTTAGTCGTTCAGACTATAATCTTTTTCTTTATTTTTCCCGCGTCTTTTTCTTTAATATCCCTTACACTTATATAAAAAATTTTTTCAGCCAAAAATTGCCCTATTTTGTAGGTTTATCTTAATATTTTGTTACATTTAACGTAGGTTCTTTTGCTGCAACTGATTTCACAAGAGCGTTAAATAAAAACGGATGTACTGTGCCGTTTTCAACCTCTTTGGATAAAATTGTCAGAGCTTGTTTTGGAGTGTATTTTTCTTTGTAGACGCGGGTTTCAGTTAGTGCAGAGTATTTGTCTGCAAGATTTAGCACCTGCAAGTTGATGTCCGGAACAAAATTTTTCGTTCCGTTATGGTTGTTATGATGATACCGAACAAGGTTAAGCATGTTATCATTAACACCTGTTGTTTTCAAAAGTTGATAGCCAAGTTCAGAGTGCAAGTCCATGACTTTGCGCTCCTCATCAGTCAAAGCGTTTGTCTTGTTCAAAACTTCGTTAGGAATTAACACTTTGCCAAAATCATGCAAAAGTGCTCCGTCTTTTAAGTCTTTTAGATTTACTTTAGATTTCAGTGCCGGCGGCAAATTCGCTGCTATTTGCACGGCGTTTTCAACCACATCTTGGCTGTGATTTTCCATAAGGGTTTGAAGTTCTTTCATATTAAGTTTAAGCGGAATTCTGTTTTGTGTAAGGATTTTTTGGATTTCAGGGTTAGCGCTTATCATTTTTCTTATTTCTGTTTCGCTAAAAAGCCTAACAGGAGAGGTACTTTCAAACACATCAGGTTTGTCTGTTCCCCTGAAATAAATCTTTTTTCCACCTAATCTATCTTGTTGTATATTCTGGTTCAAACCGGCAGTGAGCAGGTTTGAACGAAATATTTCAATTCCCACTATTTAACCACACTAAAATTTACACTACGACCTTACTTTTATATAAAGTATTTTTTCACGCGAAATTTGCGCAAAAATTAAAAAATTGTAAAAATTTTTAATATAAATAAGAAATCGTGCTACTATTTTATTGTTATGAAAGAAATAAAAAACGTACTAATTTGCGGGATTGGAGCAGTAGGCTCGATTTATGCAGATAAAATCAACAATTATGACAGTAAAAATTTGAGAGTTCTGGTCGATAAAAAAAGACTTGAGAATTACACAAAACACCCTAAAACCTTTAATGGCAAACCACTTGTGTTTAATTACATACTACCTGAATGTAAGGATTTCAAGGCGGATTTAATCATTATTGCTACAAAATTCGACGGACTTGACACTGCGATTAAAAACATTGAAAATTTTGTGAAAGATGACACCATAATAATTTCGCTGCTAAACGGGGTTACAAGTGAAGAAATTATTGCCCGAAAATACGGCTGGCAACACACGCTTATTTCATATTTTATCGGGCACAGCGCAATGAGAAACAGCAGTGAAATTACTCATGACGGTGTTGGAGATATAGTTTTCGGGATAAAAGATGTTTCTAAAACTGATATTGAAGATGTTTTGCGTGTAAAAGAATTTTTCGACCGCGTTTGCATTAGTTATAAAACGCCAGATGATATGCTCCATGCTTACTGGTTAAAATTTATGCTAAATGTAAGTTCTAATCAGCCGTCTGCAATTTTTGGCATGACATTTGGGCAAATGCAGCAAAATGAAAAGTTCATTGAATTTTCAAAAAAAATTATGCAGGAAGTTCAGGCAGTTGCAAAAGCATGCGGAGTTCAAAACACTGAAACAATGATTTATGAAGCATTACATTCGTTTAACAAAATGATACCGGACGGGAAAACTTCAATGCTCCAAGACATTGAAGCCCGAAGAAAAACAGAAGTCGAAATGTTTGCCGGCACCGTAATTGAACTTGGCGCAAAACATAACATTCCGACTCCTTACAATATTGTTTTAAAAGATATGATTGAAGTTATTGAAAACGACTTTTAACTATTTTAAATAGTAGCTTGCGTTTACATTTGAATAAACTTTAATCACACCTGATTCAATATTAACACCGTTATCAGCAGCTCCTGAGGCTTCCATGTCCATTGATTTAGCAGACATCAAAGCATTTCTGTAATAAACAGGACGGTTGGTGTTATTAAGTGAACATGAGGTGTCAATACTTTTTATTCCTGCAACACTTGAACCCGCTGCTGCTGCAACAATATCAGCTCTTTTTTTAGTCTGTTTTGTAGCGTTTGACAATAAATCAGAGCAAACTTCATCTTTATTTGAAAGGCTGAATATCAGGCTGTCAATATTTGTAGCGCCAAGCGTGATTGATTTATCAATTGCGGTTGAAATTTTGTCAACTGATTTTGTATGGACGATTATGTTATTTGAAACATTGTAGCCTGAAAGGGTTCTTTTGCCGCTGTTATAAATGTATTCAGGACTTGCAGAGTAATTTGAAGTCTTGACATAATCACCGTTTGCAGGGGTTATAAATGTTTTTACGTACTCGTAAACCTTGTCAGAAATTTCTTTGTTTTTCTTCACCGCTGTTTGCATTGAAGATTTATCACTGGTTTTAATTGCGATTGATACCTCAACAGTATCCGGCGCAACCTCTTTTTCTGCTGTATAAGACACATTTACATAACCTTTTGAAACTTTGTCAAATTCTGTATTTATCGCACTAACAGGCGAAAACATAAACGGAACCGAAAATAACAATGCCCCTAAAAGCGATACTACAATAATTTTTTTCATAATACCTCCAAAATACTAAACTATTTTACATCAGAAATTTTTTCTTCTTCTTTTGTCTCAGCAGCAGTGCTTTTACCTGTTGAAATCGGAGAAGATATATAAGATTGTTCTGTTTCAGGTTTTGTATCAGGTTGTTGCATAACTCTTTTTATAATGTGCACTCTTGGATTAAGAGTTGCGGATTTTATAATGTTGTCCAGCTCCTCTTCGCTAAGCTCCGGAGTTTCCTTAAATGACATTGCAAAACCTTTTTTAGATAAAATACAATATGAGATTACAACAATTCCCCATAATAAAACGCCTTGAAATAGGTTCAAAACAGGAAACATATAAGCTGTAGCAAGGTATTTATTCCAAAGGTGCATTGCAGCATATCCCGGAAATATAACAAACCCCGCAAATAAACATGCAACTGTGAATGCTGCTGTTATCAGACCTTTTATACCATCAATTTTTACTATTCTCATATTTATAAATCCTTATTATCTTTTATCATTTCAAGAAAATCATTTTCTGTCAATATTATAACACCTAATTCGTTAGCTTTGTCTAATTTTGACCCTGCATTTTCTCCTGCTAAAACATAATTTGTTTTTTTTGATACGGATGATGAGGTTTTGCCGCCGTGGGATTTAATTATTGCGCTTGCTTCATCTCTTGTCATATTTTGTAATGTTCCGGTCAGGACAAAGATTTTTCCTGCCAATATGTCTGATTTTGGCTTAGGTTTTGAAGTTGGATTTATGCCTAAACTTTTGAGTTCATCAAGCATACGAAGATGATTTTTGTCCTGAAAATATTCATAAATGGATTCAGCCATGATATTTCCAATTCCGTCAATTGCATAAAGCCGCTCAACTGTAGCTTGTTTTAATTCATCAAGCGAAGAAAATTCACCCGCTAAAATGTCAGCCGTTTCCTTGCCTACATAACGTATGCCAAGCGCGGTTATTAACTTGTTTAGCGGTCTTACTTTGCTGTTTTGAATTGCGTTATAAATGTTTGTTGCAGATTTTTCCTGCACCAGTTCAAGCTGCATTAAATCCTCAGTTGTAAGTCTGTATAAGTCAACCGGACTTGATATGAATTTCTTATCATAAAGCTGCTGAATAATCGACGGTCCTACAAAATCAATGTCCATAGCTTCTTTTGAAGCCCAGTATTCGATTTTTGCACACATCAACTGTGAACATTTAGGATTGTCACAATACAGCCCAACGCCGTCGCGTTCTTTTAGTAAAGCTCCGCAAGCCGGACAATGCGTAGGTGCAGCGTATTTAGGCAAAGACTTGTGGACTTTGCTGTCCATATATTTTATGACTTTTGGGATAATTTCAGCAGCTTTTTTTATCAAAACCGTGTCGCCAATTCTAATATCAAGCCTTGCAATCTCATCAAAATTATGCAGACTGGCTCTTGATACCGTGCTTCCCGCAAGCTGTACCGGTTCCAGAATTGCAACAGGAGTTATAACACCGGTTTTGCCCGTATTAAGTTCAATATCTATTAGTTTTGTTGTAACTTCTTCCGGCGGAAATTTAAACGCAGTTGCCCATTTTGGGGCGCGTGCAGTGTAACCTAAATCTTTTTGTATTGCTATATTATTGACCTTAATTACAACGCCGTCTGTTGCATAATCTAAATCCGCACGTTTTTTATCCCACTCTTTGCAATAATCAATCGCACCTTGTATGTTTTTTACAAGCTTGATATTAGGGTTAATCTTAAATCCAAGAGCTTTAAGCTTCATCATCCCGTCATAGTGAGTTTTTATCTGCTTGTCGTCTTCGTCTTCAAAAATTCCGGTATAAGTAAACATAGAAAGGTCGCGTTTTGCAGTAATTGTAGAATCAAGTTGTCTTAGAGAGCCGCTTGCTGCATTACGCGGGTTTGCAAAGACTTTTTCGCCTGCTTGCAGGGCTTCTTCATTGAGTTTTTCAAACGAAGGTTTTGGCATGTAAATCTCCCCGCGAACTTCCAGTGTCTTTGGCTCAAAAAGTTTTAGCGGAATTGCTTTGACTGTTTTAAGATTTTGTGTAATATTTTCGCCTGTAACCCCGTCACCACGTGTAACTCCAAGCGTAAACAAGCCTTCTTCATAAGTCAGCGCAATCGCAAGTCCGTCGATTTTCAGTTCACAGACAAGTTCTAATTCCTGTTCGTATTCCTTGCAGATTTTCTCATACCATACCCGCAATTCTTCTTCATTATATGTGTTATCCAAACTGTAAAGTCGATATTTATGTTTATGAGAAAAAAACTTTTCACTAACTGAACCAACACGCTGGGTCGGACTGTCAGAAGTTTTTAAAAGCGGATATTTCTCTTCAAGTTCTTTTAATTCCGCAAACATCTTATCGTATTCAAAATCGCTCAAATATGGATTTTCTTCAACATAATATTTATAATTACTTTTATTTATCTCGTCTTTTAAGAACTCTATGCGTTTTTCAACGGACATTTCACTCATATTTACCCCTGCTCCTTATAAAATCATTAGAAGTTCTCTAATAACCTTTGTTGCAACCGCGGTTGACGCGCCTGTCGGGTCGTAATCCGGCGCTAACTCAACAACATCAGCTCCAACAATATTATAATCTTTTAACACTTTAAACCAATCAACAAGTTGATTAAATGTCATTCCGCCGGCTTCCGGAGTTCCGGTGCCGGGCATGATTGAAGTGTCAAGACAATCTAAATCAACTGTCACAAAGATGTTTTTCCCCTTTAATGGCTCTAAGTCAGAATATTTGTGACAAAGCGTGTTGTGTTTTGCCATAAAATCCCATTCTTCTTTCATTCCGGAGCGTATGCCGATTTGTTTGATGTTTTCCGGCTTAACAAATTTTGAAATATGTCTTATCACCGCGCTATGTGACATTTCTTCGCCTAAATACTGTTCGCGTAAATCAGTATGCGCATCAAAATGAACAACCGCTAAATCATCATAAAACTTAGATACAGCTTTGACTTCCGGCAAGGTAACAAGATGTTCTCCGCCAATCCCAAATACTTTTTTGCCGTCTTTATAAATCTCTTCAACATTCTTTTCAATCTGTTCTAAAGTCTTGTAAGTATTGCCAAGAGGGAATTCTAAATCTCCAACATCATGAAAATTCACTTCAGTTAGCTCTCTGTCAAAATACGGAGAATACTCCTCCAATCCCCAACTTGCAAGCCTAATCTGTTCCGGCGCAAACCTTGAACCCGGACGATACGAAACCGTACCGTCAAACGGCATTCCAAGCATTACTATATCAGATGTCGCATAATCCGGATTTTGCCCCATCCAGTTTCTGTCTAAAAACGGTCCTGTCAACATTTTTTACTCCACCTCAAATATTCTATACTTAAATAGTTTACTATAAAATAATCGTAAGTAGTAGCATATGTTAAAAGTTCCCGTAATTAAAATCTATACGGATAGTTACTAGGGATTTCATAACCGGAAGTTTTTATTAAATGGAAACAAAAGGCTTGAGGGGCTGTAGCACAATTAACATATCTAGCACTAGAACCACAAAATTCAACAAGCTTTTCTTTTGTAATACTCTGCCCGTTGTTCCAACACCTGAACCAAAATGGTTTATATTCATAAAATCCGTTATCGGCTGAAAACTCTATCTCAAAAAAATCTCTGCCTGCGATATATTTATTTTCTTTGTTAGGTTGTGGTATTACTCCAAATACCATACTGGTCAAATTGGTGCCACGCATTGTAAATATAATTCTTGTGCCGTCAAGTAAATCATATACTGCTGCAACGCTGCTTGATGAAGTTGTTGTGTTTCCATAAACAATATTAAATATTGTATTTTTCGGATATTGATGTATGGTTTTAATTGAACTCTTTAAAAACTCTTCAAATGTAGCATGCGACAATTCATATGAATAACCATTTACATCTATTGTGGCTTTTATATCATCGGCATTTTTTAAAGTATCAGGTCCAAACCCATTTCCGTAATTTTCTTCAGCAATTTTTATTGCCTGAGCAATAACAGAATAAGTACGTTTTAATCTTGTCTCAACAATATGCTTATGGTACTTTGCCATCAAAGCAGGAATTGTCATTGCGGCAACAATTCCAATTACACCAAGTGTGATTAATACTTCTGCAAGTGTAAATGCCTCAAAAGCTTTACTGGAGAGCTTTAACGGGTGCCCCCCCCCCCGAAATTCAAGCTATAGTTGCGTTTTGACATATTTTACTCTCCTTTTTCTTATGCGTCTAAGCTTTCAATAACAAGTTCAGACATACATTTGCCTTCCGGGAAAAGCTCGTTTTCATCAAAGTAAATTTTGATTTCTCTTTCTGCGCTTTCAACGCTGTCTGAACCGTGTACAATATTGTATTCCATTACTTGTGCAAAATCAGCACGGATTGTGCCAACTTCAGCTTTATTAGGGTCAGTTGTGCCCATTAAATGTCTTGCGCCGGCAACTGCATTATAACCTTGAACAACCATTGCTACGATTGGTCCGCTTTGAATATAGCGGATAAGTCTTTGATAAAATGGTTTGCCTTCATGTTCAGCGTAATGTGCTTTTGCCTGCTCGTCTGTCACGTTAAGCATTTTTAAACCAATTACTTTAAATCCTTTTTTTTCAAATCTTTTAATAACTTCACCAATCAACCCTCTTTGAACCCCATCAGGCTTAACAGCAATAAAAGTTCTTTCTTCTGTGTGCATAACAATCTCCTCTTATAAAATTCATATAGGTTGATTATACCACAAAAATAACCTGTAGTCCAGACAGTAGTATTTATACCTGAACCTAAAGTCTAACTTTGCCCATTCGTGCTTTTAATCCTGCTTTGACAAGTTTGTTTATCAAATTTTGTGGTAAGTATGATAGAAGCTGAGCAAATTTTGCATCACGTCCAAGGGTGTATGATGGTTTAGGGTTTTTCTTTAAAGCAATTTTGTGGATAAATTTTGCGGCATCTTCAACTTTTAAGCCTTTTTTAGAGTTTGAAAGAGCGTTGGTTTTAATAAATTCAAGTTCTTTTTCGTATTGCGGACAATTATTTAAAGATTTTTCGTTGACTGTAACTGATTTTTTCCATATAGGGGTTGCAATTACCCCCGGTTTTACTGAGACGACTGTAATATTTCTATGGTTTTCAATTGCAAAAGCGTTAAAAAATATGTCCAGCGCGCGTTTTGATGCACAATACGGGCTAATAAACGGAAAATGACCAAAACTTGACATGGAACTTATGTTAATAATTCGTCCGTTATCAAGTGCCGGCAAAAGGTTTTGCGTAAATTCAATATGTGAAAAAGTATTTACATCAAATTGCGTTCTTAACCTATCTGTGTCCAAAAACTCTACAGGTCCTGCTTCTACACATCCTGCTGCGTTTATTAAAATATCAATTTTGTCAATTTTGGATTTAATGTATTCACCAGCAGCAAAAATTGATTGGCGATTTTTCATGTCAATATAAAAATATTCGACATTTTCTTGCTCAATTATCAATTCTTTATTTCTGTATCCTGCAAAAACCTTCCAACCATCTTCAACAAAAATTTTAACAAGCTCTTTACCAAGTCCTGATGTTGTTCCGGTAATAACAATTGTTCTCATAGCTAATCATCTTCCGGACTACATACCCATGTAAGACGCGAACAGTGGTAAGTACAATGCTGCTGCCAGGATAAGTACGATAGTACCGATTACGATTAACATTATCGGTTCAATCATTTTTGTCATGATATCAATAATTGTATCTAACTGTTTATCAATATAGTTTGTTGCCTGACCTAACATATCGCCTAAACGACCTGACTGTTCACCTGTTGCAATCATAAACAAAATCATTTTAGGCATTGTTCTTGTTGAACGCAAAGCGGCAGACAAGTGCTGACCTTGTTGAACTCTGACAGTTGCTTCTTCAACCCTTGTTTCTAATGTGTGGTTAGTCAACGTATTGTTTGACAGGTATAAACATTCCAAAATAGGAACACCCGCGTCATATGCAACCTGCATAACCGCAATAAAGTTTGCAAAGTTTGAGAACTGAATAAGGTCTGTTAGGACAGGAACCTTTAATACCATTTCATCAATTTTCCATTTACTTGGCTTCCATCTAAATAGGAAGTTGATAAACGCCCCAACAGCCGCAAACCCGACCGGTATCATGTACCAGTTTTTCTTCATCCACAAGCCCATTTCCATCAAAACTCTTGTAATCCAAGGTAATTGCATACCCATTGAGTCAAACATCTCTTTGAATACAGGGAATACGAATACCAACATGACGATTACGATAAATACCGCCAATAAGATGACGAATACCGGATACATCAGGGTTCCGATAACTTTACTTCTGATTGCAGCCTGTTTGTTTAACAGTTCTAACAAACGGTCTAAGGTTTTTTCCAATTCACCGGCATCTTCACCGGCTCTAACTAGACCGATATAAACTTGTCCGAATTGTTCAGGGTATTTTGCAATCGTACCGGCAAAGGTACCGCCGTTCATAATCTGACGTCTTAACTCTGTTGCAACTTGTCTAATTCTCAGTTTTGCAGCGTCGTTTTCAATGAACAGTAAGGATTCGATAATCGGAATACCTGCAGCAGCAAGAATTTGAAGTGTTGATGTAAAATCAATCTGTTCTGATAAGCCAAGTTTTGGCATTTTGCCTGTAGGTTTTTTCTTGTCGTCTTTTTTGTTTACCCCTTGTTCTTCAACAATGTTTATCGGAGTAAATCCTAAAGCACGAACGGAGGCACGAGCTTCCCGTAGGTCGTCTGCCTCAACTTTACCTTTTACTTGTTCATTTGTACCGTCTTTTATTGCCGTATAATTAAAAATAGTCATACTTCACACCTATTCTCCCGCCATACCAAGAACTCTGACAAATTCTTCAACTGTTGTCAAACCTTTTTTGATATGATTTAAGCAGGATTTATGTAATGTTGTCATACCGTTGTTTACAGCGCTTTCTTCGATTTCCAAATCGTGTGCGCCCTGTGCGATAAGTTTTTTGATTTCTTTTGTAATCTGCATGATTTCATACACGCCTAAACGTCCTTTATAGCCTTGGAAACCACATTTGTTGCAGCCTTTTGCTCTATAAATAGGAGTTTTCATAAGTTTTTCAATTTCGTCCGGATCTGTTGTAACCATCGCAGCTTCTTCTCTGGTCGGATAGTATTCTTCCTTACAATCATCACAAAGTTTTCTTACCAGACGTTGAGCAATGACGCCGGACAGGGTTGATGATACAAGGTAATCTTTTGCACCCATTTCAATCAAACGTGTAACTGTTGCAGCAGCAGAGTTTGTGTGGACGGTACTTAATACTAAGTGACCTGTCAATGCTGCTGAAATCGCGATTTCCAGTGTTTCGTAGTCACGAATTTCACCGACTAGGATGATATCAGGGTCCTGACGGAGGATTGCTCTCATACATGATGCGAATGTGATACCGGCTTTTGCGTTAATCTGTGATTGGTTAATACCTTCTAACTTAATTTCTATCGGGTCTTCAATTGTTGTGATATTTACGGATTCATCATTCAAACTTTTCAATACTGAATAAAGAGTTGTTGTTTTACCGGAACCTGTAGGACCTGATGTAAGAATAATACCGTTCGGGCAAGATACCATCTTTTTAACTTTTTGTAGGTCACCGTCTTCTGCACCGATTAAGCTGATTTTCTTATCGTTTGACGCAAGTGATACCGCTGGTGCTAAGATACGGATACAGACCTTCTCCTTGCCGGATACAGGAAGTGTGTTAATACGGAAGTCGTACGAACAATCTCTATATGATATTGAGAAGGTACCGTCCTGAGGACGTCTGTTTTCTGCTATGTTCATTCTCGCCATGACTTTAAAACGGGCGATTACTGATGTTTCAACCTTTGCCGGAACATCAAGAACTTTTTGCAGCATACCGTCTTTTCTGTAACGGACAATATAGCCGTTAAGTCTTGGCTCTATGTGAATATCTGATACTTTGTTATCAATACCGTTTGTGATAATTTGGTTTACGAATTTTGCAACTGAACCTGTCGCGTCCTGAAGTTCGTCATTAACCTGTTCCCAAAGAGTTGCTTCTTCATCACTGTCAAGAGTTTCACTTTTAATCTGTTCAATGATTTCATCTGTTTGCTTTTTCGCAAGAGAGAAAAATGTATTTAAAGCATTTTCAAACTCGTAATGGGTCATCAACAACTGTTTAGGGTTTTGACCTGTCAAATAGATGATTTCTTTCATTACATCCATTTTGATAGGTTTAACAACACCTAAAATCAGGTTTTTGCCGTCTGATGAAATCGGAATAACACGGTTTGAACGGATAAAGTCTTCAGGCAGGATATTGACAAACTTTTTCTGTTCGACAAGTTGGTCTGCCGTAACCATATCGTAACCGGTCTGGTCATGCAAAACAGATTTCAACTGGTCTAAAGAAACCAAACCCATTTCAAACAGAGTTGAACCGATTGGAGTATTTTTACGTTTGGAAGCTGCCAGAGCCTTCATCAAGTTGACTTCGGAGACAATACCTTTGGCAACAAGCATTTCACCAAGTTTACCGTGGCTTCCGCCGGTTGGCGCCGGCGAAGAACTTGTTTGTGATTGTGTCGTATCAGTTGCAGGAGCTCCGGTTGGAGTTGAAGAGATACTATCTTCCGGCATAAAAGAGCCCAAAAGTTCTTTTAAATCGTCGTCACCAACAAGCATAAACTTGATTGACTGAGAAAATGTCTGCTTCAATATTCCGTTAATTTCATCTTTGTTAGAATTTTTAGAAACCGCAACAAATAAGAAATTATCTTTAACACTAATCGGAACAAAGTGGTATTGAGCCATCAAACTTTTGTCAATACTATTTAAGATATTCTGATCTATGCTATTTTTTAATCTTAATATTAATGCGTTCATTTATTATATGTTACTTATCTTTTTCTAAAATTGTCTAACTTCTAACCTGTTGAGTATTACCGTGAAATTACAGCATATTATCATCAGCAAGAGCATCTTCAGTATCGATAACAATTTGAGGTGTCAGCATGATAACCATTTCTTCTTTAGCCTTAGTTGTACCGGTACTTCTAAAGAACATGCCAATTACCGGTAAATCTCCAAGGAACGGAATTTTTGTAACTGATTTTGATTCAGTTTCCTGTATCATACCGCCGATTACAAGGGTTTCACCGTCTTTGATACGTACGCCTTTAATGTCAAGGTCTCTTCTTTGAAGTAATGTTGCAACTAGGTCTTGGTCACCTGTTTCACCTGTTGCATACATTTGACTTGCAATAGTTTTATATTCAGGTTTAATATCAAGTGTTACGTAACCATCCGGACTGATAAACGGTGTAATTTCAACTTTAATACCGTTATCGTCACCGATTTCGTATTCTTTTTGAACCTGTGAAGAACCGGATGATGATCCGTTATCAAGGTATTGGGATGTAACTTTTTTAACATAGTCTGATGTCAAGTCTATAGTTGAAGTCTGACCGCTTGTTAAAAGTACTCTTGGATTAGCCAATACACGACCTTTTCTGTTTTCTACCAAGTAGTTGACAGAATATATTAACTGTGGTGAAGTTGACCATTTATGAACAATACCTGTAGTCTCATAAGATTGTGTTTCATCATCCCATGATTCCAGGTCAACCAGTTTGTAACCATGACCTGCGAAGAATACAGGATATTGTGAATCTGTAGCAAATCCTTGACCTCCGCCGGCATTGAATGAGAAGTTTTTGCTTAAAAACTGCCATGTGTTATCAAAAGTTTTACTACCGCTTTCTGTCAGCGAAATAATTTGAACTTCTAAGTAAGCTTGCGGAGTTTTCTTATCGTTTGCCGCGATGTATTCTCTTATCATCTCAATTTGAGTTTCTGACCCGCCTATAATCTGGATTGTACCAAGAGTCGGGAAGTAAGATACTGATAGATTGATAAACGGAAGGCTTGATAATTCTCCGCCGGAAATAGAAGTTTCTGTTGAGCATACAAGCTGACCGCCGCCAACTGAAATTGACCCGGAAGAGCCGCCTGATGAAGATGAACTATCATCATCATCTGATGCAAACCCTGTTGGTACACCTGCTGCAAAACCGGAAGAACGTCCTCCTCTGCCAGAAGAACTGCTGCCGGAACCACCGCCGGAACTGCTTGATGATGAGTTTGCTCCGCTTGCAATTGTTGAAGGTATCAATGTTGAACATATCAGATTAGCCATCTCCGCAGGAGTTGTGTGGTTTACTTTGAATGTTGTTATTGTTGGTTTTTTGTCAAATTGTTCAACAATTTTTCTTGCCATTGCAACGTCATCCGGGGTGCCCATTACAATTAGTTCATTTGTTGCAGGGTTTACTGTAACAATCTGTTGTGTTGAAACGCCAGGATTTACTCCGCCTTTTTTAAATACATTTGAGTTTAAAAATGACGCCAGAGCACCTGCATTTACATATTTTACAGGGATAAGATTCATTGTCTTTGTAGAAAAAGCTAAAGCTTCATCCTCTGTCGAAATAATAAGTGTGTTTGCTTGAATATCATAGAATAACTTGTTTGTTGAAATGACAAGCTTTAATGCTTCATCTAATGGGATATCCACTAAATCCATTGTAACTGTACCTTCAACCGTAGATGAGAATATAATATTCATACCTGCCTGGTCTGCAAACATTCTTAGAACCTGTTTTACATCGGCATCTCTTAAACTCAGGTTTACAATTGAGTCAGCGTTTGGAATTCTTACTGAAGACTTCATGTCTAAAGATGTTACTTCTGCTGCTGATCTTAATGCCGGTCTTGATGCGTCATAGCCGTAATAATTGTTTACTGCAAATGCTGCTGTAACAGAGTTTGTTACCATGAATGCTGATAACATGATACTTGCAACAAATTTTTCTCTAATCTTATTTTTCATATCTGCTCCTGCTTATTATTATTTTTACTAACCTTTTCTACCGCCAAATCTGTTTCTCAAGTTGTATAAATCGTTTTGTGACTTATCGAATTCATCTCTTGAGAATAGTTCACCAATGCTGGCTGAGTATACGTTTGAGCCAAGCCCAACTGTTATCCAGGATTTGTTAATCTGGAGAACTTTGTATTCTTCTCCCATAATCTTATCGCCCTGGCGAACCAGATAATCTTTGTCATCAACATTTATGATAGCTGAAGGGCTTGCTGCATTGTACATAATCCCAACAACTTTTGTTCTTGTAATCTTTGCCGCAGCAGAATCTGCTGATGCCAATGATGTCGGCGGTACCGGCAAATTGAAACTATACGGGCTGATATCATCAGGTTGGCGTATAACTTTATTTTTTAGCCCTTCTAATTGAAGAATTTTAGCATTGTGTTCAGCGGCTTCTGCAAGTGCTTCAGATTTTGCTTGTTCAAAAGCTTTAATTTCACCGTATGGCATAAACGGGTCAGCACGACCGATTGAGGTGACATCGTATGAAACCATTGTACTTGCCTTATCGTCTTCTACCTCTAAATCAACACTGTTTTGTTTAGACACATCAATTTCTTCCTGTTTTGGAGCAGCAGTTGCTTCTTCTACAGGAGCTTCAGGCACAACTTGTTGTGGTGCTTCTTCTGCTTTATTTCCAAAATTTTGAAGGACACCGCACCCACCGGCTGCTAAACCAACTACGGCAACAACGGCTAAAAGCATTAACACTCGCTTCCCTTTTTGGCTGAATGTATTGTCTACCCAATTCTCATTCCTATAGTAATTTGTGTTCACTTTATCTCCACCCATCTAGTAGTAAGTAATATCAATAAATATTATATTAAAGCTCTTCTTTTTGGGTATCAGCTATTTATAGGATATTCCCAAAATAAACAGTTACCTTACATAATAATATCATAATCTTTTAATGAAGGCAAAAATCGAAATTCCCTACCCGCTTTGCCGTTAAAATAGCCCAAATTCCCCGAAATTTCAGGGGTTTACAAACTTTTCGTTTTGTAACAATTGTAAATTTATCACTAAAATTTCAATCTTTAGATTTATTTTTGAAATTAATGACGAATGCTTATTCTTTCTAATTTTCTTACAAACCTTACGATTTTAGGTTCGGTATCTGCTGTTATGGAATCTACTAAAATCGTTTTACAGCCAAGGTTTTTGCCGCATAAAACATCAGTAAGCGGTCTGTCGCCAACTAACACACATTCATTTATATTTACTTCATATTTCTTCAAAAAAGGTAAAACAACATCTGTTTTTGGTTTGCATGCATTAAACAAAAGCGGGAAATCTGAAATTTTTGTAACTTTTTCAATATAAGCTTGGTTTTTATTATTTGAAACAACTGCGATAAAGAATTTTTTTCTAACTTTGTTTAACCACTCAATTATTTCAGGCGAGTAAGAAGCGCTCTTTGATGCCATTAAAGTACTGTCTAAATCAAAAAGTATTGCTTTTATGCCTTCTTTTTCCAGTTTATCTAAATCAATATCATAAATCCGTTTAAGATTATAATCAGGTTTAAGAAACATGCTCTTTTACTCCTATTGTTCTTGCAATCGCAACTTCGTAATCAATGACTTCATGGTCAAGTTTCAAATAAACTTCTGAATTTGTATTTGCAACATCAAGCCTGTCGCCTTTTTCGTCAAGAATTTCAATAACTTTTGTTTTGAATTGCTCTTTTGGTGTTATAACTTCAACTTCATCGTTTTGCAAAATTTTATTTTTAATCTTTACAAAATACAAATTGTCATCACAAGTTGAGGTAAAATCAACATCACTATACTTTTTCATTCCATGAAATTCAAACAAAAAGTCCGCGCCAGCAAGACCTTTTGAAATATCATAACTGTAGCTGTCCGGTTTGTTTTCACCTAGCGCAAATCCTGTTGTATAGCCTCTGTTACCAACTTTTTTAAGTTCAATAAAATATTTTTCCATATCCGCAGCAGGGTTTTTTAAAATCTCATCAATTGCTGTGCGGTATGTTTTTGCAACCGCCGAAACGTAATAAAGACTTTTTGTTCTGCCCTCTACTTTAAATGAGTCAACACCGGCATTTATCATGTCTTTTAAATATTTAACAAGACATAAATCTTTAGGACTCAAAATATGTGAACCGCGCTCATCTTGGTTAATCTCGTAATACTGCCCGGGACGGGTTTCTTCAACAAGTTTATAACTCCAACGACATGGTTGCGAGCAGTTGCCGCTGTTGGCTTTTCGTTCTCCGTCCGTGAAATAATCACTTAGCAGACATCTCCCGGAAAACGAAACACACTGAGAACCGTGAATAAAACATTCAATCTCCATATCAGGAACCTGACGTTTAATCTCAGCAATTTCTGGAATTGAGAGTTCTCGAGCAAGTACTACGCGCTTTGCCCCCATCTCTTGCCAGAATTTTACACATTCGTAATTTAAAATGTTAGTTTGTGTACTTATGTGAAGTTCAACATCCGGCATGTATTTTTTTAACAAACGCAAAATCCCGAAATCGCTTACCAAAATAGCATCAGGATTAGCATCTTTAATAATTTCCATACATTCTTCAAGATGTTTAATATCAGAATTAAATGCAAAAATATTTAGGGTTAAATAAGCCTTAGCTCCAAGTTCATGGGCTAAATCAACCGCGCGTTTTAAATTTTCAAGTGTAATAATCTCACCTTTTCTCATTGCGCGCAGACTGAAATCCACTACACCTAAATATACAGCATCTGCACCATACTTAACAGCATATTTTAATTTTTCCAAATTGCCCGCAGGCATTAGTAATTCAACATTTCGCATAAATCAATGATAAGCTAAACTAAATTAATAATCAACCAAACAGGTGATGTTGTTTTGCGAGAAATGTGGAAAATAGAATATATAGCAAAAGACGAGTTATTTTTGGAGAAAGAAACATGCGAACTATAAATAATGCAGCAAGTACAATAAAAGAAATTTGGGCATATCAACATCCTGTTATGCACACTTGGTTTTTATTTAGTGCTGCGTCACTTGGGTGCATGTTTGGATTATTGTTATTTGCATTTTAGAGAATTCCGAACTCTGTCTTAATATATTTTTCCTTTATGCTAGAATAAAATTATGTGCAAGCATGAAGCTAAATATTATATTAAAGAGCTTTTGACAATTGCTATGCCGATAATCATGGGGAACTTGGGATTTATCCTCATTGGTATTGGTGATGTTGTCGTGGCGGGAAGACATTCGACAGATACATTTGCTGCAATTAGTATTGCAACGGCAATTATTAATTGTATTATGACTTTTGGAATTGGATTAATCTCAAGTATTTCGCCGCTATTGTCAAACTATCGCGGTGAGAAAAGACCTGTAAAACGGTATTTTTATCCGTCAATTAGGTTTGCAATGATACTTGCAGTGATTATGTCAGTAATTTTGTTTGCAGTTATTCCGGTTATTCCTTTTATCGGGTTTGAAGAAAAACTTGTTAAACCTATTCAGAATTATATATTAATTACTGCGTTTAGCACTTTTGGAGCATATTTGCACGCTTGCTTAAAAGAGTTTTTACAGGCATTTGAGATTGTTTTGTTCCCAAATGCACTTACAATATTTTGTGTGTTTTTAAATGTTATATTAAATGTTGTCCTGGTTTTCGGATTTGGAGCAATTCCGTCGCTGGGTGTTGTTGGGCTCGCGATTGCAAGTTTGATTGTAAGGTATTTTATGGGGTTTGCTTTATTAATATATTGTCTTAGTAATATGAATTTGAAAAATTACCACGAAAGAGGTTATTATAAAAATCTTTTGAAAATCGGAATGCCGATTTCTTGCGCTGTATTTATTGAATTTGTTGCGTTCAACAGTATTGCAATATTTATGGGCAGAGTGTCAGGGATTTATGCAGCGGCACAGAATTTGGTTTGCTCGCTTACCACAATTCCGTTTATGATTGTTTTTGCCGTGTCAAATGCGATTGCAATAAAAGTTGGGTTTGCAAACGGTGCAAAACATGTTGAGGATTTGAAAAAATACTCTGTAATCGGAACACTTTTATCTGTTGGATTTATGATGTGCAGCGCGGCTGTGTTTATTTCTTTTCCGGAGGCAATTGCAGGTGTGTTTACGGTTGATAAAGAATTATTGAAAATATCTATCCCTGTTATGTATGTTCTTGCTATATTTCAGATTTTTGACGGTTTGCAGATTTCGCTTGCAGGAATTTGCAAGGGGGTTAAACAAACGGATATTGTGCTGCTTGCAAATTTTGTTGCTTACTGGTGTTTGTCAATCCCAATCGGATACGTTTTAGCGTTTAAATTTAAACTTAACTTGATTGGTTTTTGGTACGGGCTTTGTGTATCAGCGGTTGCGCTTTGCTCAATTATGATTGTTCAATTATTGATGTTTTTCAAAAGAGAATACAGTGAACAAAGCTATTCTTCTTAAAAAGTTCTTTTATGCTATACTACAATTATGAATGACAAAGATATTGATAAAATCTACGAACTTATAGACAGTTCTGAGTATGAAAAAGCACAAAAAGAATTAGGGCAAATTTTAGAAAGTGACCCAAAAGACATTGATGCCCAGCGGCTTTTAGCCTTATGCGAAGTCAATATGGAAAATTATGACAGCGCACGATATATTTTGGAAGACGTTATAAAATACAGGCAAGATGACGCTTTATGCTGGTATTATCTTGGTTGCTGCTATGACGCGTTGAATGATTTAATTCCGGCAAAACACGCTTATTTAGAGGTTTTGAAATTACGACCTGAATATGTTGATGCTTATAAAAGTCTTGCAATTGCTTATATTAAATCAGAAGAATACGAAAATGCAGTTGAAACTGCCAAAAAAGCATTGGAATTTACAGGCGATGATTACGCGATTTATTATATTTTAGGAACCGCGTGCATGGCTGGTAAAATGTTTGAAGACAGTGTTAAGTATATTGAAAAAGCACTTGAGCTTGACCCGAAGAATTTGCAGCTTTATAACAATCTTGGCACTTCATATCTTACAATTGGTGACCTAGATAAGGCTTTAGAGGTTTATCATAAGGCATTGGAAATTGATTCAAGTGATTCTTTAACATATTTTAACATTGCGTCTATTTTACAAATACAAAATAAACATAGAGAAGCTTGTGAATATTTTGAAAAAGCACATGAATGTGAACCGGAAGAAGATAGCTATATTGTTGCTTGGGCGCTGTCAGAAGTTAAAGCCGGCATGTTTAAGGAAGCAATCGAACATTATAAATATTTGGCTGCTGCTTATCCGCAAAAAACAACTTATAAATATAATCTTGCATGTTGTTATCAGGTTATGGGCGAATACGAGGTTGCGATTTCTTTATTGAAGCAGCTTGCAATGATGAACCCAAAGGCGTCAAATATTTTAAAGAAACTTGCAAATGTTTATATTGCGACAAGACAGTATTCTAATGCAAAAGAAATTTATGAACGTATGATTAAACAAGGTTCTGTTGCGTATGAGCTTTATTACGAATTGGCGCAATTGTGTGTCAAAACTGATGATATAGATAGAGCTGAACAGATACTGAAAAAAGTATGCGGGCTTAATCCTGATTTTGCAGCAGCGCATAAGGATTTAGGGGTAATTTATCTTAATAAACGTCTGTTTGATTACGCAAAAGACGAGTTTGAAAAGGCTTATCAAATTGACCCAAAGAATTATTCAGTGGTTGTTGAGTATGCAAATTATCTTCACTCAACCTCTGATTTTGAAGGCGCTGATAAACTCTACAGCGAAGCAATTGCCATTCAACCGGAAAATCCTAATGCTTTAGCTTTTTCTGCATTAAATAAAACTCATTTAAAACAGATAGACAAAGCTAAAGAACAGATTGATAAAGTTATCTCAAAATGTTCAGATTCTGCATTTTTACTGTTTATTGCCGGTAGAATTTATCATCTTGCTGGCGATTATGAGACTGCAAAAATGTATCTTGTTAAAGCGTTTGAAATAGAAAAAATCCCTGATGTTCAAAATCTTTTAGGGCTTTGCTATTATGAACTTGGAAATTATGAGCAATCAGCAAGAATTTTTGAGAATATGCTTGAAAAAGTTCCGATGAATGTCAATATTTTGTTAAACCTTTCAAAATGTTACGATAGATTAAACAACCCTGACAAGGCTCTGAAATACGCTGACAAAGTGGTTGAACTTTTCCCGGAATGTGAAGAGGCTCAGGAGTTAATTAGAAAATTATCTTAAAAATCACTTGATTTTTATTTATTATCGTTATGTTAATTTTCTTCATAAATTAACACGTAGCTATAATTCTGTATGGGTGACTTTTTGCGAGTTGTGCAAGTGTTTATGAATATTCTTTAACAAAATTATTGTAAATTTTTTTAGACGGAATAATTTTGCCAAAATCAGCTTGTGGAAATCATTTTAAAATTTTGCTAAAAATTTTTGTAAAGACTTTGGCATGTACATACTTAAACATTAGTCAAAAGAGGAAAAATGTTCTATGATAAATATACAAATCGGGAATGAATAAAAACTTCTGTTTTGATAATTATCAACCCTTTGAACGATTAAGATAAGTTGGAAAATACGTTATCATGAAAACAGCAAGCAAAGTGTATTTTGGAGGTTTAGTTTAAGTGTTAGAACACGGTTATATACAGATATATACAGGAGATGGAAAAGGAAAGACCACAGCGGCATTAGGCTTGGCAATGAGAGCATTGGGACATGACTGGAAAGTATTGGTAATCCAGTTTACAAAAGGAGATGGCGCAACAACTTACGGTGAAATAGCATCATCGTCGAAGTTTAAAGATAATCTTGAAGTTGCGCAGTTTGGGATGGATAGAGTTTGTTATTCACATAACATTTGCCTTGACGATTACAAAGAAGCCAAAAAAGGCTGGGAATTTGCAAAACAGGCAATCAATTCCGGCAAATACCAGCTTATAATCCTTGATGAGATTAATATTTGTACTTCTATGAATATGATTAAGGTAAGCGATGTAAAAAATACCCTTTTAAACAAACCTGAAAACCTGGAAATAGTTTTGACAGGACGCTATGCGCATCCGGAATTGATTGCGCTTGCACATCTTGTAACAGAGATGAAACCTGTAAAACACTATTTTGATATGGGTGTAATGGCAAGACAGGGTATTGAATACTAGTTTTGAAATGAACGGGTTTGCGTATAAAACGTAAATCACGGGGATTTTCTATCTAATTTTAGGTTAATGTGAATCCTTTTTTGTTTCAGAAATGAAATAAGCGGACGTTAAGTCCGTTTTTTTTATTGCACTAACCGCCAAAGTAGTTGATTAATCCGTCGTGAAGTTTTTCGTTTTTGCATAGTTTTTTAAGCTTGGAAATTGCTCTGTTTTCAATTTGTCTGATACGTTCACGTGATACGCCGTATTGAGAGCCGATTTCATCCAGTGTTTTTTTCATTCCGTTATTATCCAAGCCGTAGCGAAGGATTAACACGTCGCGTTCTTTCTGGCTTAACTGGTTCAAAATCTGTCTGATATCTTCTAAAAGATTGTCATGGGTCACTTTTCCATCAGGCGTTATTGTTGAATTATCAACAATAAAATCCGCAATTTTAGAAGAATCTTCATCTGCTGTTGCCGGGGTATCCATGCTGACTGTTGATTGTGCAGATTTTATAATAGATGTAAGTTTAGATACCGGAAGTCCAAGACGGTATGCGATTTCCTGTTTTGTTGGCGGATGTCCAAGTTCTGTTGTTAAATCAATTGTTGCACGTCTGATTTTTCCGATTGAATCAATCATGTGGATTGGAAGTCTTATAATTCTTGCCTTATCAGCGATTGCACGGGTTATGGACTGTTGTATCCACCAGGTTGCATATGTGGAAAATTTGTAACCTTTTTTATAATCAAACCTACCGGCAGCCTTGATTAAACCAACATTCCCTTCCTGTATTAAGTCAAGAAACGATAAACCTCTGCCTATGTATTTTTTTGCGATACTGACAACAAGTCTCAAGTTTGCATTTACTAAAACATCTTTGGCAAATTCATCGCGATTTTCCTGAATTCGTTTTGCAAGTTCGATTTCTTCTTCTGTTGATAAAAGCGGTATTTTACCGATTTGCCTCAGGTAAATTTTTACGCTGTCATCTGAGTTGACAGATAAAAGGCTTTCTTGAACCTTGGGGTCAGCAACGGATTTCAAGACATCTTCGCCGTCTTCATCATCTTCATCAACGTTAATTTCTTGCAGCTTGCTAAAATCAACATTCTCATCTGATATATCATCTGTTAGTATTCCAAAATGCTCGAATTCTTTTTTCACAGTTTGCTCCAATCTTATACTCTATGATATAACTCTGAATTGTTTTTGGGGTCATCTGATTGGATTATTTATCAGAGACGGGGTATTATATGTTTTTGCAAATCCTTTGCCGTACAGTTTCAAAGATAATTGCACTTAGTGCATTTGATACATTTAGTGAGTTAAAATCGTTTTGCATCGGAATTTTTACCACAAAATCCGATTGTTTTAAAAGTGACTTTGAAACTCCGGCATGCTCTGCGCCCATTATTATTACAAAGTTCATATCATTATAATTAACATCATAATAATTATCTTTTGCAGATGCGTCTGTAGCAATTACCCACCAGTTGTTATCCTTCAAGGTTTGTACGGCATTAACCAGACTGTTTACTTTTATTATCGGAATATGATTAACTGCACCGGCACTTGTTTTTTCAACTGTTGAATTGACTTGAACGTTTCTCCGCGACGGAATAATTATCCCGTCAACACCAGCACAAACACAAGTTCTTATAATTGCACCAAGGTTATGAGAATCTTCTACGCCGTCTAAGATTACAAGAGATGAATTTGTGTGTTCTTTATTTTTCAAAAATTTATCAAGGTCTGCATATTTAATTGGTGAAATTTGAGCGATAATTCCTTGGTGATTAAATTCTGCATATGGCTGAAACTTTTCCTTGCCTACAAATTGAAAAACTATGCCTTTTTCTGCTGCTAATTCTTTTATTTTATTAATTTTAACATCAGTATGGATATTTTTTGAGATAAGTATTTTATTAATCTCGCGCTTGCCGGAGATTAATGCTTCTGTTACTGAATTTTTACCAAAGATTATTTCAGGATTTTCCATGTCTAAACTGACGCCTCCAGCATTCTGTCAATACATTTTACTGCTTTTGTGACAATCTGTTTATCGACTGTAATTTCATTATTTTCATTTTCAAGAACATGTAAAATATCTTCTAATGATGTCATTTTCATATTAGGACAAACGATATTTTCTTTAACAGGAATGAATTCTTTTTCTGGTAAATCCCGTTTAAGTCTGTCTGTAACTCCTTGTTCTGTTGCAATAATGAACGATTTATTGTTACTTTCTTTAGCAAATTTCATAATACCAGTTGTGCTTCCAACATAGTCTGCAATATCAGTAACTGACATATGACATTCAGGATGTGCCAGAACCAAAGCTTTAGGATTTTTTTGTCTCGCATTTTGAATATCTTCCGGTCTTATAATCAAATGTGTCGGACAAAAACCCGGATATGTTATAACTTCTACATTGCCAAGCTGCTTTTCTACCCACTTGCCAAGATAAGTATCAGGTAAGAAAAGGATTTTATCCGCGTTTAAACTCTTAACAATTTTTACGGCATTAGAACTTGTGCAACACATGTCACATTCTGATTTAACTTCGGCTGTTGAGTTTACATAACAAACAACAGGAATCCCCGGATTTTGTGATTTGAATTCCAAAAGTTGTTTGTAATCAATCATATCTGCCATACGACATCCTGCGTCCATGACCGGCAACAAAACTTTTTTCTCAGGGGAAAGAATTTTAGCCGTTTGAGCCATGAAGTAAACTCCTGCAAACACAATAATTTCAGCTTCGGTTTTTGCTGCTTGCTGGCTTAAATAAAGTGAATCCCNTGCAAACACAATAATTTCAGCTTCGGTTTTTGCTGCTTGCTGGCTTAAATAAAGTGAATCCCCGACATAATCTGCAACTAGGTCAATCTCTACAGGTTGATAACAATGAGCTAATATTACTGCATTTTTCTCCCTCTTTAATTTATTAATTCTCTCAACTGTGCTATCCATTTGAATTTCGTAATCCTCCGTTTGGTGTAAATTTATGTTAAGATTTTTTCATTTATAAAATATATTGTATAATAAAAATAAGATAATAGTAAGAAGAGTAAAAAGGAAGCTATGTTAAATAATTTATTTTCATTGGGCGGGGGAATTGAAGTATACGTAACAGTATCACCGGCATGCGGTTTAGAAATGATTGCCGTTGACAAACACGGTAATATTAAATCTTATGCGCAGACACATATAGATTATAATGCAGCGCAGAGAGAAATTGCTAATTATGAAGAGTTTAAGACAGGGTTAGAAACACTGTTTCAAATGCGAAACATCAACCCTGCAAAAGCAAATGTTCATTTGAGTGTTCCTACAGTTTGGTTTGGAACAAAAGAAGGATTACCTCTTTTACTTGATGATACGGCTATTACAAACGTTGTAATCGGTGAATTGGAACAGACTTACGTATTTAAACGTAAAGAGCCAATGCCGTTTTGGTTTGATGCGTTAGCTTCATCAAATTCAGATTCCAGAAACGTATTTTATTCTGCTGTACAAAAAGAAGCGGTTGACCAAATTAGAGATATTTTAACAGCCATGGGTGCAAACCTTGTAAGTGTTGAATGTTCATTATTTGCTGATTTGAAAGCACTGTTTGTAACCGGTATTGCTGCAGAACAAATGCAGGAAACTCATTCCTGGAGTTTAATGATTGTAAACAATAGCGGCTTCCAGATGTTAGGTCTTCAAGGTAAAAGAATTCTTGAATACTACGAAGAACCGCTGCCATTGGCATCTTATGAAGGCGAAGAAATTTATTCAGCAATTGAAAATGCTGCACAAATTGCTCTTATGAGTACTCCTTCAAGTTCTTTGTTAATCCTGTCAGAAACAGATTTAGTATCGGCAGAAATACTTGCAGGTCGTTTACAGTTTGGTGGTCAGACATTATTTGTAGAAGATAACCAGTTTAGAAAAGAACCTCTGATGGATATGGGGTTAAACGTATTTCAGGAAGACCAGATTAAGGTTTCTTTACACTCAATAGGTGCAATATCTCCTGCAGGTTTAATGCCGGTTGACGTTAATTTCCTTGCTGTTGGCGGAAAGGCAAAACCTCAAGTTGCTGTAATTGAAATTCCAATGGGTGGAAGCGTATTTGAACTTACACCGATGAAGGCAAATATCATAATGCTTATTATAATTGCGCTTGTTATGGTGCCAATCGGGCTTGGATACTATGTTACATCAAATATGGTAACTCAAAACCAATCAAAGGTTACAGAATTAGACGGTCAGATTACACAATTAGATGCGCAATTAAAGCAGTATGAAAAGAAACCGGATGAAGTTGCATTTGACCCGGTTGCAGAAATAGAAAAAGTTCTCAAAAACAACAGAACAAAAATTATGGCATATGCCGCACTTGGTGAATCTATACCTGAAAACCTTTACTTGACTTACTTTTTGACAGGTGATGATGGTTTGATAAATATAAAAGGCTGTGCTGATTCTGTTGAAGATGTTTATGTATTTTTCAAGAACTTAAAAGATTCTTTGACGGATTCAAAACTTCGTTTAAGCAAACTTGATTTAAAAGCAGGCTCATTAGACACAGTAGTCAACAGTACAATATCAACTGTTGATACAGCACCTTATATTTTTGAAATAACAAATATGAGTGATTCTCAGCTTAAATCATTTATGGCTAAACTAACCGGTGCTGCAAGCTCTAATAATAGCAGTAATAAAAAGACCTCTGCGGCAAACAGCAGCAAAGCTGCTAAAGATGAACCGGCAGCAGCAGACGCTCCGGCACAAGATGCACAATAACACGTACAGAACCTAAAACTACTAAAGGATAAAAATATATGGATAGTGAAAAATTAAAACAGTTTTTAGTACCAATCGCGTTAATTATAGTACTGATTGCGGGTATAGCATATGTTGCTCCGAAAATTGTTGAAAATGTTAATAGTTATACAAGCCTTAAACAGGAAATTGAAACTAAGACAGCACAAGTTCAGGAGAAGCAGTCAAAACTTGACGAGTACAAAAGAAAAGAACAAGAAAATGAGCGAAAAGAGAAAGAAACAGCAAATGCAGGAAAACCGTTCTACAAACCTATTGATAAAGGTCTAGATACAGAAGCGGTTATTGCCGGTGAATTTGCTGAAATCTTACAGCTTATTCGTGCAAACCAGATTAAAGTAAGGTCAATCAAATATGATTATGACCCTAAAGATGACGCGTTTGTGCAAGGTGCCGGCGACAAGTATAATGTTGCAAGACTTAATATGGAAATGGTTGGAAACTATTCAAATTATGATAATTTCTTAAAGGAAATGTACAAACACGAACACTTTATTGACCTTCAATCGGCTGAAATTGTTCCTTATAAAAAGAACAAAAGAGTTCTGCTGATTAATTTCAAGGTTAAGTTATACGCTAAAAAATAATTATTCAAATTTAGAAAAATCAATTGAGAATATTTGTTTTTCAGCCTTAATACAAGTATTACAGAAGCTCGTTTCAAGCGAGCTTCTTTTATTGTAGTCGCTAAATGAACTGCCGCATCTGCCACGGTAGTCGTTTGCTAAAAATGGGCAGGTATAAACGCCTGTAGAAGTTAGAATTCTTCCATATTCGCAGTCTAGTTTATCCCATCTGCCGCAAATTTCACCTTCTGTTTTAACTGATGTGTCATGCCAAGGACTTATTTGAATGTTTGATGTGTCAAGGTCAAACGAGTTTCTTGAAAAAATGTTCATAAACCCTTCGTAAATTTCTTCGCAGTGTAGATTGTAATAGTTTGTAAATGCGATTATTGGATTAAAATTGTATTTTACAAGATGTTTTATTGCAAAAAGAGCATGTCTAAAGGCTCCACGGTATCTTACGTCGTCATTTTTAACTTCATCGTAATGATCCATGCTTATTTTGAAAATGATTTCGTTAGTTGATTCTTCTTCGACTTTTTTCAAAAATCTTGCTTTTTTTTCGTTAATAAAAGAACCGTTTGTACAAATACAAACATTAGAGCGTTTGAGACATAACCTTAAAAGCGCGTTAAAATCAGGATGTGTCATTGGTTCAGCACCGGTTAAATAAATGCATTCAATCGGCTCTGTCATTGTGTCATTTAAAGCTTGTTTTACTGTTTCAATGCTTATAAAATCAAGGTCTTTCTTGTATTTTGGAAAATCTATGAAGCAGTGTTTGCAATGCTGATTGCAGCTTTTTGCGCTCATTTCTATAAATAAATTATTCAAACTTTTCATATTAATAACTTCTGATTGGTAAATGTTTGTTTTCATTATGATAAACTCCTCTTTTGTCTTAATGTCATGTTTCAACATCAGTGATTTTAAATAAATTATCCAACACGGTAAATAATACTAAACAAAATAACTATTCTTATGCTATTATTTTTGTATGATTAAGATTTTAGACTGTACAGTTCGTGACGGCGGTCATCTGACTAACTGGAATTTTGATGATGAATTTATCATTGACCTGTTTGACAAGCTCAATCAATCAGGGATAAAATACTGTGAAATAGGTTATAGAAATCATTTTGAAACCGGCGGGAAGGGTAGATTTTATAATTGTACAACGGACTTGTTAAAATCTTTTTACAAATTTAAGGGTAACCTTCAAATTGGTGTGATGACTGATGTAAAGCGCTTTTTAGATGATGATTTTCCCGGTTTGAAAGAAGATTATCTTGATTTTATAAGAATTGCAGCTCATCCGGATGAAATATCAAAAGCCTTAGAGATTGCTGAAATTTTGCATGATAAGGGTTATAAAGTATTTGTGCAGTTAATGGCGGTTTCTCTAATTGATGAGTTTGGTTATTTGAGTCTTTTTGAATGGGATGAGAAAGAAATCTTGGAAAGTCTTTATTTTGCAGATAGTTATGGAACAATTACAACAGATGATGTTGAAAAGTATTTTTATAAGTTAAAATCTCTTGGTTTCAGTCGTCTAAGTTTTCATGGACATAATAACAGTAATCTTGTTTTTGAAAACAGTTTAAGGGCAATTGAGCTTGGTGCGTATTCTGTTGATGTAACCCGAAACGGCGAAGGACGACGCGGAGGAAATTTAGACGCTAAAAAGCTTTTAGATTTTTTGCATTGTTATGAAGCGTAAGCATCGCCGATTGTGTCAATTGCTTCGACTTTGATGTCTGTAATAAGTTCAGAATAGGAGATTACAACAACTGTTGGGATATGACGTTCCAGTAACTGATAAAGCGGAAGCCTTATTCTTGGAGAGCAAAGTACAACCGGCTGGCGTCCGCAGGTTTGGTGAGCGCGCAGAAGTGTGGTTGCAGTTGTTTCAATAAGTTCTTGTACCTGAACGGGATTTAATAAAAACATTGTGCCAAGCTCAGTTCTTTGACAGCTATCATCAAGCGTCTTTTCCCAATCAGGTGAAAGAGTAAGCGCGTATAGGACTTTGTCATCTTGAACATTAGAAAGACAAATTTGTCGTCCAAGCGCAGCTCTCAGACGTTCAGACAGAATATCGGGTTCTTTTGAAAATCTCGCATAATCGCATAAACGTTCAAACACAAAGATAATATCTTTGATAGAAACTTTTTCTCTGATTAAGTTGACAAATATTTTACGCAGGTCGCTTGTTGAAATTATTGTTGGTACAAGGTCATTGACAAGCGTAGGATCTTGCGAGCGAACAAGTTCCATAAGTTTAAGCACATCAGTTTTTGTCATAACTTCATCAACGTGTTTTCTTACACATTCTTGAAGGTGTGTTACAATAACGTCTGTTGCATCAACTGCGGTGACAAGCCTTGCTGATTTAGCGTCATCCTGGTTTATCCAGTATGCTTGCGTTTGGTAAGTCGGGTCAATACCGATAATTGCGTCTTCCGGAACCTCTTTTTTCATTGAATCCCATTGATCTGCAATTACCATGAATTTCCCCGGATAAACATATCCTGTCGCAACTGTGTTACCGCGAATTGAAATCATATATTCATTAGCGTCAAGTGCTGATGAGTCCATAATTCTTATGTTTGGCAAAATGTAACCAAGTTCGTCTGTTACCCTTTGCCGGAGTGCAGCGATTTTGGCTAAAAGTTGTCCTTCCTGGTCAGGATCAGCGATTACAAGAAGGTTTGAACCAACCTGCAAGCTTAAAATATCAACCCCCAAGCGTTCGTACATTCTGTTTGGATTAACAAGATCTTGCATGTTTTGGCGGACATTTTCCAATTGCCCAAGTTGAGATTGGACATCGGCATTTATTAACACTTGGAAACCTGCAACAAAAAGTCCTATTGCAAAAAGCAGAAACGGCAGCCACGGCAAGCCAGTCCAGTGTCCGGTTATTGCAAGCAAAACCAGGAACCCGGACGCGAAAAACAGGGCATTAGGTTTACTTGTAATCTGTCTTGTTACATCGGCACCAAGTGAAGGGCTTGCGGCTGATGCACGGGTCATAAAGATACCAGCTGCAATTGACATTAACAGTGACGGAACCTGCGATGCCAAACCGTCACCAATTGTTAAGACTGTATACTTTTGAACTGCGTCACCAATTTGCATTTGGTTCATCAAACAACCTACGCACAAACCTCCGATGATATTAATTAACACGATGATGATACCTGCAATTGTATCACCTTTAACAAACTTCATAGCACCGTCCATTGAACCCATAAGGTTGGATTCTCTGGACAAATCTTCACGTTTTTTTGTTGCTTCTTCCGGTGAAATCAATCCGGCGTTAAAATCTGCATCGATTGTCATCTGTTTACCTGGCATAGCGTCCAGTGCAAATCTGGCGGAAACTTCTGCGATACGTTCAGCACCTTTGGTGATTACCATGAACTGTACAACTGTGATAATCAAGAATATTACGCCGCCGACAATCATATTACCGCCTGTGACGAATGTTCCGAATGCGTGAATAACTTCTCCTGCCTCACCTTTTGCCAGAATTAAACGAGTTGAAGCGATTGACAGAACCAGCCGAAACATTGTACCGACAAGAATAATTGATGGAAATGATGACAATTCAAGTGTTTTTTGAATGTACAGTGCAAACATCAAAAGCACAATTCCAAGTGTAATATTAAGGCATATACAAATATTGATTATCACGGTTGGCAATTCAACCAGCAAGATAATCAAAAGGAACAGTACAAAGACTGCCATAAAAAATTCGCTTAGTTGATTATTATTTGCCTCCGGTGCTGCCATTAAATTTCTTTTAATACCTCACTTATTATTGCCAACTGCGAGTCGATTGTTGCATCGATGACCCCGTTTGTTGTTGTTAAGATACATCCGCCTTCCATAATACTTTCATCAGGAATGATAATTATTTTTGCCTCCAATCCCAGATTTGATGAAACCTCCGGCACATCCTGTTTTAGCATTGCTACCTGCGATGGGTTGACCTTTAGTGTAATTTTTGTTTCTTCTTTTGACAGATTTTTCATTATGTCTTTGATGTTATCAAGAAGAATTTGCGGGTCTTCCGTCATTTCTTTTTTAATAATTTTTTTAGCTATTTCAAGTCCGATTTCCAAAATATCAGGTGCAATCTCTTCATAAACTGCCTGTTTAGCTCCGAAAAAAGCTTCGATAGCTTCTTTAACTTTGTCAATGTCATCTTTTGCAGTTTGAAGTCCTTGTTCATAGCCTTCTTTTGCTGCAGCTTCTTTTATTGAGTTTGCTTCTTCACGGGCACGGGAAATCAGATTTCGGTCATCAATCCTGCGAAATCCTCTTCTTCTGTCGCCTTTGCGGCGTTCCTGACGCTGTTTGAAGTCAATATTATCCAGGTCAAATAAGTCGATATCTTTTTCAATTTCATCTGTTTTAGATTCGACTTGTTCTAAACCCTGTTCCGGAGCTTCTTTTGCCCCCTCCTCAATTGACTGTTTATTTTTCTTTTTGATTATCATGATACAATATTATTATACACTATCCAGTAGATGTGTGGCAACAATACTTGCAACTTTTGGGGGCATTTTGTCGTAATATTTGCCTTCCAGAGCGTTAAACACAAGGCGTTTGACACCTATGCGCTCTCTTATCAAGATTGTATCTAATTCTTTACTTGAATATTTTGAGGCGAATTTTTTCAACTTTAACACAACTCTGTTCGGGCTTGCATCAGTGCTTTTTGGAAGGTTTGTTTTAATTTCCTGAAGACATCTTAAAGCGTTTGCAGTTCCTACGCGTTGCGCTAAATCCGGAACTCTCATATATTTTATGACAGCCTGAGCATCTTGCGGGTCAAATTTATTCAGAATAGTTTGAACTCTGTCTTGGTTCATCTTCTTAAACAGCATTGCAACTGTTGCAAGTTTCAGGACTTTTGAGTCAACTTTAGGAAATTCCATTGGGATTGACTGGTCTTGTAATTGTGTAGGCATTCCGCTGCCTTGATTGGCTGCTTGTTGTTGATTTTGCTGCATTTCTTGCGCCATCCTGTCCATATTAGATTGAGATGCTGCAAATTCCATTAACCCTTCATCAATTGCGCCTTTATTTTTTAGTTCTGTTATCGCATCAAGATAGCTTTTCTTAACGTGATGTTCAATAAGTTCAAGAATTTTATCATGCGGCAAACCTTGTGAGAATGTTTGTTTTGCTATTTCAAAAATCGTATAAGCGATTTTTTGCATAATCGTATCCCAATACTGTTGCGGAATTCCTGAACGAATTACATCAACTGATTTGTGAAACGACCATTCTGCAATAATTTGTGTGATTGTTATTGCTTGTTCTTCATTAAAATTCAGTGCAGGGTCTTCTGCCAATGCTTTCCCTGATAATAGCGAAAAGTTACCTAGAGTATTTATGACATATTGTTTTTGCAAGTCATTGAAATCTTGAGGAACAAGTTCTTGTGCTTGTGCTGCAAGGTTTTGAGCAAAGGATTCGTAATCAAAATTCTTAGTTGCCATTTTTACCCTTCCTGTGTTGAACCTTCTTCAATCCAGCTTTTAATCTTGTCTGCTGCATCTTCTGTTATTTCACCTGAAATTGCATCAAGTGAATCTACAAGCAAGCTTTCATCAAACTGCGGAATTGCTGCTCTTTGCTGCTGATTAATCAAGTCTTGTGCAAGTTCAGACTGGCGTTGGGTTAATTGGCTTGCACGTGAATTGATATCGCTTAGCTGTCGTTCTTGTTCCATTGCCTTTTGTCTTAGCTGCTCGACTTCAACTTCGTTTTCTTCTTTAATCTTTTTGACTTTGGCAGAAATTGCCTTGAAGATTATGATTAAACCTAAACCTGAAAGTATAAGCGCAAGCCACCATGGATTGCCTGATTCATCAGGTTTTGGAAGATTTTGTTGTCTTTCAGGTGTCAAATAAGGGTCATTTGAATTAGTAAACGCAATAGAAACATCTGCGGCTGTAACCTTTGGGCTTGCAGCTCTGGCAATTAGTTCTTTGAGTTCTTCAAGTGTTGTGTCTGTAGGAAGATTGTTTCTGTCAATTGTTACTGCAATTGAAATATCTTCTATTACACCTGGTTTTATATATTCGTTTGTCTGAGTTTTTGTAACTCCGTATTGGGTTTCAGTTGCAGTACGTGAGTAATTTCTGTTTTGACTTGCTTCAGTTCCACCTGTTGGCAAACCGTTTGGAAGGTAGGTGCTAACTGCATTAATTCCTTGTGATTGGTCTTTTGTCTGGTCGCCTAAACCTTCTCTAAATGATTGTTCTGAAACAGACGCTTTTCTATTTGGGTCGTAGTCAATTGTAAATCTTTCAACCGGCGCCTGACGAAGGAACGTACTTACTGTTGCAACATAGTTACCCGGTCCGACAAGTCTGTCTAACTGTTTAGAAATCTTTTGTTGCATATATTTGTCGTTTTCTTCAAGTTTTTGAAGCATTTCATCTTCGGCATTCATTACGCTGTGATAAACATTGCCGTTTGTATCTGTAATTGCGACATTTTGAGCTTCCAATCCTGTAACACTACCGATTAACAGGTTTGTTATGGCTTTAACCTTTAGCGGGTCAAGCTTTTCGCCGGACGGAATTACAATCTGAACTGTTGCGGTTTTTGGTTTCGGGTTTTCAAAATAGCTGCCGGTTTCAGGGATAGAAATAAATACAGTCGCGTTTTGAATAGGCTTAATCTGTTTGATAAGTCTTGCCAATTCGCCGTTCATAGCACGTGCAAGGCGAATTCGTTTATCTTCTTTTGTTGATGTAAAGTCACCTTTATCAAAAATTTCTAACCCAACATTTTGGTCAACCAAGCCGCTTTGAACAATTGCAATAAGCGCGTTATCTCTATCGGTTATTGTACATTTTTTTGAAAGTGTAGAACAATTTTTGGCATTAAGAACAAGTTTTGATTTTGTACCGTCAAGTTGTCTTTCTGCTGTTATCCCTTGTTTTGCAAGTAATGCTTGGATTTCAAGTGCTTTTCCAAGATTGTCTGTAGTTAATAAGTCAACATTACTTTTTAACGGTTCACCGCCTACNGCTTTTCCAAGATTGTCTGTAGTTAATAAGTCAACATTACTTTTTAACGGTTCACCGCCTACGGTATTATTGTCTTTTCCACCTGAGTTTGCACTAATAGCTATTGAAATAACTACAATAGCTATTATAAGAACAACCCCTCCGATTATTCCGTATAACAATGGTTTGTTTTCTAAAATTTTACTGAAATCCATTTCCGTCCCGCTGTCTGAATATTTTTAGTGCACATTGAAGGTAATATTATACAGAAATTTGAGAAATTCTATCATATGCGTTAATAACTTTTCCAACAAGTTGTGTTGCAACGCTTACGCTGATTTCAGACTTTGACATTGCTGTCATAACATCGTGAATGTCAACATTTTGATTACCGGACATTACATCTTTTAAAAGGTTGTCAGGTGCGTTAATTTCGTTATTCAGATTTTCCATTAAGCCTGAGAATACCTGCTTAAAATCTCCTGTCTCCGGTGTTTCAACCCTAGACATTCTTGCAGACGGCATATTCATTGCAGCATCAAATTTTGAATGCTGAATTCTTGACGCCAAATCATATTGTGGAAAATTGCTCTGCATAAATACTACCTCTCTGTTTTATAATACTTCATTTAACCCCTTTATTTCAACTTTTACAGCGAAAAATCGACTAAAAGGTGGATAAATATGTATACATTCTTTAATGATTTTTTTCAGAAAAGCAAGGGTAATTTACATATCAAGAGCAATATCAAGTGTAGGAGCCTTGGCAACAATCGCGCTCGATGAGATAATATCTACACCGCATTGTGCAATTTGCTTGACAGTTGCAAGACTTACATTCCCGCTGGCTTCAACAATTGCGCGGTGGTCGATGATTTTAACCGCTTCTTTCATTGTTTCCAAGTCCATATTATCAAGCATAATAATATCAACTCCAAGCGGTAATGCTTCTTTTACCTGTTCAAGTGTATCGCATTCAAGTTCGATTTTATGAGCGTGTGATAAATTTTCCTTAACCATTTTCACTGCATTTGTTACAGAACCTGCGACTTGAATGTGATTGTCTTTAATCATTGCACAATCTGACAGATTAAATCTGTGTAGCGCCCCCCCGCCTGTTTTCACTGAATACTTTTCAAATGCTCTGAAATTAGGTGTTGTTTTTCGTGTGTCAACGATTTTGCAAGGAAGTTCACCTATTGCATTTTGATATTTAGCTGTTTCTGTTGCAATTCCGCTCATTCTTTGTACGTAATTCAATGAAACACGTTCACCAAGCAAAAGATATTTTCCCGATCCTTCAATTTGAGCCAGAATATCGCCTTTTTTAATCCTGTCGCCATCTTTAAACAACAGATTGATTTTTACTTTGTCAGATAAAACTCGGTAAACTGTTTTAAAAACTTCCAGCCCGCAAATAATGCCTTCACATCGTGAAACAAGCTTTGCAGTGAAGATTTTGTCTTCTCCTACGATACTTTCAGTTGTAACATCGCCAAACCCGATATCTTCCATTAAAGCTGATTTAACATGGTCTTCCACATAAAAATTAGTCAACAAAACTTAGTTCTCCTTTATTTTTCTCAATCAAACTGTGCTTACAAACATCATTTGTTTGCAGATAATCAATTCTGTAATGTGCCCCGCGTGATTCTTTGCGGTTAAGCGCACTGTTGACGATTAATTTTGCAGTTGTAAGCATATTTCTATACTCGTATTCTTCTTTTGTAAGACATTTACTTTCCCTGTCAAACTTTTCACTTAAATACTCCAGAGAATTTTTTGCCTTGTTTAAAGTCTGTTCAGTACGGAAAATACCGGCTCCTGTCCACATGATATCTTGCAATTCTGCTTTCAATGACACCACATCAATAGGTTCAACATCAAGACTTTGCTCATATTTTGAAATTATTTCCTCATAAACTTTGCTGTCTGGAGTATTGTGAGATAAATCTTTATTGCGCAGAACTTCTGAAACTTCGTAAGCGCAAACAACACATTCTAACAATGAGTTGCTTGCAAGCCTGTTTCCGCCATGAAGTCCGGTTGATGAGACTTCGCCTATTGCATAAAGACCTTTGATTGATGTTTCACCTTTTAAATTAGTTTTTACTCCGCCCATAAAATAGTGTGCTGCCGGAGCTACCGGAATATAATCCGTTGTGATATCAACTCCGTGTTCAAGACATGTTTTTGCAATTGTCGGGAAGCGTTTTAAAAGTTTATCACTTCCTAGTGCAGTCGCATTAAGATAGACGTTAGGTTCACCGTTGTTATTCATCTCGCAAAAGATTGATCGGGCAACCACATCTCGCGGTGCCAGTTCCCGTTTTTCATGGTATTTTCCCATAAATTCCATGCCGAATTCGTCACAAAGTTTTGCACCTTCACCTCTTACTGCTTCGCTTATCAAAAATCTGTTTGCCGCATCATCAAAAGCCAAAGCTGTTGGATGAAACTGGACAAATTCCATATCCTGCATAACAGCACCTGCGTTATAACAAATTGCAAGTCCGTCACCTGTTGCGCCAATAGGGTTTGTGGTGTATTTATAAAGCTGTCCGATACCGCCGGTTGCCATAATTACAGTATGAGAATAAACGGTTTCATATTCTTTTGTTTCCTCGTTATAAACAATTACCCCGCCGCATTTGCCTTCATTGACAAGTAATTCAACTGCAAGTGTGTTTGCGTAAACCTTTATATTATTATTTTTTTTGAGTGCATCACAAAGCGCCAATTCCATTTCTCTGCCTGTTGCATCGCCGCCTGAGTGTAGTATCCTTCTGACACTGTGTGCTGCCTCTTTTGTAAGTGTAAACTCTCCGTTTTCATCTCTGTCAAATTCCACACCAAATTTGAGTAAATCTTTTACAACTTTGTCAGAATTCTCACTGATAAATTTTACTGCATTTAATTCACTTAATCCTGCTCCGGCTTTTAATGTATCAGACACATGCGATTCTACAGAGTCTTTTTTATTTTCTTCTAAGACTGCAACCATTCCGCCTTGAGCATAGCGCGAGTTGCTTTCTCCCAATTTTGATTTTGTTATAAGTAATATTCCGTCCGGGAGCTGAGTGTGCTGTTCAATTTTTAACGCTGCATATAATCCGGCAATCCCACTGCCGACAACTATCGCTGAAGCTTTGGAGTATTTCATATATTTATCCTTCATTATAATTTTATAACAAACAGATAATTTGCACAAATTTTAATACTCTTGTCATGCCCGGGTGGGCTATATTTAAAATGTTTTACAAAACTTAATGAGATTTCAAACCATGTAAAACCATGGTATATCATGGTTTTGCTTGGTCTAAAAACTCTAAAAGCATGATATATCATGATTTTAGAGTACCGGATATTTGAAAAGGTGCAATATAGCACGGCTAGCGGGTTTTGTTACAAAACTTCATAAGAACATGTTTTGCCCTTGAAAAAAAAATCTTATTTTCTATAATTAAATTATGAAGTCGAAACACATTGATATGAACGGCTTTAGGGGAGATAAGGCGGTATATCTTCAGGATATCGCTAAATAGTTAAAGATAGTGGAGATTATATAATTGTTTAGAAGTAGGGATATGGGAAGAGCAGTTGCTGTAAGAAGATGGACTACAACTGCATTAGAGTGCTATAAAAGAGGATGTAATTGCGAGGGATGTTTCTATAAAGATTTTTTCAGTGGTTCGTCACAAAAATGTCAAATGAAGGCGTCAGTTCTTGAATTGGTAAGAGTAATCGGAACACCTGATGTAGAATTGCCACAATTTTTGGCAGACGAATAATAAAAAGACCCTTTAAAAATTCCATAAAGTGTGTTATACTAACAAAGCACAGTTAGGAAATTGGAGGTTTAAATGCACATACACGTAAACGGAAGAAACATCGAAATTACAGACGCGATTAAGGCTTATGTAAAGGAAAAAATTGGCAAGGTTACAACAAAATATGACCAAATTCAGGGTATTGATGTTGTATTGTCAGTAATTAAAAACCCGTCAGCTGAAGGCAAGCATATCGCGGAAGTTATCTGTAAAACAAACACAGGTTCAATTCGTTGTGAAGAAGCCGCAGAATCTATGTATGCAAGTATTGACCTGTTAGCAGACAAACTTGCAAGACAGATTACAAAATTGAAAGATAAAAACATTTCATCTGACAAATCTTCAATCCGTACAGGTATTAAAGATGAAGTTGAAGCTGAAATTGTTGAAGAAGTAAAAGCCATAGAAGATTAATTGGTTTTTTATATTAAATCGATGATTAAGCCGCTTATAACAAGTTATAAGCGGCTCCTTTTTATTCTATATAAATAGAAAAAACCGGACTAATGCCGGTTTTTAAATTTGAAGTTTGAGGATAGAAATCGTTTTACACAAGTCCCAGAACTTTTTTGTACCAAGAGAAAGATTCCAGCTCGGTACCGTTGAAAGTGGTTTTTGCGCATTGATTTTTCAAGTAATTTTCAAATTCATCATTGAATTTGGATTTTACTTTCTTAACTTCTTTTTCAGAAATTGATGTAGCCATAGAACCTACTCCTTTACACTATCGATTTCAAAATGAGAACCCATTATATTATAACACATAATTAATAGGTTTGCTAGATATAAAACCAGCTTTTTGAAAAATTTGCTATCTGTAAAGGATTCCAATTGTAAAATTTTATTAAGATATTTTGTTTTTATATATATGTAATAATTAAAATAAAATTTTTACAAAAAAATAAAATATTTATGGTAAAATTTTCGTATGATTACAATAGGTGAAAACATACATATAATTTCAAAATCGGTTAGAGAAGCTCTTGAAAAAAAAGATGAAAATTTTGTAAAAAATTTGATAAAAATTCAACAAAATTTAGACTGTTTTGACCTGAATATCGGTCCCGGACGGGGAACGCTTGACAAGATTTATGAGTGGCTTGTCGGACTTTGCGGGGATAAAAATTTATCATTTGATTCGACTAATCCTGAGGCAATTGAGCTTGGTTTAAAACTTGCAAAAAATCCGTCTGAATGCTTTATAAATAGCACAACAAACGAGCCGGATAAACTGGAAAGACTTACAACTCTTGCTTTAGAATATGATTGCAATCTTATAGCGCTTGCGTTATGTGCAAAAAACGGTATTCCAAAAGATGCAGACGGAAGATTGGAGATTGTTTTTGAAATTTATGAAAAATGTATGGAAAAAGGAATTTCATCAGACAAAATATTTTTTGACCCTTTGATATTGCCTGTTAAAACAGCACAAGAACAGGGGATTGAAGCTTTAAATACAATACATATGATAAAAGAAAGTTTTGACCCGCAGGTAAATACAATTATCGGGCTTTCAAACATTTCAAATGGCTCGCCAAAAGAGTTACGACCGCTTTTAAATCGAGTTTACGGAGTTTTGGCATATGGAGCAGGGCTTGACGCTATTATAATGGACGCGAAAGACACAGAACTTATCAGGATTTTTAAAATGCTTGATAACAATTCTCCAGTGTCAAAAACTGATGAACTTTATATAAACCTGTCTGAAATGATTAAAAATTTTAAGACGCCGGAAGAAATTTCATTTGACAAAAACAGTCTTGATGAGCAAAATATTATCAAAGCTGCAGAGGTTTTACTCAATAAAAAAATCTATTCTGACAGCTTTACACAGGTATAATTTTTATGCTAATATGTTATTAAAATTTAAGGAGTAGGGAAAATTAGAAAGCAATTATTAACAACTATTTTGGTTTCAACATTGACTTTAGGGGCGGCGCCTGTTTTTGCCATGACACCAGAGGCAGGAGCTTTATACCAGCAAGCATGCACAGCAGAACATCAGCAGGATTTAAAAGAAGCTATTTCAAAACTGGAGCAGGCAATTCAGGTTTGTGATAATGACGCCAAGCTATACACAAAACTTGCAGGACTTTACTCTGAAACTGACCAAAATGATAAGGCGCTTGAAATTTATAAAAAAGTTGCTGAACTTAAACCTGATGACGCATTTGTCTATATAAGTATTGGCAGTATTTACGAAACCCAGGGCAAATATAAAGATGCGCTTACGTCTTACGAGAAAGCTTTGGATATTTTCCCTGAATACAAATACAATTATTACAATATTGCCAATGCTCAATATCAATTAAAAGATTATAATAACGCGATAAAAAGTTATGAAACGTTTTTGGAAACCTACGCACAGCATTCAGAAGCAAGAGAAAATCTTGCCTCATCTTATCTGGCGGTAAAGGATTACAAAAACGCGTCAAAAAATTTCAAAAAGATTTACGATAAAAATCCTGACAACTTTAAAAATTTTGCAGAGTACGGATTAGCACTTTTAAATACAGACGATTCTGAAAAAGCTGCTGAGTTTTTGGAAAAAGCTATAGAAAAAGACCCGGAAAATATGTCAGCACATCTTGGACTGGCACAAGCTTATCAGGATTTGGGTAAAAAGGATATGTCATATGAACAGTACCAGGTTGTCCTTGCAAAAGTTCCAAACCTTAACACTGTCCGCCTTGATTATGCGAACCTTTTGGCTGATATGGATAAAAACACCGAAGCAATTGCTCAGTATAATATGTATATTAAAGCGTTTCCAAACGATATTAATGGATACAAAAATATTGCAGATGTTTATAAGACGCTTAACAATTACGACAAGGCGCTTGAAAATTACCTGATTGCAGAAAACAAAGCTCCGGATGATATCAATTTAAAAAAGAACATTGCGCTTTGCTATCATAACAGAAAAGATTTTCAATCTGCTATAAATTATTACAATACTGTACTGGAAGCACAGCCAGATGATTATGAAGCTAAATGCAACAAGGCGCTTGCTCTGCATGCCCTTGAAAAATACGATGATGCAATAGTTTTATATCAAGAAATATTGCCGGTTAAAAATGATAAAGTTATAAAAGAAAACTTAAACAGTGCACTTGTTTCAAGGGGGCATCAATTGCTTGCGGTTAATAACCTTGAAGGTGCTATAACTGATTTTAAAACAGCAATCAAAAACGGCTATTCTGACGGGTATGTTTATTACGGGCTGGCAAAAGCTTATCAGACCGAAGGTGATAATACAAAAGCCTCTGAAAATTATGAAAAAGCAATTGCAATTGATCCTGATAAAACTTTGTATTCCGCAGAATATAGCGAGTTTATCTCATCACTTTATCGCCCTAAATCAACCACCCGTGAAAATACGCAAGAAACAGGCGAGCTGCCGTCAATTAGCGTAACCGGTGAAAGTTCTGAAACAGTAGTTGTTCCAGAGATTAAAGCTCCGGAAATTCCTGCGGTTAAAACATCAAGCATAACTCTTAAACAGAACCAGGATTTTATATCAGCAGGAGATAAGAATTATAAAAGCACTAATTACGATGCTGCGATGAAGAATTATCAAGACGCGTTACAACTTGTTCCAAATGACGCTGAAACCCTTTTGAAGATTGGTACTATCTATCAAATGAAAGAGGACAACACAAAAGCAATAAATTATTACCAAAAATCTATTATTGTAAACCCTGATTATACAGACGGGTGGTTTAACTTGGGCATTGCTTATGCAAACGAAAATAACATAATCGAATCCCAAAAAAGTTTTGAAAAAGTAATTTCGCTTGATCCGGATTACAATTATGGAAATGCTTACTATGGACTTGGTATGGCATTGGAACATCAGGGAAAAAATTCCGAAGCAATAAAAAATTATAAACTTTTTATCAAGCATAATAACGATAAAGATACGATTGAGACAGTACAGGCAAGAATTAAGAATTTGCAATAATTATGAAAAAATTTTTACTATTTATAATAACTGTTTTTATTGTTGTAATAACTTGTGCTTGTGATAAAGAAGAACCTGTGATTTTGTTTAACAAATACCGATTTACACAGGACACGATTGTTTCTCAGAGTAATACTAATGTTTTTGCACCGGGTGAGCGGATTTATTATCTTATCACTTTACCCAAACCGGTCGAGACAAAAATGCTTTTAATTCAGGTGGTAAAACTTGGCGGTGGGTCAGAAGAGAGGCTTGGATATGACCTTGTTTGGGGTAAACGGGTTAAATTAAAAGACGAACAAAAGCATTACTATACAGATTATATTGTTCTGAATGATAAAGGCGCTTATGCCATGAAAATTTATTCAAAAGACAATCCTACAAAACTTTTGACATCTGCTCATTTTTATGTGAAGAATTAAATTAACGAAAGGAATTGCAAATGATAAAAGAAAGAGCATTGGAATATTTTAAGTCCGGCTATTCATGTTCAGAAAGCGTTATGCAGGCATGTATTGACGAAGGGCTTTGCAGCGAAGAACTTTTGCCTTGCGCAACAACATTTTCTGCCGGAATGTCATCAGGATGTGCATGCGGCACTGTTACATCTTCACAAATGGTTTTGGGATATATTTTTGGACGTAATAATAAGTTTGGTAATCAGGTTTTTGCAAGAGAAAAAGCTGCAGCACTTGTTGAAGAGTTTAAAAATAAAAATAAAGTAACTTGTTGTCGTGTACTTTGTGCAGGATTAGAAGGCAGTGCTAAAAAGGAACATTGTTCAAAACTCGTTGCTGATGCTTGTGACATTTTAGAAAATTTAATCAAGGTAAAAGTGTAATGCAAAATATTTTGGCGGTATTTATAGGTGGCGGAGCTGGTGCGGTTTTGCGTTATTTGACAGGGATTTTTTGCTTGCATTATGCAAAATCAGGTTTTCCTGTGGGAACTTTTCTTGTAAATATCGTGGGATGTTTTATACTTGGATTTATTTACATATATTTTACCGGAAAACTTGAAATTCCTGCGCCTTTAAAGTTTGCGTTGACAGCCGGATTTTGCGGTGGATTAACAACATTCAGCACCTTTTCATTGGAAATTTTTGAGATGATACAAAATTCGCAATTTATTCATGCTGCTGTTTATATTATATTAAGCCTTTTAGTTGGAGTGATTGCGGTATTTTTGGGAGGTTATTGTGCAAAGTTCATATAAAGTAGATAAACTAAATTTCTTGACACCTGGAATGCCTTTGGCAACAGGTAAAGGCGGTTATCCAAGAGCTTTTGAAATAATTGAAGAAATGGGACTTGACGGTATGGAAGTCGAGTTTGTCCATGGTGTCAGAATGAGTGATGACACAAGACAGTATCTTAACAAACTCGTTAAGCAGAAAAACTTTGTACTAACCGCACATGGTCCGTTTTATATCAATTTGAATTCAAAAGAAGAAGAAAAGATAGAAGCGAGTGTTCAGAGAATTATTGATACAGCCAAAGCTGCAACAGATTTTGGAGGTNAGATAGAAGCGAGTGTTCAGAGAATTATTGATACAGCCAAAGCTGCAACAGATTTTGGAGGTTATAGTATAACTTATCATGCTGCGTTTTATATGGGAAAAGATAAAGAAGAGGTTTATCAACAGGTAAAACGCCAGACGCAAAAGATTATTGAAATACTTGAGAAACATAATATAAATATTTGGATACGTCCGGAAACCACTGGAAAAGCCACTCAGTGGGGAGATTATGAAGAAATTATCAGACTATCAAAAGAATTTGAACAGGTGTTGCCGTGCGTTGATTTTTCGCATGTTCACGCAAGAACAGCAGGAGCGTATAATACTTATGATGAGTTTTGTTTAATTTTAGACAGGATTTCAAAAGAACTTGGGGAAAAGGCGATAAATAATTTCCATGCGCATCTTGCCGGAATTGCTTATTCTGCTAAGGGAGAGCGCTGTCACTTGATTTTAGAAGAATCCGATATGAATTATAAAGACTTGCTAAAAGCCTTAAAATCCTTTGGTGTCAAGGGTGCTTTGGTTTGCGAAAGTCCAAATATTGAAACTGATACTAAAATTTTAAAAGATTATTATATGAGTTTGTGATAAACCTCAGCTCCGGAGTTTCTGGCAACTGATTTTGGCAGGCATGAGACATTGTATTTTTCTGCAATTTTTTGAATTGAAGGTGATGCTGAGATTATTACAACTTTTGTATCAGAATAATATTTTTCATATGTTTTTATTTGCTCAATAAGCCATTCTCCGGCAAGTTTTGGAAGAAAATCAGCTTCCATTTGCAAGTCTGTAAAAATCACATCATAAGGCTTGTCAATTGAACTTTCAATTTTTGCAAATGCCTCTTTTGCACTGAATGCAGTATCAATTTCAGCGTTATTATTTATGTATTCAATATTGTTTTTGTGAAACTTGACCCAACCGGGTACATCGTCAACTATTAAAATTTTCATATGATTATATTACTCAAAAATTGTAAAATTTTCTACCTTATCGGGCGGTGAAAGTTTTGTCAAATTTATTTATCCTCATACCTTGGAGGTTTCAAATTATGAAAAAATATGCAATAATTATCAGTGTAATGTTTTTGATATCAGCTAATGTGCTCGCGAAATCACCGCAGGAAGCAATTGATTTTTTTAATAAATACACAATGTACGCAAACAATTATAATTCCGAACTTCTGGAACTTTATTCCCCTGATGCTAAGATTATTCGCGAAGTTGTAAAACCTACAGGCGAAACAGAAGAGGTTATTGTTCCTTCAAAAAGATATTTTAAGGAATTGAAAATCGGACAAAAAACTGCTAAACTTAGAAAGTACAAAAACAAATATCGAAACATCACAGCTCAAGAGGTTCCGGACGGGATTAAAATAAGCGCTGAACGCCAGCCGTCAAAAGAAACTTACTGGCTCAAGATGTATCAAATTGTTCAGGAAACAAATTCCGGCTACAAAATTAAAGAAGAAATGATGCAGACAAAAGTTCAGTCATTTTTAAAACACAAGACAAAAGGTGAATAATGAATAAATTTAGATTTTTAACAGCAGGCGAAAGCCATGGCAAATGTTTAACCGCAATAATAGAAGGACTTCCGGCGGGATTAAATATTGATATTGAGTTTATAAATAACGAATTGAAACGCCGCCAGCAAGGTTACGGACGCGGAGAGCGGATGAAGATAGAAAATGACACTGTAGAAATAACATCTGGTGTCAGGTTTGGAAAAACTCTTGGTTCACCGGTTACGCTAGTTGTAAAAAATCGTGATTTTGAGGCGTGGAAAAAGATTATGAGCAGTGCGCCTGAAGATGTTACGAATGAAAAAGCTTTTTCAACTTTTCGACCTGGACATGCTGATTATGCAGGGAGTATCAAATATTGCCAGAGTGACTTGCGCAATGTCTTAGAACGCTCCAGTGCAAGAAAGACTGCAATCGAAGTTGCAGTTGGCGCGGTTGCAAAACTTCTGCTTAAAGAACTTGGGATAACCGGAACTTCAAAAGTTACTCAGATTGGTTCTGCCTGCTGCCCGGCGAATTTTTCGGAAGAAGTTGATATCATGCGCGGAAAAGGCGATACTTTGGGTGGAAGGTTTGTTGTTTTGTATAAACATCTGCCTGTTGGACTAGGTTCATATGTACATTGGGATAGAGGGCTTGACGGACGCTTAGCGCAAGCAGTTATGAGTATTCCGGCAGTAAAAGTCGTTGAAATCGGTACTAATCCGCTTGGCTATAAAGGCAGCGAATATCATGACGAAATTTTTGTTCAGGACGGCGAAATTAAACATAAAACAAACCACGCAGGCGGCATCGAAGGCGGAATGACAAACGGTGAAGATCTGGTGGTAACAGGGGTTATGAAACCTATTCCAACAATGAAAACTCCGCTTAAAACAGTTGATGCAAAAACAATGGAAGAAACCGAAGCACATTTTGAACGTTCTGATGTTTGCGCGGTTGAGGCATGTTCTGTTGTTGCTGAAGCTCGTATTGCATGGATTTTAGCAGATGAAGTGTTGCTAAAATACGGTGGTGATACGATTGATGAACTTAAAAAGAATTATAATTAACTTTGGAAATCGAGAAGTTTTTCCAGTTTAAAATTCAGAGTGTTTGATAATTCTAAAATTTTTCCAAGCGACATATTCTGTCGTCCGTTTTCTATGCAGGCAAAATAGTTTGCGCTGACTCCAAGGATTTCTGCGCATTTTTCCTGTGTCAGTCCCTGTTTAATTCTTTCTATTTTTATATTTTTTCCAAATTTCTTTAGAAGTTCTATTTTATTCATTGATACAATTTTAGAATAATTGCTTTTTAATCTGTATTGTGTTATAACTTATGAAAATATAAGTTATAAATATGGTAAAGATTGAAAAGATTAAAGATATAGAGATATTACGGTTTTTGTTTTCACTTGTAATAATTTTTGTGCATATAAAAGTGCTAATTCTAAAACCATTTGTTGATGAAATTCCATTTTATCAAAATTTAATTGATAATTTTAGTTATTCGTATTTGCCGGTTGATTTCTTTTTTATAATTTCTGGGTTCTTTTTATTTTTAACAACTGATTTTGGATGTAATTTTATTGATTTTGCTAAAAAAAAGTTTTTACGTCTTATGCCGTTGGCTTTTTATATAATTGTTTTATATTGGCTGGCTGCTCAATTCACACCAATAAAATTCATAAAATATGAAAATGTTTTTGCAATGCTTACTCTGAATAATTGCGGATTAACTCTTAGCTATCCGAACAATCACTGTTTATGGTATATTTCAGCTCTTTTTTGGTGTATGTGTTTTTATTTTTATTTGTATAAAATTATCAATAAAAAACATTTTAACTTTATAACAGCATGTATGATTTTCTTTTGCTATTCACTCTGGCTGCATTCGCATTTTCCTCATAATTGGCAAAATGTTTATAAAGTTTTTAACATCGGAATGCTGCGCGGTATTGCCGGTCTTGGTGTTGGCTATTTTATTTCAATGATTTATAAAGATAATATTGATAAAATAAGACAAACTAATTTAAAAATCTTACCAAAAATTTTGACAACAGCCGCAGAAATTTATTTGTTTTGTTTTATTTTTTATTATATCTGTCTTCACAAGATGAACTATAACAACCAATTAATTTTAATTGTTGCTTTTATTGGTTTGTTCTGGTTGTTTTTGATTAAAAAAGGCTGGTTTTCAATGCTGCTGGAAAATAACTTTTCAGTATTCTTAGGCAAATTTGCGTTTCCGATATTCATGACACATTTTTTTATACTAGATTTATGGGTATATACAGTTGTAAAAAATTGTCATGATTTAATTGTTTTGCATCCTTGGCTTAATCTTGTTTTGATGTTTATAACTATGATACTCTTTGGAGTAATCACTCATTATTTTGTAGAGCAACCGATAAACAGGTTATTAAAAAAGCCCCGTTAGAAAAACGAGGCTTTTTTTAATGCTTAACTAAACTTACAGGTATCTGAAATACAGATAGAATGAACTTAGAGCAAGTGAAATAAGTGTGATAAGCGCACCGTATTTCATAAATCTTAAAAATGAAATTTTATGCCCTTTTGACGCTGCTGTTTCACTGACTAAAACGTTAGCAGCAGCTCCGATGATTGTAAGGTTTCCGCCTAAACATGCACCTAAAGAAAGCGCCCACCAGAGAGCATGAACATTCCCGGTAATCGCATTAGGGTTTGCCGGATTAATAAGTTCTGATATTAATGGCGCCATTGTCGCGGTATATGGGATATTATCAATAATCCCTGATAGAATACCGGATGCCCATAGGATAATTAATGTTGCCGCTTCAAGGCTACCGTGAGTTAGGATAATAAGTTGGTCAGCAAGGAATTTAATTCCGCCGTTTGCCTCAAAGCCGCCGATAATGATAAATAAACCTATAAAGAAAAATATCGTAAGCCATTCTACATCACGGTAAATTTCTTTTGGTTTTTCAAATAGTAATAAGAATGACGCGCCGGCAACAGCAAACACAAACGCTGAAATATGTGTAATATCGTGGGTTACAAACCCTAAAATTACAAGCGCAAGAGTGATTACTGAACGTATCATCAGATTTTTGTCTGTAATTGTTTTGGAATTGTCAAGGTTTGCAATATGTTCCATTTTTTCAGGAGTTGCTTTCAAGCCTTTTCTGAATAAGAAAATTAAAACACTAATTGCAACTAAGAAAATAATTACGACAATTGGGGTTAATTCTTTGACAAAATCCATAAAACTTAACCCTGCACGGGTTCCGATAATAATGTTAGGCGGGTCACCGATTAGAGTAGCTGTACCACCTATGTTTGAGGCAAGAACCTCTGTAATCAGAAACGGAACAGGGTCTGTCTCAAATTCTTTTGCGATAACAAAAGTAATCGGCATCATAAGAACAACGGTTGTCACGTTATCCAAGAAAGCTGACGCAATAGCAGTAAATGCAGCTAAAGCGAATAAAACTGTTTTTGGGTGTCCTTTTGTTGCCTTTAACAAATTAAGCGCCATCCACTTGAATACACCGCTTCGGCTTGCGATATTAACAATAATCATCATACCGATAAGTAAAAAGATTACTTCAAAATCAACGTATTCAAAAACGCCTTTGACGTTGTCTTCCAAATGTAGAGACAACGGAATTAATCCTAATAGCATAGTCAACGATGCGCAGACTAATGCCACAACAGATTTTTGAATTTTTTCGCTGGCAATGAAAATATACGCAATGAGTAAAATCATTCCGGAGATAAACATGCCATTCGTGTGAATAAAATCTAACATCTCTCTATTTCTCCCTTTATACAAAGTTAATTGTACCATAAACAAAAAGGAAGATGTTTTGTTTATTTGAATTAGTGTGTGAAGTAATCCATTTTCTTTGTGTAAAGCACATAATAAGCGCAACCATATCCATTTGCATTTTTTGCAGTACAAGACCCTTTGTAAGGATATTCGCTATTAGGTGCGCCCCACGGTCGAAGTCCTCCGTTTTCATATGAAAAAACAAATAAATCTTTTCCCCATGTATTTGGCGGATATTTCCCGTTAGTGTCTACCCATATTGTGATAATACTTTTGGGTTCGGCGCCGGCTTTCCACCAAAGAGACATCCCGTTTAGCAGTGTTAATTTGTAATATCTTCTGTCCGTTGAATAATTAATGTCGTGTTTTTGTCCGTTTAGTCTTACATAGTTTTTTGAGACGCATTTTTTATTATTATCTGAGAGCCCGCAATCTATTGCAATTTTTAAAAACGGTTTAAGGTAGTTTGCTGCGATTGTTGCATTGTTTCCTGACCATTGACCTTTTATTATTCCCCAACCGTCGACTTCTCCGTATTCTTCTTCTGCAAGCCTGAAAGCTCTTGATATAATTGATTGAGCTGCTTTAAGTTGGTTAATTGTTCGTTTTTCGTAATATTTAGCCATTAATCCCGGAATAGTAATTGCTGCAACAACACCAATTACGCCAAGGGTGATTAAGACTTCTGCCAAAGTAAATGCTTTATTCTTTTTCATATCTAATTCTCCTGGTAAAAATGATAACATATTTACGTACTGGCAATACGTATAATTTACAAAAGTTTACGTATAGACTGTACGTATATGACCGATGACTTTTATAAAAATTTAGGTAAAAATATCAAAAAAAGGCGCAAAAGCCTTAATATGACCCAACAAGAATTAGCTGATCGACTGGATATGTCCTTAAATTTCGTTGGAAAAATTGAAGTTGCATTTTCAAAACCATCGCTTGATACATTGATTGAAATTTCGCGCAAACTTGATACAACGGTTTCAGAGTTGACCAGGTTTGAGTAAATGGTTGGTGCCTTACGACTTTAATTAAACCTTTACAAACAAGACAAAAAATGTTATGCTTTATATATCAAAAAGGAGAGTAAAGTATGCTAAAATTCAATCATAGTTTGAAAAACGGGGGGGGGGGCACCGTTAAAGCTCTCCAGTAAAGGGTCTTTGGCATTTACTTTGGCAGAAGTCTTAATTACCCTTGGCGTAATTGGTGTTGTTGCAGCAATTACTATCCCTGGGTTAATGACGCATTTAAGAAACAAAAAACTTGAAAGTCAATTTAAAAAGACATATGCAGAACTAAATATTGCAGCGCGTGCATTTTATGCCGGGGAAGATTCAAGTGTGCACGATTATGACAGCTTAACTGTTGTAGAAGGTACAAATCAAGCTTATTCAAATAATGTCTTGGATAAATTTATGTCATATTATAAGAGTTACCAGACAGCACCGCAAAACATCTGGTATAATTTTGATCACGTTCATAATATTACTCAAAATAATTTGAACGGCAACCCAATTACAAGTTATCCTTGTGACAGGTCTCATGTTGCTATAGATATGGTAGGTAGATTGTATTCTACAGATGATACATCGGCTTTTTCGGCATATGGCGGAGTTACATATGGACCAAAAATTTGTGTTGACACAAACGGTATTGACCCGCCAAACCGTTTAGGTTATGACAGATTTGTTTTTGTTTTTACAGAGAATAATTCTGTAGTCCCTTATACTGGAAACTCATGGAGTAACTTGGCAGCTCAAACTAATGATAAAACTCAAATAGCTCAATATTGCAGTTATTCTCAATCCACACCGGCACACACTTGTGCATATTTTGCTCTGGAAAATAAAAGCCCAACAGGAAACGGGGATTATTGGAGAGATTTTTTGAAGTAAACTTATGCTGTTTTATATATTGTTAAATTATTTTAAAAACTTTCATCCTGTGCTATGATTATATTATGAGTATAATTTCAGACGATAATGATTTTAAATCAGCAGTTCGAGAGAAAAAAAATCCGGTTATAAAACCGGAGGCGATTGAGCCTGATAAGAATTTTGAAAACTGTATCAGACCAAAAACATTTGATAATTATATTGGACAGTCAGCTTTAAAAGATACAATAAAAATTACGATAGAAGCCGCAAAAAAACGTGAGCAGCCGCTTGACCATTTGTTATTTTACGGTCCTCCGGGACTTGGAAAAACAACGCTTGCCGGAGTTATTGCTCAGGAAATGGGTGTTGATATCAAAATAACATCTGCACCAGCTTTAGAGCGCCCGCGCGACATTATCGGAATTTTGATGTCTTTACAGGGCGGAGAAATTTTGTTTATTGATGAAATCCACAGACTTAACAAAGTTGCGGAAGAAATCTTGTATCCTGCAATGGAAGACTTTTATCTTGACATGACAACCGGTAAAAGCCAGACAGTGAAGACTTTACGGGTTCCGTTGCCAAAATTTACACTAATTGGTGCCACAACTAAAGCCGGCGAATTATCAGGACCTTTGCGTGACAGGTTTGGGATAATTCATCGTCTTGAGTTCTATACAGAAAGCGAATTATCACAAGTTATTCGTCGTACAGCAGGAATTTTAAATATCGAAATTGATGAAAAAGGTGCAAGAGCGATTGCAAGGCGTTCCCGCGGCACGCCGCGTATTGCAAACAGACTGGTTAAGCGTGTAAGTGATTTTGCAATTGTTAAGTACAATGGAAAAATTAATGAAGATATTGCAAATGAGTCGCTTGATATTTTAAAGATTGATGAATACGGACTTGATAGAACAGACAGAAGCCTTTTGAAATTGATAATTGAAAAATACGACGGAGGTCCTGTTGGGATAGAGACCATTGCAGCCGCAATTGGGGAAGATGTTAGAACGATTGAAGATGTTTGCGAACCGTTTTTATTACAGGCCGGTTTGTTGCAGCGAACCCCGCGCGGTAGAAAAGTTTCCCCGGAAACTTATAGACACTTGGGGTATAAATTTGCACCTGTCGGAGCTCAGCAAACGAGTTTGTTTGACAAGTAGTGAATAAAATGCTATACTTCCAATACACAACCAAAAAGGAGAGATAAATATGTCAAAATTCAATGATATCAAGGAAAATCGGGGGGGGGGCACCGTTTAAAGCTCTCCAATAAAGCATTTACCCTAACAGAACTGCTTGTTGCACTTGGAATAATCGGAGCGATTGCAGCTCTTTCAATTCCAAGCTTGCTAAATAATATTAATAACCGTATGATGATAACTCAGCTTAAAAGTATTGTTACATCAATTGAGCAGCTTGCAAACGAACAAATGGTTACTCATAAAACCAGAAATTTAGGAAATACTGACTTTTCATCTGCGGCGACATTGTTGACTAATAATAATTTTTCAATTGCCAAAAACTGTGCTGATCCTGCAAAAGATTGTTGGAAAACATCAGCAGAAGGAACTGAAAAAGTTACATATAGAACAATTAGCGGTACGGGCAATCCGAGTGTTAGTTTTAGTAATCCAACTGTTGTTTTAAAAAATGGTGCAATTATTTCATATCAATTAACGGCTGTAGATGCAGTATATTTATGGGATGGAAGGTTTGTTATTGATGTAAATGGTAATGATGCGCCTAATATTGTTGGACGTGACCTTTTTGAAATATCACTAAGTAAGACAGGCAATTTACAACCACATGCAAGTTTTTTGGATCAATACGATTTACCTGCTTGCAGAGGAGGACAAGCTAATACTTGTTTTGATATCGTATTATACAGAGGCTGGAAAATGGCTTATTAAATAACTTGTTTATCTTTCGATACTTCTTCGACGCAGTTTTCGTAGTCAGCCATTTCACAAATTTGTCTGCACCATTCAGAAATTATTTCTTCATCTTTGAGGGTGTAAGGAATTGGTGTGCCAACTTTGATTGTTACGTTGCGACGGGTGAAAGGTTTTAATTTTGGATAACCGTCCCAATCAGCAATTGCAACAGGTACAATATCAGCTTTGGCATTTTTAGCTATTGCGACGAACCCTTTTTTAATTCCTTCCAGTTTCCCGTACGGTCGTGTTCCGCCTTGAGGGAATATCCCTAAAGACCAGCTTGTGCTCACAATATCTTTAACTGTTTTAAATGTTGCGATTTCAGGTTTTGTACGGTCAACAGCAAATGCACCAAGTCGTTTAACCAGCCAGCTTAATTTTTCATTAGGGTCAAAAAGTTCTTTTTTGGCCATGAACGCAACAGGGCAATTTGCAGCCATAGCAACCATTGGCGGGTCAAATATTGAAACGTGGTTTGCTGCATAAATGTATTTGCCGGCTTTTGCCTTGTGTGCAGGGATGTTTTTACGTCCTTCAACCTTGAAATTGTAAAATATCAGATAAAATCCGTATACTACAATATAGAGAAAACCCATATAAAAAATCGTTCTGAAAATATTATATTCTTTTGCATACCTTCTGTTGAAGTTTCTAGCTTCTTTTTCCATTTACTTAACTCCTTCCGCTTCAACAGGTTTTTCTACATGTTTAAACCCTGTTAGTTTTTGAACTTCTTCCAGCCATTTATTAACAACCATATCTGTGTCTTTGTCATATGGAATTGGCTTGCCGATATTTATTATTATTTTACCTGAGAAAGGCATTCGTTTAACTTCGTTTGAGCCGATAATTCCAACAGGCAAAATATTGCATTTTGTAAGCCTTGCCAGACCTGCAAATCCTTTTGTTGGGGTTCCGATTTCTCCCGGAACTCCGCGGGTTCCTTCCGGAAACATCCCAAGTACCCATTTACTTTCTTTTATTATTTTAACTGTTTTAATTGTAGAAGGACCAAGTGCTTCGCGGTTCACTGCAAAAGCTCCAAGCCAGTCTATCCACCAGCGTAAAAACGGAATTTCAAACAACTCTTTTTTTGCCATAAACGCAACCGGTCGCGGCATAACCGCCACAATCATAGGCGGGTCAAGCGATGAAAGGTGGTTTGGGCATATGATGTAATTATTATCCTTTGGAACATTTTCCAGTCCGTGAACTTCAATTCTGTAAACCAGTTTTAAGCGTATCATATAACCGATTTTGCAAACTAAAAACTGGAACAGTGCTCTCCATTTATTATATTGTGATGCTTGTCTTGATGAATATTGTTTTTTTTGTTTTGTCATTGCATCGTCTCCACATGATTTCAATTTCATTATACATAAAAATTAACTTAAAATCTATTTTTATAGTATTATCAAAATAAAGAAAGAGGGGTTATTGATGTTAGAGTTAAAGTCAAAAAATGTATTGGAAAATGAGTTATTTAAAAGTGTTTATGATAAAACGCCTGATTATGTCAAGGATTTAGACTTGATGAATTTTGATAATAAGGGCGAATTTAGTTTTGTACTAAAAAGAGAGCATTTAAAACCTTATGATAAAGATTTAAACCCGGAAGGGCTGAATTTAGAAGAATGGTTTGCAAATTATGCAAAAGAAGCAAAGGTTTCAACCGCCGGAATTCGAGGACCTCAAAATATTTTGTTTCCGCAAGATACAAGATTTCCGATAAACCTTGTTGGGATAGTTCTTGCAACTTTAGCAAAAGCGCTTGTTGCAAATGAAAAATATAATGGTAAACGGATTGTCAAAGTTGCGGGGTGCGAAGTTCGTTATAATTCAAAACTTTTTTTGGACGCGATAGCAAGAATTCAGGCATCACATGGTATTGAAACCCTTGTTCCTTACGGCAAAAAAACTATTCCGATTTGGCTTGCGTCATTTTTGGCGTTTAAATTAGATTTATTGGGCGGTGAATATATTACATCAAGCCACGGGATTTCTGTTAAAAACGCGACAAAAGACTTGAACTGCCAGGGAAGCCAGTATTTGCCTGAAGAATCTATGGAATTTGTTAATAAGATTAGAGAAATTTTTGATTATGTTAATGAAAATGGTTCATACGAGATTAAAATTGCGGCGGAGGATAATCCTTTAATTAACGATAGCGTTATGAAATCTTTAGATGACGGGGTTGATTTATACGTTGAGTATCTAAAATCAGGTGTGGCAAAAGACATTAATTTAGAGCTGATAAAATCTTTTAAATCAAAAATTGCAATAGAAAACGTTGGGGGCTCAGCATATCGAACACTTTCACGTGTATTGAAAAAACTTGGGATTGAAGATAAGTTTGTGTGGTTCAATACTGAGGAAGATCCGTTTTTCCATTCAATCGGTAAGTATGATGTTACACCAAAAGGCGAAAAGGCGTTTTATGATTACTCAGTAGATGCAACTGTTCTAGCTAAAAAACCGGATGGGACAAAGTTTTTCCCTGTAATTGATACACTGCATTATGATGAAAAATTAAAAAATTATCCATGCGGAACAGTTGTGTTAATTACAGACCCTGACCATGACAGATTAACAATCACACAAACTGAAAATGCGCAGCGCATACCGGAATTGAAAAAACTTGGAGTTGACTATATTGAACTTGGTGAAGACGTTGTGTTGACTGTATTTACAGCAAACCAGGCATTTTTAATGTTAATGGATTTTTGGGCAAAACAGTTAAAATCTCAAAATCTGTGGAACAATCATCCGCGATTTATGATAAAAACCACGGCGTCTGCATTGTCTTGGGATGAATGGGCGGCAAATAACGGTGTTAAGGTTGTCAATGTGCCTGTTGGGTTCAAAGAGATTGCAAACATTATGAAAAAAGTCGAACTCAAGTTGAAGAAATCACCGGATAGTGAAGTTGTTGTGGACGATGTTTTTGGAAATCCTGTCAATTTAGGCGTAAATCCTCGATTACTTTTTGGCGGAGAAGAATCAGGCGGAATGATTATGGGAACAGAAGAACTTATACGCTCACAGCACGGCAGGTTTGCGGTTGCAATGAGGGAAAAAAGCGCGACAGAAGCGATTATTGTAGCCTCAGCGCTTAGCGCAAAACTTGAACAAGACGGAAAGACTTTGTCACAGTATTTATACCAAGTTTTTGAAGACAATAAGATTATCGGGCGCTTTGATACACGTGTTGATATTGCTTATTATAACGAATCCGAACCGGACATCAATAGACTAAAAGCCGCAAAAATAGAGGGTGAAGCTATGCGTACTAAAAACGATATGTTTTATCTTTCAATGGCGATTGCAAAGCGTAAAGGGCTTGTTTCGCTTGATGAGATTAAATCAATTTTGAATGATAAATTTTCACCGGACGGCTTAACTTTTGACAATTTGCGTTCGATTAAATTTGTAGGAGACGGAACATATCTTGATTTTGATAATAAATACATTGAAATCCGTCCATCTGGCACCGATGCTAAAACAAAAGCCTACGGCGGCGGTTTAGATAAGGACGAAATCGAGAAATATGCGTCTGTTTTAGGTAATTATTCCGGTGAACGCACGGAACTTCATAAAAAATATATTCCGCAAGAAGCTTATGACATGTGCAAAACTGATGCAATGGAATACTATTTGAAATTTGTGGAAAAAGACGCCAATAATGAAGTGTTTGAAATTCCACAGTACAACTTTTAAACTTCGCCTTTTTGTTATATAATTTTTTTCAGAAAGTTATATTAAAGAGGTTGTTATGTTAAGAGATTACTTTTTGAATAAAATAGAAACCGCGATAGAAGAAGCGGTGAAAGCGGGCAAACTTGGGCAAATGAGCGAATACCACCGCGGCACTTTGCCTGTTGAAAAACCGAAAAATCCTGATTTTGGCGACTTGGCAATTAATGTTTCGTCTTTAGCCAGAAGCGCGAGGATTGCGCCGCCTGCGATTGCGAATGCGATTGTCGAATTTGTTGACAAAGAAGATAATGAATATTCAGTGATTGGCGGGTTTATCAATTTTAAGGCTGGCATGAGCTTGCTGGCAGCGGTTTTGACAGAAATTTCGCAAAAGAAATCTGAATATGGCAAACCTGAAAATGTTGAGACAGAAAAAATAATTCTTGAATATATCTCTGCAAACCCGACAGGACCGTTTCACATTGGTCACGGACGTTGGGCAGCAATGGGAAGTTCGCTTGCAAACCTTTTAAAATTTTACGGGCATGAAGTTTATCAGGAATTTTACATAAATGATGCGGGCTCGCAAATTCAAAAACTTGGTCGTTCGCTTGTTATACGGGTTAAGCAAGAATTGGGCGAAGATATAGATTTTCCGCAAGATGAAATTGAACGGAAGAATTACTACCCGGGCGATTATCTAATCCCCGTAGCAAAAGCCTTTTTGCAATCTCATCCAACAGTACAAGATGTAGATAATATTGACCTTCAAGTTTACTGTGACTTTGCAAAAGAGTATGAAGAAAGGGTTCAGCGCGAACTGCTGGACAATTTCAAAGTTAAATTCGATAAATTTTATTCTGAACTTACACTGCATAACTCCGGTAAGGTGGATGAATGTGTGAATAAACTAAAAGCCAGCGGAAAGATTTATGAACAAGACGGCGCAGTTTGGTTTAAATCATCTGATTTTGGGGACGACCAGGATAGAGTAATTAAAAAAGCTGACGGTTCAAATACTTATTTGACAGCGGATATTGCCTACCATGTTGATAAACTGGAACGCGGTTTTGACAGAATGATAAATATTTGGGGTGCAGACCACCACGGATATGTAGCAAGGGTAAAGGCGTCGCTTGAGGCACTTGGCTATGACCCTGATAAACTTGAAATCCTTCTTGGACAGCTTGTAAACCTTGTGATTAACGGTAATGAAGTCCGTATGGGCAAACGCAAAAACATGGTTACACTGGATGACTTGATAGAAGAAGTTGGGGTAGATGCTACACGTTTTTGGATGTCAATGAGAAATATTGATACCACTCTTGATTTTGATATCGAACTTGCAAAAACAAAATCAGATGAAAACCCTGTATTTTATGTTCAATACGCTCATGCACGGGCTTGCTCAATTATAAGAAACGCAACACAAGAACGACTTGATACTCAAACAGGTAAGGCAATTGCGCCTGTTATGACGCCTGATGAGTTTGAAAAACTTGTTGCACGGATTGATACTCATATTGCAGGACTTGCGGTGACTTATGCAAGAAAACTTGTACTTAAACTGGAAGAATTCAAACCGCTGATTGTCACATCAGCTCAGAATAGACAAGTTTATACAATTTGCCGTTATGTGCAGGAACTTGCAGCGGAATTTCATTCGTTCTATAATTCAACCCGTGTAATAACAGATGATATTGAGGTTACAAAATCACGTTTGGCGCTTGTTTGGGCTTTCAAAACCGTGCTTGCAAATTCATTGTCACTTCTTGGTGTAACAGCTCCAGAGCGGATGTAATTAACATATCTTTACATAACTTTTGTCTCAGTATTTTCGCACATTGTAGTGTGAAAAGGTTTTGTGTCTGTTTGTACAAATTTTTTTAAAGACTTGTATAATTATAAAAATGTGTTTATAATATATCTAGAGGATATACAATATAACGAAATGTAAAAATTTGCCCTAAAAAATTAAAGAAAAGTTAGCCACATGTCGATAAGGGAGTTATCGATGTGTAGAATTAAATATGAGGATTGTGAAATGAAAAGAAGTTCAAAACTCGCTCTACAAGCGGGAAACCGGGGGGGGGGTAACCCTTAAAGCTTTATCTATAGCAGCTTTAGCAGGCATGACGGTAATTGGTGTGCAGCCGGTGAATGCAGCAGAACCGGATACAATATTGAGCGATAGTAGTGCCTATACCTTAACACGAGTAGATGCAAAAGACGAAAATACAATAACAAGATTTGAATGGGATGTCGAAACAAGCACAATGGTACCGGTTTATTATCGTGTAGACTTAAAAAAGACCGAATACGGACATCGTGACGCTGCAGACGCAGAGGTATCAGCACCTGCAACAGTCCTTGGACAAGAAATAAAATATTACACAGACACATCTCGTGTAGCTGAAAACCTTGTAACAGGTGGCACAAGTGGTGCAGACTTAGATAATGATTTTATTGGCAATGCTACTGCTTCTTCCGGTGGTGCAATAGATAATGAAAGAGGTACAATAGGTGCTATCACAGGTGATTTCATTGGCAACAGTGCTTCTAATACTTCTTCTCCGTATGATGATATTGATGGAGGTGCAATATTTAATGGGTACCAAAGTACAATAGGCGATATCACCGGAGACTTTATTGGCAATAGTATTTCTTCTTCTTATTCCTCTTATGGAGGCGCAATATCTAATAGTTATTACAACAGTACAATAGGTGCTATCACAGGTGATTTTATTGGCAACAGTATTATCTATTCTAATCCTACGTATCATTATCCTATTTATGGCGGTGCGATTTATAATTACGGCAGAATTGGTAGTATTAAAGGCAATTTCATTGGTAACAGTATTACCTATTCTTCTACTTCTTCTGGCGCTGTAGGCGGAGCGATATGTAATGATTACGGCGAGATAGATAATATCACGGGTGATTTTATAGCTAACAGTGCAAACCTAGGTGGTGCAATAGCTAATAATGGCTATATAGGCAATCAAATACCTGAAGGCGTAGATGCAATCCGCGTGAATAAAGTCATCATATATTCACCGGATGGCAGCCAAAGTGTGACATTTTATATGCAATATGAACAAGAAGACTCATTAGATACCGAAAAGGCTGAAACAAATTTTATTGATGATATGATTGCTGCCGGTTATAAGATATATATAAGTGGGACTTATACTGACTATACCTATGACGAAGAAGAGTGGCAATATAGACTAGAATATCTAAACGAACGAATAAGTTCCGGACAATGTGTTCTGGAAGAAGATTTCAAAAAATATAACCCTGATGATATCCTGGTTGAACGTACTCCCGGGTTAATTAACAGCAGCTTTATCGGAAACCATGCTGTGGAAGCGGGCGGAGCGATTTATACAAGTAATGATTTAAAACTACTTGCAACAGACGGTTATACCTCAATAATCAATGGCAACTATGTAGAAGATGAAAACGGCAGACGCGATGAGGCTATATATGTCGAGTTTAGTGATATTTATAGTCATTCTCCGAATGCTTCTACCTTGACCCTGGCAGCAGAAAATAACGGGAAAATAATTATTGATGACACTATCAATGGTACAAATTTGTATTATGATAATGGAATCAGTGATAGCTATACAGTCAAATTTACCGGTGACAAAACAGGTACCATATACCTTAATAATAATATTAAAGCTGAAGCTGTACAATATGTTGAACCACAACCTGAATCTCTATATGTCGAAGATGAGATAATGCCGCTGGTTAGTTCTTCAGAAGAAGAAACTCCGGAAATTAAGCCTTATGCAAACGTTGAATTGCATAAAGTTAATCTTGTTCTAGGCAGAGATGATGTTTTAAACGATAACAAATTATATTTATACAGCGGGACACTATCCCTGTCGAACAACGAGACCGGCGAAATGTCATTAAACCTCCTGGAAGCCAGTGAATCCACCTCAGTATCAATCGACGTAGACCTCCCCAACAAACAATCAGACAAGATAATCACCTCGAACGAATCAACGGGCACAGTAACAATAAGCACAATAAACCT
>MOYD01000064.1 GCA_001899395.1 Candidatus Gastranaerophilales bacterium Zag_111 | reverse complement strand
GTATAAGTTTTTTCTCATACAAAGCTCGTTTTCAGCTATTCTGTTTTCAAGGTCCGATTAGTGTCTCCAACGCTATCAACCCATAATGTTGACTCGCTATCGGGGTAACTCAAACCGCTTCGCTCGCGGTTCCCTTATCGTACTACTTAAATTTTTATTGTCAAGTAGTTTTTTAAATAAATTTTAAATTGCTATTTATATGTTCAAAATTTATCTGTGCGCTGTGCACGTCTTTTATATTAAATCAAAAAATTTTAAAATGCAAGCACTTTTTTCAAAAAAATTTTTTATTTGATAAATGCAGTAAAAACGCGACAGAGTAAGACTTTTAGCGAAATAGGTGCAAATTTTGTAAAAAATAATTTTAGCAGCATGCGCCAAAATCAACATGAAGCATGCCGAAAATTTTTATAAAGCATGCTCTAATATGGCATTTTCCATGTATTCAATTGGACTGCTCCAAAACAATTAAACGCAGACCCACCCTCACAATCGGAAGTTAAAGTTTCAATATCCGTAGTGGCATCAGTTCCAGGCTTAGCATACGAAATCGCACCGGTTTTAGACACATAGAACGAAAAATAGTCACGACCAATTACATTTGGAGCATCATTACCATTCACATCTATATAGAATGCACCTATTAAATCAGGTTCTGTAGCTGAATTAAGTACCTCATAAGAAATTATTGCACCATTTTTTAGAAGAACAGTAGTTTTACTATCCTCAATAGCTTGCGAGCTCAGATCTGAAAGTTTTCTGTATGAAACTTTTGTATCCGCCTCATCTGAGGTTTTCCAACAATCTTTTGCAGGAGTTGCACAACTCTTAGCAATTTCAAAGTTAGTGGAGCTTAATACATTTGCAGCACCTTTAGAAAAATCAGTATGAGTAAGATTTTGAGTTTTATATGTTGATTTTTGCTCATTGACTAACTGTTGCACTGAGCCGACAAAACTTTTTAGCTGAGTTGCAAGCATGCGATTATTAATGTTATTTAGCAAGCTAGGTATTGCTAATGCAGCAATTGCACCGATTATACCAAGAGCAACCAGAAGTTCAGTAAGAGTAAAAGCTTTTCTATATCCCAACATGTTTACCTCAAATTATGTATATACATAGTATAACACGTTTTGCAGACAATGTAAACCCTAGCAAATACCCTGGCGTAATCTTACAACTGCAGCGCCCCATGTCATGCCTGCTCCAAAACCGCAAAGAATTGCTGTTGAACCAAGCTTAATCTTACAATTTTCTACACCTTCAACAAGCGCTATTGGAATGGACGCTGCTGATGTATTGCCATAATATTTTATATTTGAGATAACTTTTTCATCAGAATAACCAAGCCGCTGTTGCAAAGCTTCAATAATTCTTTGATTTGCCTGGTGCGGGATAAGATAATCAATATCTTCCGCTTTCATATTGGCATGCTCAATACATTCTTCAACATAATGAGGAAGAGTTGAAACAACAAATTTGTAAACATCACGTCCTGCCATATGGATTTTATTGTCGGTTTCTTCACATGGCTCAACTAAAGGACAGTTTTTACCGAGAGTGTTAAGATAAATATATTGACCAATCGCGCCGTCTGCAAAGATATCAAGCGATAAAATATCGTCAATTCCGTCTTCTGCTTCTGTCACAACAAGTGCTCCCGCACCGTCACCAAAAAGAATTGATGTACCACGGTCTTCCCAGTCAACAAGTCTTGAATTATTATCTGCCGCAACAATCAAAATATTTTTATAAAGTCCTGAACCGATTAACCCCCTTGCAACCTGGAGTGCATAAATTAACCCTGTACATGCCGCTGTAAGGTCAAATGAAGGAACGTAATTTGGAATTCCAAGCTTGGTTTGAATATCACAGGCAAGTGCCGGATAAAGTTGCGGAGGAGCAGAAGCAGCTGCAATAACACAGTCAATATCTTCAGGTTTAAACCCGGACTTTTCTAAAGCATGACTTGCCGCATCACAACCTAAATCTATTGCGCTTTCGTTTCCTGAAACTACTCTACGCTCTTTTATGCCGGTTCTTGTATAAATCCATTCATCTGAAGTTTCATACAATTTTGTTAAATCGTCATTAGTGATAACTGTTTTTGGTACACTGTACCCAACACCTGCTATTCTTAGCTGTTTAACATTTTTTGTCATAATTTTTTCCTTACCTATTTATATTTTCTGCAATTTTGGAGTTAATATCTTTATTAAGCACTCGTACTGCCGCTCTAACAGCATTTTTCATTGCATACGATGAACTGCGACCGTGGGCAATAACAGAAGTACCCTTTACTCCTAATAATAGCATGCCTCCGAAAACTTCCCAATTAATTCTTTTAAGAATTCTTCTCAAGAAAGGTTTTGCCATTAATCCGATAATACAGCCAACAATATCGGACTTGAATTCTGTTGAAATCATTTTTAGAAGCATTGATGCTGTGCCTTCTGTAACTTTCAGTGCGACATTTCCTGCAAACCCGTCACATACAACGACATCGCATTTATTTATAAACAACTCTTTTCCTTCGATATTTCCAACGAAGTTTATGTAACCTTTTTCGTGCATATCTTTTAATATCGGATAGGTTTCTTTAACCAGAGCATTACCTTTGCCTTCTTCTTCGCCGATACTTAAAATACCAACTTTTGGTTCTTCAATTCCAACAATATGTTTAGCGTAAGCAACACCCATTTCTGCAAACTGTGCAAGCATTTCAGGTGTGCAATCACTATTAGCGCCGCCATCAATTAGAACTATAGGTTCTTTCATCGTAGGAATAGTAACCGCAATTGCAGGTCTCGAAACACCATGTATTCTACCTAAACCAAACAAGCTTGCGGCCATAGCTGCTCCTGTTGAACCGGCTGATACAACGGCTTCACATCTTCCTTCTGCAACCGCTCTTACTGAGGCTACAATTGAAGAATCTTTTTTCTTACGGATTGACTGACCAACAGCTTCACCCATTCCGATAACTTCTGATGCGTGAGTAATTGTATAATCAATTTTATCAAGGTCGATTTTTATACGTCTTTTGTGACCTTTTGTACCGCAATCTGAATAAATACAACCGGCAGCTTTAATCCTGTCAAGTTCAGCCTGAATGTCTTCTTGTCTTCCGACAAGCTCTAATCCAACGCCGTATTCCTGCGCCGCCCATAATGAACCTTCAACAACCGCTTTTGGTGCGTAATCTCCGCCCATTGCATCTATAGCTATTCTAGACATATCCTTCTCTCTCCAAAAATTGGTAGATAAACCGGAAACGGATTAACCGCTTCCGGATTACTTATAAATTATTCTTCTGTTTTTTCTTCTACAGTTTCTTCTGCTTTAACTTCTTCAACCTTTGGTTCTTCAGTTTTTGCAGCTTTCTTAGCCGGTTTTTTAGCAGATTTTTTAGCCGGAGCAGTTGCTGCTGCTGCTTTGTCTGCTAATTTTACAGGCTGACCTTTATAGGTTCCGCATGCTGTACATACTGTATGTGTTAAAACTGTTTCGCCGCAATTAGGGCATTTAGTTGTTTCCGGTTTGGTAGCTTTCCAATTAGCTCTTCTGCTACCTTGAGCAGAATGTCCGGTTCTTTTCTTTGGTACTGCCATTTTTGTTTTCCTTTTTTATTCTTTCTACTACTAATTTTTTGGGTTAATTTGGATATTTTTGAAGACATCCAGTCTTGGATCAGCGGAATTTTCTTCGCTAAGAAATTCCCTTCCTTTACAATTTATACCACAAACTTTTTTATTTGGTAAATTTAATATTACAGATTGATACAATAAGTCATAAATATCAATTTCATTTTCACCGTTTAAGTCAGTCACAAACTGCCCGTCTTTTATTTCAAATTCCTGTCCGGCTTCCTCGTAATCACCCAACAGTGAACCTTTTGAAAACACTTCGTCAATTTCAAAATCAAGTTCATGTTCAAATTTGTCAAGACAAATATCGCATTCTAACATGAATTTTCCTTTGACATTTCCGCTTATTTGAACAAAATCACCTAAAGACTTTGCACAAAGTTCAGCACGTATCGGAGTAATACAATCTATACCCTTGATTTTATCATCAAATGTAAAATACAGTGTTTTATTTTCAGCGTTTTCCAACTCGTCTAGTGATAATATTGTTTTCATAGTTTCTTTAATAAGAAATTTTTCTATACATACTGTTCTTCTTGAATTGCCAAAGCTGCAATCTGATTGGAGATAAAGCAAACTTTTTTCAAAGGTCCTTCTGTATCTTTTTCAATCAACACTGCGTTAGGTGCTGTCATTTTCTCGATAAGTTCCTGATACAGAGCTTGTGCATCTTTTACATACAAAACAAGCGGAGCTGTTGAGCCCTTAATAAATACCAAAACCGCATAACGCTTTTTAATATTTTGTGTATTTATTCCCTGAGGATTAAATTGTTGTGCCATAACTTTCTCCTTTTGTTCGTATTCTAGCCGAAAAGAACAGCGAATGCAAGAGGTCAATGTCAAGTTATGCTATATGATTGTAAATCAAATTGCTTTCGTTTTTATATTTACTTTTCCAGTTGGCAAGTTCAAAATGCTGGGTTTCATACTTTTGTCCGTACGAACCCCAATCACCGCCCCAGGTAACACCTGTTTCGTGTTTTACGCGGTTTGCGAACTCTTTGAACTGATTTCCGGATACCGCCTTGCCGTCTTTATATAAAGCAATATCAATTGCAACCCCGTAGTTATGCGGCGAACTTCCGCCTTTTGCTACAAAATTTCCTTTTCTTGCTCGTGCTGCATTAGATTCTGCAACGCTTCTTGAGCCGTCTGAGATTACAAAAGTAAAGCCCATTTCGCTTGCTATCCTCTGAAATTCAGGAATTTTTGCAACAAATTCTTCCTGCATCTGGTCAAGTTTTGTATAATTAAATGTCAAAACTTTTGTCCCATCAGGCAAAATGCTAATTTTTGCGCCTAACTGTTTTCTAACGCTTTCCGGAATATCTTCAATATCTAGGTTCTCAAACGAAAAATTCTGAGGTCTGTTTTTAATCTCTGCAATTTTTGTGTCAACTTCTTTCACGCTTTCTTGTGCTGCTTGAAGTTCAGACTTAGCAGTTTCAAGTTCTTTTGCTTTGACCTCTTCAACATTTTGTTTTGCTTTATTAAATGCCTCAAGTTTAGCTTTTGTAGTCTCAGTACAATGTTTTTGAACTAAGTCGTCTAACTTTGCTTTTTCTTCATACAAAGATTGTTTTTCTTTTTCAAGTTTTGTTTTTTCCTTGTTTAAATTTTCTAAATCCTTTTTCAGTTTTTCTAACTCATGTTCCTGTTTTGAAATTTCCTTTTTCTTTGTAGAAATTTCTTTTTCAAGTTCTGATTTTTTAGATTTTATTCTTTCGTCTTTTTCTTTATCTTCCGGCTTTCCGGAAGGTACAGGAAGTGAACCCAGCGACGACGTTAGAGCGTCTAATCCTCCTCTTAGACCTTCTAATGAAGTTTCAAGTTTGGAAATTTCAATTTCTTTATTGTTAATTTCAATAGCATTTTTATCTAACTTTTGTTGGTTTTTCTCAATTTTTTCATTATTTTTAAGAATTTGTTTTGCGAATTTTTTAGCGCCGGGGTCTTCTTTTATTGCATTTTCATATTCCTCTTTTGCCTTATCAGCATTTTGTTTTGCAGCTTTTACTTTTTCATTTTCACCATTATGAACCGCGTTTAGTGCATTTTGCTTTTCCGTTAGAACACTTTGCCGGTCAGCTTTTTCTGTTTCAAGTTCTTCTAATGACATGTTGTCAATTGTTTTAACCTCCGGTGCAGAAGCAGCAGCTGAATTACCATAATTACCGGAAGATGTTGCCGGCGCGGCATAACCTGTTGCAGCAGGAGCACCGGAATTCTCAACAGTCACCGGCTCATCACCTTGAACTTCTTCCGTTTCAACATCTTCAATTTCATTTTCAAAAAGTTCTTCTAAATTGATATTATTTTCTTTCAAAATAGCTTCAAAGTCTTCCAAAGTTATGTCATCAGCGTTTCCGTCTTGTCCGGCTAAATTTTCGATATAAGTTTTTGCCTCTTCTGCTGAAATCTCACCGTCTTTGTTTGTGTCAGCCAATTCTTTTATTTTGTCTATCGACAAGAAATGTTTTAAAACAAATTCCAGTGGATTTAATTTTGGCGCTTCTTCACTATTATCATTTTTTGATGCCAGATTATCATAATTAATCTTATCAATATCCTCTTTAAAAGCATTCGTAAAAATAGAAACTCCGTCAATTCGCACAGAACTTTTATCACCAAATAATGAATATGCAAAAGGATTTGTATTTTTAAATTCAAGTCTGCTTTTGGTATACTCATATCCGCCGGTTGTTTCCAAACGTTTGTTTAAATATTCGTAGTAATTCATAAATTCCCCAAATTTTTCTCTTAATTTCCCCTATGTATATACTAAGTATTCCAAAAAGAAATAATTGATTAATTTTTTTGTAAATATTAAAAAACTTTACAAACTAATAAAAACATTTTTCATGATATACTTTTAGTAAGGAGCATAATATGTGGGACAAATTAAAAGGTCAGTTTAATCTTTTAAAACTTGAAAAGAAAAAGTTATGTCTTATAACAAATTCAGATAAATTTGTTTCTAAAAACGATTTTATTGACGCTGTAGCATCAGCCTTGCAAGGCGGGGTGGATATTATTCTGCTTAATGAAAAAAACATACCTGATGGTGTAATTGTAGATATCGGCAGAAAAATACGCGTGCTTTGTGATGAATACGGTGCAACATTTATTGTAAAAGGCAGAGCTGATATTGCAATGCTTGCTGAAGNTGATGAATACGGTGCAACATTTATTGTAAAAGGCAGAGCTGATATTGCAATGCTTGCTGAAGCAGACGGGGTTCACCTCGAACAAAACGGATTAACAATATCTGATGCCAGAGATATACTACCATACAACGCAATCGTAGGAAAATCCGTTCACAATTCAGATGAAGTTCAAAATGCAATAAAACAAGAAGCTGATTATTTAATCCTGTCACAAGTTATGCCGCAAAAAGAACCTTTTAACCCTGATTTATTTCTCTGGGCTAAAGAAGCTGCTAATATTCCAGTGTTTCTATTCGGCGACTTCAATATTGATGAAATCGCGCAACACGGGATTGACAAAATTGCAGTAGGTGAAGAGTTAATGTATGCAAGAATTCCGGAACTCAAAGCCCGCGAATTTCTTAAACGGCTTTAACTATTGGCAAAGTGCTTCTTGTTTATCAATCTTACCGTTAAAATTATTATCAACCCCGTCATAGCATGACCCGATTGAGTCAAGACTTTCCGGACGGGCATTGTATTTGAGGTATTTATTAGGAATTAATGTCCATAAATATAAGAAAAAGTCTTTATGTGCTTTTGCAATTTTTCCATTCTTTATAATAAGCGTATTTTCATCGTTTTTACTCTCGCCGCTGTTTGAAAAATTCATTGAACCTGTTATGAGGTATTCATCATCAATTATCATTACTTTGGAATGGAGTTTACCTGCATAATTTTCAGTTTTCAAAAGTATGCCGTTTTCACGCAAAATTTTGTGTTTTGAACTCGTTATACCGGTGCTGTTCGCATCAATTATAACCCGAACATCAACCCCGCGGGACTTTGCGTTTATAAGTTCATCTGCAATTTGTTTATGCGTTATCAAATATGTCGGAACATAGATATAATTTTTTGCACCCTTAATTAGTTCAACAATCCTTTTTGACTGTTTGTCTTTTGGAGAAAAATATACCTCAACCTCGCTTGAACCAACTAAAAATTTGTTTGGCATGTTTAACTTAAACTTTTGAGTGTGAAATTTTCCGTCAAGCATCTGCTCAAATTCTTTTGTATAAAGCTTTGCAATTTCTTTGGATTTTATTATAACAACATCATTCACATCATAAGCAGAAAGTCCTGTCTTTGAAAAATTCATCGAACCTGTGTATATGGTTTCACAATCAAAAATTACAAACTTGTTGTGCATAATCATGTTACTTAGAGCCTTGGAATTAGCCTTATCGGACTTGGAAACAGAAGCTATCTGCGCTATCACTGCATTATCCTTATAATAATCGTTTGAAGAATTAAAATTCCCGTCATAAACAAACCTTATATTTACCCCTCGCTGATGAGCTCGTTTAAGAGCAGAAGTTATTGCAGGAATTTCACCATAGCCATAAATTGCTATATCAATACTGCTTTTTGCATTATCAACCAGTTTTACAAACTCTTTGCAAACAGAAGTATCACACCTGTCATTTGGGACAAAATTTTTTGTAAAATCAGTATAATAAACTCTCAAATCTCCGTCATTTACAGCTAGCAGCGGTTGTACAACGTGCGGAGTTTTAAAATCTCCAGCCGATTTTCCATGTTTAACTTTTTTATATGATTTTTCTTTTTGAATGTGGCAAACATTGCACGGTTTCGCGTCTGCCGGAAGCTGATTTTCCGGAAGAATCATTTTATCATGTGCAGCATTTCCATAAGGACAATCAAGAGTATGATATTTCATGGAATAATGATTTAGGATAACAAGATTAAGTTTTCTTGCTTGTTCAAGATTAGCTTTAAACTTTTCAGGCGCCGCAATTTCGCCATTAACAATTCCAAAACCGCTGTATTTTAGCTTGTCTTTATAATTTATACCTTTAACAGTGACATTGGCAAATTGACAATCATTTGTGACTTTTTTAGTGAAATTTACAGAAACTTTTTCATTTTCCAAAGCTTTTTGGGTAAAATCTTGCGCCAAAAATCCAAGTGAAATCATATCGGATTTAGAAAGGTTAAATTTTTTTGAATACTTATTATAAAAATCATCCGTTACATCAAGTGAAAACGCCTCAATTCCTTCTATACAAATAATTTCATCTTGAGTAATTGTTTTATTATTATCTAAATCAATTACAATTTTTACAGGCGAAAGAACTTCAAGAACTGTTTTAGACTTACCGTTTAACACAACAAAAGCCGAAAAAATACCAAAAGTTAATAAAAGTAATATTGCAGATAATAGTCTTTTCATTATTCCATATTTTTATAATTAGTTATCTCAAAACCAAGCCTTGTTATAGTGTCTTTTAATGTAAGATTTTGAGTAATTTCAAACTCTTTTGTGTGCGAATTTTTGATATCTTTTTGATACTTGCACGGGTGAATAAGCGCTTCTGCAACACACTCACCTTCAAGCGCTTCCAGCCCGTATTGTATTGCATCACAGTCCATCATGCCTGTGTAGCCGACACCAATTATAAAATCGTTTGATTTCAACCCATATTCAGAAAGAACTTTTCTGTTTTTCATTGTGTAATACTGTAAAAGTCCTATTTTAACAAGGTTAAGCGGATATGCTAAGTTCAAATGTTTTGAAAATTTCGGAATAACATAAGGTTCCTCAAACTGAGTTCTGACATAATTTATGTTAAACTCTTTTGCGAGCTTGCAGGTTATTTTAAAAATTTCAGGAATAGCATGAGTATGAACATGTGAATCCAGGCGGTCTGGTTTAACCTGTGCTAAAACCTTTTCAATCTGTGCCCTGAACTCGTTTTCAATCTCATCTAACACTTCTTTTTTATTCTGATTAAGTATCAGCCAAGCGTAACCCTTATTGAAATTGCCGTTTTTGTCTGTTAAATGTAAACACCTTGTTAAAGATTTACCTTCCATGATATTCAAATGCACTGCAATTCCAAGTTCCGGACAATCAGGCAAAATATCATGCACAGCACTTTCAAAAGAATTCCCGTTTGCCATAAGGCTTGCACTTGTCAAAAATCCGTTATTATAACCTTCCAACACTGCCTGATTGTGATTGGGACTTAACCCGAAATCATCAGCATTTAAAATAAACTTCTTATTTATCATTTAAAATCCTTGCATAATAACTTATGAAATAATATAATCATGATATTAGAAAGAGGGATGAAATGCAAACGTCTAAACTTGCGGTAATAATTCCATGCTACAACGAAGAATTATGTATAAGTGCAACTGTAAAAAGACTTCTGGAAGTACTTGATGATTTGACAATAAAAAATAAAATTACACCGGACAGTTACCTGTATTTGATTGATGACGGTTCATCAGATACAACATGGGAAATTATTGAAACACTTCATACAAAAACACCGGACAGAGTTAAAGCCGCAAAATTTGTCAGAAATTACGGCAACCAAAAAGCCTTGATTGCAGGTTTGGAAGGCGTAAGAAACCTTGGCTGTGATTGTGTTGTATCAATTGATGCGGATTTACAGCAAGATGAAAACTCGATTGAAAAATTCATTGATGAATACAAAAACGGGTATGATGTAGTTCTTGGGGTTCGCAACGACCGCAAAACAGACAGCATGTTCAAAAAAACAACTGCTCTGATGTTTTACAAGCTAATGAATACTTTTGGGGTAAAAATTCCGGTAAATCACTCTGATTACAGGCTTGTCAGCAAAAAAGCACTCAAAATTATGGAACAGTATTCAGAACGCGACTTGTTCCTGCGCGGATTTTTCCATGATATCGGACTTAAAACAACGACTGTTAATTTCGATGTCAAACCAAGGTTTGCCGGCGTGTCAAAGTTCAATTTTGTAAGACTTTTAGGACTTGCATTAAACGGCATAACTTCATACAGCATTGTTCCGCTTAGAATAATTTCAGGACTTGGATTTTTCATGGCGTTATTTGCGTTTTTAATCGGAGTTGAAACAGTAATTGAAAAACTTGTATTCAACAACTCCCCAAACGGTGTCGCAACAGCAATTATCCTGTTATGCTTTTTCGGAGGTTTGCAAATATTCTGTCTTGGCATAATCGGTGAATATGTCGGACAGGTTTACCGTGAAGTAAAATCCAGACCACGATATATAACTGAAAAAGAATTAATATAAAAGACCGTTTGAATAAATTCAAACGGTCTTTTCAATCTTGCCTAAAGTTTAAAACTATTTAGAGATAGTTTCAAAAATTACATTGAACGCTTCAGGGTCTCTAACCGCCATATCAGCAAGCATTTTTCTATTCACAACAACATTTGCTTTTTTGCAAGCGTTGACAAATCTTGAATAGCTCATACCGCGTTCTCTGACAGCAGCGTTAATTCTTACAATCCATAATCTTCTCATATTACGTTTTGTAGTACGTCTGTCTCTGTAAGCGTATTTTAAGGCTTTCATAACTGCAATATTAGCAACTTTGAAAATTCTGCTTCTAGCGCCAATAAAGCCTTTTGCAAGTTTTAATATTTTTTTGTGTCTTTTAACACCGGCATTGCCACGTTTAATTCTCATTTTCTATGCTCCTATCTTGAATACTTCTTGTATGGTAACTCTTTAGATACCAGTGCTACATGTGATTCTGAAACCTCAACCATCTTGAAAATTCTGCGTTTTCTTGATGAGGATTTGTGTTGGAGCAAGTGACCTATACCTGCCTGTCTTTTCATGATTTTACCAGATGCTGTTACTTTGTAACGTTTTGCAGCTGATCTGTGTGTTTTTAATTTTGGCATTTTCTTCTCCTTTTTGCTTAAAGTTAGTGACTAAAAAACTATAGGCATACCAAAGCCTATAACTTTCGGCTGATACTATTATAGTACAGAAATTTTTATTTGCAAGGGGGAGATTTCGCTAAAATTCTTTAATACTGCATTTTGGGATACAAAGTTTATCGCAAAGTATAACTTTTATTTCTTCGCCGGCTTTTGCATGATACTTCAATCCCGGGGTAAGAAGTCCGGTGACAAGCCCGATAAAGCAACCAACAGGAACCCCGATTGCTGCAGCGCCAACCGCGATTTTTTGCGGATGCGGAATAAATGCTAACCCTGCACCGGCTCCGGCACCAACTACCCCAAGCCCCACAGTCGAAGCCGCAAGTTTTCCGGCTGTCATCCAGCCGTTTTCAACAAGCGAAAAATCCTTTGAAAACGGTTTGACCTTCACGTCAATTTCTGTCCCGTCCGCCATAACAAGTTTATTTATGCTAATATAAACCCGCGCATTTTTGTTGAGCTTCTTCTGCGGTGAAATTCCTCTAACATACCCTACAAACCGCGAATTCATAGGCAAAACAAGATTTCCGCAAGAGGTGTAAATATCTTTTGGCACATAAAAATAAACTTCATCGCCTTCTTTTGCACATTCTGATAAAAATTTGCATTCAAACGCGAGTTTAAAAACATTGCCCTGACAAATTATATAATAGTCATCTGTCGACATAACAGTGACATCCTGAGCGTTTTTATCAGGATTTGCAATTGTATCGGTTGAATTCACACAGCCGCAAACATCCGGACAGCACTCAGCCAAAACACTTTGACAGGTTACACATAAACAACAAATTAAAATAAAAATAGAGTATAGTTTTTTCATATCCATACTCTAAATGAAAATTTATAAATTTTTATTGCCCGTATGTGGTAAATCTGTTTTCTAAAAAATCATCATATAGAAAGACCTCTTGTGAAGAGGTCTTTCTATCTCGGTTTATATCAATATTGCCGTTAAATTTATTCTTCTTCGTCGTCTTTTGCTCTTAAATACATAAGTTTTAAATTATGGTCATCGACTGCATCAATTTTCATATTAACATAATGTTCATCAGTATCATATTGACCGATTAAATTTTGTAGAAGTATTGTATTTGCGCCAAGATAACCTTTTGCAACTTTACCTTTTTCTACATATTCAGACGTTCCTTTACGCTTAGCAACAAACAGAGTGTCGCCGTTTGTCTGGCAGAATGCTCTTGATTGAAGTGTGCAATCGTAAATTGAGCCGCCTTTTTCGTCATTGTCATTTGTATAAGATTCAACAAAGAAACCTTTTGGAGAATTCAAAACTCTTCCGTCTTTAGTTGTTACAGTAAAGCTTCCTGTAGGAATTCTTAAAACTGATTTACCATAGCTTATGTGGTTTCCTTTATAGTCAAGGATTTCAACATCATAAACAAGGTTTTTCTTCGGTGTTGATTCTAATATGTTCATGTCACCGATTTCTTTGTTATTGTATTCCCATTCGCGGATTCCTTCGTAGTGGATAATATTTCTTTTTGCTGTGCTATCGTTAGGGTTTACATCCGTACCGTCAATACCCCAATTATTAAGGTTGTTCAAAAGCGAATCCAACGGCCATGGTCTTTCATAGTCATAATACCATTTAATTACGGTATCTGCCGGATGATGATATTCTGTTGTATCAACAATATAACCAGGTGTTTTAGACCCGTCTACTTCAGCATTTGCATATGCGTATCCGTCATCTTTGTCACAACTTGTCATCAACGGTGTTGTTGCAATTGGAATTAAAAACATTGCAACTGCCGCATCGCGCATTAGTTTGCCTGATTTACTGTTTTTATTGTTACCTAAAAAGCTTAACTGATTATTATCAGCATAATTATTTGTACTTGGTGCTACATTTGTATTCAATTTTCTTGGGGTACCGCAGCCAAGACCGGTTATTGCGTAAACTTGCATTTAATGCCTCCTATATTTTTATTGTGTTCATGTTAAAACTGAACATAAATTATATTGCTAGTTCGCATTGAAAATTTATATTATACATTACAAAATTGTTACAATTTTATCCTATCTAATTTGAACAGGCATAATCAGACAGATAAAATCTTCTTCGCTGTTCGGTTTAAGAACAGTTGCAGAAAGGCTTGCGTTTAATCCCACAATCACTTCTTCACTTTCGATAATTCTTAAAGCATCAAGTACAAACTTGTAATTGAACGCGATTAAAAGTTCTTCTGCTGTGTATTGAATATCAATTTTGTCTTCTGATTTACCGGCGTCCGGTGTATCAGCAGAAAGTGTCAATTCATTATCTGCAAAAAGCATTTTTACAATACTTGTTTTGTCATTAACCATGACAGAAACTCTTTCAAGCGCTGCAATAAGTTGTGAAACATTAATTACTGCCTGTTTTGGACTTTCAGACGGGATAAGCTGATTGTATTTCGGGAATTGTCCTTCCAAAAGTCGTGATATTGTAAGTGTTTTTTCTGTTTTTAGAACAATTGTTGATTTATCTTTACAAATTTTTATTGTTTCATCATCAATAAACGCGCCCATTTTCATGAATTCATTAAGCGTTCTGGAAGGAATAATCAACTGTGTTTGTTCGGTTATATCTGAGTTAATTTTTTCTCTTACGCGTGCAAGTCTGTTACCGTCAGTTGAAGCGATTTCTAAAATCCCGTTAGAAAAATCACAAACAATACCTGATAAAAGGTTGCTCACTTCATAGCTTGCAGCAGCAAAACCGGCTTGTCTGATTGCTTTCAGGAATGGTTTTAATTCAACATCAAAACATTTTGTCTCATCTATTTCACAGTTGCAAACTTCAGGCGGAAATTCCTGAGCTGAAATCCCGATTATATCAAATTTTGATTTCTTACATGTAATATTAACACTTGCACTGCCTTCTTCAACTTCGATTGTCACAAGTTCGTTACCAAGTTTTGAAACAATTTCGTTTAATTTTCTTGCAGGAAGAGTTATTTTTCCCGGAATTTCAACTTGCGCATCAACGGTTGTAATCACTGTTAAAACAAGGTCTGTTGCCGTTAATCTAACAGTGTTGTTTTCAAGTGCTTCAATTAAAATATTATACAAAACCGGTTGAACTGCTTTTTGTGATGTTGCACGCTCAACGATTTTTATTCCGTTATACAAATCCTCTTTTCTGATAATAAATTTCATTCCCTTTACTCCTTATACTATTTTCCCTTATTATAGGATAAATAATTTCAAATAGAAAATAATTATATAAATTACTCAACAAAACGCAACAAATAAAAAATCTCCGCAAAATTTTTAGACTTTGCGGAGAAATTTTTATTCTGTTTTAAGCTTATTTTTTCTTTTGTTCAGCNATTTTTAGACTTTGCGGAGAAATTTTTATTCTGTTTTAAGCTTATTTTTTCTTTTGTTCAGCTTCTTTTTTGAAATGTTCTTTAGCTTTGCTAGCCTGACCGTCAGTTACGTCATCAACCTGTTTGGTCAATTTTTTCTGAATAACTTCCGGATTGTATCTTTCATCCATAAACTCAATTTTAGCTTTCTTTTTAGCAGCAGCAGTTAAATCATCAAGAGATTTAATCTGTTTTTCTGTTCTAAGGTAATCTTCGATACCGTCTTTTGCTTTTTCATAAGGCGTAATACCTGCTGCACGTCTGTCATGGACAATAATAATATGATAACCGAATTGAGATTTAACAGGGTCTAATACAGTATCAGGTTTTGCGCTAAATGCAGCATTTGCAAATTCCGGAACCATTTGTTCTTTGGCAAAGTAGCCTAAATCTCCGCCGCGTTCAGCAGAACCCGGGTCTTCAGAATATTTTTTAGCATATTGTTCAAATTTAGAACTGTCAGCTTTTAATTCTTTTGCAAGTTTTTCTGCTTCTGCTTTTTTATCAGCAATAATTTTGTCAACTTGCGCTTGTAATTCTTTATCAGAGATTTCTTTTTTAGATTTTGATTTAATATCTTCTGCTAACTGGTAAGCATTTGCACTTAACAAAATGTGTGATGCCCTAACCTGTTCAGGATTTTGGAACTTACTAGGATTTTTTTTGTAGAATTCTTCACAATCTTTATCAGTAACGTTGATATCAGCAGCAGATTCTGCAAGTTTTTGCATTCTTACCTGATTTTTAACATCTTTTTTGAATGCTGATGTAGAAATGCCGTTTTGTTTAAGAACTTCTGCAAGCTTGTCGCGTCCGCCCATTTGATCCATGATTTTCTTAACAGCTTCATCAACTTCTTTGTTTGAAACTTTAATACCGCGTGCATCAGCTTCCTGGTCTAAAAGTTCTTGCAAGATTAATTGATTAATAACTCTTTGTTCCATCATAAGGTATAAAAATCCGTCTTTATTACCTTTTAAATCACCCATTTTACCAAACGGTGACTGACCGATTGCCTGGTCAATAAGTTCGTTATATTCACCCATTGTAATCGGTTTATCATTAATTTTGATAATCGCTGTCTGGTCTTTAATTCCGCAGCCTGTAAATAACAAAGCTGACAGTGCTAATGTCGTAACTAGTTTTGAAATTTTCATTAATATCCCTCTCCTTTTTAGTATTCATGACTTACTTTATGAATATAATAAAACAAATCTGTCAAAATGTTAAATACTTCATTAAAATTTACATACGAAGTATCTAAAATCAAGATTGATACACCTTCTGTGCAAGTTTTCGGGGCTTGCGTGAATTTAATTTTCTTAGAAATATTGTGTGGCAAAACACGCGAAATAATATTCCACTCAGGTTTAGAATACGGAGTATAAATCCTTATACAATCCTGAACTTCACGAATTGCAGGAATTTTAACCTCCGTTGCAGACAAACGCAGCCTGATTAGTTTTATCAAATTCTCAACACTTTCCGGTGGTTTTGCAAACCTGTCTGTCCACTCTTCTACAATGTAATCAAGTTCAACAGTAGATTTAACATCCGCAAGCCGCTTGTATTCAATCATTTTTTGTTCTGCTGAACCAACCCACTCATCAGGAATAAACGCTGTTACATTAATATCAACAATCGTTGGAGTTGCCTTGTCAACCTTTTCCCCTTGAAGTTCTTTGACTGCTTCTTCTAAAAGTTCACAGTATGTGTCAAACCCGACATTTATCATATGTCCGTGCTGTTTTGTACCTAAAATATTTCCAACCCCGCGGATTTCAACATCGCGCAATGCAATCTGATATCCGCTCCCAAGCGTTGTAAATTCTTTTATCGCCTTCAAACGATTAACCGCGTCTGTTGTAATTTCTTTACACTTTTTATAGAAACAATAACAGTACGCCTGTCTTTGAGAGCGACCAACGCGCCCGCGCAGTTGATAAAGCTGAGCAAGCCCGAACCTGTCAGCGTCATGAATTATCATAGTGTTGGCGTTAGGTATGTCAATCCCGTTTTCGATAATCGTTGTGGCAAGCAAAATATCGTACTCGCGGTTTGAAAAATCAATGATAACCTCTTCCAACTGAGTTTCATCCATTTGCCCGTGACCTATTGCAATACGGGCATTAGGGACGATTTTTTGGAGCTGATTTTTGAATTCCTGAATGGTTTCAACACGATTGTAAAGATAAAAAACCTGTCCTTCTCTGTCAAGTTCGTGGATTATGGCGTTTTTCACCATGTTTTCATTCCACTCGCCGACATAAGTTTTTATCGGCAGCCTGTTTTTTGGCGGTGTGTTGATTACAGACATATCTTTAATCCCGGATAGCGACATGTAAAGCGTTCGCGGAATTGGTGTTGCAGACATCGAAATTATGTCAATATTTTCGCGCAATTGTTTAAGTTTTTCCTTATGACGAACTCCGAACCTGTGTTCTTCATCAATAACCAGAAGTCCTAAATCTTTGAATACAATGCCTTCTTGCAAAAGTCTGTGAGTTCCGATAACAACATCACATTTTCCGGTTGCAAGATTTTTTATTGTTTCTTTTTGCTCTTTTTTTGTCCTAAACCGAGATAATAACTCAACTCCAACCCCAAACGGTTTAAATCTTTCTGACATTGTTTGAAAATGTTGGAAAGCAAGTATTGTTGTCGGGACAACCACAGCAGCCTGTTTGCCTGATGTAACGGCTTTAAATATTGCCCGCATTGCAACTTCTGTTTTTCCAAACCCAACATCACCGCAGATTAACCTGTCCATTGGTTCAGGGGCTTCCATATCATATTTTACCTGTGAAATCGCTTTTAGCTGGTCAGGAGTTTCCACAAATTCAAATGCTTCTTCCATTTCAATCTGCCATGTGGTATCCGGAAGAAACTGTATTCCCTGCTGCATTTTTCGGCGTGCATAAAGCCTTAGAAGGTCATATGCCACAACTTCGACTTCTTTTTTAACTCTTGCTTTTGTGCTTTCCCAATCACGTCCGCCCATTTTGGAGAGCTTTGGTTTTATAGCGCCGGAGCCTCTGTAACGGCATAACAGATTAATCTGTTCAGCAGGAATATGAAGTCTGTCTTTGTTAGCATATTCAATTGTCAAATAATCTTTAAGTTGTCCGTCGATTTCCTGTTTAGAAAGTCCTTTGTAAATACCTAGCCCGTGAATTGTGTGTACGACAAATTCTCCGGGTTTAATATCATTGATATTTTCAATATATTCCGGTTTTTCTTTGTAATATGACTTTTTGGCTGCCGTAATTTCTTTTGAGCGCTTGTTAAAAAGCTCTCTGTCTGTCATTACAATTGTTTTAAAATCTTCTAAAATGCAGCCGCCAAGGATTATGCTTTCAGCAAAAACAGGAGCAAAAATCCCGCGTTCTTTTAAAATTTCTTTTACGCGTTCAGGGTAATCCGTTGCAATAATTATATTATAGTCCCTATGTTCATCAATAAAATCCGCGATTAAATCAAGATTAGCCTCAAAATTGCGCAAAGGTTGCGAGTTAAACTCGATAATATCGCCCATTTGAGCATCGATAAAATTGTTCAAACCGATTTTTGTAAAATAAGATGTTTTGCGCAAAAATTCTTCGTAAGTGAAATGATTTTTGCCCTCAATCCTTTTGATAATTCCTGTTTTAAGATTTTCATCAAGTTGTTTATCAAAATTGTCATTCAAAAACTCGAACTTAGAAAAAATCTCAGCCGTTTCATCAAACACCAGAATGTAATCTTCAAAATAATCCAAAACGCTTATCAACTCAGTGTTAAAGTAGTTTTGATAAACCTCAATCCCGTCAAAATAAGCTTCTTCCGGGACATCGTCTTCTTCAAGAATTTCTTTTTGAAGCTCGTTTAAGACCTTTGTTTTTCCGTCAAGTGTAAATTTATAAACCGGCAAAATTTTAGCTTGCTTAATTTTTTCAATTGATTTTTGGGTTTCGTTGTTGAAGTATCTTATGTCGACGACTTCATCGCCCCAGAGCTCAATTCGGACAGGATTGTCATCGAGTGAAAAAATATCCGCGATGTCGCCGCGTATGCTAAATTCTGCAATATCATTGACCATAGTGGATTTTTTGTAACCTAAATCAATCAGCTTTTGAGCAAGCTCTTTTAAATCAACCGTGTCCCCGATTTTAATATTTATGCTGTTTTTTTTGAAAAACTTCACGTCCGGAAATTTTTCCAAAAGAGATTTTACTGGCGCAATGACAATATCAGGTTTTTGAGTTAAAATTTCAAGCTGTCTTGAGTAATCATAAAGGTTTTGCGGAACAGTTTCATACATCGAGATATTTTGAAACGGAAACACGTCTGACTGAACCCCGAACGCTGAACCTAAATCACTTTGATACTTCAAAGCACTCTGCTCAGTCGAGGTAACGAATAAAACTTTTTTCTTTGCCAGAGATTTTATTTTATACAGCAAAAAAATCCGCAACACAGAGGTTAAACCAGTAACTGCAAAGGATTTTCCCTGCTTAACCTTAGCACAAAAATCCTCAAAACTTTTCGACACGTCTTCTTGATTTATCGTAAACATACAAGATATTATAGCCTAAAAAAGTGAACAGAAAAATACTATTTAAACAAATCAGTATTATCACAGTTTAAACATCTGCATAGCTTATCTAACGTTCTAAAATATAATATATGTATTTTGTTATTTCTATATTTTTCTATTGTTTGTTTGCTTATTCCAGTCTCTTTCGAGAGTTCTTTTGTTGTTTTTCCTGCTTTTTTCATTATCTGTTTAAGCCAGCATTTCATGATTGTCTCCTTATTATTTTCGACGTTACATGATACAGTATAGCGTTTATCATATACTGGAGAGCTTTATGTATACAGCGAACAATAAGGAGGGAAAAACCAATATCTAAAATTCCCAAAACCTTTTTGGGTGAACATTTAGGACTTTTGCAATTTCAAGTAGGGTTTTTGCAGGAACATTAACTTCCGCTCGTTCAATCATACCTATGTAATTTCTGCTTCTGCCTGCAAGTTCTGCAAGTTTTTCTTGAGAGAGTTTTTTAGCTTTTCTTATGTTTTGAATATTATGACCTAGTTTATTTAGATATTGTTGAACCATATGATTATTTTCAAATTTAATTTTGATATTTTCTACCAAATGAGACTTGGCAAAATGGATTATGAAAGATAGAAAAAAATTAAACAAAATACTTACGTCCATGCAAGAAAAAGTTGTCGCACCTGTCGTGAGAGGGTATAAAAACAAAATAAACCACCTTAATTATCCATAATAAAACATTATTTTTTTCTTAAGATTATCAAAATCAAATATATTTATGTTACACTTGGATTAATGATAGACTTGGGAAAGGTAATAATTTAATGATAAAATATTTGTTAAAGCTTTTAGGCGATCCGAATGAGAAGAAAGTTAAGTCAATGATGGGAATTGTGGAGCATATCAATGCTTTGGAACCCGAATTTGCAAAAATGACTGACGATGAGTTAAAGGCAAAAACACAGGAATTCAAGGACATTCTTGCAAAACGCCCGAAATCAAAGAACTTTAAAGAGGATTTAAAACTCGAAAAAGAAGCACTGGACAAAATCCTTCCGGAAGCCTTTGCAACCGTGCGCGAAGCCGGAAAACGCGTATTAAACATGCGTCACTTTGACGTTCAGCTAATCGGCGGCTACTTCTTACATAACGGTCACATTGCTGAAATGAGAACAGGTGAAGGTAAAACTCTTGTTGCAACTTTACCGGCATATTTAAACGCTTTAACAGGAAAAGGCGTCCACGTTGTTACCGTAAACGATTACCTTGCAAAACGTGACAGCGAGTGGATGGGCAAGATTTATAAATTCTTAGGTCTGACAGTTGGTGTTGTACTGTCAAACGGCGACGGCGCGCGCGATTTTGAGGTTAAACGTGCAGCTTATCAGTGTGACATCACATACGGCACAAACAACGAATTCGGGTTTGACTACTTGCGCGATAATATGGCAGGAAGTCTTGAAATGCTTGTACAGCGCCCATTTAACTACGCAATCATCGACGAAGTTGACAGTATTTTGATTGATGAAGCACGTACCCCATTAATTATAAGCGGTCGTTTAGCACAATCCGCCGAAACTTATCAACTAATGGCAAAAATTGCACCGCAACTGGAAAAAGAAGTTGACTACACAGTTGATGAAAAGAACAAAAACGTAATCCTGACAGAAGAAGGTATCGACCATGCGCAAGAGCTTATCGGGATAAAAGACTTGTTTGACATCCAGACCCAATATGCTCACCACCTTTTACAAGCACTGAAAGCAAAAGAACTTTTTGTCAAAGATACAGACTACGTTGTCCGAAACGGCGAAGTAATGATTGTAGACGAATTTACAGGGCGTTTAATGGAGGGAAGACGCTGGTCAGACGGGCTGCATCAGGCTGTTGAAGCAAAAGAAGGCGTCGAAATACAAGACGAAACACAAACTCTTGCAAGCATAACTTTCCAAAACCTGTTCAGACTTTACCCGAAACTTTCCGGTATGACTGGTACTGCAATGACAGAAGAAGCAGAGTTTGGCAAGATTTACAACCTTGAAGTTACCACAATCCCAACAAACAAACCTGATATAAGAGTTAATTACCCTGATGTGATCTACAAAACAGAGGTTCAAAAGTATTTATCCGTGGTTGATGATATTATTGCACAGCACAAAATCGGAAGACCTGTTCTGGTTGGTACAATCAGTATTGAAAAATCTGAGTATGTGTCAAAACTTTTAAGACAAAGAGGTATCAGACACAACGTCCTGAACGCAAAACACCACGAAAAAGAAGCACACATCATTGCACAGGCCGGCAGAGTCGGCGCGGTAACAATTGCAACAAATATGGCAGGTCGAGGCACAGACATCCTGCTTGGCGGTAACGCTGAATACCTTGCCAAAGCTGAACTTGAAGAACATGGCGTTGATGAAACAACTCCGGATTACGAAAGAATTAAAGACGAAGCACTTGAAAAAGCGCGCGGCATAACAGAATACGAACACCAAAAAGTTGTAGCAGCAGGCGGTTTGCACGTAATAGGCACAGAACGTCACGAGTCACGCCGTATTGATAACCAGTTAAGAGGACGTGCCGCACGCCAGGGTGACCCGGGTTCTACAAGGTTCTTCCTGTCATTAGAAGACAATTTGATGAGAATATTTGGCGGTGAAAAAATTACCCAATTGATGACAGCACTTAACGTTCCTGAAAATATGGCAATTGACCACCCGCTTATCACAAAACGTATTGAATCAGCTCAGAAAAAAGTCGAAACTTTCCACTTTGATATGAGAAAATCAGTGCTTGAATACGACGACGTTATGAATATTCAGCGTGAAAAATTCTACCGCCAGCGCCGAAAAGTTCTGGCTGGCGAGAATTTGCAGGATGATATTTTCTACATGATGGAACGCGAAGTTGACAGGCTTATGCGAAGCTACATTTCACCTGAACAAAAGGTCGAAGAGTACGTTTATGAAGACTTGGAAACCATGATAAAAGAACTTCACTCAACTGTGCCACAGTTGTCATCTTTTGAAGTGGCTGATATTCAGAATATGCGCTTTGAGCCAATGTATAACAAGATTAAAGATTTTGTAATCGACGCGTACAAGTCGCATGAAGTTCAGATTATCAACTTCTATAATCAGGTTGTACAGGAGTACAACGCAAACTACGAATTCCAAGAACCGTTTACATCAACCAACCTTGTCAGACAGCTTGAAAAAGACGTTTTACTAAAAGTCGTTGACAACAAATGGATTGACCACTTGCATAATATTGACATGTTACGCGATGGCATTGGTTTACGCGCATACGGTCAAAAAGACCCGCTGATTGAGTACAAAAAAGAAGCTTATGATTTATTCAACAAAATGATGTACGAAATCCAAAGCGACACCGTAAAACACCTGTTCAGAACAAAATTCGGGGTTCAGGTTGTAAATTACCCGCCGCAAGACCCTGACCAACCTCAGGTATAAAAGATATTTAAAAAGGGGGCGCGAAACTTACGTTTCGCGCCCCTTAAATCTTACTCAACGTATTCTTCTAAACGTTTTTTACGATTAGGGTGACGGAGTTTTCTTAAAGCTTTTGCTTCAATTTGTCTGATACGTTCACGGGTAACACCAAAAAGCTGTCCGACTTCTTCCAAAGTTCTTTGACGACCGTCGTCCATACCAAAACGAAGTCTTAAAACATCACGTTCGCGCGGAGATAGCGTACATAAAACTTCTGCCAGGTCTTCTTTCAAAAGTTCAGACGCAACCATTTTAACCGGCGCATCAGCTTCTTTATCCTCGATAAAGTCGCCAAGTCTTGAGTCTTCTTCTTTACCAATCGGAGTTTCAAGAGAAAGCGGTTCTTGAGCGATTTTGATAATCTCGCGAAGTTTTGGGATAGAAACATTCATTTCTGCTGCAAGTTCGTCTTCGGTTGGTTTTCTTGATAAATCTTGTGCCAGTTTTCTTGTAACTTTTTTCAATTTATTAATTGTTTCGACCATATGGACAGGAATTCTGATTGTTCTTGCCTGATCAGCGATTGCACGGGTAATTGCCTGTCTAATCCACCAGGTTGCATATGTTGAGAATTTAAAACCTCTTTCGTGGTCGAATTTTTCAGCCGCACGGATTAAACCTAAATTACCTTCTTGAATTAAGTCTAAGAAAAGCATTCCGCGACCAACATACTTTTTAGCAATACTTACAACCAAACGCAAATTCGCTTGAACTAACTTTCTTTTTGCAATAGCACCTGGTGTACCGCCTTCTAAAATTTTTCTTGCCAATTCGATTTCTTCGTTAGCAGATAAAAGTTTAATTCTGCCGATTTCGCGCAAGTATAATCTTACAGGGTCATCAATTGCAACATTTTTTGGAAGTTCCATATCGTTAGGGTCAACTTCGTCTTCATCCATGCTGTTCATCATAAAAATGTCGTCTGCATTGACTTTATCGCCCATTTTTGAGGTAACAATGTCTTCAATATTATCTGTTGAAATATCAACATTCATGTAATTAATCGCATCATGTTCAGTTCCTAAAACTGAATCCTCGCTTATATCTTGCAAATCAAGTGTTTCATCTTCCATAACACTGACTACTGAGGAGCTTGCATTTCTTTTCTTTGTCATCTAAATTTTCTCCGATTTTTGTCTGTTTTTCTTTATTTTATCTCTTAGTTGTATTTGAATTTTAAGGGCTTCGGGATCATCATCGCTAATCCCTTTATATAAACTTTTAATGTGTTCTGTTTCCTTAATCTGTCTACAGCGATTAATTTTATTAATAGTTTCCCTGATTACATTTTTAAAATCTTCCTCACTGAGACCTCTATAAACCTCTGATATTGATATCAATTCCGGCAATATCGCCTGGATATCCGGCTTATCAACATATTCGGTATATAGATGTTCGATTAATTCTTTCACATTATTTACGGTATATATTAATTTGTCAATTGTAGATTTTACATTTATTAATATTTCATCGTCTATTTGGGTATCGCCAATCATTTCATTTATTTGAGTAAATGTAAAAGGACTGTCGGGTACTAGAAAAACGCTCAATAAATTTTTTTGCGCTTTTTGTAAAACTGATGATTTTTTTGTTACATTCTTAACAATTCGTTCGGTTTGAGGAAGATTAGCTCGCTCAAAAACCCTTATCTCAGACTGGATTGCGCGGCTGTCAACACCAAGAGTTTGAGCAACAATATCAATGTAACCGGAACGTATAATTTTATTTTCAACTTCTGCAAGTATTGGTATAATTTGTTTGATAAATTGCGCTTTTTCTTGCGGAGCCGCGTATTTATCTTTGTCTTTTAATATGCTTTGAATTTGAAAATCAATCAGCAGCGGCGCATTTTCCATATACATTTTGTAAGCATCAGCCCCGACAGAACGAACAAATTCATCAGGGTCTTTACCCTCAGGCGGTGCGATAACCCTTATTTCACAAGCGTATTTGTCTTTGTCAGACGACACATAACTCTCATCAAACTGTTTAATATCACCTAAACCTTTAAAAACTTCTTTGATAATTTCAGCCCCGCGGTTAGTGGCTTTTTGTCCGGCTGCATCTGTGTCAAATGACAGGTAAATCCTTCTTGATTTTGTGTACCTTGATAAGAGTTTAACATGCTCCGCGGTAAGCGATGTTCCGCAAGATGCAACACAGTTTTCAATCCCGTGCGCCTGAGAAGAAATTACATCAAAATAACCTTCCATTAAAACAACAGCGTCATTTTCACGGATTGAATCCTTTGCTGTATAAAGTCCGTACAAAAGTCGGCTTTTATTGTATATCAAGGAATCTGAAGAATTTAAGTATTTCGGGTTTTGGTCTTTTTCCAGAGCACGCGCCCCAAAAGCTACATAGTCGCCATTTTCATTCTGAATAGGAATAATTACTCTGTTTCTAAATCTGTCAATATAGCCGCCTTTTTCGCTTTTTAAAACCAGTCCGGCTTTTTCAAGGATATCATTTGAAAAATCTTTTCTCAACTCATCATAAAGCGTTGTATAAGTTTTTGGCGCAATCCCAAGGTGAAATTTTTTGATAATATCAGAACCAATTCCGCGTTTTGTAAGATAATTCAAAGCGATTTCGGCATTCGGAGCTTTTTGTCTTATAAGTAAGTCATGGTAAAACTCAGCAGCAACCATAGTTGCGGCAAGCATTTGTTCGCGCTCTTCTTTTGAAGATGTTCCGCCCTTATTGTGAGATTTTGGAACTTCAAGTCCAAACTTATCAGCAAGCTCAACAATTAAATCTTTGAACTCAATATTGCGGGTTTTCATGATAAATTTTAAAGCATCGCCTGCTTCGCCACAGCTAAAACACTTATAAATTCCCATATGCGGTGTAACACAAAACGAAGGATTTTTGTCTTTATGAAACGGACAAAGTCCCCAATATGTATTCCCGCGCTTTTTCAGAACAACTTGTTCAGACACCACGTCAACAATGTCGAGCTTCTCTTTTATTTGCTGTATTAATTCATCCCATGTGCCAGCCATAACAAAATTGTAGCATTAACATGGTTTTTGGAAAATTTTTATTAAAAATCTACTGTTTTTGGTTTACTAATCTTTTCACTAATTTGATAAAATCCGCTTTCTATCTTGTGAACCTCTTGTTATCCGGTTCATCAACCCAAATTACCGTCACCTGTGGCTGCTTGTAAAACGGATTAAACCAGTGACTTTCTTCGGTAAAATCTATAATTGCATCGTAATATGAAATCTGCTTTGCAATTTTTTTTGTGTAATTTAATAAATCTGTCATAAATTTCCTAACTATCATAACAAATACATTTTCGCGGATTTCTCAAACTAAATAATCCCCATAAAGTCCCATAGCAGACTATTTTATATTGTCTAACGGGAGTAATCCCGCAGGTAATTGTTTTTAACATTGGAAATTATTATTGTTTAAAACGTATTAAGGAGGATTTACAATGACTGAAAAATTCAAAGGGTCAAAAACAGAACAAAATTTAATAAACTCATTCGCCGGAGAATCACAAGCCAGAAACAGATACACATATTACTCAAAAGTTGCAGAACACGAAGGTTATGAACAGATTGCGGCAATTTTTAAAGAAACCGCGGAAAACGAACTTGAACACGCAAAACTTTTTTACACCCATATTGGCAAAAACCCTCTTGGACACGTAGACAGCTTCTATCCGTTTGAAATCGGCACAACAGAAGACAACCTAAACAGTGCAATAGCAGGAGAATTGGAAGAATTTGAAGTTTTGTACTACGATGCTGAGATTACAGCCAAAGAAGAAGGGTTTGACGCAATAGCAAATACTTTTCGCAACGTCAGAACAGTTGAAGAACACCACGCAAAAAGATACAAAGAACTACTAAAAGTCCTCCAAGAAGGAACCGTATTCAATAAAGACACGGAAGAAACCTGGATATGCAGAAAATGCGGCTACATTCACCATGGTAAATCAGCCCCTGACCATTGTCCTAATTGTTACCACCCGCAAGGATATTTTCAAATTCTATGCGAAAAATACTAGATATGGAGGATTATTTTTATTGTACTTATCAGACATATTATAATATAATAATTATGATATGAATAGAAAGTGGAAACTTATAACAGCTTTGGGACTTGTAACCCTTGCCTGCGGGATTTATACGTGGGGAATTCCGGCTGCTGTAAATATCAAGTCGCATAAAAGTCTTATTGAAAAAACTATAATGCAAAACTCAGGCTACAGAGTTGACATCGGAAACCCTAAACTTTCGATGGGTTTTTTCCCGTCTGTGTGGATTAAAAGTGACAATATTTCCGTGATTAATCCGGATAATTCCAAAGCACTTTCTATTGATAACCCAAAATTAAAACTAAAACTTTTCCCGCTTTTATGGAAAAAAGTCGAAATTACAAAGCTGTCAGCCTCAAAAGAAGATGTCTATCTAACCTTCACAAAAGATTCAAAATTACTCTTGGGTCAGTATCCAATAAAAACACAAAAAAACACAAGCGGTTTTACACTGTCTAAAATGGATTTAAACCTTGGCGAATACAATATTTTTCTGGACGATGAACTCAATACCCAAAAGGTTAGTTTATGCGGCAAATATTTTGACCACGGAAAATACATTCAAAATAAACACGTAAAATTCGCAACCGAAAGCACATTAACCGTTGCAGATAAATCAACGGATATTTTTGCAGATATTGAAATCAACTTACCGATAGACAGACTTTCAGAAGACAAACTACGGATTAACGCTGATATCAAGGATTTTGACCTGTCATCAATCTCTGATTATGCCGGAATTCTAACAAAAGGTACGATAAAATCACTTGCCGGAATTGTAAACATCAACGCCCAAACGGAACCTGACAACTTCGGACACAAAAACATTTCAGCAAAAGTTAAAACAAACAATCTTATCATTGCTAGCAAAGATAAAGCTTCATCAATTATTTTTGATGATGAACTTAAAGTGGATATAAATTTCAGCACTGTCGAAAACGGCATATATATTAAAAATGCGGCACTTGAAGCTAAAAATATTCATGCAAAAGCCGAAGGAAAAATTTTTAACCTTGGGAATAAATCTCCAAAATACAACCTTACAGCCGAAGTCAAAAACACACGACTGGAGGATGTTGTAGCGATTTTGCCGGGAAGTGAAACCTTGCTTCCTGATTTTAACCTTTACAAGTTGAAAAAATACGTATTCTATGGCGACGGGGAAGGAAAAGTTAATTTTGAAGGTCAAGGCAAGCGTCCAAATGTAAAAGGACAGGTCAAACTCAGAAATGCTTATCTTATTCATCCGATAGAAAACGCACCGGCAAATGCGGATATTGACTTGCAATTTCAGGGCAAAAAAATGCAATTAGATGTTCACGTTCCAACAAGTCCGGGACAGGAAGTCAATGTAAACGGCATGGTCTTAATTGACGGTTCAAAATACTCAGAACTCAATATCAAAAGTACAGACGCGGTTGTCTTAGCTCCGGCGCAAGAAATTCTTAATCCGCTGCATGAAATCCTCAAATTTCAACTGGGACCGGTTCCGATAATGAAAATTTCCGGTCTTGGGAACATAAATATGCGCTCTGCCGGCAAAAAAATTGACCCGCACCTTTGGGGAACAATCAATTTCAAAAACGCAACCGCGTCATTTAACGAAATCCATAACCTTGTTTTAACCAACGGTTCAGGTGAAGTCGTGTTTAACGATACCCAGACAACTTTCAAGACAAAACAAGCTTATATAAACGGGCTTCCGATAGAAATTAAAGGCGATTGCTCTGTTTTAGGCAAACTAAATGTTTTTGTAACCGCCAAGGGACAAGACGTTGCAAAACTTGTGAAAGTTATTAACACTTCACCGATTTTAGTTGATGTGCAAAAAGTCGTAAAACCGTTTAAAAACCCTCAAGGCATAGCAGACGTATTTTTAAACATCTACGGAACCGCCAAAAATGCAGAAGAAGTCGTGTTTAACCAGGATTTATTCTCAAAAGGCAAAATCACATTTCACAACGCAAAAACCACAATGCAAGACACATTTCTTCCGTTTACGAACATAAACGGGGTGGTTAATTTTGACCAATACAATTCTGATTATGATGTGACAGGACTTGTGAGAAACTCTAAAGTTCACGTTAAGGGAACCGGAAGCGATGCAGAAATCGACTTAAAAGCGTATTCTGATAAATTCACGCTTGAAGACATTTTTGATATGCTACATCCTGATATGGATTTACCGTATAAAAAAGAAACCGGAAAAATTGATGTTTCTTTTGTTGGTTCTTATAAAGGGATTGCAGACGCGGATAATCTTGATTACAACAAAGTTAAAGTTGACGGCAAATTCTTATCAAACATGTCTTCACACAACCCGATAAAACTTGATGGCGGCACGTTTACAATCAAAAACGGAATTTTAAAAACATCAAACCTCAAAGGCTTGTTTAATAACAACCCGTTCACACTAGCTTTCACATCAAAAGATATTTATAACGAAGAATTAAATATATCAGACGCTGTGTTCAATTTCAAAAACTTTGACCTAAATGCAGTCAATTCAATAAAAAATCAGGTCAAATTACCAAAAGAAATTGCAGCACAAATTGACAATATTACTGATATCAAGGGAAGAATTGACATTGCAGGTACAATTAAAAATAACAAAATAACAGCAGATACAAACCTTCAAGACACAAGCTTTGTATATAAACCATTTGGTGCAAACGTCAGAATTCTAAACGGAAACGCAAAAGCACGTGGCGATGTCTTATACCTTGATAAGATAAATTCACGAGTAAGCTCCATGCCGGTATTTGTCGACGGAAAAGTCTCAAACATTTACAAAGACCCTAATTTCAACCTGTCAATAAGTTCAAAACTTACCCAACAATTTTTCGACCGGTTTTTTAATACCCAATCGGTTTATCCTGTAAAGACAAAGGGAAATATAAATCTTTATACACAGGTTAGAGGGACATTTGACGCACTGCATGCAAAATCAATGCTTAACCTTGATGAAAACTCATCAATTTATTATATGGGAGCAACAATTGCCGGTGCCCCGACAGGTGCCGTAAACACGGAAGACGGCTCAATTACAACCAACCCTGTTTCAATCATGTCTGATGTTGTACTTTATCCAAACAGAATTAAACTAAATTCTTTGAGATATAACCAGACAATCACCTCTCAAAATAAGAAAAAATCAGTCCAAAACCAGCTTAACGCTTCAGGTGAACTCACATTTTTAAAAGACAATGTGATAGGGTTTAAAAATTTCAAAATAAAAACCGAACAACCGGTCAATGCAAGAATTTTTAATGTCCTGTTTAAAAAACCAACCATAAAACAAGGTGTGTTTACAACAGACATGACAATTAACGGAACCTCAAAAGCTCCATATATTTTAGGTTTTCTTAATGTCAAAAGTATTGATATTCCGCTTCTTGATTCAACTGTGCGGGATATTAGCGCGGATTTTCAATCAGATTTTGTCAATATAACTTCAAAAGCGAATGTTTTGACAAACGACATCTTGATGACAGCAAAAATCGTCAACAACCCGCAGCCGCCGGTTGTAGTGGAAGATATCAATGTTCAAATGGACGCTCTGGACTTAAATGTTATCACAAACGCTCTTAATGATTTTGATGCAGATAACACAAGGTCACATGTTAAAACAGAAGTTCCGATTATGGAACCTAACATGTTAATTATTAAAAATGCACAAATTAACGCTGATAACGTAATTATTAAAAAAGCAACAGCAAAGAATTTTAAATCACACATCACACTTGGCAATGACCAGATATTAAAAATTGATGATTACAATTTCAATATAGCAAACGGCACAGTCAACGGTGAGATTAGCTATAATTTGAATAACTTCAACAGTTCGGGTACAATGAAAATTGATAACGCGGACGCCGCAATAATTTCAGAAAACTTCTTTGATATGCCGGGTCAAATGTACGGAACCGTAACGGGCGATATGAAAGTTGCCTGCACAGGGATTTCAAGTGTAGACTGTGTTAAAACCCTTTCAGGCGAAGGGCAATTCAAAGTAGCAGACGGCAGAATGCCAAAACTTGGTTCTCTTGAATACCTTCTAAAAGCCGGAAACCTCATAACAAGCGGGATTACAGGAGTATCAATTAACGGAATAATTGATTTAATTACACCGCTTAAAACCGGAAACTTCAAGAGTATATCAGGCACGGTGCACGTTAAAGACGGGATTGCGGATGATATTAATGTTTACTCATCAGGCGAAGACCTTAATATGTATATGACCGGCAGCTATAACATTGCGACCTTAGTAGCTGATATGGAGGTTTACGGAAGCCTGTCAAAGAATTTCTCAACACTGCTTGGCAGAATTGCGAATTCCTCCCTAAACACACTATTTAACACAATCCCGGGGATTAATATTAATGAAATCAACCCAAAATCCACGAGTAATATAAATAAAATCCCTAACTTCAATAAATCAAACACCCTGCGCGTATTCAAAGCAGACATCTACGGGGACATCAACGGCAGCAATTACGTAAAAAGTTTCAAATGGATAAAGGACTAGGGTGAAAATAACTCAGATAATGTAATATTAAGAGCTTTTGCTAAACGCTTAGCTGTAGATATTGTGGTATCTGTAATCCCGCGTTCGATTGCGCTTAAATAACTTGGCGAAATATTCACTTTAAAGGCAAGCTCATCTTGGGTAAAATTAGCATTTTTACGTAACATAGCTATTTTTTGTCCAAATTTTCGTGTTAATACTTTGTCGTATTTGAATACTCGTTTACCCATATTTTATCCTGGAATATATTTGAATATATCGTTTGTATCACATTCTAAGGCTGTACACAGTTTATTAAGTGTATCTATGTCTATACGTGTATAATTGCCTTTATAAATCTTTAAAACTATATGATTGTCCAGACCGGTCATTTTTACTATGTCACGTCTATCTAATTTCTTCTCGCCTAATAATTTTGCAAATCTATTTTCTATCATTCTTTACAACTTTTTTATCGCTTTTCGTTATAATAAGCTTATCATGTTCCATAGTATATCTGACCATATCAGTTTCAGGATTTACATCAAGAAATCCCAAAATTGTAGAATTTATTGTCAAAGCCCAACCATTGCCATTTCGTATTAATTTTCTGTCAACTGTCATATATCAACCTTTACCTTTATTAAGATTTTCTATACAAATCAACAAACTCTACTTGTAGCGCATCCATTATAGCCAAAATAGTTGTTATTTTTGGGTTAGCTTGTCCGCGTTCAATTTTGCCAAGATGTTTTTCATTCATACCCAAAATCTCTGCCAAACCTTCCTGTGACAAACCGGCACGGTTGCGTTCTGCACAAATATTTCTACCAATTTTTTTTAGAACATCGTCTTTAAGCATAATATTTATATTTACATATTGACAAAAGCATATCTACTGTTTTAGAATATCTTTTAGGTTGTTAAAAACATCTAAAAGAGTTTATAAAAAATCCTATAGTTGTTCAAAGTATACAAACACTGAAAGGAGAAACTTATGTAAAATACTTATTATATAAAAATATTAGCTTATAAATATCTTTTAAATTTTCAGGTGAACTAGTTTGTAAAAGTTGTAATATTGAGTGTTTATAATCGTTGTGTTCTTTTAATGTAATCTGAGGTTTTGCATTAAGAAAAACAGTTGGTGGAACCTCAAATACGTTACACAATTTAGCATATGTTTCACCGTTTGGAAAATTTTTGCCTGTTTCTATACGGTTAATGGTGCTGGTATCTTTACCAATAAGCTCAGCTAACTTTTCTTGAGTAAGCCCTTTAGCTATTCTCAATTCTTTAACGTTAGCTCCAAACATGCTTTTTATATCATTGCCGTTCATATAAATATAATAGGCTATTTATTTGGCTTTATCTAGGGCAAAATAAACAATTAAATAGCATAAATATCAAAAAGATTATGTAAATTAAGAAATTATATTACATAAAATGTCAAAATCATAAAGGAGAAAAAATGCTACAACAAGTAACAAAAGTCGACCACAAATTAATGTTAGAAAAATATGAACAATTTTCTCAAAGAGAAAAGGAAATTATTTTTTTCGCCAGGCATGCGTTGACTAATAAAGAAATTGCTGAAAAATTAGGTATCACAAGCAGTGTTGTTAAAAGACATCTTACTATGGTGTATAAAACTTTCAATATTACTAGTCGTAGGAGAATCAATCTTGCTATGATTATGTTTCAGCTTGAACAACTTTATCCTAAGCAAATTTTACAATGTAAGAATTAATGGGAACAAGTGTGCTCATATGAAAGACTGAATGCAAACTTTTTATGAGCCTCTTTGACATCAACCGGAGGCTCTTTTATTTTAATNAGACTGAATGCAAACTTTTTATGAGCCTCTTTGACATCAACCGGAGGCTCTTTTATTTTAATAATGAAAAAATCTTCTAAAGTAAAATAATATCAGAAAACTTTCTTAATTCCAAAAAAATCAATCAGATATTATTTTCTTGAGCCTCGACTAATTAGACGAGGCTTTCTTTTTTGAAACTCTCTTCTTGTATATTTACCCCAAAAGTGGTATAATCCTTGTGTATGATACACGGAATAGGAGCTTTATAATGGAAACTTTTGAATTTAATCTGTCGATTGAAGAGCTGGAAAAAAGAACTCATAAAGATTATTTAATAACAAAAAAATTCTTAAAGTCAGACGCGCCGGAATACCTTGCACTGGATGAAGGCGACAAAACCGCGCTTAAACACCTTGTTAAAGCCGCTGCAATATTAGAAAAAATTAACATGCAAATTGATAACAAACACAACCTTGCAGTTAAAGAATTCTTAGAAGAAGAAATCAAAAAAGGCAACAGACAAGCCGAACTTACAAAAATTCTGTTTGATGCTCAAAAAGGCATAAACGCGATTGACACAATGTCTCAGCCAATTCGACTTATCAAAGGTATTGAAGAAAAACCCGGCAAAGGAGTTTACCCGGAAGACCTTTCAAAAGAGGAGTTTCATTCTATCTTATTAAAAATGCTCAATGAAAGCAAAATTGACAAAGTAAGAAACATCCTGACCCAACGAACAATCGTGGAACGCGACGGGGATGAACTTGTTGGAATTGATTATATTGACTATTTTAAAGAAGATTTCTCAAAAATGGCTGATGAACTTGATAAAGCTTCATTTGTTTCCACAAACGCTGATTTTAACGAGTTTTTAAAACTACAGGCAAACGCTCTTCGCCACGCTGACCCAATGCTTGATGCTTATGCGGACAAAAAATGGGCAACACTGCAAGACACACCACTTGAATTCACAATAACAAGAGAAAATTACGAAGACGAAATGACAGGCACAATCGTTGAAAATGAAGAACTTTCAAACCTGTTAAAAGAACACGGAATTTCACCTATTCCAAAAGACTTTCTAGGCGGCAGAGTGGGGATTATCAACAAAAAAGGCACAGAAGCTTTAATGGCGATAAAACAGTATTTACCAACCTTAGCGCAAAATATGCCATACTGTGATGAATACGAACAGACAATTTCAACTAATTCAGACGCAAAACAAACAATGGTTGATGTTGATATGGTTATGGCTTCAGGCGATGTCGGAGAATACCGCGGCGGCATAACTCTGGCTGAAAACCTGCCAAACTCTGATAAACTTTCCCTAACCATAGGCGGCGGAAGACGTAATGTTTACCACAGACAAATACGCTTTATCAGCGACAAAGCAAAATTACAAGAACGACTTGACGCCATTTTGGACACTGAACAACATAAATATTATCTTGATGAAGCTGACCACTGGTTTACAATAGGGCACGAAAACGCTCACTCTCTGGGACCAAAAGAAAGCAGTGAAGCGCTTGGCAAATACCGCAACATNGAAAACGCTCACTCTCTGGGACCAAAAGAAAGCAGTGAAGCGCTTGGCAAATACCGCAACATAATTGAAGAAAACAAAGCTGATATGGGCGCTCTGGCGTTTGTTGATTTACTAACTGAACTTGGCATGTATACACAAGAACAGAGACTACAAATTATTGTAACCACAATTGCGGACAACTTCTTAAAATCAAAACCAACACTCTCACAGGCACACAGAGTTCGTACAGTTATGCAGAATAATTATTTTGCACAACGCGGCGCATATGATATTACACCGGAAGGTAAAATCCACGTTAATATTGATAAAGTCGTGCCGATTGCAAAAGAAATGCTTGCTGAAATAATTAGAATTCAGATAGACGCTGATTTTAACAAGGCTGAAAAATACGTGACAGACAATTTTGTCTGGACAGACAATATGGAACTTATTGCACAAAAACTTCAACAAGTGTCAAAAGCCCTGAACGGAACACTTGAAACAGAACTTGCAGACAAACTTCTTTCTGAATAAAACTTTACATAAAGGCAATTTTTTCCTCAAAAAATACTTTATATTAATAACAAGGGGATAAATAAGAATGCCGGTAAATCCAACGACAAAAGTTTCAGTTTCAAGTTTTCAACAGTGCGACGGAACAAATTTTACAACCGCGGGGGTTGACAACAATTTTAACGCGGGCTCCGGAAACATCGGTGTTTACACAGGTGTTGGATTAACTTTTGACGGCAAACCCGCAAGTGCAGTTGTTGACTTAAAAGGCTCCGTACCATACGGTAACAGTATAATGTCCGGCGGCTTCAGGGTAAGGAATAACTTAAACGAAAACTCTCAAACAGTACAATTTAGGCTCCAGCCATGCACAGTTACAGTACCGGTAGGGCAAAATACAAATTTATACGCAACACCGTATGCCGCAACAAAAGTCAACTACAAAACAGGTGACACAACAACAAATGTTGGATGTTTTGCCGGTGTAAGTCAAAAAATCGGCAAAGCAAGCGTCTTTGTTGAAGGGCAAATATACGATGTTTCAAAAGTAAACGCCAACACAACAAGTATTAACGTTGGTGTATCAATACCTATCAATTAAAATTCTAACATAATAATTCTCGTCGTTTTTCAAGCAGTCACGCGCATTTAACAAGTCCGTATCCTCAAAATCGCGTGTAAGAATTTTTGCAACTTTTTCCCTGATTGTATATTCCGGGATGTCTTTTGAGCGCAAAATTATCTGTTTTAAGTCGCTAAATTCAACCTTATCGTAAAATACATAAACCGCTTCAAGACACCAATACAGCTTAAAAACTTCTTTATTTACCTTGTATTTTCCTTCCTGAAAATCAAATTTCTCAATCTTATCAAGAAGTTCAAAAATTAATCCGGAAAGTTTTGCACAAAAATACCCGCAAAACTCCTCATCATCCCGAAGGTTTGAAATAGCATTAATCACATTGCGGCAAATATTTGCATTAATATCAACCACCGCGGCAAGAAAAACATCATAAAACTGTTTTTGACAAAAAAACTTAACAGTTTCTTTATCTGCCATAAACTCGTTCAACCTTAATGCTACAGCTTCACGGATTTTACCGTCCTGTCCGGTTAGGTTGTCAAGTAAAACCGCCGCATCAGAATTTGAATAAACACCGTCAAGACGAAGTGCAGCAATTTGTCTTTGAACAATATTGCCGCCCCCAAGCAGCTCCATAAGCTCATCATGTGAATAATTTTGCTCATAAAGTTTCAAAGCTTGCATAAAATTTTCATCCAAAGTTTTATAATAACTATTATTCAAATTTTACTCCCGGTTAAGTCTGTATACTAAATATAACACAAAGTCCAATGATTTTTGACCCCTAAATCGTTTAAATGTATGATATCCACTGTAAAAATTAAGCTATAATAGTAGTTAGGAGAAACACTATGGGTAACATTATTTCAGTATTACAAGAAATTTTTATGCTAAAGGAAAACGACAGCACCAGAGTAGGTCTGTCAGGTTTTAAACAGACATCAACTCCTGTAGAGAAAAAACCTCAATCAAAAGCCCCGGCACCAAAAGAATTAAAACTGTCAGATTTAATGCGCCGCGGAAGCTACTAAACTTTTCTATTTTTCTTGAAGTTTCTGTACACATTAGCAAGTGTAGAAAGTGCGTTTGCCTGAACAATCGTATTATCATCATTACAAGCTTCTGTCAGCGGAATAATGAATTTTTCTAAATCAACACTCGTATCCTCTGTCAAATTTTGGATACAAATAAGTGCAGAATTTCGCTGAACCCAATTAGAAGACTTCAAAGCCTCAATAATCCTTGGCTGCAAAATATTTGCATACCTGCAAATCCCTGAGATTGCGTTTTTACGAATTGCGTCATTATCTTCGCCTATTTTATCAAACAAAATATCAAAAGTTTCTTCTGTTGGAAACTCTGACAGTGCAAGAATTGCAGCTGCCGCAACGTTTGAATTTGAAGAATTGATTTTCTCTATTACAGAATTCATTACCACAACATCGTAATTAACGCCTTCATAAGAAGGTTTTACAGGTTTTAATTTTGCATGACCTTTTTCGCCGTTTGGCAAAACATACGAAAACCCTGCACGGGTTATTGCATCTTTTGCGTCATCAAGATTATCGTAGAGCAAAACATCCGAACCCAAAGGGTGTGGAATTTTTTGCACTACAGTTTTACTCTTATTTTTTAAAGGAATTGCGCTAACTGCATAAAGCGTTTTGCCATTTTTTTCTTCACATTTTATTGCAACATACTGCATAGTTAAATCCCCTCATAAAACAAACTCTTATCAAGCTGTGCAAAGAATTCTTGATAAACTTGAGGCTGATAAACCCTCAAAACTCTCGTTGGAGCAGCTTTTACATAAGAATATCCATCAGCATTTAACAAGACTTTCTGAACAAATACCAGCCGAACTTTTGTTTTGTTCTTCCCAAAAGGTTCGACATTGACATTTGAATCAACCACAATCGTTTTGTCATGAACTTCGTTAGATATCTTCCTTGCAGGGTCTGTCATATAATAAGCTGTCGAGCCATAAGAAAAAACCGTCATCGTCGTATATAGTGCAAGCATAAAAGACTGCCCGGCAAGTCTTGCTTTATTGATAAACCGTTTTTTATAAGTTTTTTGCGCACGAATATAACCAAGTTCCGGTTCAATTTCCTGAATTACAAAACCGCTGTCCTGAAGGGTATTTATTGCAGCCTTCATAACTCTTGGCGTGTCAGAAGTGTCAAAAAAATGCGTCTCAATTTCTCTGCGCTCCAACTGTGACAAAGATTTAACCCTTTTCGCAAAAACACAATTTGTCGAAAACGCAAAAAATATCAGTGTTAAAAATATAGTTACAAATTTTTTCATCATATTTTTTGTTTCTGTAAGAATATTGCCTTATCGACTTTTGAGAAAAAGTCCTGATAGTAGTTTTCGTCATTCACATCATCAATAAACTGTGCATTTCCGTAGATATTTAAAAGTTTACGTTTAAAATTGACCCTAACTCGCATGCTTTTTCCGTATTCAGTAACATTTGCCGTTGTTTCAATTGTTGCAACCTTAACCCCGTTCCAATTAAGACGGGATTTAGAAAGCCCAAACTCTTTTGAGATATCAATATTCGGGTCAGATGTGTCAAAATCCTTTACGCCGTAAATAAATCCCAAAAGCGGATTAGCATTATAAACAATAAACCCTTCATCCTGCAGAACATTTAACATAGCTTTCATAACAAGCGGCTTGTCAATTGTTTCATAAGTACGGGTTTGAAACTGTCGTTTTTCAAGCTGTGTCATCGGCGTGATGATAGCTTCATCTTGTTTTTTACGCGCGCTGACCGGAAGTGCCAGACATAAAATAAATAATATAGCAAATAATTTTTTTATCATTTTTCTCCTCGCAATCCCTCTAGAACGAACTCATATGATAAGATATTGATGCGACATTGTGGTTTGAATCGAATTTCAATACAACAGTAAGTGTTTTTTGAACAGATTGAACTGTTCCCCCGCGTTTGTTGTACCCGACATTAGCAAGTCCGCCGCCTAAAACGTGTGAGCCGTAACCGCCAACACCGCCGCCAAGACCAACACCAAAACCAGAACTGTTGTAAGAAGTTATTGATGAAACTTTGTCATAAATCCATGTTTCGCGCCCGTCAGCGTCTTGTGTAACAATATTTGGTGACCCTAAAACTCCTGCAACATCAGCCTGAGAAGTCCCGATTTTAATATCGCGCTGAACAATACCAAGCGTCATTTGCTGCTCTTCAACAGGTGTAGTCAAAGAAACTTGACATTTTTCCGGATGTTTCCGGCATTTTCTGCTCAATTTTTGTGTATCATTTATTGCAAATGCAGGAGCTGCTATTCCTAAGACCAACAGAGTGATTAAAAACTTTTTCATCTTACTTCCTTTCTTGAATTCCAGACACATTATATAATACCGCCTACCCGCATTAATTTCAACATGTTAATATTTGATATATTATTAAGAATTATTATAATTAATTATATGAGATACCTGATTATATTTATAATGATTTTAGTAATAAATCCAACTGCTGCCGGACAGATTATACAGGGCGGAGTTGAATACAATACCGATACAGCACGACAAGAGCTTTTTAATACCCAAAGACAAACCATTCCCGCAAATCTTTTAAAATCACATATCATTGACACAAATAATATTGAAAACTCTATGCTGCTTTTGAATGGACAGTCTGAGTTAAAAGACCGTACACTTGCAAGGTTCTCAGACGGAAGTTACGGGATAATTTATAAAAACGACCCGCTGCATGCCTGGTATTACAACAGTGACGGGATTTTAACCCATTGCGAAGTTAAATCCTCAACCGCTTATCCATACAAAAGTTATAAATATTCAACAGATAACAGATTAATAAATATGAGCCTGCGAGTATCAGAAGACGAAACCTTTATTTACAGCCCGGATAAAAAGCTTATAGCACACTGGCTTTCGGGGAATTGTTATAACAACGAAGGTAAAGTTATTATGACAAGAAAAGTGTTTAAATAAAACTCCTCTTAACAACTTGCTATATATTTTAAAGTGATATAATATAATGGTTCATATAGGGAGAGGAAATCTAATGTCAAGTTCTTATGAAAGATATAAAAGGCAAAGGGCTGCAAAAGATATAGCAAGAGAAAATATTTCTCGCAAAAAAGGGAACAAATTTTTTACTAACCTAAAACTATTTGTCCTGACAACAACAGCACTTTTTTTAGCGGGATTTACGGCGTTTAATCTGTATCTGTCTTCACTTCCGCCAATTGAAAATCTTGAAGATTTTAAACCTAATATCGTAACAAAATTTTACTCCCAAGACGGTGAAGTTATCAAAACATTTACCGCATACAGCTACGATAAAGTCGAACTTGGCAATGTTCCTGATGAACTAAAAAAAGCACTTATTGCAACAGAAGATAAGAATTTCTACAAACACGGCGGCTATGATATATTTGGTATAATCCGTTCCTCAATCCAAAACGTAATTGCACGCCACGCTGTCCAGGGTGCAAGTACCCTAACCCAACAGCTTGCAAGAATTCTGTTCCTGTCAAACGAAAGAACTTTGACAAGAAAAATCAAAGAAATCGAAGTTGCGGCAAGGATTGAAAAAACCATTTCCAAAGACCAGATTTTAGAAATGTATTTGAACAATGTTTATCTGGGTGCCGGCGCTTACGGAGTTTCAGCCGCAGCAAAAATATATTTTAACAAAAAATTAAACCAGTTGACGCTCCCTGAACTTGCACTAATCGCCGGACTTCCGCAGGCTCCTTCTGTGTATAACCCATACAATAACAAAGACTTAGCAATCCAAAGACGTAATCAGGTTTTAAAACGCATGCTCACAATGAAATATATTACACAAGATGAGTATGATAAAGCCATTCAAGCCGATGTCAAACTAAGCTCTGTTCCACAGATTTATACAACAAACAAAGCACCTTATTTCAGTGATTACGTTGTAAAAGAAATGCAAAAACTTGGTTTTGATGAAACCGATATAATCCACGGCGGCTATAAAGTTATCACAACACTTGATTCAAAAGCGCAAGAAGCCGCAAACGAATCCATATTAAAAAATATGAAATCATGGGGACTTACAAATAAATCCCAACAAGCTGCCGTGTTTTCATTTAGCCCGATAGACGGCAGGATTTTAGTCTATGCCGGTGGTAAAAACTACGGAGAAAGCCAATATGACCGTGTGACGCAATCAATCAGACCGCCCGGCTCATCATTTAAACCAATTGTCTACGCAGCAGCCATGGAAAAAGGAATTACACCAAATGACTTGATAGACGACAGCCCAATCACGATTGGCAACTGGTCGCCGCATAATTCAAGCCACAAATACAGAGGCAAAATTCCTGTTTATAAAGCACTTATGATTTCATCAAACACCTGTGCAGCAAGAATTATCCAAGAAGTTGGAATACGTTCAGTTATCCAGCTTGCGCGTGTTCTTGGTATAACAACCCCGATAGAATACGATTACACAATCTCTTTGGGTTCAAACGGAGTAAAAATGTTTGAATTTGTAAGGGCTTACGGCGCATTTGCCAACGGCGGATACATTGTACAGCCTTATGCAATCGAAAGGATAGAGGATTCCAGAGGAAGAGTTTTATACCGTGCAGGAAAAACAAAATCATCTCACCAATTGAGCTTAAAAACCGCTGCTGAAATGACAGCGATGATGAAAACCGTAATAATTTCAGGTACCGGAACTGCTGCAAATATCGGCAAACCTGCTGCCGGCAAAACAGGTACAACAGATGATAATAAAGACGCATATTTTGTTGGATATACACCTGACATCGTAACAGGCGTATGGGTTGGCGATGATAATAACAAAAAGATAAACGGATTATACGGCGGCACAATTCCTGCTAAAATCTGGAAAGACGTCATGACAGTTGCTACACGTGATTTAGGTTCAAAAGATTTTGATTACCCTGAAATTGAGCTCGAAAACTACAGCGGCGGCTTTGGAAATGCAAGAGTAATCGGAGATGATGAAAACCCTTCAAATGATGGCGAAGTAGTAAAACCAACCGAAGAAACTCCAGCAGACACAGAAACCCAAACAGAAGGCTCAACACCGCAGCCAACAACCCAAAATACAACACCTGAGACACCTTCAGAACCTGTAAAACCAAAAACAACAAACGCGCCGGTTCCAAAGCCAACAGCTAAAGTTGCGCCTATCCCAATGGCAATTCCTGAAAGCGTAAGATAGCATTATTACAAATATCTTTACAAAACCTTTAATTTAAAATTTGTTCATTATATACTTAAACGGTTGACAAAAATGGAGAAGATTAAAAAATGTATAATGTCGCAATAATAGGAGCAGGACCGGCAGGAATATTCGCCGCTTTAGAAATAACAAAACTAAAACCTGATTGGAAAGTTGTACTAATCGAAAAAGGACAACGGATTGAAAAGCGTAAATGCCCTATTCGCGAAGGTTCTCCAAAATGTGTAAATTGCCGCCGCTGTGGATTGCTATGCGGTTGGGGCGGAGCAGGTGCTTTTTCGGACGGGAAATTAACACTTACTCCTGATGTTGGCGGACATCTTGTTGATTATATGACAAGAAAACAAGCAGAAGACTTAATTGATTATGCTGATAAATTGTACCTTGATTACGGGGCAACAGACGAAGTTTTCGGCACTGATATGAAAGTTTTTGAAGAAATAGAACATCAGGCAGTTCTTGCAGAACTCAAACTTGTTCATTCACCGGTAAGACATTTAGGCACAGAAAGAAGTCTTGATGTACTGAAAAATATGCAGGACTATCTTGATGAAAGAATTACAATCCTGAATAACGTTTCAGCGCAATCTCTGATTGTTGAATGCGAACAGGTTAAAGGGATAAAACTTGATAACGGTGAAATCATTTCTGCACAATACACAATCATCGCGCCGGGAAGAGAAGGTGCTGACTGGCTTACAAACGAATTTGCACAACATAAAATCGGTATGGTAAATAACGCCGTCGATGTTGGGGTAAGAGTTGAACTTCCGGCACCTGTATTTGAACCGCTTACATCAAAACTTTATGAATCAAAATTGATTTATCACTCACCAACATTTGGGGATGAAGTCCGAACATTCTGTATGAACCCAAACGGCGAAGTCGTTCAGGAAAATTACAACGGAATTGCAACTGTCAACGGTCACAGCTACGCTAACTATAAAACCCCGAACACCAACTTTGCACTGCTTGTAAGCGAAAAGTTCACAGAACCGTTCAAAGAGCCAATCCAGTATGGTCAACATATTGCAAGACTTGCCAATATGCTTGGCGGCGGAATTCTTGTACAAAGGTTTGGCGACTTGTTGGACGGCAGACGCTCAACACCTGAAAGAATTAAATCAAGCGTGATTACACCTACACTAACATGCGCAACCCCGGGAGATTTAAGCCTTGTTATCCCATACAGACAAATGACAAGTATAATAGAAATGCTCCAGGCACTTGATAAAATAGCCCCTGGAACCGCGTCACGTTACACGCTTTTATACGGAATTGAGGTTAAATTCTACTCAGCAAGAGTTAAACTCACAAACGAACTTGAAACAGAAGGTGTTAAAAACCTCTTCACAATCGGCGACGGTGCCGGCGTAACAAGAGGACTATTGCAAGCTTCAGCATCAGGCGTCCACGTTGCAAGAATTATCAGCAACAGAGGATAACTAAAAAAATATAAAGCACCATACCTTTTGGTATAGTGCTTTTGTAAGTCGGAGTAGGATCAAAGTTAAAATTTTAAGCTAAAATATTTTTATTTACATTTTGTTCAAGTTTTGCTTTGTCAGTATATTTTTGGTCAATTTGACCCATTTTATAAATATGTTTTCCTGCAATATAATTTAATAGCAAGATTGCCGGTAAAGCTGCAAATGCAAGCAATTTTGTACGCCCCGGAAGATTTAATAATTTTGCGACTTTAGATTGAGGAAGCTTTGAAACAACTTTATCAAAAACTTTTACAACTGTACTCATTGCTTTTGGAGACTTAGCAATTGCTTTTGTTGCAAGATAACCACCACCAAAAACTGCTGCACCTTGTGCTGTTGTTGATAAATTGTTTACTAACTGCGAACCGGCACATTTTGTTCTGTTAGAAAAATTCCCTTTATCTCCACTAACCATAGAACCAATAACCGGACCAAATGTTGCTTGAGTAATAAATGCTGTCATAATGACTACCTACCTTTCTTTATGAAAATTTTTAACCTGTCTACTCTTTCATAAAGTTTTTTTCGGAAAGAAAATTGCGCATAAATAGGATATTTAATTTCATAAAATCCTACAATCCTGTAATTACAACGCATTATAGATTTACATTTCTTAATACTTAATGAAATAAAACTTCATATTATGCACAAAAATAACAACTTACTCTCATTTTATTTTATCAAAATATATGTACTATGTTAATATGGACATAAAAAAAGAATTAGGAAACAAGATTAAACGAATAAGACAGCAAAAAGGAATTACACAGGAACAACTTGCTGAAATGGCAAATATATCAACAAGAACTCTTGGAGGAATTGAAATTGGCGAGAATTTCATGACCGCACAGACAATGGAAAAAATAATTGAATGTCTTGATATTAGTCTTAATGATTTATTTAACGCCGAACATTTAAAGCCAACCGCACAATTAATAGAAGAATTACATGGCATTATTAACGAGAATAAAGACGACAGAGATAAAATAGAAGAAATCTACAAAATTGTAAAAGCAATAACATCAATCTAATCCGCCTTATTGATTTTTGTTTTGGTTAATGCAAAAATTGTAATATGATTTACGATGATAAGGAGCGCAAACCCCAAATTTGGTTTTGTACTGCGCATTTTATAAACGATATTTACACAGGATTTTTAAACCCGATTATGCCGTTTATCGCTGAACAGGTTAAAATTTCAATGCCGGTTGCGACGATAATTTTAAGTTGTTCGCATATATTTTCATCACTTCTTCAACCGTATTTTGGATTTTTTGCTGACAAAATCAAAAAACGTATGTTGATTTTTTGGGGATTAATTTTTACCGCAACTTTTATTTCTCTGGCGCCGGCTGCTAAAAACATTCCGCTGATGATTTTATTCATAATCCTTGGAAGCCTTGGTTCAAGCTTGTTTCACCCGCAATCGCTTGGATTAATTTCAAAATTCACTACCTCTGACACAGCAAAAAACATGGGAATATTTATTGCAGCAGGCACACTTGGATTTTCTATGGGACCCCTGCTGTCATCAACTATTGCACAGTATTTTGGACTTGATAAAATGCCGGTACTAGCTTCACTTGGAGTTGTTTGGGCATTGTTGATGTTTAAATTCGTACCAAAATTCTCAAACGATAACACACCAAAATTAACAATAAACCTTAAACAAGCCTTTGTTGACATACTCACAAACCACAAACTAAATATTTTAAACCTCATTGCAATGTTAAAGTCCCTCGTGACAACCTCTTGTTCAATACTTTTGCCATTTTTGTGGAAAACTCAAGGATATTCAAAATTTCAAATCGGACTTGCTCTGTTTTTCTTCCTGTTTTTTGGGGGAATTGCGTCACTGATAAGCCCGAAATTTGAAAAAAAATACGGTACCGCAAAAATTTTCTATATCTCAATGATAACAACTTTCCCGATGATGATACTTTTTATGCTCTCGTATAAATCAATGCCTGCGGTTTCGTTTGCAATATACGCCCTGATGGGTTTTGTCACAATGTTTGCAACTCCTGTAACAATGAGCATGGCACAAAGAGTTTTACCGCAATATAAAAGCATTATCGGCGGATTTATCAATGGATTTTCGTGGGGAATTGTTGCAATCGTGATGTCAATTATTGGCTATATAGCACAGGCAACAAGCATTGTGCCGGTATTGGTTGTAATTTCTGCAATCCCTGCAATTTGTTCTGTTCTTGTAAAATACTTATTCATTGACGAGAAATAAATTAAGCAATCAAAGAATTAATCTTTGAACTGTCAGGAGCTTTGTTTTTAGACAAAAGTGATTTTATGCTGGTAATAATAGTTTTCATAAATCCTGGAGCCGGCAAAGCAGCATCTTTTTGATTATACTGCCCAAAACCCTCAGACATGTTTTTTACAGCAGGCTGCTTTTTGATAGTATTATCCGCCGGAACGACATTCTTCTTCGTATCAAAATATCCGATAGAGGAAACCAGCATTTTCTAACCCCAACTACTATTTACTTATTAATTTTATAACAAACTATTCATAAAATCAAGCCATAAATTTAATTTCTACCACGGGTAACTTTTATCTATTCGCCAGCCTGCACGTTTTATTTTTTCTGCACAGTAAGAGCCTCCCCCATTTTTCTTACAATTTTCATTTACGGTACTATCTGACTGATTATATCCGCTAGGCAAAACTACACCGCTCTTTTCGGCATTTTCTTCTACTACACGAACTAAACTAAAAACATCCTTCCCCCACTTGTTAGGTTTTCTGCCTCCGTTTATATCTACCCAAACAATATCTCTTTTACCAGGATTAGAACCTCCGCCATAAACAAAAATAATATACATAAAACCATCCATAGTATAAAAAGCAACTCGCGTATTAGCAGATATTATACCTGATGTATCATTGCTACCATTTAGAAATGTAAAAGGGGTATTTGACGTGTATCCGCAATCAGAATAAGTTTTACATATATGCACAGTTTTCAAATACGGTGCCCAATAAGTGTTGAAATATTCTTCTGAACCCATATCCATGGCTTCTTGTGCTGTTGCTTCGCCTACGTCATCATATGCTAGGCGGTATGCCTGGTTCAATACAGATATTGCACGCTGTAATTTTGTTACAGTCTCTCTTTTCCGGTGTTCTGTTATTAAGCCGGGAATGGTTATTGCAGCTACAACGCCAATAATACCAAGGGTTATCAATACCTCAGCTAGCGTAAACCCGCTACTGGAGAGCTTTAACGGCGCCCCCCCCCCCGTTTTTCTTACTATGATTAAATTTCAGCATACTTAACTCTCCTTTTTACGTCACATAGAAAGTATAGCATTTTTTGCAAGTTTTGTAAAGATATTCGCCAACGGCAATATGTTTGTGGTATACTATTGGTAAGGAGTACAGACTGGAGGGAAGAGTATTGACTCAGCAAAATATTTTTGATGACGGAAAAATTGTTTCCGTAAATATAAGAGAAGAAATGAAACGTTCATATATTGACTATGCGATGAGTGTAATCGTTGGTCGTGCGCTGCCGGATGTACGTGACGGGCTGAAACCTGTTCACAGACGTATTCTATACGCAATGAACGAACTTGGAATGTATCCGGATAAACCGTTCAGAAAATGTGCACGTATTGTTGGTGAAGTTCTTGGTAAATACCACCCGCACGGCGACAGTTCTGTTTATGAAGCACTGGTTCGTATGGCACAAGACTTCTCAACAAGATACTTAATGGTCGACGGACACGGAAACTTCGGCTCTGTTGACGGTGATGGCGCTGCTGCAATGCGTTATACAGAAGCCCGCATGCACAAAATTACTCAATCAATGCTTGCTGATATTGATTGCGAAACAGTTGAATTTGAACCAAACTTCGACGGTTCACTGCAAGAACCTTCAGTTCTTCCTGTAAGACTTCCGATGTTATTATTAAACGGAGTTTCCGGGATTGCAGTTGGTATGGCAACAAATATTCCGCCACACAACCTTTGCGAAGTCGTTGACGGCACAATCGCTTTGATTGATAACCCAAAAATCACAGTTCCGGAGCTTATGGAATACATAAAAGGTCCTGATTTTCCTACTGCTGCAACAATTATCGGTTTGAACGATATTAAACAAGCTTACGAAACCGGCAGAGGTTCAATTAAAATGTCTGCTGTTTCAGGTTTTGAAGAAATCGCAGGCGGCGGCGGACGCCAATCAAGAACTGCAATCGTTATCACTGAAATTCCTTATCAGGTAAACAAGGCAATGCTTATTGAAAAAATCGCTGACCTTGTTAAAGAACAAAGAATTAACGGTATTTCTGATATCCGCGACGAATCTGACCGCGAAGGTATGAGAATTGTCATTGAGTTAAAACGTGACGCAAAACCTGATGTTGTAAGAAACAACCTGTACAAATACACCCAACTTGCAACAACATTTGGGGTTAATATGGTTGCACTATGTGGCAAACAGCCTCGTTTATTGAATTTGTATGAAGTATTAAACGAATTTGTGGAACACAGGATTGAAATCGTTACAAGACGTACAATTTTCTTCCTCAAAAAAGCTAAAATCAGAGCTCATATCTTAGCCGGCTTAATTATTGCGCTTGGTTCAATTGATGAAGTTATTGAATTAATCAAAAAATCCAAAACAACAGACGAGGCAAGAGAAGGCTTGATGAGCCGTTTCGGGCTTGATGTTGACCAGTCAAACGCGATTTTGGAAATGCAATTAAGACGTTTGACAGGATTGGAACAAGACAAGGTTAAAGCTGAATACGATGAGCTTTTGAAAAAGATTTCAGAATACGAAGCAATCCTTGCAAGCCGCCAGAAAATCCTTGATATCATTAAAGCGGAACTTCTTGAAGACAAAGAAAAATACGGCGATGACAGAAAAACTCAAATTCTGCCGGAACAAGGTGAAGTCACAATTGAAGACTTAACACCAAACACTCCAATGGCTGTATTTATCACACATCAAGGATATTTGAAACGTATTTCGCTTGACACATTTGAACGCCAAAACCGTGCAACTCGCGGCAAGTCAGGAATGAAAACCAAAGAAGATGATGATATTCAACATTTCTTTACTGCAATGATGCACGACAAAGTCTTGTTCTTCTCATCAAAAGGTACTGTTTACAGCCTGAATGTTTATGACTTCCCTGAAGGCGGACGTCAAGCAAAAGGCTTGCCGATTGTGAATGTTCTTCCAATCGACCAGGACGAAAAAATTACAGCAGTCGTTCCTGTAAGTACCTTCTCAAAAGACTTGAACTTAATAATGCTAACCAAAAAAGGCTATATCAAACGAATTGAACTTGATAACTTCTCAAATATCCGCCGCAACGGAATTATTGCAATCGGACTTGATGAAGGTGACAGCCTTTGCTGGGTAAAACTTGCAACTGCAAAAGACGAGATTATCATCGGAACATCTTGCGGTATGGCAATCAGGTTCCCAATTCAGGATTTACGACCACTTGGCAGAAGCGCAAGAGGAGTAATCTCAATGAAGTTAAGAACCGGTGATGAGATTGTTGGCTGTGACATTGTTCCTCAGGATTACGATGCGGACTTGCTTGTCGTAACATCTGACGGTTTTGGAAAACGTACAAAATTATCTGAATTCAGAACCCAAAACCGCGGCGGAATAGGGCTTATCGCAACCAAGTTTAAATCATCAGCGTCAAGACTTGTGGCACTAACAATTGTAAGAGACTCTGATGATATAATGCTTGTTACTGCAAACGGTGTTGTAACAAGACTTAACGCCGGTTCAATCTCGCAACAGGGACGTCCGGCAACAGGTGTCAGAGCCCAAAACCTTAACGATAACGACACTGTTTGTTCTGTAAATAAAATCATCAACCCGGATGAAGACGATGTGACAATTAAAATGACATCCTCCGAAACACCACCGGAAGAAGATATTCAACAAACAAGTCTCCTCGATGATACTAACGAATAATACACAACAATCCCGCTTATTAAATGAAGCGGGATTGTTCAGTTTTTAATTACATTTATAAGTACACATTGCTTGATCCCTTGTATCACTTGTGGCAGTGCCACCATAACTACAGCTGCTGCCATCAAAGAGTACATGCTCCGCCCAGGTAGGAGAGGCACTATCGTAATCTAGATAGTATAGTGTTCGTGACCAATATAAACCTGATAAACCAATCTGTGAATTTACTGCGCATATATTTCTAAGTTCAGTGATATTTGGTAGATCATAGCCTATTTCCATACATGCTTTCTTTGCTCCTGACCAGTAACTTTCTGTATTGGTAAACGCTGAACAATTTTCTACATCATAATCGTCACTGTTACAATCAGTTTCACCGTATTTTTGCCCTCGACAGTAGTTTGCATTTTCACTTTCTGTACAATCAAGCGGTAAAAAATCATTTCCTTTATCAATAACACACATTTTTGTACCACTTGATAATGTTACTACCTTACCAGGACAAGAACCACAAGAAGTACTACACGCCTCGATATTATTATAAATCGAGGTATAAGTACAGCAATGATGTGTACTTGAAGTTATGCTGGACGAATTTGCTTCACAGCAGGTTAAATCCCATTCATCTGAATTTGAAGAGCAAACAGGAGGACAATCAGGTAAATCTCCACAACCACAGGTCTCTCCTGCACATGGGTCATCTTGGATTGGAGTAAATGGAGTATCTAAAACCGTTGCAACTGAGGTGTTGCGTCCGGCTTGAGTTTGTATATCCAAGGTAAATGCTCGTAAATCTTTACCTAATACATTGGGAGCTTTTTCGCCGTTTATATCTATTAGTCCTTCAATTGTTTGAGCTCCGGTTTGTGTTGTTAGGCATATTGAAGCGCCGTTTTTAAGTTTGGCACATGAGCCTTTGTATGTTGGGGTATACACTTTTTTGTCGTTGTCTTTGTATTCATAATATCTAGTTGCAAAACAATCTCCGTTATTATCGCCGCATAGTTTTGAGGGACGTAGGTATGTTTTGATAAATTTTTCCGCGCTATCTGTGTAGGATGTTGGTTCCTCCGGTGTATACATCATTGTCTCAAAAAATGATGCTTTATTCTCATTGACCGCCAAGCCCTCTACTGCACTCTGGATTGCTTGGGTCTCTCGTTGAAATGCTTGGTCAAATGACTTTTCCTGATAATGACTTACTACGGCTGGTAAGACCAAGGCGGAGATTACACCAACGATTACTACTGCAACCAATACTTCGGTTAGTGTAAATGCGCAAAAGCCTTTAGTGGAGAGCTTTAACGGTTGCCCCCCCCCCGTTTTCCTTGATATAATTGAATTCTAGCATGTCATGCTCTCCTTTTTATTTGTACAAGACAAGTTTAGCACTTTTTATTAAACTTGTAAAGCACTAGCCATAAGATTAGCTTTGATAAAAATTTATGCTATTATATATAAATAAAAGGGAGTTCACTATGAATATTGAAGAATTAAGAAGTAAAAAAGAATTGGTAGACCTGTTCTGCAAATTGGCAGAAATACCGTCACCATCGCTTGATGAAGGAAAGGTCATTGACTGGATTTGCAACTATTGTCATGATAATGACCTCAAATGTGAAAAAGATGACTACAACAACATCTACATAACAGTAAAGGCGACAGACCCATCAAAAAGCCCGATATTGCTGTCTTCTCACCTTGATGTAATAGGTGATAATTCACCAATCACTGTAAGACTAGAAGGCAGTTTAATCAAAGCAAACAATCGAACTTTGGGTGCTGATGACAAGGCTGGTGTCGCAAATGCCTTATATTTTGCAACAAAACTTAACAAAAAACCTAAAATCAAACACGGCGGTTTGGAAGTTCATTTCACAAGAGACGAAGAATCCGGAATGACTGGTATCAAAAACACTGATTTCAAACGTATTAAATCAAAATACGTTCTGGTATTAGACAGCGACATTTTAGGGCAATTTATGACCTCAGGCGCAAGTTACGTGACTGCTTATCTAAAGGTAAAAACATTTAAAGGCGGGCATTCAGGGGTTGACATTGCTGATCCGCAGAGAGAAAACGCGGCAAAACTTATTGCGGACTTGATTGCAGACATGCCGCAAGGTGTATTTTATTCAGAAGACGGCAAAGTTATCACATCTTGCAACATTGGCGGGATTGCAGCAGGTGATGTTAATGTAACAAACATCATTAACACAGATGCTGAGGCAACTTATTCTATCAGAAGTTCCAGAAAAGACAAAGAAAATGAATTAATGGAACTAATGCAAGACGTAGTAGACGCGTTTAACGAAGACTACAAAGACATCGCACAAGCAACCTTGGAATTTGTTGAAAAAATGCCAATGTTTGAAGAAAGTGGTGACAAACTTCTGCCGCAACTATTTACGAAAGTTGCACAAGAAGCCGGAATTGAACCTGAAATTTCATGTTTCCATGCCGGTGCCGAAACTCACATTTACGCAAATGAGAAAAACGCAAACGGAGAACTTTTTGTACCTTATCTTGTTGGACTGGCAACAGTTTGCAACATGCACTCAGCAAGTGAATATGTTGACTATAAAACAATGCTAAAAGGTCAAAAACTTCTTGAAGCGCTTTTTATCGAATTCAACAAATAAATCTGTAATTATCACTTATTTATTATTTTTTGTTCGATTTGTTCATAAATTGAACCAAACTCATTGTTCTTAACTCCCATTAAGAACAAACATTTGCCATTGCTTGATTTTTCCCAAAGTTCACCAATCAGGCGTTTATTTTCGGTATCAATGTTCGTTGCAAGGTGTTCACCTTTGTATTCAACAACCAAAATTTTACCGTCTTTGAGTTTTGCAACAAAATCCGGATAAAATCTTCCGTTTGCCAGTGGTAAATAGAATGAATAGGCATGTTTTTCTATATTCCTAACCCAAAATTCTACTTCTTTATTTGTATCTAATGCTCTGGCACATTCAACTTCTTCCCTGTTCATATCGCTAATTAAAGAGTAGTAATGCTTATTAAATGCAGTACCTCTATATGGCGTTGAAGGTTCATATTTCTTACCTGTAAAATCTATACTGTAAGTGAAATCTGTTTTAATTTTTGCTGTCGGTGAGAAAAGGAGTTTTTGCATTCCTTTTTGTTCGGATTGTTTCTTACATTCAGCAATCTTTGCTTTAATTGCATCTTTAAGAATAAATTTTGTTTTAACTAAGTCATTTAATGACATTTCCCTATTTACACAAAGGTTTTCCAGCAACTGCCGGATAAATGTAACTTGAACTTGCTGTGGAATAGTTTGATCCGGAATTTGTCTTGTAATCCATATTGCAAGATTGGAAACAGTCCAGTCTGTTGGAACATTCATATATTCATATTCAAAAGTTTTTTGAATATACCTATCTTCTATGTGATTTCCATTTAGGTCTATTTCTATTGATGTGCCTGTTTTTTGTATTCTAAATTCCCATTCAGTAAGTGTTGCAGGGTGTTCAAGCAACCATCTCCCGCTTGGGTCTAAAAAATATTCGTCATAGTCATTAACCCAATCATCATCTACAAACAAAGATAATTGCGGAATTGAGAAAGGTTCACCTTTTTGCGAAGGTGTTTTTCTTTCATAAACAACCCTGTTTCTCAATTCTATTTTTATTGCCGTCGCAACTGCTTTCCTTTCAGCAGCCGGTGCGGCTTCTATAATTTTTTCTTCAATTTCAGGTGTAATTTCTGTTTCAGGATTGANAGCCGGTGCGGCTTCTATAATTTTTTCTTCAATTTCAGGTGTAATTTCTGTTTCAGGATTGATAAAGATTTCTTGTCCTATAGGTGTTTCAATGACTTCAATATGCTTTTTTTCTTCCGGGGTAAAAATATCCAGGTCAAATTTTGAAACATTAATTTTAATTGGTTTAACTTCTTCATTTCCGCCTAATGTTATTGGTAACTTTGTTTGAACAGAATCCGGTATTTCATTTTCTTCAAAACCCATTTCAACCAATCTGTCTTTTAATTGACTAACACCCTCTTGCCAGGAAACATTTGAAACAAAAGCATAAGCTTTGTTTAAATCCTCTTGCTGTCTTGATTTAGCATAAGGCATTCTAAGAACTCTTCCTAACAGTTGTTCAATATCTTTTGCCGAATGTCTTTGTGCAACAGAACAAAATACATAAGCAAAAGAACAATCCCAACCTTCTTTTAACGCTTCAACTGTTATTACATATTCTACAGGACACTTAGGATCAAATAAATTTATTCCGTCTAACTCTCTTTGGTCACCTGTTGCAATGGCAATCTTGCTTTCTTCAATATTTTCCTGGTCGATAAGGTATTTCTTAATTACATCAACAGTAACTTCTTTATCCTTACTTTCAGCTTGAATAAGCATTATTGGTCTAATGTAGTCTTTATCCTTTACAGCAAGTTCTGTTAGACCTTTCCTTGCAATTATAGCAGAACTCAAAGACTGTTCCCAAGTTTGATGAACAGTAAGAATAATCGGTAACTTAATCATTTCTTCTACTTTAAGTTCCATTGCGCAAACACTATGTAGTACATTTGAATTTGTTGCCGGTGTAGCAGTATATTCAACGATACAAGAAGGATTTACCCTTTGCAATGTTTCATATGCCAATTTAGTAGAATTATTATGTGCTTCATCCGCAATAATAAGAGGTCTGTAAATATTCAACAGGTTTGCAAATGAATATTTAACTTTTCCTTTATCTGAGCCCTCTTCAATTCTTTCAAGATTTTCACGATTTTGCAGGTTTGAAATCTTTCTAAAATGCGGTTCTAAATTTTCATTATGTGCATAAATCCTTCTTGCGTTTGTATCAGTAATTTTAAAAGTTTGAAACGTCGAAACAAATATGCAGCATTTACCTTCAATATCTTGCGGTCTCAAATTCGTATAATCTTCTATATCAAACACCAAAACATTACCGCCAAAAGCATTTTCTAAAACTTCTCTGTTTGGATGTCGTGGATTTTGTAATGTCTCAAGCGTTTGAGTTTTAATTGTCGTTGTAGGGCAAAACCACAACACAATAGGACTTTCTGTTTCAAGGTAAGTATGTGCAACTAAAGGAATAGTATTTGAAGCTAAATATGTTTTACCGCCGCCGGTTGGAAGTCTTAAACAAACATAAGGAACATCTTCTAAATTCTTGATTTTGTTGTATGCACAACATTCTTTTAATTCATGATATGCAACTTCTGCACCTTTGAACCTAACTTGTTCTAAATATGTTTGAAGTACATCTAATGTTGTTTTTTGATAATCTTTTAATTGAAACATTTTACCTTGCCTTTATCTCATATGGTGTTTGCTTGAATACGATGTTGTAGTGTCTGAGTTTTTCAGCATTCATCCTTGTAGCTTCACCGTAAATTACTTTTTTACCTTCATATTTTTGTAATGTGTCAAAGACTTTTTGAGTTAAAACATTGCCGCCATTTGGTTTCTTATCACCTAAAATTCCGTTGTATAACAGGTAGTATGCGGTATCATTGTGAATTCCTAACAAAGGTGAATTTTCAGGATTAATATATGCGGTTTTAGTTTCAGAGAACCAAACATGGCTTGCCAGTGTTTTGAAATCGACCTGCTTATTGATATTACCGTTTTCATCAAATACAGTCTCGCCTAAATCATAGAACGTATAGCCCCCGCCGCCATTCCAATTAACACTTTTTGAAATCCCGCCCTGTTCGCCGTCAATAACAGCTTTCATTCTTGGCACGCAATGGGTAATCGCATGTTCGCCCATTTCAATACCGATGTATTTTCTTCCCATTTTCTGTGCAACAGCACAAGTTGTACCGGAACCTAAAAAACTATCCAAGACTATATTGTTCTCATTGCTAAAATATTCTAATATCATTTTTATCAAAACTTCAGGCTTCTTACCACCTCTAAAATCGGCATTACCTTCTAAACGACAATTCCCAAAACTTCCAGAATAATCATAATGATTTTCTATTGGTAATTCTCTTGAGGTATTACCATTTAATTTGTCTTTTGGAACGCCTTGATAATATTTACCTTTTGTTGCTCCATCTTTTTGTGGTCCTGTAAAATATCTATAACCATATTGGTCATCGCCTATTCCATATACTTTATATAAAACGCCTAATCCATCTTCGATGTATCTACCAGTTAAATAATCTCTAAAAAATCTACCTGATGAATTCCCATCTAAAATAGTACCAGAAGCCCATATTTCTTTAAATAAACTTTTATGACCTTGTAAATGCTTTTTTACTTTATATTGATTTTTATTAAAAATCTCTACAGTCTTTCCCCCAAGTTCTATTTTCTTACCTTGACTTATTTCTTCAATCCCATAAATATATTTATCATATGCAGTATCGACAGTTGGTAAATTTGGAATAGCACTTCTACTTTTACGATATATATGAACCTGTTCAATTTCTTTATGAAATTTCATATCTGACTTTAATGTTTTATCAGGATATCTTACCTGAATATAAAAAGTCGTCATATAATTCTGACGGCTAAATATTTCATCCATAATAACTTTTAAATAATGCCCCTCCGCATCATCAATTTGACAACAAATAAACCCATCTTCAGCTAACAATTCATTTAAAAGACAAAGACGAGGATAGATTAAAGACAACCAGGTCGAATGTTCCAAGTTATCGTCATAGTGTTCAAAAGCATTGCCTGTATTGTACGGCGGATCTATGTAAATACATTTAACTTGACCTTTATAGTACGGTAAAAGTGATTGTAAGGCTTCAAGATTATCACCTTTGATAATCATATTTTCTGTTTTTTCACCGTAAGATAAATTTGTATTAACTTTTAAAGACCTATAAGGAATTTTATCTGCTGTTCTTACTGCTTCATCCTTACCCAACCACTCCAATATTGGCAAAACTTATATCTCCTATGATTTTTCTTACCATTGTACAAATTTTAACATAAAAATACAAATANAAACTTATATCTCCTATGATTTTTCTTACCATTGTACAAATTTTAACATAAAAATACAAATAACAAAAAGAAAACCGGAGAAGTTGCACGTCCTCCGGAGTAACATAAATTGGGAATTTGTATACATGAAAAGTGTTAAGAATATTTTTTGTTTTTGATGAAGATTAACAGCGGCGTGATGAAGAAACACGCAATTGCAAACAATCTGAACGTATCAATATATGCCCAAAGTGTTGCTTGCTGGACAAGAGAGTTATATAAAAGACCTTTTGCTGAATACGTTGCCGAAGCCAAATCTGTATTTGAAATAAACGTACCAATATAAGACTGTAATCTTTCGATATAATTCGGATTTAATTCTGATAACTTGCCAACCATCATATACTGGTGCATTTGCCCAAACCTTGAAATACATGTGGTAACCAACGATGTACCAACAGCTGCCCCAACGTTTTTCAACAGGTTTTGGACAGCACTGGCATTTGTCATCTGGTCGTTTCTCAGGGTTCTGCAAGAAAGCTCAACCAAAGGCACCATTGCCATTACCATACCTAAACCAAACAGGAAGTTAGGGAACCCTATATTCATCAACGAAATTTGTAAATTAATTTCACCAAACGCCAATCCACCGATACCAAGGGTTATAAGCCCTAAAAATACCATTTTGCGTTCGCCGATTTTTGTAATAAACAACGCGCTCATAATAGTTGCAACAAGACAACCTGCACCTCTTGGCACCATTGATAAACCGCTTAAAAATGAAGTATATCCCATCATACTTTGCAGCATTGACGGCAAAATCGCACTGGACGCCATCATAACACCCATCAACACTATTTGAATAACCGTACCAAAGAAGAAGTTTTTATCCTTCATAATGGACAAGTCTACAAGTGTATTTTTGCCTTTAATTTGGGTTATCAGGAATATTATGCCGGAAATGCAGGAGATTGCAGTCATCCAGCAAATCCATGTTGACCCGAACCAGTCAGCGTCATTACCTTTATCAAGAACAATTTGCAAAAGCACAAGCCAAACCGCCATAAACGCAAACCCGATTGAGTCAAATTTAATACCTGTTTGCTTTTTAGCGTATGGCGGGTCTTCCAAAAGCTCTTTTGCAGCCGCCAGAACTAAAAATCCGATTGGGATATTTATATAATAAATATAAGGCCATGACCAATTTTCAGTAATCCAGCCGCCGACAGCAGGTCCGATAATCGGAGCAAATACAACCCCCATACCGAATAAAGCCATTGCCTGCGGTCGTTTTTCACGCGGGAAACTTTCCATCATGATTGCCTGAGTTAATGGCAATATCGCACCGCCGCCCAAGCCTTGCAAAAACCTTGCCAGAACCATTGTGACAATTGAATTTGCCATACCGCATAAAAACGACGAAATCGTAAAAACAATAATTGCCAGCAGGAAGAAATTCTTCCTGCCGAACAATTTACACAAAAAATCAACTGCGGGTATTATAATCCCGCTGGCAATCAGGTAAAATGTGATTACCCAAGTTGCTTCATTGTGGCTGCAAGAAAACGACCCTGCCATATATGGTAATGCAACGTTTGAAATAGTTTCATCAAGCGCATACATAAAAACCGCCGCCATTAAAGGTGCTGATATAAGCCACGGGTTTTTACTTGGTCTCCATTCGTCTGATGAGGCTTGCGCCTGCTGTTTTATAACTTCTTCACTCATTGTGCTCTACTCAAATACTATTTTACTAACTTTTTCCATGGCGTTTCTTAGTTTTTGTAAGTTTCCTACAATATACTCTACTTCCGCTTTTGATATAGACTGTTCAAACGCCTCAATATCAGGTTTAAAACATTTTACAATACGTTCATAAAATTCCATACCTTTTGGCGTAACTTCAGCAACTTTAATAAGTTTTCCACCACGTTCATTCACATGCCGTTCAATCAACCCCTTGTCTTCCAAAGCCATTAAAAACCGTCCGGTATGTGCTTTTCCTTTTAATATCATCCGCGCTAAATCCGCTTGTGACTGGTTTGGACGGGCAATAATCGTATCAAGAAGTGTAAATTCATCAATCGTAACTTCTTTGGTGTACTTTTCCAAAAGCCGTCTGGCATTTTCATGGCAAATTCTTGCAGTTAATTCTATCTCATATGGAAAACTGTCTATATAATATCGTTTATCTTCCATTGGACTTCCCCATGTTGAAATTTCTTATCTTGTATATATCTTTGCATAGAATTTTCTACTTGTCAAGTTAAAAATTTTTGGGCGGTTTTTGCAGCAAAAAACCCGAACTGATGTCCGGGTTTTTGTTTTTCGACTGTCAATCAAGTCTTATACAGCTACTTTCATTGTTTTGTCAATGATTTCGTTAAAGCTTTCAGCTTTTAGAGAAGCTCCGCCGATTAAAGCGCCGTCAATGTCTGATTTTGACATTTGTTCTTCGATTGTTGAAGGTTTAACAGAACCGCCGTAAAGAATTCTGATTGAATCAGCAGCAGATGCGCCTGCAACTTCTGAAACAACACTTCTAATCATTTTGATTACTCTGTTAGCTTCATCAGCGTCACAAGATTTTCCTGTTCCGATTGCCCAAATAGGTTCGTATGCGATAACTGATTTTGCAACATCTTCAGAAGATATTCCAGCTAATGCAGCTCTTATTTGAGACGCGATGTGAGCATCAGTTGAGCCTGCTTCTCTTTGTTCTAAAGTTTCGCCACAGCAGATAATCGGGATTAAGCCGCCTGCTAAGATTGCTTTTGCCTTTTTGTTAATCATTTCATCGGTTTCTGAAAAATACTGTCTTCTTTCAGAGTGTCCGATGATAACAAATGAGCAGCCGGCGTCTTTTAACATTTCAACAGAAATTTCACCGGTGTAAGCGCCTGATGATTCCCAATGGCAATTTTGACCGGCAACATAAATTCTGCTTCCATTGCAACCGCAATCACAAGGAACTTCTGATACCTGGTTCAAAGATGTAAATACAGGAGCAATAACAACTGTAGGTAATTGTGTTGCACTGTAATTGTTTACAAATGATTTAATACCTTCAAATAAAGATTTAGCTTCGCTTTGCAAAAGGTTCATCTTCCAGTTTCCAGCAATAATAGGTTTTCTTGACATAATAATCTCCTTTTTTATACCATTACATCAAGTATTCTATATTAAACACCTATTGTTTTCAAGGGGGTAAATGTTGCTACCAATCATGGCGGCATTTCTACTGAAAACGAAAGGAGGGTGTAAATGTTGCTACAAACCATAGTGGAACATTGGAGGTTTATTTAATATTTCATTTCCCAACCGTCTTCGATGATTTTTGTAATGCAGCCGGAAGCGTAATCGGCAATATGACCGGCTTCGTGAGTTTTCGTACCACAATCATCCCCGTCAGATGACCAATCAGCCATAGAACCGTCAGACAGAATATTAAAAGTAAAAGCATCTCGTCCGGCAATATTAGGGTCAGCAGGTCCATTGACATCTATCATAATAGTTGTATTATTGTTTCCCTCATTATAAATTGAACAAATTGTTGCACCGTTTGTTGTTTGTGCACAATAATCACCATATAGTATCAAGTCTGAAACTTCACCGCCAGGGGAAGCATATGCAGATGCTCTACATTGGTTTGTGTCATTTTCAGTGGCATTACAACCGGTTTTTATTGTTTTAAAATATTTATTCAAAAAGTAATATGCGCCTTTTCCCTCAGGAAAATCGCCATCCGGTTCAGCACTTGGCACACCTGCAGTTGTCTCACTAAAACTTGTGGCATGCTCATCTGCCATAATACTTTGTACAGCGTCTTCAATCATGCCGTAAGTACGTTTTAATTGTGCTGCGTAAAGTTTATTACGATAGTTTTTCACTACAGCCGGAATGGTAAGCATTGCAACAATACCTATTATGCCCAAAGTAATCAAAACTTCTGACAAAGTAAAACCCATTTTTGATTTATAACTTTTTTTCATATTCAACCTCTTAATATTCCATTTTCCAGCCGGATTCCATAACAGATGTCAGACATCCACAAGCAGCATTATACAAATTAGTTGTTGCACCAGTTGTACACTGAGAAGCAGTACAGCCAAAATTATTATCAGCACAACCACTGGCATAATCAGATAAAGAACCGTTTTTATGAATATCTATTGAGAAAATGTCGCGTCCTGCAATGTTTGGCGCTTCTAAACCATTTACATCAACCACAATGCTCATACAGGTATTATTCGGATTGAAAAACCCGCAAATAGCAGCTCCGTTTACTGTTTGAATACAGTATGTTCCATCACCAATACCTGTAATTGGCGTTCCTGTTATGGTTTTATAAGTATTCACACCGGCTTGGACACAAGGGTCATCACCTGTTGCACAGTTTTTCTTAACCGCTTTAAAGTAATTATTAAGAAAATACGGCAAACCTGCTGTATATTCACCTGTTGTAGCGTCCTGTGCAGTTGATGCACCGGCTTTGGTTTCATAGAAGGTGTCAACCTGTTCATCGCTCATAATAGCGCTTGTGGCATTGGAAATCTGTGAATAAACTTTTTCCAACTGTGCGGTATACATTCTATTTTTATAATTTTTCATAACAGACGGAATTGATAATACGGCAACAATACCGACAATTCCCAATGTTATTAAAATTTCTGCTAAAGTAAAGCCTTTTTTCATATAAACCTCTTAATAATCCATTACCCAACCATTTTTTGCCAATTTACCATAGCAGCCGCATGCCGCTTGGCTAATACTATCTAAGCTTTGACCTGTTGTACAAACACTAGGGTCACAACCAAAACTCTCATCAGCGCAGCCGCTTCCCCAATCAGAAACAGTACCGTCATTATGTATATCCATAGCAAAAATATCACGACCCGGGATATTAGGTTCTGACATACCATTCACATCTACAGCTAAACTCATACATGTATTGTTCGGATTGAAATTAGCACAAATAGTAGCTCCGTTACTATTTTGAATACAATATTCATGTCCAAAACCCACATTCAATTCGGTTCCGTCTACCATTTTGTACGTTGCTCCGTCTGATACGGCACAAGGTTCAGTAGCATTCAAACAATTCTTTTTTATTGTTTTAAAATAAGTATTTAAGAAATATCCGGCGCCGGCTTCGCATACACCATTATTAGCGTCCGTACATGAATTTGCAGCAGCAACTTTTGTCTCATAAAATTTGTCTGTATGCTCATCATTCATAGCAGCTACAGCCGCGTCAGATATCTGAGCCGCAACTTTTCTTAACTGCGAAACATACATTCTATTCCTATAATTTTTCATAACTGCCGGAACGGTAAGAACTGCAACAATTCCCACAACCCCAAGTGTTATTAAAACTTCTGCTAAAGTAAAACCTTTTTTCATCATATTTTCCTTAATTAGTATTTCATTTCCCAGTTGTCCCGCAATATCCGCTCAACGCAACCGTATCCGTATTCTGCTGTAGTACAATTGTCAGCATTATACGTGTTACCGTTTTTGTTGTATTTATCTGCAAGTTTATTAGTATGTGTATCAAGTGCTATTGTAAAAAAATCACGTCCCATAATATTTGGACCGTCTGTTGCGTTTATGTCAATCATAAACACACAGTAACTTAAATCATACTGGCAAAAAAAGTGTATAGCTTCACCACCTGCAAGTTTTGCCCAACCTGAATTTGATAAAGAGCCAGGTGAAGATGCAGTTGAACCGTTTACTTTCTTATACGTTCCGGAAAACGGGTTTGTAGCTGTGCCCGCAGCTTTTTTAAAGTACTTATCAATGAACGCCTGTTGATTACCCCCGCCAGCTACATATTGTCCGTAAGGTGTCTGATAAAAATAGGACACATTGTTGTCCGTACATGCCTGATTTACAGCGGTTTCAATCATTTCATAAACTTTTTTAAGATGTGCAACATACAATTTCTTATGATAATCCTTTAAAAACCCCGGCAAAACCAGCGTTGCGATAATCCCGATAATTGCCATCGTAACCAATAATTCACCAATAGTCAGCGCTTTTCTCATACTGCAAACGTATCCTCAAATTTAATCGTATATATCAATTATACAACTTTTCTCTGAGTTTTTCAAGCATGTTAAGAACCGGGTTCTTGGAATATCCGCTCAAATGTAAAGTTATAGCTATTAATATTAGTATCAACCTTATAACAAGGATTATAATCATATCCATATCCTGTACCTGTCGATACGGCAGCACACAACTGTCCTATATTACTATAAAAGCACGTTGTGTTATTAAAACAAGGAGTCCAACCTGCACTAAAACCGCCTCTTTTCACGGCTACGATATGACAATATGCCGCACCTGAACCGGATATTCTGGCAATACCTGAATTTTTATTTCCTGAAAAAATAATATTACAAGAATATTTACAAAAATCCTTACTTTTTAAAACGGAGTATCTACAACACGGATGTGTAGGCGAACCTATAGCACCGGGATTTTTTTCACAACAAGTAACATCCCATGTACTCTGATCATATGAGCATTTTGTTGGACATGCCGGTAAACTTCCGCAACCACAGGTTTTCCCAGCACATGGGTCACAATCAGGAAGTGAACCGCAACCGCAAGTCATACCTTCACATGGGTCAACAGTTTCTTCGGTTTTATTGTCATCTATTTTGATTGGAGTAAACGGTAAGTCTAATACTGCTGCTATTTCTGTACTTCGACCAGCTTGGGTTTGTACGTTTAGTGTAAATAATCTGAGGTCTTTATTTAGGACATTTGGGGATTTTTCGCCATTTATATCTATTATTCCTTCGATTGCTTGTGCGCCGGTTTGAGCTGTTAGGCAAATTGAGGCACCGTTTTTAAGTTTTGCACAAGAGCCTTTGTATGTTGGGGTGTATACTTTTTTGTCATTATTTTCATGCTTATAATATCTTGTTGCAAAACAATCGCCATTATTATCGCCACAAAGTTTTGAGGGGCGTAGGTACGTTTTGATAAACTTTTCCGCGCTATCTGTATATGTGGTTGGCTCTTCTGTTGTATACATCATTGTCTCAAAAAATGATGCTTTGTTTTCGTTTACAGCGAGACCTTCTACTGCGCTTTGGATTGTTTGGGTTTCTCGTTGAAATGCACGGTCAAAGGATTTTTCCTGATAATGGCTTACGATTGAAGGTAAAACCAATGCCGCGATTACTCCTACTATCACTACCGCGACTAACACTTCGGTTAATGTAAATGCGCAAAAACCTTTAGTGGAGAGCTTTAATGGTTGCCCCCCCCCCGATTTTTCTTGATATTGTTGATTTTCAGCATGTTATACTCTCCTTTTTGTTCAGTATAACAAATTTTTAACCGGTTTGCAAGTAACAGAGCGATAAATTTGCGATAAATTTTTCTAAATCCTCATACCACATCCCGTCGTTTTGTCAGGTTTAAGTCCTTTTTTTATATAATAATCCTAAAAAAAATCGGGATGACAGGATTTGAACCTGCGACCCCTTCGTCCCGAACGAAGTGCGCTACCAAGCTGCGCTACATCCCGAATTATTATATACTTAATTTTATAACAAAAATATTATTTTGCACAAGTGCAAAAAAGATTTTTTATTTCTGTGCGTTTTAATTTATTTGTCGTTGTTTTTGGAAGGCTTTCCTGGCGAACAATTATATTTATCGGGCGTTTATATGGCGCAAGTTGTGCAGAGAGATATTTAACCTCGTTTTTAATTGCGTCCTCAAGGTTCTCAAGACTGCTGAAATTCCGCGCGTAATCCTGTGACGGGACAATTATTGCAGCAATCTCTTCACACCCGTCTTTTTCACCAAATGACCTGGCAATGCCGCAAACACAAACTTCTGCAAAATTTGTGCTCTGCTGCAAAACATTTTCGATTTCTTCCGGAAAAACTTTTTTGCCCCCTGACAAAACTATCATATTTTTTATTCTGCCCGTTATATAAATAAGTTTTGTTTTCGGGTCAATTTTTGCAATATCACCTGTATGCAGCCAGCCATCAGGTGTTATAACTTCATTTGTTAAGTCGTCGCGTCCGTAGTAACCCTTCATAACAGAAGGTCCCTTTAACATTAGTTCGCCTGTTGTTTCATCAATTTTGACTTCAAACGAATTAAGCGCCGGTCCAACTGATTTTAAATCCTGATACTTACCTCTGTTCACCGCAACAACAGGACTTGTTTCAGACAGCCCGTAGCCCTGGAAAATCCTAATCCCAACCCTGTCAAAAAATTCTCCTACTGTATAATCAAGCGGCGCACCGCCTGAAATACATCCCCAAAATTCACCGCCAAAGTGTTTATGAATTTGTTTAAATAATAGTTTGCGCTTATCTATTGGCAAAAATTTCGCGATTGCATAATTCAGTTTGAACATAAATTGGACAAACTTTGATTTTTTATGAATTTCAGCCTCAATTGATGATTTCAAAAGTTTCAAAAATGCAGGAACTGTTGTCATAAACCTGATTTTTTTCTCTGTCATAATTTCAAGAATATCTTTTGGTTTAAGGCTTTGAGTGTAATAAATCGAATACCCATGATGAAGAAATATAAAAAATCCCACTGTCAATTCAAACAAATGGTTCATCGGCAAAATCGACAGCATACGCATTTGACCCGCCGGCAAAATCTGAGCAAGTGCAATTTTTAAATCGTGCATTTGTGCAAGCATATTCTTAAAAGTTATTTCAACGCCTTTTGGATTTCCGGTTGTTCCTGATGTGTAAATCAAAAATGCTGTTGCATTCAGCGGACGTCTGCGCCATTTTGCGTTGTAATTTTCAGGTATTGAATAAATACTTGGAGTTTTAAGGCTTTCATAGACAGATGAATCCATTAAAATTATGTGTTTTAAAGATTTAATCTTTTGTTTTAACTCCTTTGCTTTCTCAATATAAGCACTTGAACATAAAATTACGGACGGCTGGCAGCTTGAAAGTATTGAAGTCAATTCATAAATTGTCAACTTATTATCCAGCGGAACTGTGGTTAATCCCGCAAGAACAGAGCCAAAAACACATGCGCCGTATTCGGGTTTGGATTCTGACAGGATTGCAAGTTTTTCTCCGCGCTGCAAACCTAATTCATTAATTAAATAACTTCCAAGTCTTCTTGACAAAAGCCCTAAACCTTTATAAGAAAACTCGTTCCAGCCCCATTTTGTTTTCATCCCTAAAGATACTTTTTCGCCGTTTTTAATAGTAATTTCTTCCAATAAAGAAAGAACATTCTCGTATTTCATATAAACTCCTTAACCCCTGTTCTCATTTTACTTCAAATTCTTAGATGTGTAAATAGTTTTGTTACAAAAACGCGCAAAGTTTTTTATTTTTTGATTTTATATTAGAATTATAAAAAGAGTTAAGTTTGAATAATTTAGGGATAGGGATTAAAATGTTAGTAAACAAAATTATACCTCTTTCAATCAATTTTGAACGCCGTTTAACGCCGGAGGAAGAAAAGGATTACACAGAAAAAGCTCTTAAACCTGCACTTAAATATCTTGGCAATGAAGAGCTTGCAATGATTGTACACGGAACATGTTACCCGGAAACCGAAACAGATTTAGGAGTTGGTTCGCCATACGGGAAAGCAGCATTAGAGCTTATGAAATTTGAAAAAATCCATGGATTTAATTCCAATCAGTTAGGACCGGTAGGTGTTATACGCGACGCAAGCCATATTTCACCGTATAAATCTACAGTATTCACAAGAAACTATCTTTTTACTGACCTTGAGGAACTAACAAAAGACGAATATGCAAACATTTTATCAAAAAGTGTTATACATTCTGTATTTAACAAACCGCAAAACACGGGCAAAAACTACTCATATTCTGAATTCCCGGAGGCTTTTGCAAACTACCAATACTGCATAAAAATTGCAAACAAAAATTTTAAAACCAAACTTGCTCAAAATAATCCGGACGCAATCCGTTTAAATCAGGAATTTAAAGAGTTCAAAAAGAAAAAAGGCAAAGACGCCGCAAAAGACGCTTTGTATGAAATCCTTGTCGAAACTTACGAAACACAAGACTTCAACAAATGGAACGATATTGACAAAAATTTAATCAAAGGGCTTGCAAATAATGACCCTGCATCAATTGCAAGGTTTAAAAAGTTAGTCTTTCGCTCAAAAGATGATTATGAAGCCTACATTTTCGGACAATTTATACTTGACAAACAAATAAAAGAAAATACAAAAATTCGTGAAGAGTTGGGGTTCAAGTATATTAACGATTTACTTGTAGGTTTTTCATTATCAGATGAATGGGCTAATCAGGATTTATTCCTGAAAGACTACAGAATGGGCTGCCCTTACGGCGGCGTGCAAGATGGACCTCAAACATGGGAACTTCCTGTATTAAATCCTAAAAAGTTCTTCAACCCTGACGGGTCGCTTGGAGAAGCCGGATTGTTCTTGAAAAAGAAACTTGATGCGGCACTTGAAGATTTTGATAACATCAGAATTGACCATGCACTTGGACTTATTGACCCTTATGTCTATGACAGAAATTCAGTTGAAAGGATTGACGGCGTAATCAATAAGGATAAATTCAAGGGAGGAAATATTTCCGGCATGCCCGAAATTGACCCGGACGGAGATTTCCAAAAAGTTTTGAACAAAATAATTTTGCCAACGCTTGAAGAACACGGAATAGACAAGGATTCGCCTGTTTGGGAAGATTTAGGAACTGACACTCCTGTATTTAACAAGATTTACCATGAAGATAATAAATTACCCGGTATTACACAGCTTGAATACAGACGCGGTGAAGAAGCATGGGATAAACGTAACTGGGGACTAATCGGCTCACATGATTCTGACCCTGCAACAGAAATGATTAAAAAAGGCTGGGTTAGAGAAAACACCGGCTGGAATGTTTTATACCTTGCTGGATTTTTAAATTCTAACCCGCAACGCGCACAATACCGTGACGAATTCTGCAAACAAATTGCCCAAAATGATATGGACAGAGTAAAAGCAAAATTCGCGGAACTGTTTTTAACATCTAAAAAAGTTCAAATCTCTTTTGCGGACTTTTTCGGAATAAGTAAAACCTATAACAAACGCGGAGAAGAAAACGATATAAACTGGACACTCCGCCTCAATAAAGACTATGAAGACACTTACTACGAAAACCTTGCAAGTGAACACCCGACAGCTTTAAACTTGCCGGAAGTTTTGAAAATGGCAGTTCAGGCAAAAGCAGACAGAAACGCTGTATTTGCCGCACAAAAAGCAAAATTAAAAGATAAAGATATTCCTGCTGATAACCCGCCGGAAGTCGATGTGATACTAAATAGACTTGATAAATATGAAAAAATCTTAAAAGAATAAAAAAAACGGGGTTCTTGAACTGGAACCCCGATTTTTTTTATAAACTAGTACCAATCATCAAAATTATCATTTTTAAGTGTTACATTTGTCCAGCCCTCAGCTTTTAGGGCTTCTTGCATTTTTCGTGCAAGGTCTTTTCTTGCTCTGGCTGCTGTCCAGGAAGCTCCTGTTGAAACTTCATGGGTCTTACCATCAGGAGTTGTAACTGTTGCAGTACCGTAATTACCTCTCCATGTGTGTACTGAAAATGAAATTGTTAAAGTAATCGGTTTTGCTTTTTCTTCGGCAGTCCACTGTTTCTTTTCAGCTCCTTGAGGTTTTTCAGTCTTACCTGTATCGTCCGGTTTTTCTGTACCTTTTGGTTTTTCTGTACCCTTCGGCTTTTCGGTCTTGCCTTTATCCGCCGGTTTTTCAGCACTCTTTGGTGTTTCAGCAGTAGAACTTGGCGCTTCTTTCCTTGTTTTAGAGGTAATATCAGCAGTTCCGGCACCTGACATTCCTTCATACTGGTTAAGTCCAAATGTTCCGTCCGGATTTTTCTCTAATCTATAAATATCACCTTTGCCGCATAAAGATTTATACAGTGCTGCACCGTCTTTATCAAGCCCCTGAAATTCGTATTCATAAGAACCAACTGTAATTCTTTTAGGGTACCCTGATTCATCTTTTTCTTCAGACATCTTGCATTCTTCACGTTTAATATCAGCCCCTTCACCAAGTACATGGTCATGAACTATGAATTTTCCTGTATAAGCATTGATTTCATCAGGTTTTGCCTTCACCGGAGCGTCTTGTTTTTCTGCATTGCCTTCATCTGCTTTTTTATCCGGGTTTGCTTCATCTGGTTTATCTTCTTCTTTGGCTGCTTGAGTTGCTACTGTCAATGTCGGTAACTCAGTATCTAGTTGTGGTAACAGAGTAATTTCTCTGCCTTCTGCTCCTTCTGTTCTAACAGTATCATTCATATCCAACAATGGCTTTAGTTTCTCTACTCGTAAGTTGTCAACCTGACATGTTAAATAATCACCTTTTAAATCTAATTTTGTAAAATCAATTCGTTTTGGAGCATCAACCATAATAATATCCTTTCGTGTTTACATTTCTTTTAAGCACATATCACTTATATACATGTAAAAACATAAGTGCCAGGAAAAATGCTTTACCCGCATACCTCACCCCATCCATCCCATCATATCATATCATATCATATAGGGCATTATAATTGGGTTTGAGGTGTTTTAAAATCTATATTTACATTTTGTTACAATTGTATATAAAGAACTCTTTATGTTAATATTAATCTATGATAGATTTAACACCTTTTGAAAAAGCTCTTAAAACTCTGGATGAAATTATTATCCGCTATGATAAAGAAAAAAATGACAATGCTATACGAGATGCGGTAATTCAAAGGTTTGAATATACCTATTCATTAAGTATAAAAATGCTTACCCGTTTTCTGCAAAGTCAAGCAACAGATTTACCGGACACTCTTACATTCAACGAAACTATAAGAAAAGCAAACCAAATGGGTTTATTACTATCAAACTTAGAAAAATGGACAGATTACAGACAAAAACGAAATATGACATCTCACACATATGAAGAAACCATTGCAAACTCAGTTGTGAGTGTTGTTAAAGATTTTCAACAGGACGCGGAATTCCTTTTAAAAGAACTTAAAAAACATTTATGATTNGTTAAAGATTTTCAACAGGACGCGGAATTCCTTTTAAAAGAACTTAAAAAACATTTATGATTAATTTAGATGAAAAATACATAAATTTTATAAAAGCAAGTATTTCCAGATATCTGCCAGACTGCAAAATATTCATTTTTGGCTCAAGAGTAAAAGGAACTGCAAAAAAATATTCAGATATTGACATTGCTTTGAATAGCAAAAATTTAGACGAAAATATTTTATTAAAAATCCAAAATGAATTTGAAAATTCAACATTGCCATATGAAGTTGACATTATTGATATTAATAACATATCAGAGACTTTCAAAAATCATATATTAAATGATTTAACTGAAATTTAGATGATTTACATCTTGTTACATTTCTCTTGTCTAATTGAAATTTATAATCCTTTTTAATATACTAACCTTTATAAAAAAAGGAGTGGATTATGTTAGAAAGAATAGAAAAATTACAGGTTGCGATATTGGGGTTGTTAATTGCTTTCGGGCTTATTTTGGCTGTAAAAGTGGGGGTTTCATCAGTTGCGAAAAACTCTGTTTCTGTCACGGGTTCAGCATATGAAATCGTTCAATCTGACAGCGGTAACCTTGAAATATCACTAAATGTAAGACGTCCGTCTAAGGCAATGGCTTACACAGACGCAAAACAACAGTTGCCTGTTATTATGGAATACCTTAAATCAAAAGGGTTTGACACAACAAAAGACGTTGATGTGAAATCAATAAGTGGTTATCCGACATACAAATACACTCCAAACGGTATGAGCACAAACGAAATTGCTTACTACAACTTATCTCAGACTATAATTATCAAGTCTGATGATGTGAATAAGATTAAAGACACATCACTTGATATTACATCGTTAATGGACAAAGGTGTAGATATTGATGTTCGTTCAACCAGTTATTCTTACTCAAAACTTGCAGACCTTAAAGTTCAGTTGTTAAAAAATGCCACAACAGACGCCAAAAACCGTGCAGCAGCCATGTTAAAATCAACTCACAACAGAGTAGGCTCCATTCAATCTGTCAGAATGGGAGTTTTCCAGATAACTCCGGTTGATTCAACAGATGTGTCAGATATGGGAATTAACGACACATCTACTATTGAAAAGAAAATCACTGCTGTAGCGAATGTAGTATTCCAGGTTAAGTAGGATTTAGCTTAAATAATTCGCCAGAATATTTTTCACATAGTTTTGTGTTTCTTTATACGGAGGAACACCGTCATATTTGTCGACAGCACCAGGTCCCGCATTATATGCAGCAAGTGCTAAAATTATATTTCCATTATATTTGTTAAGCATTGATTTAAGGTATCTGACACCGCCGTCGACATTTTGTGCAGCATTGTACGGGTCATTTACCCCTAAAGATTTTGCTGTAGCAGGCATTAACTGCATTAATCCCATTGCGCCTGTTTTTGATGTGGCTTTAGGATTAAATCCAGATTCTTGCTTAATCAACGCTTGAACAAGTTTTTCATCCACCCCGTGAACTTGCGAAATCTTATTTATCATCCCCAAAAATTGAATTTTATTACTATCTTTCGGGTTGTATTTTCGGCTTGCGGCATTAACTTCCTGAATTGCATTACGAAGTGTAGCGTTTGATATTCCGCTTGTATCAATGTCATCATAAATACTCGCGTTTACATTAAGTGATTTCGGGTTAAGAAGAAGTGAGCCAAAATTAGCGGCAGTGGTAGATGACAAAACTTTTTCAAATGATTGGACATTATTTGAACTTGGCGGGTAAAGAGAATCCAAAGGATTTGCACCGGAAGTTTGTCTGTTTACATTTTTTGTATACTGGTTAAGCTGTGCTGCTCTTTGCATTGCAGCAGCTTTCCCGCCTGAATTCAGTAAACCTTGTATCATTTCTGAAAACATTACTTACTACCTCCCGTTACATTATTATTCTAATCAAATTCAGAAAATAATGTATCCTCCATATGGTTTAAGGATTTTATCAAAAATGTCAAAGTTATCTGCTAACTTTTTGTTTCTAAAAGAGCATTCCATTTTACATCCAATGCACCGGCAATTTTACTTAGGGTTTTTAGGGTAACATTTTGGTGACCGGTTTCAATTTTACAAATATGTTTTTCGTGTATATTAAGCGTTTCAGCAAGTTGTGCCTGTGTTAATCCCATTTTCAAACGTTCAATTTTTACATTAAGCCCAAATGTTTTTAAAATATCTTGATTATCCATAACAATATGGTACAGTATTTTTTTACTTAATAAACAGTACTAAAGTTATAATTAATCAGTATTATAATATTGACTTATATCAAAAAATTACTTATAATAAATTCACTAAAATAAGGAGGCAAGTATGAAAATTACAAATAAAAATACAGGATTTACGCTGGCTGAGGTATTAATCACACTTGGCGTAATTGGCGTGGTTGCAGCTCTAACAATTCCGGGATTGTTGACAGATATTCAAAATAAAGATAAAAGCGCTAAATTAAAAAAGTTCTATTCGACGATGAAGCAAGCCATCTTATCCGCCGAAGATGAATTTGGTGCGTTGAATTCATGGGACGCAAATTTACCGGCAAAAGAGTATGTACAAACGTACTTAGCTCCATTTATAAAATTCTCAATAGATGAAAATAGCGAATATAATACCTCAACTCAGACAAAAATTATTTTTTCTGACGGAACTACCGCAAGCTTTACAAAAGGTCGTTGTTGGGATGTGCTATATGATGTTAATGGTAATGGTAACCCGAACCGTAACGGATACGATATATTTACATTTTTAATGTGTGATAAATCAATTACTGAATGGTGTGCAGAAGAAGGATTTTGTACTTACCGTAAAAGTGCAGAAAAGAAGTTAAATTCTAGACAAACATATTTAAACCTTTGCAAACAAAACGCATATAAATGTTCGGCTTTACTGGAATATGACAATTGGATATTTAACGAAGATTATCCTTATCTAAAATAATTATTTTATAAACATGCAATCCCCGTAGCTGAAAAATCTGTAATTATTTTCAACCGCTTCTTTGTATGCTTTGAAAATAAAATCTTTCCCGGCAAGAGCGCTAACAAGCATTAGCAAGGTAGATTTTGGAAGGTGAAAATTTGTTATAAGATTATCAACAACTTTGAATTCATACGGCGGATAAATAAAAAGTTCCGAATGGTCGTGGCAAGCTTTTATGCAGCCATATTTTTGATATGCGGTTTCAAGTGTTCTTACAGTTGTTGTGCCAACTGCAACAAGTTTTTTACCTTTTGCTTTTGCTGCATTAATTTTATCAGCAGCCTTGCCGGTAATTTCAAAAGTTTCAGAGTGCATTTTGTGGTCTAAAATATTTTCACACTTAACAGGTCGAAAAGTTCCAAGCCCAACATTTAACGTCACATAAACGATTTCAACCCCTTTAGATTTCAACTTGTCCAAAATCTCATTTGTAAAATGAAGTCCCGCAGTAGGAGCGGCAACAGAACCTTCATCTTTTGCGTAAACCGTCTGGTAGCGTTCCATATCAAACTGTTTTATCTCTTCGGTTTGAAGTTTCCGCTCAATATAAGGCGGCAGCGGAATATTCCCAACTCTGTGCAAAATTTCAAATAAATCGCCGTCATATATCAATTCCACGAGCCATTCACCGTCGTCTTCCAGTTTTTGCAATGCCCTGGCACTAAGTTCATCGCTGATTTTTATTATTGTATCAGGTTTAACACGTTTTGAAGGTTTAATAAGACATGACCATTGTTTGTCATTTTTAGTTTCAAGCAAAAAAACTTCAATTTTTGCACCGGTTTCTTTTGTCCCGTAAAGCCTGGCAGGAAGAACTTTTGTATTATTCAGTACCAGAATACAATTGTCATCAATATAGTCCACAATGTCAAAAAAATGTTTATGTTCAATTGTTTGACCTGTACGATTTAATACAAGCATTTTTGAGTTTTCACGCTTGTCCGCAGGCATTTGTGCTATAAGATTTTCGGGTAATTCATAATCAAATTCTGAAATATTCATAATCTTCCTTTATATTAAAACAACTCCAATTTTATGAATTGGAGCTGTTTTTCCTCGTGTTTATCTAATTATTTTTTATCATTTACTTTTTTGGCATTTTTTAGTTCATCATCATTTACTGCTTCTTTTTTCTGTTTCTGTTCATCATCAATTTGTTTATTAATAATAACAGTTTGGACAATCTGTATAACGTTGCTTGTAATCAAGTATAACAATACACCGGCAGGAATTGGAATTACCACAAATGTTGCGATAATCATCAGCGGCATAAATGTTCCCATTGATTTTTGCAAAGCTTGCTGGGTTGGGTCAGCATTGTCAGTTTTGTTCATTGCCATCATGATTTTTTGCGAAATAATCATTGTGACTGCAAATAAAGCAATTAGCAAAAGCACATCCCAGTGAAGAGTTTTATTAACAGGAGTTGTTGGAACAGAAGCTTTCAAAACTCCACCGTCTCTTACAAATGTGATTGTTTCGTTTTCTCTTATATTACTGTTTGTGACAGTAAGGTCAGCTTTTTCAATTTTATCCTGCTGGCTGAATTTCAACTTAATATGGTCAAGACTTACTGCTAAATCCACATCTTTGCCCGGCTCCAATTCGCCTTGAATTTCAACGGCTTGTGCAGGGTCAGAAACTTTGACATTTTTAAGTTCTTCATCACCTGTCAAATAAACTGTTGCAGTGTTACCAAGGATAAATTTATCACCTTTAGCTGCGCCAAGAACGCCATTTTCAGAAATTCCGGCAGTTGCACGCATTGTGGTTGCCAAACTTTTAACAAATAAAAAGTGCTGGTCACCCGCAACCTGAATAAATTGCGGACTTATTAACGCAGAATACAACAGAATGAATATCGGCATTTGAATAAGTAACGGCAAACATCCGCCCATCGGATTGAATTTATGTTCTTTATAGAACTCCATCATCTTCTGCTGCATCATCTGCGGGTTGCTTTGATATCTGTCCTGAATGGCTTTCATTTTAGGCTGAAGCGACTGCATCATCTTCATAGAGCGCTGCTGCTGAACATTCAAATGCCACATTGCAGCCCGGACAATGATTGTCAAAAGAATTATGGCTAAGCCCCAACTCCCGACAAGATGTGCCAGTTTACTTAAAAACCATATAGTCCATGTTATAAAATCCACTTTTTCTATCCCTCATCTAACTTAATAACTATTTATTTTCAGATAAACAAATTCTATCATGAGCAATCTTATTAAGCAAGCCGGCATAAATAAAATGTTTCTAAAATTAATGCTTGACACATGTTGTATAATGGTATTATGGACATCAAAAAGATAATTTGTTTATTAATGCTTTTATTTTTACCCGCAATATGCTCTCCTGTCAGTGCAGTAGAAGATGAAGAAGAATTACTTTTCAAACCTGTTGCAATCAAAAACGGAAGCAGATTATCAATATACGATTGCGTAGCAGCGGCATTTAAAAACAGTCCTAAAATTAAACGGCAAAAGTATAATCTTGATATTGCAAAAAGTAATTTAGGAATTGCAAAGTCACAATATTTCCCTGTGATAAGCGCCGGTATCGGATTTTATAACGAAAATAATTCAGATAATATTTATTACAATTCTCATTATAGAGACCTCCCATCAGTTGGAGTTAGTATAAATCAGCTAATCTGGAATTTTGGAAAAACTACCGCATATATTAAAATGGAAGAATTCTATAAAATCGGTGCAGAATACGAGTTTATGGACAGTCTTTGCTCAGCACTTTTTGATATCAAAGCAAAATACTACAAACTTCTGCGCGCAATGGCACTTGAACAACTTGCACAAACAAATGTTGAAATAAACGAAGACATCATAAAAATTACCAAAAAAGAACCGGATATTATAACCGCAAAATTAAATCTAAGCGAGGCTCAATTTAACTTGGTTGAGGCACAGAATACTTCTAAAAATTCCAAAATAGACTTGAGTAATGCAATGTATCTTGACAGCCAGCCGGATTATGAGATAGAAAAAACAAAAAGTTTTAACTTTGATAATGACTTTGACTATCATAGCAAACAGCCAAAAATCAATACTTTTACTCCTCAAACATTTAATTTTCCAATGGACAAGGCTGTCGAAATCGCCTACGACAACAGTCCGGACTTACAAGTTTTAGTTTCAACCAAAAAAGCAATGGAACAATCCCTTACCTATATCAAACGCAGCTACCTTCCCGATTTAACTGCAACCGCCGGATATGGTTATAACAATTCCACACAAACATCAAACAGCAGCCTGCAAGTTGGCGTTAATCTCACATCAAACGTTAATCTAATGGAACTAAAACACAGTATAAAAGGTGCGGACGCACAGGTTAATCTTGCACAAAACGAAATTTTATTGTTTAAAAAAGACTTATATTTTGAAGTAAAACGGGCATTCAACAACGTTGAAAAAGCCCAAAATCAAATTCCGATTGCACAGCACCAAGCCGAACAAGCTCTTTACAACTTAGAACTTATAAAAACTAAATACCAAACAGGTGAAAACGATTATACATCACTACAAGACGCCCGAAAAGATTATGTCACCGCGGTTAGCAGCTATATTGAGGCGCTTTATGATTATAATATTGCGCTCATCCAGGTTGAAATGGCAATGCACTACCACATTGTAGATATTCACCACAAATCAGAACACGCTGTTCACTACCATTCAGCAGAACTTATCAACCACCTGAATAAAGTTCTTGGCTGTGACGAAAAAGAAGAACATCAGACAAAAAGGACTAGAAAATAATTTAAAAATAGTACTTTTTTCTAATTAAAGATTACTCAAAACCTTTTATAATATGTTTGTTTACTTTTATGAAAGGAGTTTAACTATGACAAATAAAGAAGAAAAAGAAACAATGAAAGAAAAAATGCACGATGCCGGCGAAAACATTAAAGAAAAAGCAGCGCATGTAAAAGAAGACGTTAAAAAAGGTGCTGAAAAGATTAAAGAAAAAGCCGAAGACGTCAAAGACAAAGTAAAGGAAAAAGCACACGAGGCAAAAGAAAAAGTTGCCGAAAAAATGAAAGAACACAAAGAAGAAGAAAAGAAAGCATAAAAAAAGCGGCGCAAAGCCGCTTTTAAAATAATTATAGGATTTAACTATTTTATGTTATGATATTTAAAAAAAGGAATATTATGACAGACAATAGAATTTATTTTGTAGATGTAACAAACAGAGACGGCGTTCAAACATCACGCCTTGGATTAGCAAAACTTCAAAAGACGATAATTAATCTTATGCTGAATGATATGGGAATAACCCAATCAGAATTTGGCTTCCCTACAACAAAACACGAGATTAACTATCTTAACGGCAATCTTGATTTAGTAAAACGCAAAGTTATCACAACCACAAAACTTTCAGGCTGGTCAAGAGGAATATCTTCAGATGTTGAACTGGCGTTTGCAAACGTTCCGGATTTAAAATATATAAACCTGTCGCAATCAACATCAGAACAGATGATTAACGGCAAATATATGGGCAAAAAAACGCCTGATGATATAATCAAAATGACAAAAGAAGCAGTTGAATGCGCAGTGGATAAAGGCGCAAAAATCATCGGTGTCAACGCCGAAGACGCTTCAAGAAGTGACATTGACTATCTTATAAAATACGCAAAAGAAGCAAAAAAATCAGGTGCATACCGTTTCCGCTATTGCGACACACTTGGTTACGAAGACCCGCAAACCGCATATAATAGAATTTACAGAATTGCAAAAGAAACACAAATGCCTATAGAACTTCACTACCATAACGACCTTGGAATGGCTGCCGCATGCTCTGTTATGGGTGCAAAAGCCGCAATCGACGCCGGAGTTGATGCTTATATCAACACTGCAATAAACGGAATGGGTGAAAGAGCCGGCAACGCTGATTTAGTATCATGCCTGCTTGCTTGTTTGAAATCAGCAGGATTTAAGGGCAAGTACAAAATAGACGAAAATATTAGACTGGATAAAGCGTGGCACCTTGCAAAATATACCGCCTACGCCTTTGGAGTTGCAATCCCGATGAACCAACCTGCCGTAGGGGATAACGCGTTTGCTCATGAATCCGGAATTCACGCTGACGGCGCCTTAAAAGACAGAAGAAATTATGAACTGTATGACTTTGAAGAACTTGGACGCGGAGAGCCTGAAATTATTGAAACAGGCAGAATGATTACAACAGGTGAATACGGCGGGATTAAAGGATTTAGAAACGTCTATAATAACCTTGAAATAGAGTTTAAAGACGAACACGAAGCAAGAAACATTCTTGAACTTGCACGTTATGCAAACGTTCATACTCAAAAACCGCTTACCACAAGCGAATTAAAATTCATTTATTACTTCCCTGATATTGCGGCAAAAATTATGACGGTTTCACCGTATTACGAACCAATCGGGGCAATAAAAGAACGCGTGGACTTGCAGATGAGCCAACCGCCAAAGATTAGTATAAATTAACAAATTTTTGGCGTTGAGAGATTGCAACCAGGTCGGTTTTTGTTATAATAAATTTTATGGATGAATGGAGAATATGATTTGCAATTAAATCAAGAAAAGACCTTAAAAATTTTGGTTGTTGAAACTGCCAATATGAACCTGGGAGATAATGTTATTGGGGATAACGTATACTATTTATTAAAGAGAGCACTCCGCGGGAAACGCTATGATATCTTGCGGTACAGTATTTCTTTGCGGGATCCTGAGCAAGTTCGATATGTTGACGCTGTTGTATTTGCCGGAGGAATTCTGAAATCAACAACAGAAAAGTTTTGGTTGTATATAACGGAGTTGATAAAGACAGCGCAGGAGTATCAGGTTCCTGTTTTATTAAGCGGCATTGGCGTAGAGGCGTTCTATCCTGATGATGAGAGAAGTGTAAACCTCAAGGAGGCTATTAATTTGCCGTGCGTTAAAGCGATTAGCGTACGTGACGACATCGAGACATTAAAGAGAGATTACATAACCAATCCTGAAATTCGAGTTACACCGGTATTTGACCACGCTATTTGGTGTTCATATACGTACCGGGAGTACTTGAAAAAACAGCAAAAAATGGTATCCCCCCCCCCGAATTGGAGTTGGCATTGTAAGAGAAAAATTATTTGCTGACTACGGACATCCAGAGATAGATAGACAGCGCCAGTTGGAGTTTTGGAAGGGTATTATACAGCTTTTAGAAGAGAAACATTTGGAATGGACTCTTTTTACGAATGGGGATACCTACGACGAATTATTTGCAAGAGAGGTTCTTGAGGCTGTCGGGCATGGTGAGAAGTTGCCGACACCGAAAGACAGCGTGCAGCTGGTGCAAAATATATCGTCGTTTCAAGGTATTATTGCAGGACGTATGCACTCTAATATCATTGCGTATTCGCTGGGAATACCTAGTGTTGGAATGATATGGAATCAAAAGCTGGAATTTTGGGGGAAGAAAATCAAACATCCGGAACGGTTTCTCTCAGTAGAGCAAATGACACCTGCAAATGCGGTAAATGCGTTATTTCGTGCGCTGGATGAAAAACCTGAAAGACTTCTGGGAACAAGAGACGTATATAAGGAAATCAGTCGTTTTGTTAAAAAATACGTTACCAGTCGTGGCGTCCATAAAGAACTGCCATATCGGGAAACATTACTTGCACCGGCGCTTGGCGGAATTGAAAAACGGTATCGAAATACGAACTCACGGGAAGCCTTTGAATATTCCTTAAAGCATGGATATATTAATTTTGAAGTCGATCTTCGTTTAACCTCTGATGATATTCTTGTTTGTGTAAACCGTTGGCATAAGGATACAATGAAAATCTTGAATATTCCTACTAATCAGGAAGGATATCAAAAAGCTTTATCCTTTGAAGAATTTTCAAATGCACAGTATTATAATCGGATTTCTACCATGAACTTTGAGGAGTTTGCTCAAATAGTATCCCGGGAGAAACAGGCAGTTAAAATCATTCTGGGAGTAGGTCAACCTTCGAAGACGAATTTTGATAAAATCAGTAAACAGCTTCTGTCTGCTATGGAACGGTATTCACTTGACCCATCCAGATTTCTTATACGGTTAGAACGTGAGGAGGATATTGCTTTTTTCAAAAGTAAGGGATTACCGATAGAAATCGTATATTATGTGGTAGGGGGAAAATTTACTCAGACGGATACAATGGAAGAGCGTTGCCGGAAAGCCATAGCCCTATGTAAAACTGAGAAAATAGAATATATCTCCATGAACGGCGACTTTTATACAGATGAGATTGCGGCTACAATGGCGAAGGCTTCTTTGAAACTTTGTCTATTCTCGTATGTGCGTACGGATAAAATTATGCGTGCGATAGAAAACGGCGTCTTTTACGTAGGAAGTCATTATTATGATGTGCAATATTTGGAACGATTAACGCAGTAAGAATAAAAGAAAAATCTTTCCCCACCTATCTACTTTAATATCATTTCTCCCTGTGATATATTAAAGACAAAAGGAGAGAAATATGAACAAAAAATCACTTATAGCAATTTTAGCTATATTAATTATTCCTGTTTTAACATTTTTTGGACTAACATTTAATAAAGACACATCAACAATAGCGCAAGCTTCAGGCAAACCGCAAATAATAAAATTTTCATCAACCATGTGTCTTGAATGCAAAGAGGTTGAAAAAGTTTTTAACGAACTTATGCCAAAGTATTCTGACAAAGTTCAATATACTGAAATCATTGTCGACAACCGCGATGATATGAAAAACGCGCTTATAAAAAAATATCATGTCACATTAGTTCCAACAATTATCATGCTGAATTCGGACGGAACACAGTATAAACGTATTGAATCATCACTTCCTACAGACGAAATGGAACAGTATATTAAAGGACTTCACTAATGGAAAATTTAACCCAGCTTTTTACAACTCAAACAAGTTTATATTTGCTATTTGGTGCAGCGTTTTTGGGCGGGTTAATTTCATCAATTTCACCTTGTTCATTGTCCATGCTGCCGTTAATAATCGGCTATATCGGCGGATATTCAAACGAAAAACCAATGAAAACCCTTTTACAAATGATTGTTTTTGTAATTGGTACGGGTATTGTTTTTTCAGTCATCGGGATAATTTGCGCGTTGACCGGTAAAATTTTCCTTGGAAACCCTTATTTTGCACTTATTGTTGCATCAATAATTCTTATTATGGGTTTGAAAATCCTTGGGGTTATTGAATTTGAACTTCCGGTGATGATAAAAGAAATCCCGCAAAACAAGGTTAATAATGACTTTTTATACCCGTTAATTTTAGGAGCGGTGTTCGCACTAATCGGAACCCCTTGTTCTACACCGATTTTAGCCAGCATAATGGCGTTTGCTTCAATTTCAGCCAAAGTTAGCCACGCTGTTATTATGTTGTTTCTGTTTTCAATCGGTCAAGGATTAATTTTAATTATTGCAGGATTTTTAACATCAAAACTTAAATCAAGCCAAAACTTTTATAAGGTTTCAGAGATTATTATGAAAGTAAGCGGCGTGTTATTAATCTTTGTTGCATTATATATTTTTTATAAGATTTTCGGGGCTGTTCTTGTAAAATAAGCCTGAATAGTGTATATTAATACATACAAGGGATATTTTTAAGGAGCAGTAGGATGAAAACATTTGAAGGACAATTAACCACAACTAACGAAGATAAATTTTGTATAATCATATCAAGATTTAACGATTTTATTGGTTCAAAACTATTATCAGGAGCCGTTGACGAACTTAAAAGACACGGCGTTAATCAAGACAATATTGATATAGTGAAAGTTCCCGGCGCGTTTGAAATCCCTGTTATCGCCTCAAAATGTGCAAAATCAAACAGATACAACGCAATTATAACACTTGGTGCTGTAATTAAGGGGTCAACCCCGCATTTTGACTACGTTGCAGCAGAAGTTTCAAAGGGAGTTGCACAGGTAAGTCTTCAAACAGGCGTTCCTGTAATTTTTGGAGTTTTAACAACAGACAGTATTGAACAGGCAATAGAAAGAGCCGGAACAAAGGCGGGAAACAAAGGCGCGGACGCCGCAAAAACTGCAATCGAAATGGCAAATCTGGTTAAATTAGTGTAATTTTTGAAAGTCAATCTTTCAGGAAAGGAGTTGAATATGACAGAAGCAATCACCGAGTACAGAAACGAAAATACAAAAGACATTGACCTTCTTTCAACAATTGATATGGTTCGCAAAATGAACGAAGAAGACTTAATTGTTGCAAAAGTCGTAGGCGACGAAGCCCCAAACATTGCAGCAGCAATAGATATTATTGCAAAAGCTTTTCTAAAGGGCGGACGCTTATTTTACTTTGGTGCCGGAACCTCCGGAAGGCTTGGAATTTTAGATGCTTCTGAATGTCCTCCAACATTCAGCGTTGACCCGTCTATGGTGCAAGGTATTATCGCAGGCGGTGAAAGAGCTTTACTTACGGCGGTCGAAGGCGCGGAAGACAGTTTTGAAGACGGAAGAAAAGATGCCGGCATGCTTACGGATAAAGATGTTTGCGTAGTGATTTCAGCAAGCGGCAACCCTAAATACCTTTTAGGTGTTTTGGAAAAAGCAGACGAAGTTGGCACTGCAACAATCGCTATCACCTGCAATTCAAGAGGAAACATCGCTCAAGAAGCAGGACATGTAATTTGCGCCGAAGTAGGTCCGGAAGTTATCGCCGGCTCAAGCAGATTAAAAGCAGGTACAGCGCAAAAAATGATTTTAAACATGCTCTCAACCGGCGCAATGATTAAAATTGGCAAAACTTACGAAAACTTTATGATTGACTTAAAAGCGGTGAACGAAAAACTCAAAGACCGCGCAATAAGAATTGTATCTCAAATTGCGCAAGTCACCCATAGCGAAGCTTTAGGCGCACTTTTAAAATGCGATTGGGAAATCAAAACCGCAATTATAATGATTAAAATGAAAACAGATGTTGACAATGCAAGACTTGAATTAAAACGCCACGGCGGAGTATTAAGACGCATAATCAACACGGAAACGGCAGTATAGGAGGAGTTAAGGAAGATGAAATTAACAGTTCTTGGAGCAGGATGCTGGGGATTAACTTTAGCCTGGCTTTTGACAGATAATTTTGAAAACATAACAGTCTGGGGCAGAGCACAGGACTTATCAGAAGAGTTAATCAAAACAAAACACTGCACAAAACCGTTAGAAGTTCAACTTTCTGATAAGGTCGAAATAACCTCAGACTTAGCTTCTGCAATAAAAGACGCACACATAATACTTTCGGTTGTTGCGACATCCGGTACTCGTGACGTTTGCAAGAACCTAAAATCCGCCGGTATAAAATCTGAACAGGTTCTTGTCAACGCTTCAAAAGGGATTGAATTACCTTCATTGATGCGAATGTCAGAGGTAATCAAAGAAGTTCTGCCTAATCAAAAACTTGCAATTCTTTCCGGACCAACCCTTGCAAAAGAAGTTCTGCAAGGCAAACCAACAGCCGCTTGCGTTGCTTGTGAAGATATCCAAACAGCAGAATTTGTACAAAAAGCCTGCAATGTACCAAACAAATTCAGACTTTACACAAATACAGACGTAATCGGGGTTGAACTTGGCGGAAGTTTGAAAAACGTTATTGCAATCGCGTCAGGTTTTGCACACACAATGGGACTTGGTGACAACTGCTCAGGAACCCTTTTAACCCGCGGTATGGCAGAAGTTGTAAGAGTAAGTATCCAGCTTGGGGCAAACCCTTCAACACTTTACGGCTTGTCCGGCATGGGAGACTTAATCGCTACTTGCTCATCCCCAATGTCAAGAAACTACACTGTAGGTTCAATGCTTGCAAAAGGCAAGAAAATCAATGACATTTTAGCTGAACTTGGCTCAGTTGCAGAAGGTGTAAAAACCTCAAAAGCAATATGCGAACTTGCCCAAAAACTCGGGATTGAAGTTCCTGTGTCAAATGCAATCTACGAAGCGGTTTACACAGATATTACACCGGAAGAACTCTTATCAAAACTTATGAATAGAAAGCTGAAAGAAGAAGAAAGATACGTATAATGAAATTTGCCGTAAGATACTTAAAAAATACATTTTATCCGCTAAACGTGCCTGAAACCGTAACATTACATGACGGTCAAATGGTTATTGTAAGAACAGAAAAAGGCGAAGAAGCCTTGAAAGTTTTTCTTGTTAATCCTCAGATTGAACAAATTTGGGATAACTCAAAATCAAAACCTGAGCCGCTGCCGCTTGTAAGAGTGATGTCACAACGCGACTTGCAGACACTTGACGATATAAAAAAAGAAGAAGTCGAGGCATTTTTTAAGTGTCAAGCATTGGTAAAACAACACAATCTTGTTATGAACCTTGTTCAATGCCGTATAACTTTTGACAGACGAAAAATAACATTTTACTACACAGCACCGGAAAGAGTAGACTTTAGAGCACTTTTAAAAGATTTAACCCAAACTTTTACCCGTGTGAGAATTGACCTTCGCCATATCGGAGTTCGCGATGAAACCTCAATACTCGAAGGTGTTGGAATTTGTGGTCAACCGTTTTGTTGTTCAAGTTTTCTCAGAAAATTTGCAACGATTAATGTCAAACTTGCAAAAGACCAGGGAATGCCGATTGCGCCCGGGAAAATTTCCGGAACTTGCGGAAGACTGCTTTGCTGCTTGACTTATGAATATTCAAACTATATCGACGCTGCAAAAGGAATGCCGCCTGTAGGCTCTTCTGTTATGACAACAGAAGGTCTAGGAAAAGTTTGCTACTTGCAGTTTATGAGCGGCAAAGTCGCGGTTAAAATGGAAGACGGCAAAACAAAAGAATTTGACAAAAACGATATTGAAATGGTTGATGCTGATGTCAATGTAGAAATTGATGTTCCTGCAATAAACAACTACGGTGATGACGACACATCAAACATCGACATTAAACAGCTCGAAGACGACCGCAACAGCTCTACCGGCAACATCTAAAAGTGTTGTGTGCTTGAGGATTTTATGCTATAATCCTTTTAAGATATAGCTAATGTTTTTACAAGGAGAAAAGGATATGCGTGAGAATGTTTTATCAATGCTGGATCAAAATACCAGATTGTATGGTGAAAGAATTGCTCTGGGCAAAAAAAATAAATACGGTTGGAAAGAACTTACCTACAAAGGTTTAGGACTTTTAACAAGACAGTTTGCAAGTTATTTGATGTCAGATTTACAAATGCCAAGAGGTGCAAAGCTTGCAATATTATCTGAATCAATGCCTGAGATGGGCGCATGTCTTTTTGCTTCTGTTATATCCGGAATGGTTACTGTTCCGTTGGATAATAAACTTACCATATACGAACTTGAATCAATTTTATCAAGTTGCGAACCTTCAGTTCTTGCGGTTTCACAAGCAAACCTGGAAAAAGGTCTTGTGCTTCAGGAAAAAATTCCGTCAATTAAGCATATCGTCATCATGGACGAACCAAAATACGAATCAAAATATCCAAGCCTTTATAACTTACCGTCAGGCAGAGATTGTAAATGGCGCCACCGCTCATTAAGAGACACTGCACTTATTATTTATACATCAGGTACAACCGGCGCGCCAAAAGGGGTTCAGACAACATTTGGTAATATGACAAGCCAGGTTCTTGAAATGGCAAGAATTTTACCTGAAATTTTGCCGTATGAAAACGTTAATCTGTTGTCAATTTTGCCTATGAACCACTTATTTGAATTAACAGTAGGGTTTTCAACATTTTTAAATCGCGGGTCATCAATATTTTATCCTCAAAGCTTGAAACCAAAAGACGTTTTGGGCGATATGAGAGAAAAGAAAATTGATTTTATGATAGTTGTTCCGGCGTTTTTAAAACTGTTAAAAAACACTATCGAAGCTGATATTCGTTCACTTCCAACGGAAGAAAGATTATTGTTTGAACGCTCATACGCCGCAGCAGAATACATAACCGATTATAATATTAAACGCCAATTGTTCAGAAGTATTCTTGCAAAATTCGGCGGCAACTTCTACGGATGTATCTCAGGCGGCGCACCGCTTGACCCGACTGTTGGCGAATTCTTTGAAAGAATTGGGATTAAGATTTTCCAGGGTTACGGATTATCAGAAACAAGCCCTGTAATTTCAATGGACAGAGGTGATGACAGAAAACTTCTATCTGTAGGACCTGTTTTGGACTCTTATGATGCAAAAATCGACCCGGAAACAGGTGAACTGCTTGTCAAAGGACCATCTGTTATGAAAGGTTATTACAACAATCCTGAAAAGACAGCAGAAGTTTTAGAGCCGGACGGCTGGCTTCATACAGGTGATATTGGCGAATTTGACGCTGACGGAAGGCTTTATATTACAGGTCGTATAAAAAATATGATTGTCTTATCAGGCGGCAAAAAAGTCTTCCCGGAAGAAGTTGAAGCAGTTTTGGAAGGCAATGATAATTTTGCTGAAATCTGTGTATTTGGCGCAACAAGAACTCACGGTGCAAAAGACGGTACCGAAGAGATTATGACCGTAATTGTTCCGACACAAAAAGTTCTTGAAAAATATCAAGATACACGCGAACTTGAAGATTTTATCGGAGCAGAAGTCAAAAAAATGTCTGTAATGCTTGCCCCGTACAAACGTCCTGTAAATATTGCAGTAAGGAAAGAACCTCTTCCAAGAACTTCAACAAGAAAAGTTAAACGTAATTTGGTAAAAGAAGAAACTTTAAGTTGTTCATAGATTAAATAGGGCGGGTTTGAAATTCAAACCCGCCCTATTATTACAATCTAAGGTGTAGTTACAGGCATATTTCCAACTGATGAAATTGCAGCCATAACCATTGAGAAAACTATTCCGGAGAATAGAACAAATATAAGAATTGACGATAAGCATAAAATAACATAGAGCCAGCCAAACCAAGGTACTCTTTCATAAAGTTCAGAGCCGTCATTGTGTGTAAAACTACCCGCTGCAAGAGTACAACCGTCAACAAATGCCCAAATAGCAGTTACCGGAGCCAAGCCAAGAATTGTTAAAACAACCATTACCCAAGCAGTTGTATCTTTACCGGTGTAAAACCTGTGTGCTCCAATCATACCGAACAGCCAACATAAAGCCATTGCAGCCATCCAGTTTTTGCCTTTCAATTCCTGTAAATTTTCATCAGCCATAAACATTTCTCCTTTTCTTTTTCATCCTTATAGTAAACACTATTTGCCGGTTGAACCAAACCCTCCGGCGCCTCTTACGGTTGCAGTTAATTCTGTTACGACTTCAAGTTTTGCCTGTTCAACCTGCGCAATAATCATTTGTGCTATGCGTTCGTCAGGCTCGATTGTATAAGCTTCATTTGAAATATTCACCACCGGAACACAAACCTCGCCTCTATAATCTTCATCAATAGTACCAACACAGTTAATTAAAGTTATACCGTGTTTGATTGACATCCCCGAACGCGGTCTGATTTGAGCTTCGTAACCGTGTTCCAGTTCGATTTTCAAACCTGTCGGAATAAGCGTACGTTCAAGCGGTTTCAAAGTTACAGGCTCTGAAATTGCAGCGCATAAGTCCATGCCTGCAGCACCTTCGGTTTTGTATTCCGGCAAAACACGATTGTGTTCTAGTCTTTCAATTTTTAATACTGTCATTTATTCCTCCTTACTTAAAAACAAAACGGAAAACTGATTATTTGTCCCCGCGGATAATTTTTTAATTCAACTGAATCCGCATTAGGACTTCTTTCCAATTTACTTGGATATTTGAGCATTTTATCTTTAAAATATTTTAGCAAAACATCAACACTATCCAACTCCAATTTAGACGGAGTTTTAATTTCAGGAAGATTTCTTCCGGCAGTTGCTAATGTTGTTCCGAAAAACCCTTTATCAAAAGGGTAAAAAAAGTCTGGTTTTAGTGACATAGTTTAGTTCTCCTTATATTTTTAATTCTTCTTCAATCTTAGTTAATACTTCATCAAGTTTTGANTTTAGTTCTCCTTATATTTTTAATTCTTCTTCAATCTTAGTTAATACTTCATCAAGTTTTGAGGTATCTTTCACACCGCCCTGTGCAAAGTTTGGACGTCCGCCACCGTTTGCGCCTGTAGCACGTGAAATTTCGCCAACTATTTTACCTGCATTAATACCTCTGCTTACAAAACTATCTGAAACCTTGACAGCAACCGTTGTTTCACCAGCCAAAACAATAATACTGTCGCCAAGTTTTTTGGACAAAAATTCCAAACCGATTTTGATGCCGATTGGTTTAAGGTCTGTAACTTTTGAGATAAACAGCTTGCCGCCATTGATATCCTGAGCTTTTGAAATAAATGAAGCAAACTTGCTGCGGGTGTTTTCTTCTTGTAATTTTTCAACCTGCTTTTGCAGTTCACGATTTTCATCAGCAAGCTTGTCAACTCTTTCAACAACTTCATCGTAATGTGACTTGAATTTCAGTGAAAGTTTGTCTATTTCAGCAGATTTTGAATTCAGATAATCAAGCGCGGCATTGGATACAACGACTTCAATACGTCTTGTGCCCGCTGAAATCGCACTTTCAGAAATTATTTTAACAAGTCTTAAATCAACAAGTTTTCTGGCATGAGTTCCGGCGCAAAATTCTTTTGAAATACATTCGCCGTCTTTTTCAATCGAAACAACTCTTACATTGTCGCCGTACTTTTCGCCAAACAGTGCCGTCGCGCCTGTAAGTCTTGCTTCTTCGATTGCCATAACTTTTGTGTTGACTGAATAGCCTTCACCAATCCATTTATTCATAAGATTTTCGACTTTTTTAATCTCATCATGCGTTAGTGCGCGAGAGAAAGTAAAGTCAAACCTCATTCTGTTTTCTTCAACAGCAGAACCGGCCTGTTTAACCTCATCACCAACAACTTTAATCAATGCTGCTTGTAAAAGGTGAGCTGATGTGTGATGAACTCTTATTTGCTCCCTACGCGGCACATCTATTGCGGCTTTTACCCTGTCGCCGATTGTTACATCTCCGTTAAGAATTGTACACCTGTGCACATAAAGGTCATTAACCTTAAATGTTGTCAGCACTTCGGCTTTTAAATTTTCACTCTCAATAATTCCGCTGTCGCCTGTCTGTCCGCCACATTCAGCATAGAACGGTGTTTTGTCTAAGATTATGTCAACATAACCTTCCCCTTCGACTTGCGCTAAAATTTTCGCATCAGAACACTCATTTTCGCTGTAGCCGATAAATTCAGTTGAGCCAACTTCATTTTCGATTTTTGCATACTTGATGTCGCCTGTGACGCTGATTTTTGCAGTTGCAGCTTTTGCACGTTCTTTCTGCTCCTGCATTGCAGCCTTAAACCCTTGCTCATCAACATTCAAGCCGTTTTCCTGTGCAATTTCTTTTGTTAGTTCAAACGGAAATCCAAAGGTGTCGTATAATTTGAATGCACTTACACCGTCAATGTCTTTTTTGTCATTGATAAATTCATCAAGCATTTTGTATCCGCGGTCAAGAGTTACCGCAAAACGCTCTTCTTCTTTTTTAATTGTATCAATAATTTTTTGTTTGTTTTTAACTAAATTAGGATAAGCTTCACCATAGCTAGCAATGATAATATCAACTAATTTGTATAAAAACGGCAATTCAAGTCCTAAAATTTTACCATGGCGCAGCGCGCGGCGTAAAATCATACGCAAAACATAGCTTCGACCTTCGTTTCCAGGGATTACACCGTCAGAAATCAAGAAGGTTACGCATCTTGCGTGGTCAGTTATTATTCTCAAAGAAATATCTGTTTTTTCGGATTTTTTATACGGAACCCCGCACATTTTTGAAACTTCATCCATAATAGGTTTTAAAAGGTCGGTTTCAAAAGTTGAGGCAACACCCTGACAAACCATTGTAATACGTTCTAATCCCATGCCGGTATCAACGTTTTTGCTCTCAAGCGGTGATTGGTTGCCTTCTTCATCCTGATAAAGTTCAGTAAATACAAGGTTCCAGATTTCAACCCAACGATCACATTCGCAAGTGTCAATTCCGCAATTCGGGTCATCACACTTATACTCTTCGCCTAAATCATAGTGAATTTCTGAACAAGGACCGCAAGAACCTGACGCCCCCGGAGGTCCCCAAAAGTTGTCTTTTTTGCCTTTGCGTTTAATCCGTTCTGCCGGAACTCCAACACTGCGCCAGATATCGTATGCTTCGTCATCTGTTTCAAATATAGTTATCCAAAGCCTGTCTTTATCAAGTTTTAGAACTTCAGTTACAAATTCCCAAGCCCAAGGAATAATTTCTTTTTTGTAATAATCTCCAAAAGAAAAATTCCCAAGCATTTCAAAAAATGTATGGTGGCGCGGAGTTCTTCCAACATTTTCGATATCAGAATCCTTGCCGCCTGCTCTTGCACATTTTTGACAAGAAGTTGCACGCGCCGGTTCATAAGGAGACTTTACAATCCCCAAAAATATTGGCAAAAATTGTAACATGCCGGCAGTTGTCAAAAGCACCGTCGGGTTATCAGGCACAAGACTTGAACTTTCGACTATTGTGTGCTGGTGTTTATCTTTAAAATAATCTAAATATAATTTTCTAATTTCATTTCCGCTTAACATCTTTTTTCCCTTTTTAACTATTTATGAATAAATTATAGCCTAAACAAAACGGGGTGTACAGAAAAAAGAAATATTAAAGAAATTATAAGATTATCTTTCATCAATTTCAACTAAGATATCACTAATTTTACACTTAAAAAATTTGGCAATTGTTTCTAAAGTTTTAAGCTCATAGTTGTAATATTTTCCGCTGAATAACTGGCTTACAGTATTTTTATTCAAACCTGTTTCCTTTGAAATCTCTTCCTGAGTATATTTCTTTTTCCAGCGAATATTATACAAATTAACTATATACATATAAATAATTATATAAATCCATATTTTTTCTTGAGTAATTTCCTGATATAATTTATAATAATATTATTATAATAGTAAATATGATAATAATTGTAATGTTTGGAGGAAAAATGCTACAACAAGAAACAAAAGACGAACACAAATTACTATTAGTTTTTGATGTATAATTATCATATGAAACGTTGTTTTTGGGTAGATGAAAAATCTGAAATTTATGTGAAATACCACGATGAAGAATGGGGAGTTCCAAAGTATGATGACAGAGAACTTTTTGAACTGCTCATTTTAGAAGGGTTTCAGGCAGGGCTTGCCTGGATTACTGTTTTGAAAAAACGCGAAGCATTCAGATTGGCTTTTGATAATTTTGATGTTAAAAAAGTTGCAAACTACAGTGAAAATAAAATTAAAGAACTTTTGCAAAACCCCGGCATTATAAGGAGCCGTAACAAAATTGAGGCGGCAATTAGTAATGCTAAAATTTTTATTGCAATCCAAAAAGAATTCGGAAGTTTTTCAAATTATATTTGGGGTTTTACAGATAATAAAATTATCAAAAATACAACCGGCAAAGTCATTGTAAGCTCGCCTTTATCAGATAAAATATCAAAAGACCTTAAAAAACGGGGCATGAAATACACCGGTTCAGTGATTATATATTCCTATCTTCAAGCAATAGGAATTATCGACGACCACGACAAAGATTGTTTTAAATTTTAATTGTAAAAATTTTTAACATAAATAGCAATTTTATTTTCTTTTTGATTTAAAATAAATAAGGTGTGCAGACACAAATTGTAATTTAGGATTCGGCAGGAATATAATGTCATTTGGCAGTGCAGTAAAAAATATATGCAAATCTATAGGACGAGACAATAATCCGGCATATGCAGTTGTTGCAATTGCGACAGCTAAAGGGATTTTTCGCCCGTTGTTTACAATGATGGATAAAAAAGAATCCCCTGAAACAAAAAAATATACCGCACTTCGTGAAGGTTTGACAGAAGTTATCGCAATTCCTATCTATCTTCTATGCGGAACACTTGCCGGTAAAGGTTCAGCACTTTTCAAAGATCCTGAAAAAGCTAAAATGGCTAAACACAACCTAAGGTTTGTTGGGGTTTGTACAGCAGCACTTATTGTTATTCCGGGATTATGTTTGTTACTTGTAAAACCTTTTACTGATAAAATTTTCCACAAAAATGCAAAAGACAAAACCCAAAATGATGAGCCGGCAAAATTAGACGTAACATCACAAACAGTCGAATTATCTCATCAAAAAACACCTATAACACAGACCGGTAATTTTCATAATTACGCTGTCAAAAATATAAACATGTCAAATTTTACAAATTCAGGAATGAAGGTAGGATAGTATGATAGGCGCAGTTCAAAATTTAATATCTAACCCTTCATTGTACAATATGACACAAAGTACAATAACCCAAATTACTACAGAAACCTGTCTGAAAGCGGTTGGTCGTCCGGGATTTATTCTTATGGACAACAACATCGACCCGCAAACAAAAAAATTCTCCTCCACAAAAGAATTTTTATATCAGATGACTTGTTTGGGTATTTACCTTGTTGCGGTTATGCCTTTGTTGAAAAAATATTCTTTCAAGGTAGCAAGAAAACTCTGTAAAGAAGATGTATTCAAAGCTTTTGACACCGCAAGCGACTTTTTAAAATATCATAAAATGGATGAAGCCGGCAAACTGGCTAAACTTGAAGAGATAAATACAAATTTAAAATCCGGTGACAAATTTGTAAAATCAAATATTGACGAAGAACTTGGAAAAGGTGTAACTGAACTTACATCAATCATAGGTTCTGTCACAGGTCTTGCAATTGTTGCTCCTATTGCTTCTCATCCTTTAATCCACCCTATTATGAAATTTCTAGGTTTAGATAAAAATAAAAACGAAAAAACTGAACAATAAAAAAGGAACCTTTAGGTTCCGTATGTAGGTTAGTTTGTAGTAGTAGGGGAAAAGGAGGAAAATTAGATTTGTTTAATTACATTTTATCTATCGGCAAAACTTTTTAAAAACTTTAATTTTTCGCCTTACATTGTTAAGAAATTGTTACAAACAAAAACCGCCATATAAGACGGTTTTTAAAATATGAGGGTAAATATACGTTTTTATGGAGTTTATTAAGATAGAAAGGTTGGTTTAATCAATTATAGCTGAAATAATTGCTGCTGCTACGCCAACACCTGCAACAACGGCTAGAGTTTTAGTCCTTGAGCTGTTGTGATGATGATATTTTGGTGGTTTTTGATGTGGTTCATAGCGATTTTCATATCTTGGCTGCATATTGTGTGCAGGCTGCTGAGGATAGTATTCATAATATCTTCCTGCTGCAAAACATGGTGTCGTAATAGTTAAACATAACGCTGTGGCAATAATTTTTTTCATAACAGACCGCCTTTCCCTTTGTATTTTTTACTACACTTATAATAACGATTGCAAAAATAAAATGTTCATTTTTAGTTTAAAATTACAATTCCGGTATTCAAATACATTGCAAAAATTACTTGAAAAAGATAAGGTATCATTAGGATTGCAGCGGTTTTTGAAACTTTGTAAAAATATATTATTGTAAAAATAACCAGCAAAAATAGAATTGCAACATCAGCGAGCGCAAGTTCTATTGATTTCATCTCAAAAAATACATAAGACCATGTGAAATTGATTATTAGTTGAACCAAAAACAGATTGACCGCGATATATTTTTCTTTGGAATGAGGTTTTAAGATGACTATAAAAAACGCAATCGTCATAAGGGAATATAAAATTCCCCAAGCAATCGGAAAATACGATGGTGGCGGTGTTAGAGGCGGTTTAATAAGAGTGTTATACCATGAGTTCATGGTAATATTTTTTTAATCAAATTCAACCAACACATCACCGGAGTGGATAATTTCTTGAGTTAAATTTTATAAAGAGCAAGTGATAACAACTTGTCTGTTATTCACTCTTGCTTCTTGCAAAGCAGCTTCTTCTGTTAATTGTTCAACTCCTGTATCTCCCATAACACCAATAATTCTGCAAGTCAAAGCAGTTGACCCGTCAGACGAGCCGTTTGTTCTCTGGCTTAGTTCGTCTACTCTTCTGTTAAGATTTTCAATCTGAGTTGTTAAATCTTGCAAAGTCTCATTGTTTTGTGAAATCTCGACATTGTCAGTCTGTATCTCGTCTTTTATCTCATTCTTTACTGTTTCCAAATTACTTTTCTGTTTAAGAGATGTAGCGTCTTTTGTATTTGAATATATTGCAGCAATTACAAACAAAAACATCGCAATTACAATTATAGTCAAGATTTTAAACTTATTCATGCTCTCCATAATATCCTCCCGCTTTTAAACCTGATAATATTTTATCATAAAATCCCGGATTAGGGCTAGTCATAAAAAAGACGGATTAAAAAAATCCGTCTTTTTCTTTTGATTTATTAAAAATCAATTATTAAACTGAAGCCAAAGCTGAAGCTTGGTCAACTACTGCTTGTAATGCTTCTAAAGCATCAGCAGGAAGTTTGTCAATACCGGCTTTTTCAGTTTCTCTTGATTTAACAAAGTTAATTCTGTCGTTCATTCTTGCTACGAACTGTTGAGCGTATTCTTTGTTAGAGAATGACGCGTCAAAACCTTCGATATCCATAATTTCGATATCAGAGAAGTTTTCCCATTTATGGAAGTTAGCAGTGCCTTCAACGATAGATTCAATAATACCTAAGGTGTGGCAAGGTTTAACTTTTGTACCCATAAATTCACCGGTGTTCAAGATGTAGCAATCAACGCCGTCAGCGATTAAAGACTTAAATCTGTCGTAATCCATTGAAAGCGGATAAACTCTGAACGGGTTAGCGTAAGGTTCAACAACCAAAGCATTAGGGTCAACGCCTGCTGCCAATCTTTCTGCTGAAGTACGTTTTGTAGCTAATGTAGCACCCATAGCTGCACCTAATGATGCGCCTGATAGTTTAACTACAGGAGGGATTGTAGGGTCTTTCATTAACCAGAAAATAGCGTTGATAGGTTCGTTAATTCTGTCAACTCTGTTTGGTGACCATAATTTTGATTTAACAGCACGTCCGTTACCGTTTCTGATATCTTCTGTAACTGAAACAACTTTACCGTCAGCAAGTTGAATAGCACCGGCATTTTGTTGTGTCAAAATAAATTTGTTATCTTCACATCCGATTGGGTAATCTGCTGTTTTATCAAAATAAGCAGGTTCCAAAGCGATTGTGAATTTGTCTTTCATGTTAATAACAAATGCGTCATCGTGAAGAACTGTGATGTTATATTTGTTGTTGTGTTTTGCGTGGGTAATTGTTGATTTACCTGAGCCAGAAAGTCCAAACACTGCAACCTGGAAAGATTTGCCGTTATCTAAGTTATAACGTTTCATACCACCGTGGCATGAAGCAAAACCGTTACGAGCAGCACAGCCCCAAGCAAGTGTTAAAGTACCTTTTTTGTGTTCGCCGAAGTATCTCATACCTAAAATGCAAGCACAGTTGTGTTCAGGGTCAAAGAATGTCAAACCGTAAGGGAAGTCCGGGTGTGACCAATCCGGATCTGAAAATACGAAGATATCGCCTTCCGGATATTCTTTTGATTCTGAATACATATTAGCATATTCTTCGTTGATGTATTGGAAGTTCAACATCCAAGAATACATAATGTTTTCAAAGCCTTCAGGAATCATCAAATGAGCCTTAATCATAAAATCATGCTCTAACCCTACAACAGCTTCTGTTTTGTACATTAATTTGTCACGAGATGAATAAATAGCTTCACGAATAATCGGAAGTAAGTATTTCAAATCGCAGTTTGGTTCGCCAACGATTTTTCTTGCAGCAGCGCAACGCCCTACAACTGAACCGTCGTTGAATAATAACTGGTTTGCACCTTGAGGTAAACCTAATTTCTCAGGTTTGTAAACAGGCATGCCTGTTAATTCGATTGTGCCAGATGATGATTTAGCAAGTTTGTAAGCTTCTGATACAGACTTAACTTCTTCGACATTATTGCCGAAAAATGGAGCTGTAATAGTAGCACGAGCTGCTGACATCAACTGTTTCAATTCTTCTGAATTGCTAAAGAATTCTTTTGTTGTCATAGTCTTTCTCCTTTTTTACTAAAAGTTATATAAAAAGTGTAGTAAATACAATTTATTTATATATAACCAGTGTACAACAAATAAAAAAACAAAACAAGCGAAAGAAAATTAAAATTTCATTAACACTTTTAGCGTGTCTTTTTGTTTATTTTTTTCAAATGCAGCAATCGCGTCATCAATTGAATAAGTTGCTGAAATTAGCGGAGAAAAGTCCGCTTTTCCGGATTTCAAAAGCCTCAATGCAGCAGGGAATTGCCCGCAGCGGGAACCCAGTACGGTAATTTCATCAATTACAATCGGAGCAAGGTTGAATTCTTTTGACGCTGCAACAGTACTTTTTAAAACAAGTGTGCCGCGAGGTTTGGTAAGCGCTAAAGTTGTTTCAAAGCCTGATATCGAACCGGTTGCTTCAACAACCACATCGTATATTTTTTCAATTTTAAAATCATCTAAAAGCGAAGTCTGAACGCCTTGAGCCTTTGCAATATCAAGTTTATTTTGATGTTTACCAACCAAAATTACATCAATATTTTGAGCGTTAAGCGCTAACGCTGTAATTAAACCTAACTTGCCGTCACCTAAGATTACGACTTTTTCAAAAGGTTTAATGTGGTGCTGCTCAGTTATCTCAAGTGCAGCAGCAAGCGGTTCCACAAACACAGCCTGAGTATCCGGCACATTATCAGGCACTTCAAAAAGAACTTCAACAGGCATTGTAAAATACTGTGCAAAAACCCCGTCTTTGCGCCAAATTCCAAGTGTGTGTCTATCCGGACAGTGGCGGTAAAGCTTTTCAGCACAATACGGGCATGCCGGATTTTTGCAGCCGTAGCTGATTTCCGGAACAACCCGTTTACCAATCAAAGATTTATCCGCGCCGTTTACCTCTTCCACAACCCCTACTGCTTCATGACCTAAAATCCCAACATAGCCCATATAGCCTTTTGTAATCTCGTAATCAGTATTACAAATTCCGGCTAATGTAACTCTGACCAGAGCTTCACCAGGTTTTGGCACGGGTTTTTCATAGTCGTTTACAAGTTTTAATTCATTATCAAATACTACTGCTTTCATAAAATTCTCCTTATTTTTCTAACATATTCCAATCTTTTGAAACCTTATCCAAAGCCGGCTGAGTTGCGGATTTATCGAGTAAAATCTCCTGAACTGCCGTATTTATAAGGTTATTGATATCTTTTTGATTTTTACGGGTTTTGTATGCCGGTGTGATTTTGTTTAACTGTTTTGCACTAATCACGCGGGCTTTTGCCATTAAGTCGTCTTTTTCGTATTTAGTATAAAAATCATTTTCAAGCGTTTTTTGATTTACAGCAAGCACATTGGTCAACTTTGCAAGTTCAAGCTGGTTTTCTTCATTTGTCAAAAACAGTGCAAATTTTAGGGCATGCTCTTTGTGTTTTGCCCTGAGCGGAATGACAAAATTCATCAAAGAAAAATCAAACTGTCCAAGCTCTCCTGTCATCTGTGGCGCAACATCAGTCAACGCGTAAGTTGACGGAGCATTTTCTTTTATCATGTTTAAAAAATTAGCCCCGGCACCGATAAGCATGATATTTCCGGACATATATTTTTCCAAAGCTTCTTGAAGTGTCATTGAAACGGTTTCTTTTGGGATTAATCCGTTTGAGTAAAGGTATTTAAACAAATCAAAAACCTCAACTGCTTTTTCTGAATTTATGAGTTGAGAACTTGCAGTGCCGTATTTATTGAGAATTTTTAGCATAGTATCATTTTCTGTAATGTTTGGAAGTATGATATAAGCACCGGTTTTGCCTTTCACAACAGGCGCAAATTGTGCAAGTTGTGAATAATTTTCAGGAACCGGAATACCTGATTTATTTGCCAGTTCTTTGTTATAAATCGTCACAGCACTTGTCGCATACCAGGGAATTGAATAAATCTTACCGTCCGTTGTCAAAGAATTCATAATCTCTTTGTTAAACTGAATTGTTTTCTCAGCAGGAATTTCATACAAAGCGCCTTTATGCGCCAAAGTTGCAGAAAAATCAGGATTAAGATTAACCAAATCCGGCGGATTGTCACTTAAAACAGACGCAAGAGTTCGTTTCTCCCCTTCTGAAAACGGAACATCAACCCATTTTATCTTAATTCCCGGGTTATCTGTTTCGTACTTCTCAATTATTTTAGTAATATACGGAGCAAAATCATTCATTTGAAGCGTCCAAAAAACAACTTCATTATCGTTCTTTTTACCTCTAAACGCGAAAAAAACACCCGTAACCAAGATAAATGTCAAAATTATTACTAACCAAAATTTCTTACTCAAATTTAATATCCCTTTGAAAAATATATTTACCCCTGATATAATTATACTATGAACAATCTGTTTACGGAACTTGAAAATCAAAATAAACAAATTCCATTGGCTGAAATCCTCCGTCCAAAAACGTTAGAAGACTTTTTGGGACAGAGCAATGTTATTTCGCCAAACAGTCCGCTGCTTAATTTGTTAAAAACAAACAGACTGTTTTCGCTTATCCTGTGGGGCACTCCCGGCTGCGGAAAAACCACACTTGCAAGACTTATTGCAACCAAAACCAATGCTAATTTTATTGAGATTTCAGCCGTAACATCAGGAGTTAAAGACATAAAAGACGCTGTTGATAAGGCAAAAGAGGGACTTAGGTCAGGTTATAAAACTATTTTGTTCATAGACGAAATTCACCGCTACTCCAAAACACAGCAAGACGCGCTTTTGCCACACCTTGAAAACGGCACACTTTTTCTAATCGGTTCCACTACAGAAAATCCGTCATTCCAGGTTGTTCCGGCACTTTTATCACGCTTACAGGTTATAAGACTTAATTCAATAGATGATGAGAGCATGGCACAGATTATCAAAAAAGGATTTTCATACCTTGCAACAAACTACACACCAATGGAATGCGAAAGCGGAGTTCTTGATTTTATAATAAATCTTGCACGCGGAGACGCCAGATATGCACTTAATATCACTGAAAACGCTTATTTTGCAAGTGATTTAAAAGATAATAAAAAATTTTTATCAGTAAAGACAATCGAAGAAATCTGCCAGCAGCGCAATACCAGATATTCTCAACAAGAACACTACGACTGTGCCTCCGCTTTTCAAAAAAGCCTGAGAGGAAGTGACGCGGACGCTGCAATTTACTATCTTGCCAAAATGATTGTTGCTGGCGAAGACCCAAGGTTTATTGCCAGAAGACTTATCACCTGTGCAGCCGAAGATGTTGGCAATGCAGACCCAAACGCATTAAATGTTGCACTTAACGCCTACAAAGCAGTAGAACTTTTAGGACTTCCAGAAGGTCGAATTCCGCTGGCGCAAGCCGTAATCTACGTTGCCAGAGCACCAAAATCTAATGAAACCGTTTGCGCGATTGATGACGCGATATCAGATATCACAAGCGGCAAAGATTTCCCACCGCCAATGCACCTGAGAGACGCACACTACAAAGACGCTGCTAAATATGGTTTTGGCAAAGGTTACATCTATACCCACAGCGCGCCGGAAGTTGAACAACAATTCCTACCGGACGAACTTAAAGACAAAAAATACACCAAAGGTTAATATTTGTAAACTTATTCAACAGGATTAGTTAAAAAGGATTATATTTTTTATCCGTTTGTGGTATATATAAATTGTACATAAATGAATTATATTAAAATATAGTTCAGCAGATTGGAGGCAAAAATGACAGTAGGTCAATTCGTTTTTATGTTACACAGTCACCTTCCTTACTACAGAATGGCGGGGATGTGGCCATTTGGTGAAGAAAACCTTTATGAATGTATGGCAGAAACATATGTTCCGCTTTTAAATGCTATTTCCGAATTGTATGACGAAGGCATTAAGGCTAAATTAACTGTTGGTATCACTCCGATTTTGGCTGAACAGTTAAACGATGAACACTTAAAATATGGTTTTGTCAAATACTTAGACGAAAAAATTAAAAGCGTGTCAGAAGATTTAGAAAGATATCCGGATGAAAAAGTTCCGCATTCACAACACCTGAAATATCTTGCTAAATACTACTTTGACTGGTTTAACAACATTAAAAATTCTTTTGTAAATAAATACGGAATGGACTTAATTGGTGCGTTCAAAAAATATCAAGACTTAGGCTGTATCGAAATAACAACATCCGGGGCAACTCACGGGTTTTCACCGCTTCTTGCAACAGATAACAACTTAAATGCACAATTTAAAGTTGGTTCTGATACAACCAAAAGACTTTTTGGTAAAAAGGCAATAGGCTGCTGGCTTCCTGAATGTGCTTACCGTCAAGGTTATGAGTACGTTGGAAAAGACGGTCAAAAACACTGGAGACCGGCAATTGAAGTTACACTTCAGAATAATGATATTGAATACTTCTTTACAGAATCACACGTCATTGAAGGCGGAAACTCAATCGGTTGCCGCAGAGTTGTCGGGGTTTACGGAAATATTGAATATATTCCGCTACCTGAACGTGAACCAACCGGATATGACACATATTCAGCATACTGGTTGCCTGATGCACAAGTTGCGGTAATGGGTAGAAACGACCGTGCTGGTTATCAGGTTTGGTCAGCGGCTGACGGATACCCGGGTGACGGATGTTTCAGAGAATTCCATAAAAAAGACGACAAGTCCGGCATGAATTACTGGAGAATTACATCACCAAAAACCGATTTAGGCGACAAAATGCTTTATGACCCGGTTATTGCGCTTAATAAAATCAACGAAAATTCAGACCACTATACAACAATGCTTTACCACCTTATGAACGATTACAAAAAATCACACAACGGTAAAGAAGGACTTGTAATGGTATCGTTTGATACAGAACTTTTCGGACACTGGTGGTTTGAAGGTATTGAGTTTATTAAACAGGTTATTAAGAAATTTAATGACTACGTACCTGAAGTTGAACGTATGACAGCAGGTGAATATCTTCATGCACACCCTCCTGTGGAAGCAATTCAGATACCTGAATCTTCATGGGGACAAGGCGGTCATTTCTACGTATGGAACAACCATTTGACAGAATGGATGTGGCCGATTATCCATGCGTGTGAAAAAAGAATTACAGCAATTGCTGACAAGTATCAAAAAATCCCTGATAATAAGCTTTTGCACAGAGCTCTGAACCAGTTGGCAAGAGAAAATTTATTGCTTCAAAGTTCAGATTGGCCATTCCTGATTACAACATGGCAAGCAAAAGATTATGCTACAGACAGATTTAGAGAACACGTTGACAGATTTGAATTTATCGCGGACATGATTGAAAGCGGCAATATCAATGACGAAGAATTGAAGAAAATCGAAAGCATTGACAATTGCTTTACAGACATTGACTACCGCGTGTATGTTTCAATTGAAGAAGGTGTAATTCCGCAACAGTCGAAGAAATTAGCACCTTTGTACAACGATTAAAATTATTTTTTACAATTCAGTATTTCATAAGCCTTGACCAGCGGTTAAGGCTTTTTATTTAGGGAGAAATATAAAAAAGTGATTAAACTTCATTATACAAAGCTTCAAAAGAGAGATTAAGAACTTTCATAATTCTGATAATGGTTGTTATTTTAGGATTAGCCTGTCCACGTTCAATTTTCCCTAGATTTCTTACATTAATTGATATTAAAGCTGCTAAACCTTCCTGAGACAAACCTAAACGATTGCGCTCTGCACAAATATTTCTACCTATTTTTAACAAGACATCTTTTTCATCCATAAATATATTATCAACATATTGACAAATGTATATCTACCGCGTTAAAATCTTAATAAAGGATGTTTACATCTTTTATACAAATTCAGACGCATTATTTTAAGATAATTTCAAACCTGCAAAGGAGGAACTTATGTAAAATACTTATTTAGTAAAAGTATCATCTTATAAACATCTTTCAAGTTATCTTGCGGAAATGTTTGTAATAATTGTGTAATAGAGTTCATGTAATCAATATGGTCTTTTAGCATAATTTGTGGTTTTGCAATTAAAAGAACCGGTGGTGAAACTTCTAAAGCATTACATAATTGAGCAAATGTTTCGCTATTGACAAAATTCTTGCCTGTTTCTATGCGGTTGATAGTTCCAACTTCTTTTTTAATTAGTTCTGCTAATTGTTCTTGAGTAAGACCCTTTGCTATTCTGGCTTCTCGAACTGAGGCACCAACTATTTTTCTTATATCTTCACCGTTCATATGAATATAATAGGCTATTTATTTGGCTTTATCCATATCATATAGAGCCTTATTGATTACAATATAATGCTTATAAATTAGCATGAAATATCATTTATTAAGCGTGAAATAACAAATTAAAAGGAGGAAAAATGATACAAATAGAAACAAAAGTCGACCACAAATTACAGCTAGAGAGATATAAACAATTTTCTCAAATAGAAAAGGAAGTTATTTATTATGCAAGTCATGCTTATACAACTAAAGAAATTGCTGAGAAATTAGATATCTCAAGCTGTATTGTTAGAAAACACATTACTCATGTATATAAAACNAAATCAATCAGATATTATTTTCTTGAGCCTCGACTAATTAGACGAGGCTTTCTTTTTTGAAAATATTTAGAATTTATACTTTACCCATAACATGTATATGAAGGTGGAAGACTTCTTGACCGGCTTCTTTACCTGTGTTGATTAGAGTTTTGTATGATTTCAAGCCAACTTTTTTTGCAGCTTCCTTGACGGTTTGTAAAAGTTCGGACATTAAAGCTTTGTCTTCAAGTTCGTTTAAGGTTTCAATATGTTTTTTGGGACAAACAAGCATATGCACAGGCGTTTTTGGATTAATATCGTTAAAAACTACTGTGTTTTCCGTTTCATAAACAAACTCTGTTCCAAAATCTCCACGAATAATTTTACAAAAAATACAATCTTCACTCATATTATTACTCCTTATTATTTAATTTTATCAATTCTTTTTGCCAAAGATAAGCCGGCAGGAAGCGGCAAAACAACATTTTCATAGTTCGGGTCAGAATTAATATCATCCAAAAATGTCTGAACTTTTGCAGCATGTGAAATCACGTTATCACAAGCTATGTAACCGCCCGGGTTAAGGTGTGGTTCTATTAATCTAAAAAATTTAACATACTGTGCTTTATTGGCGTCAATAAATGCAAAATCAACTTTAAAATCTTCCGGCAAGTACTCTAAAATCGTTGCTGCATCACCTTTTTTCGTGTCAATAATATCTGCAACCCCACATTTTTTGAAATTTTCTTTTGCAACATCAAGCCGCTTGTCATAAAACTCAATTGTCGTAAGTCTTCCGCCGGTTCGTTTTAGTGCTTTTGCAAGCCAAATTCCTGAATACCCGTTTGATGTTCCAACTTCAATCACGCTTTTTGAGTTAGAATCCACAATTAAATTATACAAAAATTCCGCCGTGACGCGCGAAATATTCCAAAACTCTTTCTGTGTTTTTTCTAGTTCTATCAAGGTTTCACGTGTTATTTGGTCGAAATTTTCTATCATAATTATTTTATTGTTTTCACCTTATCTGTTACAACTATTGCTCTGACACGAACATCAATCGGGCTTGTTTTAACTATTTCTTTAGTATCCGTATCAATAACAGAATACAAACCGGACAGAGCATTTGTCACCATTATCAAATTACTGTTATCAATCGGCGTAATCTGTGTTGCAAAAGCATTTGTGTTCAAAAACAGTTTATCTGTAATAAGGTCTTCATCTGTGTTTAAAACTTCGACAATATTTTCTTGCGCGCTTAAAATAAACAACTCGTTATTATGTGCATACATATCGACCGGTTTTTCAGCAACTTCAAGTTCTGTGATAAAACCTAAACTGTCATAATCAACAATCGCAATTCTGTTTTTTGTTCTGCTTGTAATGTACAATTCGCCATTCACATATGCAATTTTGGAGACATTCGGAAAACTTCCGATATTTTTCAAAAGATAGTTATTATCAAGCTCAATTGCCCATATGTCATTAGTATTTCTGTCAATATAGAAAAGTTTTGTACCGTCTTCAGATAGCGTAAATTTTTCACACAAACCATTAATTTTTAGCTGTCTTTTAAGTGTCATGGTTTCCAGGCTAAACACGTATACACTTGAATTTGAGCCAGATGTTATGTAAGCAACTTTTTTATCATTATCTATAATTATTTGCTCCGGACAAATTTCAAAATTAACTTCCTTTATAACTTTTTCATCCATCAGGGAAATTATATTCATAGTTTTGCTGTCAAAATAAGTTACAAGCAAAAATTCGCCGTTATATGCCTTGATATCATTTATAACCGCTTTTTGCTCAAGCGCATATTCCGGAACTCTGGAGTTTGACGGAATTACCTGAATATTTTTGTTTACTCCGGTTGAAACATAAAAAGTTTTACCTTGAAGCGGTTCTACAGGTTGAGCCGGTTTTTTGGTTTTATTTCTGGTGTTATTAATTTTTAATCCTGTATCTTGAGTTACGGAAACATCAATATTTCCGATAATTCCCTTCAAATTTTCAGGAAAAACTAAGCCCTTAGGCAGTAAAATATCTTGCGGTAAAAGTCCTGATTGAAGCTCTTCCGGCACCTGCTGCAAGTTTATAACTGTCTTTTTGCCGTTAGTATTGATAACTTTTAACAAAACAAAATTGTTATCAAGAATTATCATATCCGGTTTTTGTTTCATTTTTGTATTGACCGGATAACTCGATTTAATATCAAGTTCTGTAAGATTGTCTGTTTTTGCAGGAAATACCGGCAGATACATCGTATTATCAGGCAAAATTATCGCGCCGTCAAAGCGGAAATTTGTTTGCGGGAAATCTTTATTTATAAAGTCCTGCACTGATTGCGGAACCTGTGCTGCAAACGAATAGCAGCAAGTAAAAAAACTAAAAATTATTGCCGGTAATATTTTGCGCATACTATTTGAATACTCCCTTAACTTTAGACATGATAGATTCGTGCGGTTTTTTGCCGCCGACGATTTCATATAATCTAGTATACAGATTTTTCTCTTCTTCTGTCAACCTTGTTGGAATTTTTATTTTCACAATTACAATATGGTCGCCGCGCTGCGAAGGTTTTGAGATAATTGGAATTCCTGCACCTTTGATTTTGACAAGAGTGCCGTTTTGTGAACCCGCCGGGATTTGAATTTCTTTTTCTCCGTCAAGGGTTTTTATTGATATTGTATCTCCTAAAACAGCCTGAGCCGGCGAAATTTCAAGTTCTGTAAATACGTTTATTCCGTCACGCTTGTAGTAATTAGAAGATTCCAGATGAATTACGACAAACAAATCGCCGTTTGGTCCGCCATTAATTCCGCAGTCGCCCTCGCCAGAAACTCTTATTTTTGACAAATGGTCAACGCCTGCCGGAATTTTTATCTCAATTTTCTTTTCACGGTTTACTTGACCGGCGCCTTGACATGTTTTGCAAGGTTTGTCGATAACCTGACCTGTTCCGCTACAATGCGGACATGTTGTAATTTGTGCAAAATTCCCTAAAGGAGTTCTTGTAACGGTTTTTACCTGACCTGAGCCACCGCATTGAGGACATGTCTTTTTCTGAGTGCCTTTTTCTGCACCTGTTCCATGACAATCCGGACAGGTTTCAAGGTGGTCAAAACGGATTTCTTTAGCTATACCAAAAGCCGCATCTTCAAATTTCAACTTGATATCGTAGCGAAGGTCGGAACCTCTTTGCGGTGCGTTCGGGTCAGGCGCTCCGCCAAAACCAAATCCCCCAAAACCGCCAAAAAATGTTTCAAAAATATCATTAAGGTTTCCAAAACCTCCGGCAAATGGTCCGCCTGTATCAAAACCTGCATTTTTTAGTCCGTCTTCGCCGTATCTGTCATATGTTGCACGTTTGTTATCATCTGATAATGTCTCGTAAGCTTTGCCAAGTTCTTTGAACTTTTCTTCTGCGTCCGGAGCCTTATTTACATCGGGGTGAAGTTCGCGGGCTTTCTTTCTGAAAGCCGATTTTATCTCGTCTTTTGAAGCGTCCTTTGACACTCCTAATATTTCATAGTAATCTGCCATTTTCCTCTTTTTACTTCCTTTAAATCCTCAAGTCTATCTATATTTTATCCGGCTGTCGCAACATTGACAAGTGTTGGGCGCAAAACTTTATCACCAAGTTTATAACCTTTTTGAAGTTCTGCAATTACAGTGTGTTCCGGATGTTCGGTTGTAGGGGTTTGCATTACAGCTTCATGGAAATTCGGGTCAAATTCTTCGCCTACCGCTTTGATTTCTTCCAGTCCAAGTTTTGCCAAGATATCATAAACCTGTTTATGTACAAGGTTAAAGCTTTCTTTTACTTTTTCACAGTCTTCAACTGTTTCTAAAGTTTTTTGACCGCGTTCAAAATTATCAAGAACTTCAAGAAGATTTTTCAGCGCGTTTTCAGTACCAAACTTTATAAGACTTTCTCGCTCCTGCTCCTGGCGTTTTCTGTAATTATCAAAATCCGCAGCAAGTCGAATATATTGCTGGTTTAATTTGTCATATTCTTCTTGTAGTTTATTATCAAAAGTCTCATTTTCTTCTGATTTATCATCTTGTTCTTCATCTTAATTTTACCTGTGTTTTAGTCTATAATGATTTCTTCGATTTTAGGTCTTACTATTAGTTTTTTTCAGTAAAAGCATGTCTAGAAACTTACTTTTAAAGCCGACTTTACTGAAGTTTGGAGCTGTTGCGTTATCTGCGCTTATTTGCGTATGCGCGATTAATGTGTGCAGCGCCTCCTCACGCTATAAGACCACTATCACTGCCGTAAGCTCTGATGAAATAAGAGTTGGAGCAGACAGAAACATAAAAGATGAAACTTCCGGAATCAAACAAAAATTAGTCATCGGCTTTTTAAAAAAAGGAGAATCATTTAATAAAGCTGCAAAACGCGCAGGACTTTCATCTAAAGAAATATATCAAGCTCAGCAGGTTCTTGCCGATAAACTCGATTTTTCACGATTAAGACCGGGAGATTCTTTTCGCATTTTATTAAGCGATGAAGGAGACAACTCCAAAGTAAACGCCTTACAGTTTAAAACTAAAAATCACGGCAATATTGCTCTTTACCGCAATCAAAACAACAACAAGTTTTACAGTGAAAACGAAGTTGCGCAACAAACAACAACCGCTTTCAAACGTTTTCCGCTTAACGGCGAAATAAAAATAAATTCCGAGTTTAATCCGTCTCGCAGACATCCTGTTACAGGACGCATCCGCCCGCACAAAGGCGTTGACTTCAAAGCATCAATCGGCACCCCGGTTTATGCTCCTGCCGACGGTGTAGTATATTTTTCAGGTTATCAAAGAGCTGCCGGCAACTATATTATTATTGAGCACAATAACGGCTATAAGACCGTTTACATGCACTTATCAAAACGTCACGTCAAAAAAGGCCAAAAAGTAAAACTTGGACAGCTCATTGCCAAATCCGGAAACACCGGCAGAACCTCAGGGCCGCATCTGCATTATGAAGTCCATGTCAACAATCGCCCGGTAGATCCGATGAAAGTCGATTTACCGTCGCTTCCTTCCCAAAAACCGGTCCTCACACAAAAAGAGCAAAAAGCTTTTGCCAGAACAGTTAAGAAATATAAAGACGATATAAAAAGCTTGGCTTTACTTTACACTCCAAGCAACGAAAATTCTCTTAACTAGTCTGATTTATCAAAACATAGCTTATTTTGCCAGAAAAGCTGTTTTACTTTCCCTAAAAAATATCCCTGCCTTCGCAATAATTTGCAGCAAGCGATAAAATCGCCTCACAGGCAACTGCATCAAGAGGAACAAAAGAGCCTAAAGTTTTTCCTTCTTTTAAATCCAGAGCATTCACAATATCGGCAATCGCCTCGGTTTTTATTCCCAACTCTACAAAATTGCACGGCAATTTGACATTTTTAAAGAAAGCTCTTAGTGCTTTTATTCCGTCATAGGCGGTAATTTTAGGATCTTCAAAATTTATGGCAATTCCGAAAACACGATTTGAAAACTGAGCAATACGCAGCGGATTAAACTGCACCACATATTCCATCCACGCCGGAATCAACACTGCCAAAGCATCCCCGAAAGGACAATCATTCTCAACAACCAGCTGATTGGCAAGTTTGGTAATAACATTATCCGATTTTCTTCCCATACAGCAAATATCGTTATGAGATAATGTAGCTGCCAACATCAGATTAGCCCTTGCATCAATGTTATTCGGATCTTCATAAATCTGCGGCAATAATTCAATGATGCTTGATAAAACCGCCTCACATAATTTATCTGACAGCAAAACTCCGGTCGAATTTGAAAAATATCCTTCCAGCACGTGATTTATCATATCAACACAACCGCTTGCGGTTACTCTTGGGGATAATGATAAAGTTAAATCAGGATTTAAAATCGCAAATTCCGGAACAAAACTGTTGCTGTACGCAATAAGCTTTTCTCTTCTTCCATCTTTTTCACGCATTAAAGAACTTGAATTAGAACACTCCGATCCTGATGCGGGAACAGTTACGACACAGCCTAAAGGCAAAGAGCGGTAAGGTTCGCGGTGCTTTTCAAACATATCCCATATATCACCGTCAAAAAACACACCGGCAGCAACAATCTTTGCCGTATCGATTACCGATCCGCCGCCTACAGCTAAAATGTAATTAATCGAATTGCTAAGACAAAATTCAATGCATTCATATACTTTGTCAATATGAGGATTGGACTTGATTCCGCCTTTGGAAAAATATTTAAGCCCTGATCTGTCAAGTGTCCTGCCGATTCTTTCCACTATTCCGTACTTTATGGCGGCCTTCTCTCCATGCAGAAGCAAAACCCGCGTTCCACCCTGATATTTGATTATCTGACCTACTTCATTATCCGCACTTTGACCGAAAATGATTCTTGTCCTTCTAAAAAAATCAAAAGATTCCATGGCTTTTATACTTAAATATTTACACTGCTTTTCATTGTACCAAACCTGCAAAAATTATGCGGCGGTAAAAACAATGTAACGAAAATGTTAAGACGACTTAAATCTGAAATTTTTTACTGATTTATTTTTAAAAAAAGATCTGAAAAGCTTTTATTTTTATTTTTTTTTATTATCATAGCCCTAAATTTCCGTGAACTTTCGGAAAGATACAATCTGAGTTTCCCGATAATTTTATATCGGGAGTGTCTGTTACCTGTACCTGTTGTTTTTAACAGCGTTATGGAGAGTTAAGCACCAGTGGAAAATACACCTGAGTGCACGGCTGATAAGCAGCCTGTTGCTGCTTCTGCAAACAATTCAGCCGTTCCGGCAAAAAATGCCGGTCACCGTCCGGGCGAACTTCCGGGCAATAAGCCCTCACCTACGGAACAAAACCTTCGTCCGATCCTTGAAATCAAAGACATCACTAAGGAGTTTGAGGCATTTACTGCCGTAAACAAAGTTAATCTAACTCTTTATGAAGGCGAAATTTTTGCCCTTTTGGGATCATCAGGATGCGGAAAATCAACTCTTTTGCGTATGCTCGCAGGATTTGAAACCCCGACTTCAGGAAGCATTTTACTTGACGGTGAAGAGCTTATCGGAGTTCCTCCCTACAAGCGCCCCGTTAATATGATGTTCCAATCATACGCATTGTTCCCTTACATGACGGTAAAACAGAACATTGCTTTCGGCCTTAAACAGGAACACCTGCCTAAAAGCCAAATTGAAGAGCGCGTAGAAAAAATGCTGCATTTGGTGCACATGGAAGATTACGTGGATCGTAAGCCTTTCCAGCTGTCAGGTGGACAGCGCCAACGTGTTGCTTTGGCCCGGTCTCTTGCTAAAGAGCCGCGCGTACTGCTGCTTGACGAACCGATGGGAGCTCTGGATAAAAAGCTGCGCGAACAAATGCGTCTTGAGCTTGTAGACATTATTAACTCAGTAGGCGTAACTTGCCTTATGGTAACTCACGATCAGGAAGAAGCCATGACCATGGCCGATCGCATTGCCATTATGGATCGCGGACAATTCGTACAGATAGGCGGACCTCGTGAAATTTACGAAAACCCTAACTGCCGTTTCTGCGCTGAATTTATCGGCTCGGTAAACTTGTTTGACTGCACCCTGATTTCATCTAATGCTACACAGTCTTTACTGCGTGCTGATGATTTCACACACCTTATAGAGCTGCAGCACGATATTGACCTTGCCGACGGCATGCCGCTTACTATCGCTTTACGCCCTGAAAAAATTTATATTTCACACGAAAAACCCGAAGAAGAAACCAACTGGTGTCACGGCGTAGTAGAAAATATCGCCTATCTGGGCGACATTTCCATTTACTACGTAAGACTTAAGGACGGACGCATAGTCACATCGACTCTGCCTAACGTTGATCGCTTCAAACAAGGTCTTCCCACATGGGATGATCAAGTATATTTAAGCTGGGACGCCGAATCCTGCATTGCCCTTACCATTTAATCTAGGAGGCAAGTATGTCTACGGGTTTTAGCGCCAATATGTCTTTTATCAGGCGAGCTTTTCAGGCTAAAAGAAGGCCGACAAAGCTCTCTAAGCCTCATAACAGGACATGGAGAGATTACGCATTAATTCTCGTCCCGTATTTGTGGATGATTTTATTTTTCCTGTTGCCGTTTTTAATCATCTTCAAAATATCTTTGTCGGTATCGGAAATTGCCATTCCTCCTTATTCACCTCTGGTGACTTTTGAGGAAGGAGCAATGCAGATCATCCTGCATCTTGAAAACTACACTTCAATCTTTACCGATGAAGACGGGACTTATTTCCGCTCTTATGTCAAATCATTGCAGGTAGCAGGGCTTTCCACGCTGTTCTGCCTCATTATCGGCTATCCGATCGCATGGGCGCTTGCAACGTGTAAGCCCACGGCACGCAACGTATTATTCATGCTTGTCATCATGCCGAGCTGGACTTCATTTGTAGTACGTATCTACTCTTGGATGACCATTATGAAGCGTGACGGCCTTATCAACGATATCTTAATGGGTATAGGAATCATCGACTCGCCGATACAGATGCTGCAAACCGACTTTGCAGTTTACGTAGGCATAACCTATTGCTATCTGCCCTATATGGTGCTGCCTTTATTCTCGGCATTAATGAAAGTCGATTATTCACTTATTGAGGCGTCCTATGATCTGGGCTGCAGACCGGTAAAAACGTTCTTTAACAGTCTGATTCCGCAAACCAAAAGCGGAATTATCGCCGGATCCATGCTGGTATTTATTCCGGCTCTGGGTGAATACGTCATTCCTGAACTTCTCGGCGGAAAAGGATCTATCCTCATCGGACGTATTTTGTGGCAGGAATTCTTTAATAACCGCGATTGGCCGCTGGCCTCAGCTGTTGCCATCATCATGCTGATTATATTGGTAATTCCGATTGTTTGGTTCTATAAGATTGAACGCAAAGAACAGGAGAAACTCTATGCGCAAAAATAAATCCTTAATAGCGCGCATCGTGATCCTCGCCTGCGCTCTGACTTTCTTATACTTGCCTATTTTGATGCTCATTATTTATTCATTCAATGAGTCCAAAATGGTAACGGTGTGGACAAAAGCATCCCTGCACTGGTACTACGAGCTTTTTTCCGACTCCCAAATCGGTCATGCAGTATTGATTTCGTTAACAGTCGCCTTCATGACTGCCTGCGCTTCAGTTGTGATCGGAACTCTTGCTGCATTCGTTCTAGTAAGAGTGCGCTCTTTTACCGGAGAATCACTATTCGTTCTGCTTATCACGGCACCAATGGTGCTTCCTGAAGTCATCACCGGTTTAGCGCTTTTAATGCTCTTTGTTTCCTTAGGTGAAATCATCCCCTGGTTTGCCGACAGAGGAATATTTGCAATCTGGATTGCCCACGTTACATTCTGCTCTGCATATACCACCGTAGTTATCAGATCGCGATTCCGTGAGCTGGATATCTCTATTGAAGAAGCTGCTATGGACTTAGGCGCAGGACCTATCAAGGTATTTTTTGCCGTGATTTTACCTGCCATTATGCCTGCAGAAGTAGCTGCATTCCTGCTGTCATTTACCATGTCGATGGATGACTTGGTAATAACCAGCTTTATAGCAGGACCTGATTCGACTACACTGCCGATGCTCATTTTCTCAAGCGTCCGCCGCGGATTGTCTCCTGAAATCAATGCTCTTGCCACTATCATCGTACTTATTGTGTCAATTTTCACTTTCTTTGCCTGGCTTTCCATGGTTAAAAAGCAAAAACGTATGGCGTCTGATGCAGCAAAAGCCGCAAAAGCTGCTAAACTTGAACAACAAAGAAGTACGTTCCATTCAAAAATTTAAAGGATCGCGCCATAAGGCGCGATTTTTTTTTGCCCAAAATATGTGCTTATTGCTGTTTATTTCAGTGCTTATGCTATAATTGCGGCCACTTATATGCTTATAATGCACTAAATTAGTGCAAAAAGATTAATCTACACTTTTCGGAGAGGTTATGGAACCTTACTACGCAGGTGCGTTATCTATTCTTCCGCCTATCATTGCCGTAGTTTTAGCATTGATAACAAAGGAAGTTTTCTCTTCTTTGCTGCTTGGTATTCTAACCGGAAGCCTTATTTACTCCATCGGTATCGGCAGCGACATGATTATTGTAAGCACTGTTGAAAATGCTTTCAAAATCATGGTTGATAAAGTTGATTTCAACATCATTCTCTTCTGCTCCCTTTTAGGTGCACTGGTTTATGTCATATCCATGGCTGGAGGATCTCGCGCTTACGGTAAATGGGCAGCCAAGAAAATCAAAGGTAGAAGATCTGCTTTACTTTCCACCTCAGCTTTAGGCGCTTTTATTTTTATCGACGATTATTTCAACTGTCTTACCGTCGGTACTGTAATGCGTCCTATCACCGATACTTATCGTATTTCCCGCGCAAAACTTGCATATATCATCGATGCAACTGCAGCTCCTATCTGTATTATCGCTCCTATTTCCTCTTGGGCTGCTGCCGTCGGTTCCAACTTAAAGAGCACCGGTGCTTTTGAAAGTGAAATGGAAGCTTTCGTTTCCACTATTCCATGGAATTTTTATGCATTGTTATGCATTATCATGGTCATCATGGTCAGTGTCGGTAATTTCGATTTCGGACCGATGCGCCGCTCCGAGCTTGCCGCTATCCACGGCGAAAGCAAAAATGACAGCGTACAAAATGAAGACGCTCCGACCATTCATGCTCAAGGTACTGTTCTTGACATGGTCATCCCTATCTTTGCTCTTATTATCTTTGCAGTTTTATCCTTGCTCTACTGCGGCGGATACTGGGGTGAAGATCCGGCTTACCATACCATAGCCTCAGCTTTCGGAAATACCTCGGCAGGACCTGCTTTAGTAATAGCATCTTTTGCTGCTCTGCTGGTTGCTTTTATTCAATTCGTGGGACGTCGCCTTTTAACCTTAAAGACTTTCATGCAAGGTGTTATCAAAGGCGTTCAAGCCATGATCCCCGCCAATATGATCTTAGTGCTTGCTTGGGCAATTTCAGGAATTTGCCGCGATCTCCTCGAAACTCAGGTATTCATCGGCTCTTTAGTACAGAATGATGCCGGTCTTGCCGGCAACCTGATGCCTGCTATCATTTTCGCCATCGCCAGCTTCCTGTCATTTTCTACCGGAACCGCTTGGGGAACATTCGGTATCTTAATCCCTATCGTCGTTACCGTTGCTCAAGCCATCGCTCCGTCAGGAGAATTGACCATTATTGCCTTATCTGCCACCTTGGCAGGATCGGTATTCGGCGATCACTGCTCACCGATATCCGACACCACAATTCTGTCAAGCGCCGGATCCGGGTGCGTACATATCGAGCACGTTTCTACCCAACTGCCGTATGCCTGCATTACCGCAATTTCCGCATTCATCGGCTACGTAATTGCAGGACTTACCTTGTCCCTGCCTTTGAGCCTCGGCAGTGCCATTGTCGTCATGGTGATATCTCTTACTTACCTGCACTTGCACAACTCAAAGCGTGAAAGCATTCACGACCACTACAAGAAGGCAACGCAAGAACAATAATTAAGCAGTACCTTACGTCTGCATTCCCGCTTAAAACAAGCGGGATTTAAATGCTGATCGATCAATAAAAAACCTCCTTTGCCTGGAGGTTTTTTATAAATAAAGAAATAAGAGGCTAATACGTAATCAAAGACTTCTAACCCCAACACATCTGCAAGAATATCCGCCTACTTTTAATAACTCCACCAAGGCCTTACAAAAGTCACATAGAGAAATATAACTTGATCCTGAAACGGACATCGGCAAAATATCATCGCCAAGCTCAAACTTCCCCGTACCGTAAGCTTTTAAATCAAGAACGAGGGGAGGACACAATAAAGTCCACTCCACATCATGTATTTTTTTAATTTTTAAAAAGGCCTCAACTGCTAAATTATGCCGTTTTTCATTATTATCAAAATGGATTCCGTCCATATCACGAACAAAAGTATCTCGTTTTTTATCGGTATATAAAAAAGCGGAAGATCCTACAGCAATAAGCTTTATTGGAGAATTTTTAATCAGATTGCGCACATGCCAAAAAGGGAGATTTTCGGTCCCGTACGCTTCAATACGCGGAAAAGACAAGGTATCAATAACAGCATGGCATTTAGACAAATCATTTATACTAAGCTCTCGCACTTCTTTTATGATTAAAGGACCGTTGCCGATTGATGACGTAAAATGTTCTACTACGGACACTACCTGAATTCCCGCACCTTCAGCAGCATTTACAATGCGTCTGCCAAGCTCGGTATCTGCCCCCAACACAGCGATTTTCATAAAAAAATCCTTAGCAAAAGAAATAGCTATTTATAACTATTAATTGGTGACGCTGTTTAAGGTTTTCAAGTAAAAGAAAATTTCTGCCCTAAATTTGCGCGAAAGATCTCATAAAAAAGCACTTTCAAATCATTAAATTCAAAAGTGCTTTTACAACTTAACTATTCGTTATACATGCGAACCGCCAAGCCGCAACCAATTTTCAAAACAAATTTTGCGATGCCATTCCAAATATTGCGGATTAGGCCATGCAGTCTTATCGTCAGGCAACGACACCTGTTTTCCTTCATACTCAAGATATTCAGCAGCACCTACTGATTTAAGACAAGAAGAAGTTCGAATTACTACCTTATCGTCTGTCACGTACTCTAAGGTAATATAGCCCAAAGAAAACAGCCGATGAAAATCCGATCTGAGCAAAATACCGTTTGCAGCAATCTGCTCTTTAAAATCATAAAAAGGTCTTAACTGAGCAACTTCAAGTAAAGGAACAATGGTCGATCCGGTAACTGCACACTTAAATTTATAAGCAGCCCGAACTTTAGCGTAAAATCCTGCAGAATAACTGCGAAAATGGCTGCGGGAAGCCAGATAGTAAACACCTTTCCAAGTATCGCCGTATTTATCAAGATCCTGATTGTAAACTTTCTTTGCTACCTGATAGAGATAACGTCCGGTAGGATCGTCAATATTTAAAATAAAGCGCATACCTGACTTAAAGTGCGAAGAAACTTCATCAGGTACGGTAATAAGACTGGAACCGTCAAAAATAAAATTATTACCTAAAGTTGCTGCAATTATATTGCTGCCGCGATGACCGCCGTGCTCCTCGACTTCAGCTACAAGATCATCAAAATCCGTAACACCGTTACGCACTCCAAAACGCGACCATGCTTCATCAAGTGAAATCTTATACCACGAGATAAAGAATCCACCGCCAACAACCTTAATTTGATCTCCCATTTGACAAATATATAAAACAACTCCGCCAGGCTGAAAATCTTTAACATCCTGGGTAAGCTGCGATGACGGTTTATCTATTGACCAAAAGCAGCTGTCAAGCGATCCGGAAACTAAATATTCGCTTCTTATGATCTTGTACCATTTAGGAGAAACTTTACAGATCATGATTTGATTGGCGTGTTCCATATTCATACCTTTATCCAATAATTTCCTTCTATAGTAATTTATGTACAAACAAAATAAAATTCTGCGATATGTCACATAATTTGAAAAAATATTCTGCTGACTAAAAAGGCTTAAATTCCGCATAAAAAAGCCTTTTTTGAGTTTATTTTTTTATTTAGAAAAAATTCCCTTAAATATTAACATATTGTAAATTTTATAATTTTTAAATCCATAAAAACAAATTAAATAATTAAACTAAATAAATACCAAATATATTTTTATATAAAATTAATAATCTAAATATATTGATTATTTTTAAATTAAAAATAATTTATTTATATATGAAAACGTTTTCATAAAAATCAAGCTTAAAAATTAATTTATGTAACCGTTTTCATATATCGTTTTTATATGATTGATTGAATTTATTTAAGTAAATACATTAAAAATATAATGGTATTTATCAAAATAAGCTTTCAAACATAATTTTTTTTATAGTTGCAAGCGCCCTTGAGTAAAGGTATAAATAGCAACATTAATATGCCGGGTGGCGTATTGATGGGTGAGTTTTTTTATACATAGAGGTTCTTATACATGGATACCTTAAACCACGGACTTGGTACCATAGATTACGTAATCTTCGGTATTTACGTCCTCGTCATCATTAGCGTCGGTCTTGCCGTTTCCCGTAAAAACAAGCAGAGCACCGAAGGCTACTTCCTTGCCGGTAAGTCCCTGCCTTGGTGGGCTGTCGGTGCCTCATTGATCGCAGCTAATATTTCAGCCGAGCAATTCATCGGTATGTCAGGATCTGGCTTCGTTATCGGCCTGGGTATCGCATCCTACGAATGGATGGCTGCCATTACCTTGATTATCGTTGCAAAATTCTTCCTGCCGGTATTCATCGACAAAGGCATTTACACTATTCCTGAGTTTGTCGAAAAACGCTACAACAGCACCTTAAAGACCATTTTGGCCGTTTTCTGGTTATGCTTGTACATTTTCGTAAACTTAAGCTCAGTCTTATACTTAGGCGGTCTGGCTCTTGAAACCATCCTCGGTATCCCGATGATGTATTCAATTCTCGGTCTTGCAGTCTTCGCTTTGGTTTATTCCGTATACGGCGGCTTAAGCGCTGTAGTTTGGACCGACGTTATTCAGGTTGTTGTCTTGGTTGTCGGCGGCTTTGCTACTACCTATATTGCAGTCACCTTCATCGGCGACGGACAAGGATTCTTCTCCGGCATGGGCAATCTTATGGATGCCGCACCTGATCACTTCAAGATGATTTTGGAGAAAGACAATCCTCAGTTCATGAACCTCCCCGGCATCGCCGTTCTCATCGGTGGTTTGTGGATTGCCAACCTCTATTACTGGGGCTTTAACCAGTACATCATCCAACGTACTTTTGCAGCCAAATCCGTCAATGAAGCTCAAAAAGGCCTCGTATTTGCCGGTTACTTAAAGCTCATCATTCCGTTCCTCGTCGTAATTCCGGGTATCGCCGCCTATGTCATTACCCAAGATCAGGAATTAATGGCCAAATTAGGTGCCGGTGCAGCAAACTTCCTGCCGTCACTTGATCACGCCGACCGCGCTTACCCGTGGTTAACCCAGTTCCTGCCTATGGGCGTTAAAGGCTTAGTATTCGCCGCCTTGGCTGCAGCTATCGTATCTTCCTTAGCTTCAATGTTAAACTCTACTGCTACTATCTTCACTATGGATATTTACAAGCAGTCCATCAACAAGCAAGCTTCTGATTTACGTTTAGTTAACGTCGGACGTTTAACTGCAATCATCGCCTTAATCATCGCCGTCTTCATGGCTCCGATGTTAGGTGCTATCGATCAGGCCTTCCAATTCATTCAGGAATACACCGGCTTAGTTTCCCCGGGCATCCTTGCAGTATTCATGTTAGGTCTCTTCTACAAGAAGACCACCACCAAAGCAGCATCCATCGGTGTTATCGCTTCAATCCCTATCGCCTTGCTGCTTAAGTTCCTGCCGTTGGAGCTTCCGTTCCTCGATCAGATGTTGTACACCTTCATCCTTACCATCGCTATCATTGTCTTCGTATCCTTGGATTCATCAGAAAATGACGACGATCCTAAGGCCATCATTCTCACTAAGAAGATGTTCATCACCTCTGCAGGATTTAAGATTGGTGCTTATATTGTCTGCCTTATCACTGCTGTCTTATACGCACTGTTCTGGTAATAACGAGATAAAAAGCGGTAAATGTGCCGCTTAATTAGAATGAGCCGCGAAACAAAATCGCGGCTTTTTTGTATTAAAAAATTAAATTTTTGCTTTTTTAAAAAATTGAACTATATATTTATATGTAAGGCAAGGCATTTAAAAGGATCGGTGAACTAAAAAACCTTTCTTTTTTGTCCTGATCTCCAATCGTAACAAAGTCCTTCGCCCTACACCTCATGAAACCGGTAAAGTTTTATGGACAAGCAGCCGTCGGGAAATGCCCGCGGCTGTTTCGTTTTTAACGTTCTACTTTAGGCAAATTCAAATTATTAATATCGGCAACCACATTTTTACGCCAAGAGAATTCAAGATAAGGGACTTCGTTTAAATATTTTTTCAAAAAATAGTCATAAACGTATTTTTTAGCAGCCAACAGCTCAGGAGCAATACCTGCATCATGAGCACACTTCTCTAAATAGCGTTTAAGGCGCTTAAATGCGTCTTTTAATTCTCTTTTATGCGCAAAATAATTAATTGGCAGCAGCAAATCAGAACGTTCAGGTAAGGTAAGGCTTTCTTTTATCCATTCAATAATCATAGCCCCGTGCTGACGAATAGCGCCCCATTTTACTCCACAAGATGCAAGGCCCTGTAATGTAAGCGGCGAGTTTTTCGCTACATCACATAATGCACCGGTAGTAATAACATGATTTAAAGCAATATCGTGCTTTAAAGCAAACTCAAGGCGCTTTTGGCATAAATACTGCAATCTTGTAAGAGCATCGTTTTTAAGTAAACCTGCTCCTTTTATTTGCCTGTATGCTGTTTGAGGATTATAAACAATATCTGCGTCGGCCTTTTTAAGCTCCATCTCCGCTAAAAAATAAGAAAAGCGCTTTTCATCAATACGTTTATAAAGAAGCTTATACATCTCTTCTAAATACTCAACGTCAAGCGCTGCATAGATAAGCTGATTTTCAGATAAAGGACGGTAAAGCCAATCAGTACGGGTACAATCTTTTTCAAGTTCTGCTCCCACTAATTCTTTTACATAAGCGTTAAGACCTTTCCCGTATAGGAAATCATCAAAAGCGGCTAAAAGCTGCAGATCATAGACTTTCTGCGGTAATAATGAAGCAAAACCGTTATCTCGCGCAATCTTAACTAATATCTCCAGATCTTCATCCCCGGAAAAAATAAGTACCGCAGCTTTTGTTTCGGTTAATGTTCTAACTAAATCCTTTATGTTTAAAGCTACCGGATCAACAAGATATGTTTCATTTTTAAATCTTAACTGTAAAAGACCTAAGATCGGAAATAAGGTGTTTATTCTGACAAATTCAGTATCAAGAGAAATAAAATCTTCATCAGTTAAAGATCTGATACTGTCTATAAGTAAATCAAGTTTGGTTTTTTCGTCAACTTTTATATATGAAATCTCTTGCATGATCATTTAGCTTCAGTACGCAAACGACGGCGCAAAACCTTGCCGATGGCAGATTTTGGCAAATCATTAGTAAATTCGACAATGTGCGGAATTTTATACGGAGTGAGATACGATCTGCAATAATCCTTTATTTCCTCAGCAGTAACCGACGGATCGCGTTTTACCACAAAAAGCTTGATTGCTTCTCCGGTCTTATCTGATTTAACGCCGATTGCAGCACATTCAAGCACTTTATCGAACTTACTGACCACATCTTCAATTTCCGACGGAAAAACATTAAATCCCGACACTAAAATCATATCTTTTAATCTATCGATAATCTTAATGTAGCCGCCTTCAAGCCAAACCGCGATATCGCCCGTACGCACATAACCGTCATGCATTACTTTTTTAGTATCCTCTTCATTATGATAATAACCTTTCATAACTTGAGGGCCTTTGATTTCAAGCTCACCGGGCGTATTCAAATCCCAAATTTCATTATCATCAGCGTCAATAATACGGGCATAAGTCCCGGGTAAAGGCAGACCTATTGATCCTGTATATTCTTTTGCCGTATAAGGACATACTGAGCATACTGGAGAGCATTCTGTAAGACCGTAACCTTCCAAAATGTTAAGACCGGTTCGCGCTTTAAAACGCTGCGCAACCCCAGACTGTACCGCAGCTCCACCGCCGATGACAAGACGCAGTCGCCCTAAAGCTACGTGTTCAAAATCCGGATGATTTAATAAGGCATTAAATAAAGTATTAACTCCGGTAAAAATCGAAATATCAGGATGATGCTTTAATTCTTTAATAAAATCCTTAATTCTGCGCGGATCGGTAATAAGGATGTTGGTCGCACCGATTGCAAAGAACAACATGCAGTTTACCGTCATCGCAAAAATATGGTAAAGCGGCAAAGCGGTAACCACGGTTTCCTGTCCCCTGTCGACAACCGATCCGTAATAGGCTAACAGTTCTGAAATATTAGCAATAATATTGCCATGAGTTAATTCAGCACCTTTAGGCTTTCCCGTCGTACCGCCGGTATATTGCAAAAATGCGATATCATCATAACGATTAAGAACCGGATCAAGAGTCAGCTGCGAGCCGATACGCAAAGCTTTTTTAAAGGAAATGCTGTTAGGCATAATGAATTTAGGCACCATTTTTAAAACGGATCGCACCATAAAATTCACTAAGCGCCCGCGAAAAAATCCCAGAGCATCGCCGACTTCCGTCACTATGACATGCCGTATCCGGGTTTGCCCGATAACTTTCTGCAGATTAAAAGCATAATTGGCAATTACCACAATGGCATCAGCCTTACAATCGGCAAGCTGAGTTCCAAGTTCGCGCGGAGTATATAAAGGATTTATGTTAACTACAGTAAGTCCGGCCTTTAACGCGGCAAAAAGAGCAATCGGATATTGAATAAGGTTGGGCATCATTATTGCAAGCCTATCACCCTTTTTAAGCTTGCAATATTTTTGTAAAAATGCGGCGAAATACTCAACTTCCACCGCAAGATTTTCATATGAAATATGACCGGACATATTAATATATGCGGTCTTATCTGCGTAGCATCGCACTACATAATCAAAGAGGTCATTTAAATTTTCAAACGGACGAGTGTCAACGTCAAAAGAAACTTCAGGAGGATAACTTTTAATCCACGGCAGATCCTTTTGCGTCATAAAACCTCTTTGCTATGAGTGAGCCTTGGCAAATTTATCTAAATACCTCACCAAAACTTCTACACCATCAAGCGGCATGGCATTATAGATGCTAGCACGCATTCCGCCTAAAACTTTGTGTCCCTTAAGTCCCACCAAATGCTCAGATTTTGCCTGAGCTAAAAATTCGGCATTGAGACTCTCGTCTTTTAAAGTAAACACGCAATTTACGCGAGAGCGATCAGATTTGGCGATAGGACAGCGGTAAAAGTCTGTACTATCAAGAAAATTATATAAAAGGTTTGCTTTCTGACAATTACGTTTTTCCAGTTCTGCGACACCGCCCAAGTCTTTAATCCATTTAAAGTCAAGACCGGCCATATACCAGGCAAAAGAATTAGGAGTGTTGTACATGGAATCATGAGCGGCAAGCACGGACCAGTCAAAAATTGACGGACAATATTTGCGGGCACGCCCCAGTAAATCTTCTCTTACGATAGTAACGGTAAGACCGGCAGGAGCGACGTTCTTCTGTGCACCGAAAATAATCGCGCCGAATTTAGACACATCAATCTTACGAGTAAGAATATTCGATGACATATCAACAATTAAAGGAACGTCTCCCGTCTCAGGCAGATTAAACATTTCAATACCGTTTACGGTTTCATTAATGCAGGCATAAGCGTAAGCTGCGCCGGGAGTTACCTGCATCTTTGAGTAATCTATATAAAAATTACCGTCACTGTCTTTCTCGATGCATTCATGCAAAATTGCTTTACCGTAACGCTCGGCACATTCTTTATACGCGCAGCGTGACCAATGTCCGGTCACGAAATAATCGGCAAATCCGTCCTCGGGAAGAATATTTAAAGGAACAGCGGCAAACTGACCGCGTCCGCCGCCCTGCTCAAACAATATTTTATAATTTGCAGGAATTTCCATAATATCGCGCAACAGCTGTTCAGCCTCTGCTGCTACCGCCATATACTCGGCGCTGCGATGCGACATTTCTACAATACCCATTCCAAGACCGTTAAAATCACAAAACTCCTTTTGTGCCTTTTCCATAACGGGTACAGGGATCATGCTCGGACCTGCACTATAATTCCAAACCTTCATTTAAATATCCTCCTTGGAGGTTTCTTCAGCGTCCTTATCTTTTCCGCCGTTTAATTTTTCAATAATCTCAAGCTCGTCATTCTTATCAAGATTACGGGCATTACGGGTATGCTCATTTGACGCAACGACGTTCTCAGGTATTGATTGTAACGCAATTATGCTTTCACCTTCATATGGGCGCATCACGATTACACCGCCTGCAGTACGTCCGGGCAAAGGCAAGTTGCTTACCGGAGTACGTGTCATATGACCTAAATCGGTAATGACAAGATAATCACTGTTAATGTCAGAGCGAACTACCCCTACAAGCTTTCCGTTACGATCCATATGACTCATGGTCTTAACGCCGCTGCTGCCGCGGTTCATGCGCAAAGGAATATCAGTTAACAAAATACGCTTGCCGTAGCCGTTTGCCGTTACCATTACCGCTTCAGGATCTGTTTCGTCAACACTTAACAAAATTAATGACACGGCGGTTTGTCCTGGTCTTAACTTAATAATGCGCAAAGCACCGCTGCCGCGTCCTGACGGTCTTATTCCCTGACCTGCATGACGATCGATGACTTTTACCTCACCTTCCGAAGACTGATCTTCATTTTCCTCAACCTCCGGCTCAGCTCCGTCATCATCGCTCTCATCATTATCTGCGACATCTTTTTTATTGTAGAACTCACATATGCGGATGCATTGCCCGTCAGAGCTGAATACGAAGACATCATCATCTCCGCTTGAAATCTCAGCTCCCATCAAGCTGTCGCCTTCACGTAAAGTTATTGCCTTAATCGCCTGATCGTTTACGCGCTGCATAAATGACTTAAAAGCACTGAGTTTTACTTTCTTGATATACCCCATAACGGTTGCCATGATGATGAAATGATTTTCATCAAATTCGGACACCGGGAGCAAAGCAGTGATTTTTTCACCCTCTTCAATTTTAAAGATATTCTGAATAGGACGTCCGCGCCATGTTCTGTTTTCGGAGGTCGGCAAATCAAATACCTTGGAAGCAAAAACGCGTCCTTTATCGGTAAAGCACATCAAGGTATCATGAGTATTGGTTACAGCCATGCGGGAAATGAAATCATCATCCTTAAGCTTTGCCGCCTGACGGCCTTTACCTCCGCGCTGCTGAGCTTCATAAGTGGAAATATCCTGATATTTAATGTAGCCTTCCTGCGACAGAGTAACAATAACATCCTGCGGCGCGATAAAATCGGCTTTGGATAACTTACCGTAATCTTCGGTAAAATCACTGCGGCGTTTGTCGGCAAAAGCTTCTTTGACTTCAATAAGCTCGCCGCGAATGACCTCGTTCATGCGCACGGGATTATTCAATATTTCAAGATAACCCTTGATGTTTTCGATAAGTGCCTTGTAATCTGCCTGAATTTCATCTCCTGCAAGATGGGTAAGTCTTTGCAGCTGCAAAGCAAGAATCGCGCGCGCCTGCTCTTCAGACAAATAGTACTTATCGTCATGAAGGCCCGCTTTAGGATCAATTCCTGACGGCAGGCAAATATTAAATCCTTCTTCAGTTCTTTCAATTAAAGAAGAAATCAAAGTACCGTCCCACGGTTCTTCCATCAAGCGACGGCGGGCTTCATCGGCATTAGCCGAATCCGTAATCATGTCGACAATCTTATTGATGTTAGCTTTGGCAACGATTAAGCCTTCATCAAGGAATGCCTTACGGCGATCCTGACGCAGCAGGTAAACTGTACGGCGGGTTACAACCTCGCGACGGAAATTAATAAACTCGCTTAAAATCTCCTTAAGGGGCAGCTGCCGCGGATGATTATGCACCAGAGCAATCATGTTTATCGGGAAGCTTGACTGCAAAGAGGTACGTTCAAATAAATTATTTAAAACCGCCTCTTCATAAGCATCGCGCTTTAAGTCAATAGCAATACGTACCTGATTGTCTTTATCGGATAAATCATTGACTTCCGAAATGCCTTCAATTTTTTTATCTCGTACAAGCTCGGCAATTTGTTTTACGATAGCGCTCTTATTGACGACATAAGGAATCTCATCGACATATATGGTCTTGCGCCCCGACTTATCTTCCTCAATATGAGTGCGGGCACGCATAATGCAGCGGCCGCGGCCGGTGCGATAAGCTTCACGGATGCCGGCATTGCCGACGATAAAGCCTCCTGTAGGAAAATCAGGGCCCGGGATATAACGCATAAGATCGTCAAGACCTAAATCCGGATTGTCAAGCAGCGCTACGGTACCGTCAATCACTTCCCCTAAATTATGCGGCGGAATATTGGTTGCCATACCAACAGCAATGCCGGATGAACCGTTTACAAGCAAATTCGGGAAACGAGTCGGCAGCACCTCAGGGATTTGCTCATTACCGTCATAGTTAGGATAAGTATCGACGGTTTCCTTATCAATATCCTGCAGCATCATTTCGGCAATCTTGGTCATGCGTACTTCGGTGTAACGCATTGCCGCCGGACCATCGCCGTCGATATTACCGAAGTTGCCTTGACCGAAAATAAGCGGAGCACGCATGGAGAACCATTGAGCCATACGCACGATGGTTTCATATACGGCTGCATCTCCGTGCGGATGGAAACGACCGATTACATCACCTACGACACGAGCGGATTTTTTAGTCTGACCGTTATGCCAAATCTTTAAATCGTACATATCATAAAGCACGCGGCGATGCACGGGTTTTAAACCGTCACGAACATCAGGCAGCGCACGATCGACAATTACCGACATCGCGTAATCGATAAAGGATTTTTTAAGCTCATCTTCAAGCTTTACGGTTGCCACATTGGCAGATACGCTCTGCGATGCCGTATCAATACCGTCATCAGAATGGTCTTCACTGCTTTGTCTTATGCCTGCAGACGCAGTGACATCTCCGCTACCATCCTGTTTTACTGAATTTTGTGATTCCTGATTTAAAGAATCGTCGGTAATATCCGCCATGAAAAGTACCTTAATAAGAGGGGATCGTAAATCTTCAAAATAATTTGCGTCATTTATAAGACGCTTTTTTCACTTTGTCTTATGACAAGTATTTTTAAGCACGGGGAAATCTACTTTGAAAGTAAATTAACCAAACTAAAAACCTTTGATAATGCACTAATTTTTATATGAAATTAATGCCGAAAACAGCGTAGCATTTTAGCATTTTTCTCATTTTTAAGCAATTTTTACCCATAGAAACACATACAAAAAAAGGTACAATAAGTATCTTAAAAACAAAACAAAAAGAGGAATGAGCATGTGGTTTAAAAATGCCAGAATTTACCGCCTTGAACTTAGTGAAGAAATCAAAAATTATTTCAAAGACGAAGAACTTTTAGAAAAAACCGTAAGTGAAAAAGCATATCGTCCGTGCATGGCTCAAGAGGTATCTACTTTAGGTTTTGCACCGATTTTCGGCAAAAGCGCTAAAGCTTTCACTTTTTCAAATGCACATAATCACTTTTTTAAGATTGTAGAAGAAAATAAGCTTTTACCGGCTTCAGTTATTAAAAACGAGCTTGATGAAGAAATCGAAAATAAAGAAATCGCTTTAAAGCGGGAACTGCGTAAAAATGAAAAGCAGGCGCTTAAAACCGCCGTCGTTAATAAACTTTTAGCTCAAGCTTTTTCGGCTCGCCGCGAACTTTTGATCTGCGTTAATTCAGAAAAAGGCTATGTGGCAGTGTCAGTATCGTCGGCAAAACGTGCCGAACGGGCTATCGCCATGCTTCGAGAAGCTTTTTCAACATTTCCGGCCAAATGCTTCCAGCCCCGCTGCGTTGTTGAAGATCGCATGACATCCTGGATATCAAATAATGATTTGCCTAATGTTTTTACATTAGGCAATGATGCCACATTAAAAAGTACTGATGATGAAGGCGGTACCGTAAAGGTATCAAAAGAAGATTTAAGCTCCGACGAAATTGCCGTACATATAAATGCCGGCAAAGTAATAACCGATTTACAGCTTATTTTTGAAGATACCGTTATGTGTGTACTTTCTTCTGACTTAACGGTCAAAAGAATGCGCCCTCTTGATCAATTCCTTGAAAAGAACCTTCCTGAAAAATCAGATGATGCCGTTGCCGATATGGCTGCGCATTTATGTCTGCAAGGGGAAGTCTTGACTTCATTAATCGACAGCATTTCAGAGATTTTTGACTGTGAATAAACCCGAACTTTTAGCTCCTGCAGGAAGCTTTGAACATTTAAAAATGGCTGCAGCTTACGGTGCCGATGCCGTTTATGCCGGAATTCCCCGCTGGTCGCTGCGCGTTCGCGGCAACGGATTTACCCGTGAAGATTTTGCCAAAGGAATTGACCATCTACACGAACGCGGCAAGAAATTTTTTGCCGTATTAAATGTAATTCCGCACATGAGAAGAACGCAGTCATTTATTCCTGCGCTTGATGAAGTTGCGGCATTAAAACCCGATGCTTTTATTATGGCTGATCCGGGGCTTATCATGCTGGCCCGTGAACGCCATCCTGATATTCCAGTTCATCTTTCCGTCCAAGCAAATACCGTAAACTCCGGAACCGTAAAGTTCTGGCAGAAAATCGGCATTACCCGCTGCATTCTTGCCCGTGAGCTTACGCTGCAGGAAATCGCCATGATCCGTGATGATTGCCCTGACATGGAACTTGAAGTGTTCGTGCACGGTGCTTTGTGTATTGCAGTATCGGGACGCTGCCTTATTTCAGGGCTGCTTGCGCGCCGTGATGCTAATGTCGGGGCTTGTACCAACTCCTGCCGCTGGGGTTATAACGTTCGTTCTCTATACGCAGAAATCGAAGAAAGCTCTAAACGTCAAGGAGAGTGGATGCCGATTGAAGAGGATGAGCACGGTTCTTATCTTTTAAACTCAAAAGATTTATGCGCACTGCCATTAATTAAGCGTTTAATGGACATCGGTGTTGATTCGCTTAAAATTGAAGGACGTTCCCGTTCTCCTTTTTACTCAGGTGCCGTAAGCCGGGCTTACCGTTTGGCCATTGACAGCATTGCAGCAGGCGGCGAAATCCCTAATGAATCCTTTGAAATAGTAAATTCCATTCCATCCCGCGGATATACGACAGGTCTTCTTGAAGTTCACCGTCCTGATGAAACGCAGGAATATACCACTAATTCGCCCACCCACGGCAATTGGATAATCGTTGGTGCAATTGAAGAGCAAAAAGATGAAAGACTTTATATCAAAGTTAAAAACCGTTTTGCCAAAGACGATAAATTAATTCTTTTCACTCCTAAAGGTCAGATCCTGCTTGACGGCAATACCATGCTGGATAAACACGGAAAGCCTTGCGATCTTGCTCCGGGTGACGGATATTACGTAAGTCTTGCCCTAAAAGATCCTGTAGATATTTCTACTGCCGTACTGTTAAGAGCCAATCATTAATTAAAAATGAGCCTCTTGCTGTTAGAGAGGCTCTTAAATCTTATTTTTGCATCACACCTAAAGCCTTATACAAAAGATCCGGTTGATCTTTAGCATTCTCCGTTATTTTATCCAAAGTAAAACAGTGAACCAGAGAGCACAGACCTCACCCTCCTGCCTCAGCCGTATTCCTTAGTAAAGGATATTAACGGCTGCAACCGAATCTTTTTCGTTATGCGCATGACACTGCGAGCAGTTCCATTCCCTGCTCTTAAACCCATTCATTCCCTTAAGCTCAGTATTTTAATATCAACAGTGCTGACAGAGCTGAGTGCTCGGGAAATAGCGGTTTACTTTAAGGAAGATGCGACCATACCATTGTGCTTTGCAGGTCAATTTCCGCATCATGGTGTTCAAACATGAACATTACTTTTCATACACTTAAAGTAAATCTTATTGGATCTTTTATTTGACAACCTCCTCGGTCTAAAGACCGAAGGTCCTATTACTAAACAACAATATTGCTATTGTTGTAAACTTCGGCGAGTTCTTGCTGCCGATCTTCAACGAGGTTAGCTTGCCGGGATATCCTAGCAAGGCCTGCCCTTGTTTTGTGTCAATTTAATGTCTTTACAATTGCAACCTTAGCTTTTGTCTGAATTCGTGAGACTTTATCTGACAGCAGTATGGCAGATACCTTATACATTCGTTCTGAATAATGAAGTTTTTCGGCATCTTTGATAAATTACTTAACTAAAAGGCGTAGGATCACCTCTGCCTACACGTCTTACCACCGGCATATCATCTTCAAAACGAATAACAGTTGTCGGCATTGCATCTAACACACCGCCGTCTACGATAACGTCCACAATAGATCCTATTTCATCATTAATAGTTATCGGATCATTTTCAGGCTCTTCATGATCGGGGAGAATAAGAGAACAGCTTAAAAGAGGCTCTGAACATTCATTTAATAAAGCTTCAATAATAGCCCCTGCCGGAACACGAATTCCGATAGTGCGTTTTTTCTCATTCATTAAACGTCTCGGAACCTCTTTAGTTGCCGGCAAAATAAAAGTGTAAGCTCCCGGAGTATTGTTCTTAAGTAAACGAAATACGTTATTGCTTACTTTTGCATAGGTTGAAAGCTCGGAAAGATCGCGGCAAATCAATGTGAAATTATGCTTTTTACTTATTTTGCGAATTGCGGCAATTCTTTCCATGGCATTTTTATCGCCTATATTGCAGCACAATGCATACGCAGAGTCTGTAGGAATAACCCCGACACCGCCGGATTCAATAATAGAACAGGCTTTTTTGATAAAACGCGGCTGCGGGTTATCAGGATGAATAGATATAAATTCTGCTGCCATAATAAATACTCGTTTTTATAATCATGCTTCTTAAATTTGAGTTTTTCGTGTCGTCAATAGAATAGCCAAAAAGCTTATAAAAGTCACGGTAAGCGCTAATACCGCCCATAACATACAAGCTTTTTAGCTTAAAAAGCGTAAGCCTTTGCTTCAGAACAAGTCCACACCGGGGTGATGCCTTCGGGTAAATCAATATTACGCCCGATATCGCGATACGGTCCTTCACTATGAAAGTCAGATCCTACCGAGCCTAACATATCATACTGACGGCATAAGCTTGCTAAATAATCTCTATCGTTTAATCCCTGCTGACAGGATGATACTTCAAGAGAGATGCCTCCGCAGTCCTTAAACTCTTCAATAAGCTTGCGCAGCTTGGTATTGGTCAAATCATAACGGCGGGGATGAGCAAGAACTGCAACTCCACCTGACTGTTTAATCGCCTCAACCGCAGTCCCTATTTCCATCCACTCGGTACAGACGTATGCGCGTTTTCCTTTCTTTAAAAAAGCATTAAAAGCATCATCAGTAGAAGATGCCCCGCCGACACTTACTAAAAAGCGTGCATAATTACCGCGAGTGATAATAGCACCATCACCGGCCATAGCTTTGGTTCGTTCATAAGCGTTGGGAAAACCGATCCTGCTTAATTTGTAACCGATTTTTTCAGCTCGTTCGATGCGTTTGCCATTCTGCTCTTTAACCAGATTAAGCATATACGAGCATTCAGGATTGATGAAAAGACCGACAATATGAATTTGCTGATGCTGCCATGTAGTTGAGATCTCAATACCCGGAATAACGCAAATACGTCCGCAAGCGGCAGCTTGAGCAGCTTTAATGCCATTTACCGTGTCATGATCAGTTATGGCAAGATGCGTAAGTTTATAATTAACGGCTCTATCAACCACACCTTCAGGTGACAGCGCACCGTCAGACGCATTAGTATGACAATGTAAATCAATAAAACTCATGAATTCGCCTTCATTTCCAACTCTTCCCAACGAGTATATAAAGCATCAAGCCGTTCCTGAAGTTTTGCCCGTTCAAGAGTAAGCTCTTTTGCTTTCACACCGCCGTCAGAATAAATTGCCGGATCGGCAATCTTAACGTCTACTGCAGCAATTTGGCTTTCAAGATCTTCAACTTTTTGCGGCAAATCTTTTAATTCAAAGGATTCGCTATAAGTAAGGCCGGATTTTTTAGGTTTGTCTTTTTTATCTTTACGATCAAGCCCTGCTGCAGATATTTTCTCTTCAGTCTTATCTTTTTTGCCTATTCTTTCATAGTAAGCGACCACATCGGACCAACCGCCGACAATTGACTCTATATGACCGCTGCCGTCAAAAATCCAAGTTTCAGTCGCGACCTTGTCTATAAATTTGCGATCATGACTTATCACCATGACCGTTCCCGGAAAGTTATCAACAAGCTCTTCTAATAGTTCTAAAGTCTCAAGATCAAGATCGTTCGTCGGCTCGTCCATAATTAGAACATTACAAGGACGGGCAAAAATTCTGGCAAGCATCAAACGGTTTTTCTCACCGCCTGAAAGGACCGAGACCGGAGAGCGGGAGCGACGCGCCGTAAACAAAAAGTTTTTAAGATAAGAAAGAACGTGCATCGTTTTCCCGTTGATTATAACATCCTTACGACCTTCGGCGACATTATCGGCAACAGTTTTATTTTCAACAAGCTGCTCATGATATTGATCAAAATACTGTGCAATAACGTTAGCACCGACACGAACTTTTCCGTGTGTCTGATGTAAAAGCCCCAAAAGAACCTTAATTAAAGTAGTTTTTCCTGCACCGTTAGGTCCGACGATTCCGATGCGATCTTTTCGCATTACGGTTGCACTGAAATTGTCTATAACCTTTTTACCGTCAAACTCAACCGTCACGTCATGCAATTCATATACGATATTGCCGGAACGATCTGCTTCCGATACCTGCATAATGACATTGCCTTGACGATCGCGGCGATTTTTTCTTTCCTCGCGCATCTGTTCAAGATTACGCACACGTCCTTCATTTCTGGCAAGACGCGCCTTTACACCGCGACGGATCCAAGCTTCTTCTTCAGATAAAATTCTGTCGAACTCTTTGCGCTCTAACGACTCCATTCTAAGTCTTTCATCTCGCAGCCTTATATAATCTTCAAAAGAGCCCGGATAAGAATAAAGCTTTCCTCTATCAAGTTCTACGATCCTGCTGGCACAATGATCGGCAAAAGTCCTATCATGAGTAATGAAAATTAATGCACCTTTAAAATCATTTAGCCAAGTTTCAAGCCATTCAATGGTCTCAATATCAAGATGATTGGTCGGCTCATCTAAAAGCAGCACGTCAGGCTCACAGGATAAAGCTGCAGCCAATGCCACCTTGCGCCGCCAGCCTCCGGATAAGGATTGAAGCGGAGTTTCAGGATCGATTTCCATTTTATTTAAAATCTTGCGGATGATACCGTCTTTTTTCCATCCGTCATGACTTTCAATAAAAGCAGCAAGCGACGCCTGTTCTTGTTCATCATCGCTTAAAAAAAATCTTGCCAGACTTTGACCTACTACCGGCAATGCCTTTGCAACCATCGTATAAGCAGTGCCTTCTGTATTTTGCGGCGGATCCTGTTCAAGACGCGCAATATTAAGACCTTGCTTTATAATAAGTCTGCCGTCATCTAAGGCGTTAAGGCCGGCAAATACCTTCAACAAGGTTGACTTTCCGGTACCGTTACGTCCTAAAAGACATATTTTTTCACCTTCTTCCAAGGCAAAATCGGCATTATCGAGTAATAAATCATCGCCGTAGGCAAGTTTTGCCTCAAGTAAAGAAATTAAAGCCATTACAGATCCTTAATTCCCTCAGGGCCCCACACTCGTCCGCGAACTTGAGCTTTTTCTTTACTAAAACGCGGAGTCTTGCGCCCGTTTCTCTCCCTGTTGAATTTCCCGTCCCGCGAAGAAAAATCAGAAAAACGCTCTTTATTACCGAATTTTCCGCTTTGATAAGATCCGCGGCGATCTTGAGCTGCCTCATCTTTTAACTCGCGACTCTTTTTATAACTGAAGCGATTTTCCTTATCACTTAAAGTTTTAGACCAGCGCGGAACATTAGTGACGGTAACAAGCGGAGTTACTTCACCTTTACACTCTGCTTTAGTAAAAGAAAGCATAAAGCAGCTGTGACTGTTTTTACTGCGCATAAAATCACGAGGAATGGTAAATTTAGTAATATCTTTAACTGTAAATCCGTAATCCTTGATATTTTCATCAAGCTTAAAATTACGCCGATTGGTACAGAAAATCACATTACCGCCGTCTTTTAAATGACGTGTAAGATTAGCAAGCAGCATCAGATGATCGCGCTGTACGTCAAAAGTCTTTGACATGCGCTTTGAATTTGAAAAGGTCGGCGGATCTATATAGATTAAATCAAAACTCTCATTATGATCGGAGGAAAGCCAAGCCAAACAGTCAGCCTGAATAAAATCATGTCCTTTAAGGCTTATATTATTAAGCTTAAAGTTATCCATCCCCCAATCAAGATAGGTTCTGCTCATATCAACGGTAACCGTACGCACGGCTCCGCCTAAAGCCGCCATCACCGAGGCGCTCGCGGTATAGGCAAACAAATTTAAAAATGACTTGTCTTTTGCTTCTTTTCTGATTAAAGCACGAATAGGACGGGCATCCAGGAATAAGCCCGTATCAAGATAATCTTCAAGATTAACTTTAAAACGAGCATCCTTTTCATAAACCTCAAAAAAGTTATTAGTTTTAACTTCGCTCTTTTCGTACTGCTGTGAACCTTTTTGTCTTTCACGGCTTTTTAAAATAACGTGATCGCCGGGAACTCCGGTAACCCGTATAACCGCACTTATCATATCAAGTACGCGACGACGAGCTATTTGTGCCGAAACAGTTGAAGGAGCTGCATACTCCTGTACTACGTAATTATCGCCGTAACAATCAATTGCCGCCTGATAATCAGGCAAGTCGGCATCATAAACGCGATATGCGTTAGTTTCCTCGTTTTGCGCCCACTTCTTTATAAACTTAATGTTTTTAGTTAAACGGTTTGCAAAATCTGCTGCAGGCTCTGCTGATCTATTAATCTCCGCAACTTCTTTTTCAGGCTCTTCATTTGACAGATTAATTGTAAAAACTCTAAGCTGACACTGCAAAGCACCGTTATAAAGCTTATATACCTTATCAGGATGTAAACGAATGCATGACAGCAAATCATTTGAGCTTGAAATTACGGCAGCTGTCGAACCTTTAAAATTCTCCTTTAGTTTTTGCCCCAGATCTCCGTACAAAGCAATAAGCTCATTGAAATTACCCATTCTTTCGCCATACGGAGGGTTGGTAACTATGGTAACCGGCAAATTATTGTCAAAAGGATTATATAAAGCACTTAACGGACATGATTTAGTTTCAATAATTTCGGAAAAACCCGCTTTATAAGCGTTTGATGCTGCAATATCAACAATATTCGAATCCGCATCAAAACCTACTATCTTAGTCCCTTTTTCCTTAGCCGCCTTAAGTCCGCGGTTTGAACGCAAGGTCGCCTCAGCCAAAAGAGCCTGCCACTTATCTTTATCAAAAATTTTAAGTTTGAAAAAACCAAAGTGCGAGCGTCTTAAACCCGGGGCCGTATCAGTAGCAATAGCGGCAGCCTCAAGTAAAAGAGTTCCCGAGCCGCACATCGGATCTAAAAAGTTTTGCCCTGCATATCCCGAACGAACTACCATCGCTGCAGCTAAATTTTCTTTTAAAGGAGCAATTCCGGTGTTACGGTGATATTCACGCTTTAATAAAGCAAGGCCTGAAATATCTATTCCTATAAAGGCCTGACCTTTACGCTCCAAATGAGCAAAAATTCTGACATCAGGCTGATGACGATCGACATCCGGACGTTTACCGTCACTTTTTAACAGGCGATCACAGACAGCATCCTTTACTTTCAATGCACCGTACTGCGTATTACGAATGGATTCGTTAGTACCGGAAAATTCCACGGCAATGGTTTCATTGCTTGAAAAATAATTTTCCCACGCAACACCTGCCGCTCCCATATATAAATCGGTATCATCATTGCAATAAAAGCTTTGCAGATTCAATAAAATGCGTGAAGCAAAACGGCTCCATAAACAAGCCCGCATGCCGTCGGCAAATTCTCCGTCAAAATAGACGCCTGCAACCGTTTCTTTAACATTTTTAAGATTTAAAGAAGTTAATTCGTTAAATAAAAGACCTTCAAGACCCTTGGGACAAGGAGCAAAAAACTTCAGCATAGAATCTCCATAATTTTAGTGGAGCTATTATATCAAGTGGCATATCGGTATTTTTGCTAAAAAAACTTATATTTTTAACTAAAAAGCCCCAATTAAGGGGCCTAAAATCATAAACAGCTAAAGATTAATAGAAACCGCTGGGATCTTCTGAAAGATTAATCAAAATATTCTTACATTGAGTATAGTGATCTAAGATCATCTTATGAGTTTCACGTCCGATGCCGGATTGCTTATATCCGCCAAAAGGTGACCCCTCCGGGATCTGATTATAGGTATTAACCCACATTCTACCGGTCTGAATTGATCGAGCCACACGTAAAGCACGATTAATATCAGTAGTCCAAACCGCACCGCCTAAACCGTAGACACTGTCATTTGCCATAGCAATGACCTCATCTTCGGTCTTAAACTTAATCACAACGGCCACCGGACCGAAAATTTCTTCTTGAGCAACTCTGCAAGAATTATTGACGTTGGCAAGCAAAGTAGGACGCATAAAAGCTCCATTCTTTAGCTTATCATCAGTAAGCCTTTCCCCGCCGCAAAGAACGGTTGCTCCCTCATTCTTACCGATTTCAACGTAGCTTAAAATCTTCTCCAGCTGATTTTCATTGATCTGCGAGCCCATCTGAACGCCGTCATCCCAAGGAAGGCCTACTTTAATTGAGTTAAAGTGCTTAACAAGCTCCGAAACGAATTTATCGTAAATACCTTCCTGAACAAAGATGCGTGATCCGGCGCAGCAGACCTGTCCCTGATTGAAAAGAATACCGAGCTGTGCTCCGTCCAAAGCCTGATTGAATCGGCAATCATCAAAAATAATATTGGCAGACTTTCCGCCTAACTCCAAAGTTGACGGAATAAGGCGCTTAGCTGCAGCTAGAGCAACATCACGGCCGATTTCTGTCGAACCGGTAAAAGCAAGTTTGGCAAAACCGTCATGCTCAAGCATATAGTTGCCGGCTTTAGAGCCTTTACCGGTAAGCACATTGAACACTCCGGGCGGAATTACATCAGAAGTAAGCTCAGCAAGGCGCAATACCGAAAGGGGAGTCGTGCTTGAAGGTTTAATTACGGTACAGTCACCTGCAGCAAGTACCGGAGCCAGCTTCCATGCTGCCATCAGGAAAGGAAAATTCCAAGGGACGATTTGACCGACAACACCTATAGGTTCACGTAAAATAATTGATAAAAAGGCATTATCTAAAACTTGAGCAGATCCTTCCTCTGCAAGGATTACACCGGCAAAGTATCTAAAGTGAGCTGATGCGTACGGAATATCAATAATCCGTGTTTCACGAAGAGGTTTTCCGTTATCAGCTGACTCGATAAGTGCTAATTCCTCTTTATTTGCGTCAATAATATCTGCAACTTTATTTAAGATAGCCGCACGCTCTTTGGGAGTAGTTTTTGACCAGGAAATAAAAGCCTTTTGGGCTGCTTTGACCGCAGCATCTACATCTTCTTTTGAAGCATCAGCACATTCTGCTAAAAAATCACCGGTTGCCGGGCAATATGTTTTGATTACGGCGTTATCAGAGGCGTCTTTCCATTTTCCGTCTATATACAGGCCGTATTTTTCTTTTAGTTTTAACATCGAGGGTAACATGACAATACTCCTTAGTTTGCAAATTCAATTGTTAAATTAATGCAAAAATAGGAGAAAAAAAGTACAGATGTAAACAATTATCAATTAAGTTACAAATTAATTGAAAAACATCACAAAAGATAAACCGAAATAAAAGGCAGGAAAACGAAAAAGCCGCTATCAATATGACAGCGGCTCTTTAAAAAGGTAAGCCCGGCAATGACCTGCTCTCGCGCAAACGTACGTTGCACTACCATCGGCGTGTTTGCATTT
>MOYD01000063.1:47052-155443 GCA_001899395.1 Candidatus Gastranaerophilales bacterium Zag_111 | reverse complement strand
TTGTTATCGGATTAAAGCTCAGGTTTCTTTAATTTTTTTCTATCTTTGTTAAGGTTTGTTAATTTACATGCTTAGTTGTTGGTGATATACTTAAACTAAATAATTTTTCAGTTGGAATTAAGAGAAGGGATATAAATCATGACTACTTGCAAAACACCACAAAAGGAGTTTTTTAAAAATATTGAATTTTTTAGAATTCTGTTGGCTATATCAATTATAATTTATCATTTATTCGTGCCAGCAGGAATTCTTCCAGGGATAGCACCAGAGAGCTCACTATATATATTCTTTCAGAAAACAGCAGGGCTTGCAGGGTATTCAGCAGTCGATTTATTTTTTATAATTTCCGGTTTTTTATTAATCATGACAATCAACACTAAGCTTTCAGTTATAGAATTTTTGCAAAAGAAATTTATAAGATTGTTTCCTGTAATATTTTTTATGTTCGTATTCAGTTTCATCCTACACGAACTGCACATTGAAGGATTTAATAAATATACCAACTTACTCAGTTTATTTTTTATGAACAATATCGGCTGGACAGTAAAAAAAGGATTAGCCGGAACCTGGTTTATATCAGTTCTGGTGGCAGTTTCAACATTTTATTTTTATATAATAAAGCATTTTGCAAAAAAATACAGCGACTTAATAATTGTGCTTTGCGTCCTGTTCAGTTATAGTTTCTTAATTCATGCTCTTAACGGCTCGATTGACAGAGGACTTATGCAGTGGAATTATGTATTTTCCGCGGGAACAATGCGTGGTTTAGCCGGAATAGGGATAGGGATAGGGATAGGGAACCTATATAAAGAGTATAGCACACAAATAAAGGCTTATCAAGAGACTTTTTGGTCAAAAATCATATATTCTGCACTTGAAGTGTATTTATTCGGCTATGTATTTTACAACCTGGTATTTCATAAAATTAAAAATAACGATATAATGCTTATATTAGCATTCACAATATTATTTTGGTTATTTATTATTAAACGCGGCTGGTTGTCCAAATTGTTTGAGTGTAATTTATCAGTAAACCTTGGGAAATACGCATATGCGTTATTTTTGGTTCATTTGCATATTATAAATATCCTAAACTTTATTATATGGAAATCCAATCCACAATTTGTCATAAATCATCCGGGGATAAATCTCTTACTACCATTAGGTATATCTATTATTTGTGCAATTATAATTTATCATGCTGTTGAAAAACCCGGCACAAAACTTATGAAACAGATATTTTACGGATATCAGGAGGCTAAATAATGAATATTGCAATCATTTTTGCGGGCGGCACGGGGCAAAGACTAAAAAACGGAGTTGATTCCACTCCAAAACAATTTTTAAAAATTAATGATAAACCAATCATTATTCATACTCTTGAACTTTTCCAACATCACGACAAAATAGATAAGATATACATTGCAATCCATCCGGATTATTATTCACATATGCAAGACTTGGTTAAGCATTATTACATCACAAAAACAGCAGGAATAGTTAAGGGGGGAGCAACGGGTCAAGATTCAATATATAATGCTTTGAAACTTGCGCAAACACAGAACCCTGAAAACTCAATCGTCTTAATTCATGATGGTGTAAGACCAAATATAACACAAGAAGTAATAACACAAAACATAGAGACTGCAACACAAAAAGGGAATGCCATAACATGCACCTCCTGCTTTGAAACAATATTAATAAGCGATAATAAAACAAATCCACAGCAGGTGCCTTACAGGAAACACACTTACGCTGCACAAGCCCCGCAAAGTTTTCATCTTGGAGAAATAATTGAAGCACACGAAATAACAAGACAAACAAACCCTCAATATACAGACATTGTTGATTCTTGTACCTTATATAAAACACTCAATAGACAAACATATATGATTCCCGGCAACCGTGGTAATATCAAAATAACGACAATAGAAGATTTGTATATTCTACGTGCACTAATACGATATAAAGAGGACTTAGAAGCTTTTGGCTTGAGCCAAGGAGAATAAAATATGAATAATGATATATTTAATGAAGATATAAAAAATATTATCAAAGACTTTGATATGTCTGTATTTAAAAATAAGACAGTAATGATTACAGGGGCTACAGGGCTTATCGGAAAAATCTGTGCATTAGCCTTATTGCAATCCGGCTGTAACACAAAAGTTGTAGCCTTGGTAAGGAATAAAGAAAAGGCTAAAAAAATCTTTAATCAAAACCCTAACCTAACGTTTTTAGTCCAGGACATAAACTCTGAAATAAATACGGATTTAAATATTGATTATATAATTCATACTGCAAACTCAACAAAATCAACAGATTTTATAGAAAAACCTGTAGAAACAATAAACACAATTTTGAATGGAACACGTAATGTTTTAGAACTGGCTAAAACTAAAAGAGTTTCAGGAATTGTTTACCTGTCTTCGCTTGAAGTTTACGGACAATATAATAGTAAAGAAGATATTAAAGAAGAAGACTACGGTTATATAGATATCCTCAATACAAGAAGCAGTTATTCCGAAGGGAAAAAGATTGCAGAAAATCTCTGCATAGCATACGGAGCAGAGTACGGTATTCCGGTCAAAATTGCCAGACTTGCCCAAACTTTCGGAGCGGGTATTGAAAAAGATGACACCAGGGTATTTGCCCAATTTGCCAGAAGTGTCAAAAACGGAGAAAATATAATATTACACACTAAAGGTGAAACAAAGCGCAATTACTGCTACACAACAGATGCTGTTCGAGCTGTTTTCACAATTTTAGTAAAAGGCGCAAATAATAATGCTTATAATGTTGCAAACAAAGACAGTTACTGTTCAATTTCAGATATGGCGCAAATGCTTACCAACGAAAAAACAAAAGTTGAATACTTAATTGATAATCAAAACAGAGGATTTAATCCTACGGTAAAAATATGCTTAAATACAGACAAACTGGAAGAACTTGGTTGGGAAGCAAAAATAGGACTTAAAGAAAGTTTTAACCGTTTGATAAACAGTTTATAGTGGAGAATATAATGAAAGAACCAAATTTTATACAAAAAATATTTTCAGTGACTAATGTCCCGGAAGAAAAAATAATTTACTTATTCGGACTAAAATTTGAATTAGCCAGAAATAAAATATTTAAAACAAAATACGGCAATCTTCCGATTGATAAAAATAAAATTGTTTTTGCACAATTTTCGGGTAAGGGTTTTGGGGATAATCCTAAATATATAGCAAAGGAGATTATAAAGCAGAAACTGCCATATAAACTTGTTTGGCTGGTAAAAGACACTGCAAATGAAGATTTATTAAATGAATTTCCACCTGAAATAAAAATAATAAATTTTCGTTCAAAAAAAGCTTTGAAAGAACTTGCAACAGCAAAACTTTGGATAGATAACCAAAAGAAATTATATTTTCTTAACAAAGGACTGATAAAAAAAGAAGGACAAAAATACATTCAAACCTGGCACGGTTCGCTTGGAATAAAAAAGTTTGGCGGTGACCTACCGGATGAATTAACCGAAAACTTTAAAGAAAAGTCTATCAAAGACTCTAATATGACTGATTACCTGCTTTCAAATTCTGAATTTGAAAATAAGATTTTCCCAAGAGCACAATGGTATAATAATGAAATAGTAATGTTGGGACATCCGCGAAATGATATTCTAATAAATGGTACAAAGCAGGAAAAAGAACTTATACGCGAAAAACTTAATCTGCCTAATGACGTAAAACTTGCATTGTATGCTCCGACATACAGAGATGACGGAAGATTATATTGCTACGGATTGGAATATCAAAATATTATAAAGTCACTGGAAAATAAGTTTGGTGACAAGTGGATTTTACTTATGCGTCTTCACCCGAATGCAGCAAGATTTAGCAATAAACTGGTACCTGCTGCCGATAATATTGTTGATGTTTCCGCGTATCAGGATATGCAAGAATTACTGCTGGTTTCTGACCTATTAATAACAGACTACTCAAGCTGCATATTTGACTTCATGCTAACCGGAAAACCGGCGTTTATTTATGCAAATGACTTTGAAGAGTACAACAATGACAGAGGTTTTTACTACTCATTAAAAGACACCCCGTTTCCTGTTGCTCAAACAAATTGCGAAATGACAGATAATATTGCAAACTTTAATGAAAAAGATTACAAAATAAAAGTAGACAAATTTTTACAATCAAAAGGATGTATTGAGGATGGAAAAGCTTCTAAACGTGTAGTAGAACTTATTAAATCCATAATGGAGAAATAATATGGAATTTAAGAATTTTTTACAGAATATATTTTCTGTGACTAATAATAATAAACATAAAATTATTAAAATATTTTTTATAAAACTCAAATTAAAACGGGAAAAGAAACAACATGCGGTTGTATTTATTGATCCGGGGGGGATTGGGGACTATATGTTCTGTCGACCGTTTTTTAAGTACATAAAACAATCAAGTCAATTTAGCAAGCTAAAAATAATATATGTAACAAAAAGCATTTATAAAGATATGACATGCTGCTATGACAAAATGTACTTTGATAAGATAATAGAATATAACGCACATCAGTTTATCCACAATAAAAAATATCGAAAAAAATTTTTTAGACAGTTTAAGAATTATAAAATTCATTCACTAATAAATTTAAGATGTATAACAGGAAAAGATAAAAAAGACTGGATTGTTCGTTATCAGATAGCAAAAGGTATAAAAGCCGCAAATAAAATTATCAGTATTCTTGATGTGTGGAAAGGTACTAAATTCGATAAAAAACAATTTAAAATATATAATAAGATTATAACTAATAGTGAACCTGTTTTTGAACTTGAAAGACGAAGAATATTTTTTGAAAAATTGCTGGATATAAATATTCCAAAACAAGCAAAAAGCTTAACACCGCTTTATGATATGTCAAAAAAACATGTTGCGGTTTCTATTATGGCAATATCAAAAGGAAGACAATATCCAAATGAAAAATGGATACCAATACTCAATCACATAATAAACAAAACAGAAAAAGACATTAAACTTCTGTTTTTAGGAATAGAAGACGAAAAGAAAAGAATTGCAGATTTAATAAAAAAACTTGATAATCCGGAAAAATGTGTCAACATTGCAGGACAAATTCCTATATCTATGCTGCCTACAGTATTAGCTAACTGCAAATTTTTATTATCAGTCGAAACAGGCACCGTACATATTGCAGAATCTGTCAATTGCAAAACTATATGCATTTGTAACGGTTCTTATTTCAACCGTTTTCAACCTTACGAAAATGAAACAGTACAATATATTTATCCAAAAGAATTTGATATGCTAAAAGATAAATACTCCAAAGACCAAATATTAGAATTTTATGACTATAACGGAGAATTTCAGACAAGCTTGATAGAGCCGGATGAAGTGATAAACAAGATTGATAAAATATTATAAAGTCACTAAAATTTCGACTTAATTTTTGCTACAGTTGACTAAATCAAACGATTGTTTTATAATTCTAATGTAAAGGCATGGATATGGTAGAAGATTCTAAAGTAAGGATTTTAAATGCGGCGACAAAACTTTTTGCTAGAAAAGGTTTTGATGCGACCAGCATTAGAGAAATTTGCAAAGAGGCTGATGTTAATCTGTGTATGATTTCCTATTATTGGGGCGGGAAAAAAGAGTTATATCAAGGTATTCTTGACAGTTTAATTGAAAAACAGCTTGAATATGTTAAAACTTTTGCTGATATTGAAAAATCACCTTATGAAATGAGTCAAAAAGAAAGAATTGAGCTTTTGTATTTATGGTTGGATAAGGTCGTTTATTTGGTTTATTCTGATTTTATATCAGAAGATATTATTGCAATCCTTTTGAAAGAACAACAAAATCCTAATTTTGTTTTAAGTTCTCCGGCTTTGATTTTCTTCAGGACGCTAATAGGTGCTATCTTTGGGAAACCGCAAGATAGCAAAGAAATTATTTTTCAATCACTTTTTATCATTTCACAAATTAATTCACCAAGAATTTTTACAGGTTTTTCACTTAACCTTCTTGGGCAAGATAAATTTAATCAAGAAGATATTAAAATTATAAGAAATAATGTAAAAAACTATGTTACTAACCTGTTAAAGGAGGCTGGCATTGATTAAAAAATTCATACTGGTTTTAGCAATATCATTATGTGCAAATTGTGCATTTGCAATTGACAGAAAAGAACTCAATCCGGAATTCTTTGAATTGTTTAATGATAAATGTCTGGTTTACTATATCAATCAAGCAATCGAAAACAACCACAGTGCAAAACAGGCAACTCAAAAAGTTGAACAATACAGGCAGCAAGCTAAATACTCGTTAGGCAAAGAACTTCCAAGTTTTAGCGTCAGCGCAAATTATTTAGGGGTAAAAGTTCCGCAGTTAGATAATTTTACATTGAAGAAAAATGCTTTTATTCTGCCGTTTATGGCAAATTATGAAGCTGATTTTCTGTTAAAAAATCGTGATAAAACAAAGAGTGTAAAAAAAGAATATGAAGCTCAAAAATATGAGGAAAAAGCCGTTTATCTTGCGTTATTAAGCGATGTGGCAACGGTTTACACAAATATCTTACAATATGATGAGCTTTTAAAGCTGGCGCAAGCCGACGTTGACATTTATACCAAACTTTTAAATGCAGATAGCAAAAAATTTGAACGCGGAGTGATAAATTTAACACAATTAAATAACTCTCAGAAAAATCTCCAATCCGCAAATAACAAATTAGAAAACCTGCAAAAAGAACAAGAAATTTTACTCATGCAGCTTGCTGTATTAACAGGAATTTCGCCAACAGAAGCTCAAACTTTAGAAAGAGGAAATCTTGAGAATTTTGAATATCAAGGAGTAATTCCGGGTGATATAGATTCTGATGTGATATTTTCACGACCTGATGTAATGAAAGCCGAAGCTATGCTTGAAAAGGCAAAGATTGATGTTAGAGTTGCGAGGAAAGATTTTCTGCCGACATTTAATATTACGGGCTTATGGGTATTTAACACAATCGCGCCGGGAACATTTTTCTCCTGGGAATCATCTCTTGCTGCACTAATAGCAGGCGCAAACCAAGATATTTTTATGGGCGGAAGAAAAGTTGCTAATTTAAAAATGCAAAAAGCAAAATATGAAGAACTTTTTGAAAATTACAGGCAAACTGATTTAACTGCCGTAAAAGAAGTAAACACCGCTCTTTGCTTTGTTAAGCATGATACGGAAGTAGACAAAAATACAATTAAAAAACTGAATTATGAATACAAAAATTTGAACTTATCTCAACGAAGATTAGCTCAGGGAACAATTTCACAACCTGAATACCTGAATAATCTGTCAAATTTTATAACTCTGCAAAACGATGCAGTGAATACCAAAACTCAAAGATTAGTAAATTATTACACATTATATAAAGCTGTTGGGGGTAAATTATGAAGAAAAAAATCATAGCAGTAATATTAATACTTGTAATTATAGGAGCCGTTATATATTTCTTTACACATAAGAAAACAAATACTAATGAGCTAACCCTGTATGGCAATATAGAAATTCGTCAAGTCGATTTAAGTTTCCAAGTTGGCGGACAAATTGCCAAAATGTTAAAAGAAGAAGGCGACAATGTAACAAAGGGCGAACTTCTTGCGATTTTAGATGACAGGGATTATAAATCCAATCTCGAAAAAGCAAATGCTGAAGTTAATAAAACACTTGCGCTAAAAGACGATGCAGAAGATAAATTCAGAAGAAATGCCCCATTAGCTGATGATGATACAATTTCAAAACAGGAATACGATACCTTATTTAATACAAAAAACAAGTCAGCGGCTGATTATGAAGGTGCAGTTGCTCAGAAAAATTATGCCCAAAACCAGCTTGATTATACAAAAATTTACGCACCTGATGACGGAATTATAATGGTTAGGGTACAAGAACCCGGTGCGACTGTAAGCAAAGGTCAAATTGTTTATTCTATGTCAAAAACAAAACCTGTCTGGATTAGAGCATACGTTAATGAAACTGATTTAGGCAACATCAAATACGGAATGAGCGTAAAAGTCTTAACCGATACAATTGACCCTAAAACCGGTAAATTACGAGAGTACAAAGGTTATATAGGCTACATTTCACCTGTTGCTGAATTCACGCCAAAAACAGTTCAATCAACAGATTTAAGAACAAGTCTTGTGTATAGAATACGCGTTTATATTGATGACATTGACGATTATTTAAGACAGGGCATGCCAACAACGATTAAGGTGGATTTGAATTCTGATGCAGACAGTAAAAATTAAAAATTTAATAAAAAAATTTGATGAAATTACGGCAATTAATGACCTGTCACTAGATATAGAAAAAGGCAAAATTACAGGCTTGATTGGTGCGGACGGAGCAGGCAAAACTACCTTAATCCGTTTGATTATCGGCTTGTTGACACCGAATTCCGGCGAAATTGAAACTCTTGGGCTAAAACCGTTCAGCCAAAAGCACGAATTAACGCTAAAAATCGGGTACATGCCGCAAAAATTTGGGCTGTATGAGGATTTAACGGTAATTGAAAACCTAAGACTTTATGCTGACCTAAAAAATCAACCTTACGATTTTGATAAAATGCTGGAATTTACAAGCCTGGCGCCATTTCAAGACAGATTAGCAGGTGCCTTGTCCGGCGGAATGAAACAGAAATTGGGATTAGCTTGCGCTTTGCTTGGAAATCCTGAATTCCTTGTACTTGATGAACCATCAGTTGGGGTTGACCCGATTTCAAGAAAAGACCTGATGAAAATGGTTAAAGATATGATTAGCCCTAAAACTACCGTCCTTTGGTCAACAGCATACCTTGATGAAGCCCATAGCTTTGATACCGCGGTCGTTTTAGACAAAGGAAAAGTGATTTATAACGGTATACCGCATGAGTTAGCCCCTACCCCGCAGGAGTTTGAGGAGAAAGTAATAGACTTAATGGGCGGCTACAAAAAAGAAGAATCATTGTTAGCAAAGAATTATATACCACTTGAAATATTCCCGGAATGTACAGTTGTTGCGGACAACCTGGAAAAGCGCTACGGAAACTTTTATGCGGTAAAAAACAATTCTTTTTGTATAAAAAAAGGTGAAATTTTTGGACTTTTAGGACCAAACGGAGCAGGAAAATCAACTTCTTTTAAAATGATGTGCGGCTTGACAAAGCCAACAGGCGGCACTGCTAAAATTATGGGAATTGATATATTAAAAGATCCTGAAAAAGCACGTTCAAACCTTGGATACATGGCACAAAAATTTTCATTATACGGAAGTTTAACACTGCGGCAGAATTTGGAATTCTTTGCCGCTGCGTATGGTATTAAATTTAGCCAACGCAAAAAACGAGTGGACGATATTATTGAGGTATTTAATTTTCAAGATATTCAAAATATGAAAGCAGAAGATTTACCACTTGGGTTCAAACAAAGACTTTCTATGGCATGCGCGCTAATCCACAATCCGCCGATTTTGTTTCTTGATGAACCAACCTCCGGGGTTGATGTTGTTACGCGTAGGGAGTTTTGGAACCATATAACTTCGCTTGCAAAAAAAGGGGTAACCATTTTAGTTACAACACATTTTATGGACGAAGCTGAGTATTGCGACAGGATTAGTCTATTTTACCACGGCGAAACCATTGCAGTCGGCACCCCAGCGCAACTAAAGCAAGAAGCTCAAGCCGATAATATGGAAGACACATTCATTACGCTAATCAAAAGGAGCGAAGAATGAAAATACTTGCAGCCTTAATAAAAAAAGAATTTTATCAAATATTCCGCGACCCAAGCAGTATAATCATTGCTTTTATCCTGCCGTTGATTTCAATTTTGATTTATATGTACGGGATAAATATGGATACCGCAACAGTCAAAATCGGTATAAAAAACGACGATGCCAATCCGGAAGTACAAACGCTTGTAAAATCGTTCGGACACAGCAAATACATCAACTCCGTTATCTATGACAACGAAAAAGACCTGGCAAACGGGATTATCCGTTCAAAAATAAAAGGCGGAATAATTATTCCGAATGATTTTTCATCTAAAATATCAAAAGGGCAAAATGCCGAAGTCCTTGTAGCTACAGACGGAACAGAAGTAAACACAGCAAACTATGTTCAAAGCTATTCAATGTCAATTTTAAACCAATGGCTTTCGACAAGCAAATATGCACCTCTTGTAAAACAACCTGTAATAACTTCTGAAATGCGGGTTTGGTACAACGAGGATTTAAACAGTCATTATTTCATCCTTCCGGGTTCAATCGCAATAACAATGACACTTATCGGAATTCTATTAACTGCACTTGTCGTTGCGCGTGAGTGGGAACGGGGAACAATGGAAGCCCTTTTAAGCACAAGAGTACGCAAAATAGACATCGTTCTTGGTAAATATATTCCGTATTTTACACTTGGCATGATGTCTGTTGCGTTCAATGTTTTTATGTGTACAGGAGTATTTCAGGTTCCGTTTAGAGGAAATTATTTTGTACTTTTTGCGGTTAGCGGATTGTTTTTGTTTACACTTTTAGGAATTGGTCTTTTGATTTCTTCTAAATTTAAAAACCAGTTTTTAGCCAGCCAGGTTTCGTTAGGTATCGGATTTTTACCGGCACTATTATTATCAGGTTTGATGTTCCCGATAAATTCAATGCCAAAAATTTTCCAAATTCTTACTATGATTTTACCGCCAAGATATTTTATGACATTTATAGAAAGCGAATTTATGGCAGGAACAGTATGGGAAGTAGTATGGATAAATTCAGTATATCTCGTAATTTTAGGAATTTTTCTTTTTGTAATTGTATATAACAACACTGACATGAACTTAAAGGGTGAATAGGGGTAAGCTAAATGATAGACAGTCTGAGAAGAATTTTTGCACTCATAAAAAAAGAATTTATCACAACCTGGATGGATAAAAAAAGCCGCGCTATGATTATTGCCCTTCCGCTTTTACAGCTTTTTGTGTTTGCCAACGCAATTACAATGGAAGTTAAAAATATTGATGTTGTTTTAATTGACAGAGATAATTCCGTTGAATCAAGAGAACTTATTTCACGTTTTGAAAACTCCCCGCGATTTAGAAAATTTTATTATGCGCAAAATGAAAAAGAATTTAAAAGCAAAATAGATAATCAAAAAGTTCAAATCGGACTTTATATAAACAATGATTTTTCAAACTCTGTTAAGGCTCAAACCCCGGTGAATGTCTTAATTGTAGTAGACGGCAGACAAACGAATTCAGCTTCAATTGCCGGCAGCTACGCATCACAAATTATAAGTGGATATAATACAGAAATTTCCAAAAATAAAGGGGTAACAATCACGCCGGTTGTAAGGAATTGGTATAACCCGAACCTTGAATACCGCTGGTATCTTTTAACGGTCATAGTCGCAATGTTAGCACTTGTCATAACTCTTTTGCTAACCGCATTATCTATTGCAAGAGAAAGAGAAATGGGAACCTTTGATCAACTGATAGTAAGTCCGTTATCATCTGTTGAAATTCTTGCAGGTAAAACAATTCCGCCGCTGATTATTGCAATGTGTTTAACATGTTTTATGGTTCTGTGTGTTGTAACATTTTTCAAAATACAATTTATGGGGTCGATTACTTTGTTTTTACTTGCGGTATTTGTCTCACTGCTATCAATAGTTGGAGTTGGCTTATTCATCTCGTCAATCTGTAAAACTCAGCAGCAAGCAATCCTTGGTGTTATAACATTTCAGATGCCGGCAGTTTTGTTATCAGGATTTATATCTCCGATAGAAGATATGCCCGTAGCCTTACAATACTTAACCTATCTAAATCCTGTAAGATTTTTTATGCTGCTGTCAAGAAATATATTTTTAAAGGGTATGGGGTTCCAGGATGTAATGATAAACCTTATACCGCTAGCTCTAATTGCATGTATAACACTATCACTTGCAAGCTGGACATTTAAAAGAAAACTTGATTGATTTTTCCTTTTAAAAGAGTAAAATATCTGTATGGAAATTCGTTTAGCAAACCCAACAGATGCCAAGTCTTTATTAGAAATATACAAACAGTATATTGATACACCTATTACATTTGAATACGAACTTCCAACAGCAGAAGAATTTCAAAAACGAATAACTGAAATTTATAAAACTTATCCGTACCTTGTTTGTCTGGATAATAATATTCCGATTGGCTATGCTTATGCCCACAGGTTCCAAGAACGGGCAGCTTACCAATGGAACGTAGAAATTTCTGTTTATATAGATAAAAATCATACCTCAAAAGGGCTTGGAAAAACCTTATGTAACATTTTATTAGACATATTAACCCTGCAAGGTGTAAAAAATGTATACAGCTACATTACAGGAGAAAATACCCAAAGCAAAAATTTACATTTAAAACTAGGGTTTAAATCTGTCGGAACCACCTTCAATACAGGCTTCAAATGCGGGAAATGGCAACACGTTGAAATATTTGAAAAACAACTCTCAAACTATGACATTCCGCCTCAAAAAATTATTCCAATCACTCAAATTTCACAAGAAGAAATACGCAATAAAATAACAAAAAATTTCATGCGCTGATTTATATATAAAGAGAAATTATGCCTAAGGAGCAAGCATGAATATAACCCTAACATCACCGGTTACAATTGACAATTACAAAAAACGAACTAAACTACGTCCAAACATTAACTTTGGATGTAATAAAATAATAGCACCGGATGTAATTGAGAAATCAATGCTTTCACCCAATGAAATTGTGACAAATGTTTTTAAACTGGCAAATAAAATAAAATTCCTTAACAAGATATTAGGAAAAAACGACAGAACTGTAAAACCTGTATTAATGCGATTGGGTGAAGCTGAGGTTCATATCAATATGGAAAAATCAAAATACGGCATGAGGCAGATAAATTTGTATTCTGATACAAATTCAGAGGTTTACAGGTATTGTGATGAACTTCACGGATATGTAGCAATTGAACATCCCCAAACAATCAGACAGAGCTTTGATATCCTTATGAGAGAAAAAGACGGGCGTATGTACAGAGGCAACTTAAATATAGTCGGCGGGGCAATGGATTTTGAAAGAGACACAAAAACAGGCGCACGCAATGTCAAAGCTGAATATTTCCATTTCATACCTAATCTGAATGAAGTTCATAATATGGAAGATATGGCAGTTCAATATTATAACCGGGATAAGGCAAGCAATATTGTGACATCAACTTTCTTTAACCTGTTTTCAAACCTAACACAGGTTAAACCGCAAATTAGTTTAAAATGAACATTCAGTTTGGGTATGTAAAAGGACACATGGTTTGATTATTTTTGACAGGTAGTTTAATAAAAAAATTATTGTTTTTGTAGAAATCACAACCTACGGACTTTTGTATCCATCCCAAAAACATAATGGATTGGTTATATTCTCATTGTCCAGCTTGTATTTTACCAAATTTACAAAGACTAACCCCTTTTTCTTCTGGTTTGCCATTAACCAATTGCAGCATAAGCTCTTTCGCATTTCCAAAACCTCCCCAAAGTCGTTCCATAATAGATGGGGTAGCTTTACATTCTCCAACTACTTGTATATTCTCCTTAGATATAGAATCTAAATACATGTATTCTATTGGATGTTTTTTTCTTGTGTAATGTTTTGCTTTAGCTGCTATATCTCCAAATCTTTTATGATTACGTATATTTTCATTCCAAGTGTAACAATGTAGATATATTTGACTGCGAATTTTTAACTTTTCGGTGTTTAAATTTTTTACAGGCACTCTTAAAAGTACTAAATCCATAGATTTATGTACATTTGGAACAGTCCAAAATAGTTTATTTGAGTAATTGCGAAACGGATGTGTCCATCGCTTTAGAAAATTTTTTAAATCAAACATATAAAATGCTGTTCGGGTTTCATTTAGAGTTCTACTCGGCATAGCACCAGTTTGTAGAATCCTAGCAGCATTTTCTTTTGTTGTTAAATGGTATAAATATCTTGGTAAATTTTTGTTAGAACAGAAATTTATCGGCTCGGTTTGGGGAGAACTTAGCATTTGTATTTTTAATCCTTTATTAGGCTATATGTTATATAAGATACGTAAAAATATTTTTTTGCTAGTTTGTAGCTTGGGCTTTCAGCCCAACAAATTCAAACTACTCAAAAAAATATAGTTTTTTTTGTTAAGGGAGATAACTAATTTTTAAGAATTGTAAAACAATTTTATAAACATTAAAGAAATAAATAAAAAAACCGTTATAATACACAGGTACAAAATTTGGAGAAAAAATTTATGGTAGATAGTGTAAATGGTAATAACTACAGTTATACAATTAAACGAGGTGACAATTTAACAAGAATTGCCAGAGCTAACAATACGACAATTGATGCAATTTTAAAGATTAACCCTCAAATAAAGAATCCTGATAAAATTTATACCGGTAAAACCCTTATTTTGCCAAATAATTCCAAATTTGTACAAAAAGAGGATTACAGCCCTAACAATATGAACATGAGTTCAATAACTGTAAACGGGCAGGAAATTGAGCAGCTGGGCGGAAAAGATTTAAAATCTAATTTCTATGCAAATAATCTTGGTGCATTAAGTGAAACTTCCATGCAGGATGACAATCCGGCAACAAAAATTACTGTTCAGATGCAGCCCGGAAAATCAATGACCAGAAAAGATAATGACACCCCTTACAGTATTTTAAACAAAGTTTTGGGCGACCATCTTGACAATAACAGTAAAGTTGTAACTGATGAAAACGGCAAATTAAAAGCTCAAAGTACAAGACTTGAAGATACTGATTTATATAAAGCATTCATAAGCGAGGATGTCAACGGAGATAATTTTACAGGAGAAGATAACAGGCTTCTCGCACGCGGCGAAAGCGGAAATAACGTTCAGCTCCCTTCTGTTGAAGTAGATTCAAACAATACAAAATATTTCACATTACATGGCAAAGGTGATGAAATTTTGTATTTCGATGCAACAGGCAAACAAGTTGAATTTGAAAACGGCTTGATAAAAGGTGCAACAGAACCTCAAGCACAGCCGCAGCCTGAAATTCAAAACGGCACTTATTCTGCTGCACCTGATAATACAGAATTTGCAATGAGAGCCGATAATAACGACAAAACTCTTAATACCGGTACATTTTATATTAACGGGAAACCGGTTGAAAATCCGCCGGAGCTTAAATCTAATTTTTACGCAAATAACATAAATGAATTTATGAACGAAACATTAAATGATGATAATAAAGCCACAAGGCTTGATATTCAGCTTAATATGGGTTCACAAATTAGCGAAAGAGATACTAAAGCCAATGATATTTTGAAAAAAATACTCGGAAATAATTTTGACACACAAAGCAAAACAAAACTGCAAGACAGTGATTTATACAAAGCTTTTGTAAGTGCAGAAGTGAACGGCACAAACTTTACAGACAACAAACTTACAAGAAATGAAAACGGAGTTAACGTAGTCCAGTTTCCGGCACTTGAAGCTGATGCAAACGGTGTTAAATATTACACGCTCCACACATCAGAAGGTAAAATATTGTACTTCAACGATAAAGGTGAACAAATAAAAAACGGAGAGGGTGGGATTTGAACCCAAAGTACAAATTTATTCCATTTTATAAAAATTAAGGTAAGACTTGAAAAAATGTACTAAATATAGTACAATATAGGTATGAACGAATATATTTTAAAGAATTATATAGATGATAAGGGCAAAGAACCAATTAAAGTCTGGTTAAAAACACTTGATGCCACTATAAGAAAACGAATACTATTAAGACTAGAACGATTAAAAGACGGTAACTTTGGTGATTATAAGCAATTAAATGAATACTTATATGAACTTAGATTTGACATTGGTGCCGGATATAGAATATATTACACTATTAATGATGAAACAATTATTCTACTTATAAATGGCGGTGATAAAAAATCACAATCAAAAGATATTAAAAATGCAACTAAAATTATAAATAAATTGAAAGGAATATAAAGTGAAAAATATAAATGATTTTGATATATCTGAAATAATAGAAGATGAATTAAAAACGGAAGAAGATATAAAAGAATGGTTATCTTTAAATCTTGAAGCATATTTAGAAGATGGGAATTTAAATGCTTTTGTCAGATCTCTTGAATATGTTGTAAGAGCCAAAGATAATATTTCAAATTTATCTAAAAAAACCGGGATCTCAAGAAGTAATTTATATGCAATTTTTAAAGGTGAAGTTACTCCACAATTTGATACTGTTTTAAAGGTTTTAAAAGAATTGGGATATACGTTGAAAGTTGCTTAATGGTATTTATTTGACAAAATTTCTATGTTCAATTTTTATATTTATTAAGGATGTAAAGAAACAGGACAATACAGAAAAAGGGAACTTGCCTCAAAGTCCCTCAGCGTAAAGGAATTTGAGAATAATTTTGGCTTACAGAAAAGTCCGATATGTCCGATTTTAGGGACTATTATGCTCATAAATATATAAAAAGTTTGTGATAATATGCCCTAAAGCCTTATTTCTGTAAGATAATATCTGGTAACAAACATAGGAGTTTTTGATATCAAAAAGTAACACAGGTTCCAGAAAAAATATTTTTCTGTTACAAAACGGAACCTTAACGGAACTTTTTTCGGAACCAAACGGAACCTCAAATAAGTTGTGTTACAATGGAATAAAAGCTGAGGTTATTGTATAAAAAAATTTGTTTTAATAATGTTATCTTTATTCTTATCAAGTGTTTGTTTTGCAGAAACTGAACATGGGATTATTACTAACAAAAGAGGACTAGATGGTGCATTAGGATATATTTGTCCTAAATTGGCATTAGATAATGACGACTGTCGTTCTGGACAATTTGTGTATTTTAATTTCAATCTTGATTTTGTCGACAATCAAAGATTTAGCATTCCTAAAAATTATTATTTCTATGCTGATGGTGTTTATAAGTATGTAAACAGAGAAAATATTTCAAAAACTGTTCGTAAAATAGAATTATATTCAAAAGATTAAAAATTAGTTTAAGATTAATTTAAAGTTTATTATTCTTACTCTCAACATATTCTTTAATAACTTTGTATGCATATCTTGTAGTGGTTTCGCAAGCTAACACAAGTTTATTAATTGTATATTTAGTTCCATCAAAATTATCTATAATATATTGTTTTTTGTATTTCTGATTACAATGAGCATGGATTGAAAACTTTTGCCCTGCCGCATTGAACATTAATTTTTTAGTCGCTTCTAAGCCAATAATAGAGCAGAGATATTTTAAATCTTCAGTTGGCAGATTATCTTCTGTTATGTATTTTGCCCATACCGGTTCTGTTTTGGAATTTCTAACCATATTACTCCTTTTCTCTATTATAGTACAAACGGAATCAAGTCAGGTTCCGTTTAGTTCCGTTTGAAAATTTTTCTTAGTACTACAAATATTTTGTTTTTTCAATATCAGAAAAACATTGTTTTTCCTCTATTGAAAATATCAAAAATGATATGTTTCGATATGGATACATTGACTACACTTTTCTGTAAAGCAGAGTTAATGTGTGAGAGGAGATAATTATGCAAAACTCAAATAATTACTGGATTACAACTAAAAAACTTGCCGAAATTAAAGGTGTATCCGAAAGAGCAGTTCGTAAAGCAATAAGCAAAAATAAATATGTTATCAGAAAATGCTCAAAATCTTATGAGATTTTAGTAACATCTTTGGAAGAAAATGTTAGAGAAAAAGTAACATCAATTAAAGAAAAATCGAATCATCTGACTCCGATAACGTATGTTGTTCCCGAAAAACAAAAGAAATTGGCACTTGCAAAATATGACTTAATTAAAAAATGGGATGAATTCAGATTAACCAAGAAAAATAAAACAGTTGCCGGAAAGGATTTCCTTGGAGCATACAATAACGGCTGTATTTGTAGCGATTTGTTTAATACTGTCGGCAAAGTTGCTATCGGAACAATTTATGAATGGCACAAGAAACTTCGTACTAATAATGATGATTGGCATTGTTTGATTAACAACTACACTTTTAGTGAAAAAACGAAAAAATCTATTCTAACGGAAGACGAAAAATCTGAATTATTGAAAAATTTGTTACATCCAAACCAATTAAATATCGGTAAAGCAATCAAATATACTAAAATGGCATTAATTCAAAGAGGTTTTAAAAATTTGTGCTGTGATTTAACCTATCGAAGATTTGCTAATAATTACAAAAACGAACATTATAACACTTGGGTAGAATCAAGAGAGGGCAATAAAGCATTACACGACAAAGTTTTACCATATATTACAAGAGACGTTTCAAAGCTAGAGGTCGGAGATGTAATTGTTGGTGACGGGCATAAACTAGCATTTTTTGTTAAACATCCTTACAAAGGAACTTATGTAAGACCAACGTTGGTTGCTTATCAAGATTGGAAATCGGGAGGTTTTGTTGGGTTTGAAATAATGCTCGAGGAAAATACCCAATGTATTGCAAGTGCATTAAGGAATTCAATAATAAATTTAGGCAAAGTCCCCAAATTTGTTTATCAGGATAATGGAAAAGCTTTTAAAGCAAAATATTTTATCGAAAACGGAATAACAGGATTATTTACCAATCTTGGAATTCAGCCGATTTATGCAAAGCCTTACAACGCAAAAGCAAAGCCTATTGAAAGATTATTTAGAGAGTTACAAGACAGTTTTGAAGTAATGCTTCCATCTTATACAGGTACGAATATAGTGAAAAAGCCTGCCCAATTAAAAAGAAATGAAAAACTACATAAAGAGATATTTAAAGTTAATGTTCCGACAATCGAGCAAGTAGTAAAAGTTTTAGAAATTTGGTTACAAAAATATCATTATGAACAAGTGTGTCCGCATGTTGACGGTAAAACAATAGGCGAAGTTCTTGAAAGCGGACGAGGTGAAGGTGTTAATATCGAGACTTTAGATGATCTAATGATGGCTCGTGAAATCAAAAATATTTACAGAAACGGAATTTTATTCCTAAAAAATAATTATTATGACGAAGCACTGTTTGGTTATAAGAAAAAAGTAATAATTAAATACAGCCTGTTCGATTTGAGTTCAATTAAGGTTTATAAACTTAACGGTGAATTCATCTGCAAAGCTAAACGAGTTGAACCAATTCACCCATTAGCAAATTATTTAGGTGATGCAAAAGATATAGAGGATTTGAAACAAAAAACAAAATTAAAGAAACAATTAGAAAAAAGAACAGAACAAGAATACATAAATCATCTAAAACGAAATCAGGTTTATACTCCGCTATTAACAATGGATTTACCCGAGAAACAAAAAGAAGATGAACTAAAACAATTTAGTCTTGAAGTAAAAGCCGATTTTCAAGCAGAAAATTTCAATGGTTGTTTCCGAACAAGATTTGAAAAATATGAGCACTTGATTAAAAAAGAAAATCTTACCAAAAGTGAACAAGACTGGATTGCCGAATATAAATTAACGGATGAATACGAGCAAATATATGGCGAAGAAGATAATAAGGAGGTATTTAATGCGTAAATTATTTGTAAAAACCCATAATGTCAAAAATTTCGTAGAATTAATGAACAATCTCATTGATAAATCTAATGAAGTTCCAAAAATGGGATTAGTATATGGAGATCCGGGATTGGGTAAAACAAGAGTTGCAGTTTGGTGGGCAAATAGAAATGATGCGGTTTATGTAAGAGCTCAAAATAATATGACAAGCCATGGAATATTAGAAAAAATTGTTGAAGAACTGGGTGAAGCACCGTCTAAAAAATCTACGGAATTGATGAAACAATGTATTGCACACTTAAGACTTAACCCGCAAGTTATCATTATTGATGAAGTTGACTACCTTATAAGTCGCTCAAAAACAATTGAAACATTGAGAGATTTGCATGATTTGACCGGAGTTCCCGTTGTATTAATCGGGATGCAAGAAGCTAAAACAAAACTTGGGAAATATAGACATTTATACGACAGAATATCTGAAATTGTTGAATTTAAAGCATTTTCAAAAGAGGATATGGAAATTATTGTTGAAGAATTATCCGAAATAAAAATAACAGATGAAGCAAAAGAAATATTTTTTGAAAAATCAAACCGTTTTCGCCAGGCGATTAAAGGAATTGCGACTTTAGAAAATTTAGCAAAAACAAACGGATTAAACAAAATTGATGTAAAACAAGTGAAAGGACTGACCATTGAAAAATAGAGATTTAATCATAAAATCAGCAAGAAGATTAGATAAATTTACACTTGATGATATGATTATGGTTACAGAACTTGAAGAAGCAGAAGTAATAGAGATTATATCAAAATTATTAAAGGAAAAAATTATTGTAAAAAATAATAATACATATTATTTTAATTTCAAAGTGGTAAATAATCTCGGATTTATGCCCCCATTAACTGAAGCAAAACCAATTATTATTGAAGAACAAGACGGTTACGAATATTTTTTAACATTATCTAAAGATCAACAAGATAAGATAAAAAAATATGTGGCACTTTTAAACTTAATAGAACAAACAGGCAGAGAAAATATAAGACATGTTGTTGAGCATTATAATAAAACATCAGGCGGTAAGAAAATTCCTTATTCTTCCTTTACAAGAATTCAAACAAAATATAAAAGATATGGTTTTAAAGGTATATTGCCTGCATATAAAGCCGGTAACGTTGAGAGTACGATTCCTGATGAATTGTATGAATATTTTAAGAAGTATTATTTGACTAAAGAAAAATTGTCAGCAACAGAATCAATTTATAGAGCACAAGTGAAATTACAATTAGAGCAAAAATTTGAACAACCAAAGGCATACACTCCGGGAACCTTCTTGAGAAAATTGAGATTGGAGTTTAACAAACAGCAAATAGAATATTTTAGAAATAATATAAATACTCCAAAAATAGAGGCAAGGTTTGTGACCGAAATACAAGAACCTTTGGATATGTTATTTAAAGATGCCGCAAATATTTATTTCAACAGGTTAAAAGCTGATAATAAACTCGAAAAATTAATACACCAAAAAACGGATTACAAAAATCATTTAGAAAAATATTTTGGAGATTTACAAATAAGAGAAATCACAAATAAAGTCGTTGCCAAATTCAAACAAAAACAATTTGATAGCGGATATCAACTAGTTTCTGTCAATATTTATATTCTAATCCTTAAAAATATTATTAACGCTGTTTGCCCTAAAACAAATTATCTTGTATCAAGAAGCAAAAGCATTAAAGAAAACTCCTATGCAATGGAAATGAATTTGTTAACTGAAGAACAAATTTCAAAATTACTGAATATTTGCTACAAAAAATATCCTGATGTGTATCCAATTTTGTATATTTCCCTCTCTACAGGTGCAAGTATCCCTGAATTACTAGGGTTAACTTGGTATAGAATTGATTTTAGTAATGAAATAATATTTCTAAAGTACTTCCTATATGGCGATAAACTCGTTATGACTAAGTGCAATTCAACAATGCGTAAATTAAAAATTGATTGGCATATTTGCGAGGATCTTGAATACAAATACCATATATCAAATCCTGAGCCTAATGATTTTGTTTTTAAGTTTGATTGTCATAAAACATCTCAACGATATATTGAAGAAGATGTTTTGTTGCCACTAGCAAAAGAAATTGGTGTTTTAAGACTGAACCCGAGTGATATGCAGCATAATTTTGTTAATATGTGCATAAAACAAAATATTCCGCTCAGCTTTATCCAAAAATCAATTGGCTACCATGGTATAGCCAATTTTGTTAAAGTATATCGCAATTTGATAGAAAATTTAGAAGAGGGTTATTACAATCCGCTTGATAAAATTTATAAATGAATTATTTTATGTATGAAGTTTTATATACAAATGATAATTTACCCCTCTTAATTGATCCTTTGAACACTTTTTGAACAGGGTTTAATCATTGTTTAAACTAAAAAATCTTTATTTCCTTCAGCTTGAATAAAAAATGTATGCCTAAAATCTATGATATAATTAGTAAAAAAGCAGGAGAGGAAATTTATGCTGAATAAAGACTATTACGAGTTATTAAATAATGGATTATATGCATTAAGGCAAAATAATAATGAATATAAAAAACATGTTTTATTGGAAATTAAAAATATTTGTAATATTCAAGATTATGAATATGCAAGAAATAAAATGTGTACAGATTATAACTTACAAGGAACTACACATATAAATAATTTGTCAACTCAAGAAATAAATCAAAACTTACAAGCATTTTGTGAAACACTGTGGAATAAAATTCAAAAAGAACAAGGTCATAATTATACTGCCTCATTCAATGCAATTAATTTTTTGTACTCAAATAGCATTTATTTTGGAACCGACATATTATATCAAAGTAATAGTGGCACATTAGACGTATCAAAACTATTAGATGCTATTGGATATGGTCTAAGTATTGCAAGTCTTATATTTAATGTTAATACCGAAGAATACGAAAATTATATTACAGTTTTAAAAGGTCTTGAAAGAATTTTTAATAATGACAAACCTCAAAATCCATTAAAAGACTTGGGTTATGCACTTGAAGTATTTTATAAAATTCAAAATTACTTTGAAACAAATCCGGAGAAAAAATGTAATAATAAAATTGAAGCATTATCTGTTAGTTTATTTATTGAATTCTTAATGAAATAGAAATTCAGATATTACGCAACAGGTTTTGTACACAAAACAACATAATTGAACTTTTTCGAACCGTTTAAGTTATTATTAAATAAAGGAGAAAAAGATGCACGACTTGAGATGTGGCGATTGTTTTAAATTATTAGATGATATTCCTGATAAATCAATCGATTTAATTTTAACAGCCGTCATACAATATTGCAAAGCATTCAACAGGAAATATTGACTTGCCAGGGCGTTCTGCTTTAAATAACGATTTAGCCGATTGGGATAAATTAGAAATTGAACCCAAGAATTTATTAGACAACTTTAAGCGAATAATTAAGCCAAAAGGGAATATATTTATATTTACAACCTATAATCAAATTGGTAAATGGCATGAGGTTTTTGATCCTGAGTTTGATACCTTTCAATTTATGGTTTGGCACAAAACAAATCCTACGCCTAAAATTTATAAAAATGGTTTTTTGAATAGTTGTGAGTTAATTGTTTGTATGTGGAATAAAGGTCACCAATGGAATTTTAGCAATCAAAAAGAAATGCATAACTTCATTCAAACACCTATTTGTATGCAACCCGAAAGACTTTCAAATCCAAAACACCCTGCTCAAAAGCCTGTAAAATTGCTTGAACATATAATTAAAATTGCATCTAATGAAGGTGATACAATACTTGACCCTTTTATGGGTGTTGGCTCCACCGGAATTGCTTCTTATAACTTGAATAGAAACTTTATTGGAATCGAATTAGAAAAAGAATATTTTGATGCTACTTGCAAAAGATTTAAAAACCATGAATGCAAAATGAAAGAATATGCTATGAGCAACTAATTATTACTTAATTCTTGATAAAGTGATATCGCAAAAGTTTTTATAATTTCTTATAATATCATCAGTAATTGTATTGTTATACTTCTCTTTTAACCACATATATTTATCTAGTGCAATTTGTTCACATAAACCTGTTTTTATTTGTTCTTTTAATTTACAGATATATTCAGCCCATTCTTCATTACTGTCAGTTTCGCTACCAAAAGTATCATATGAAATATAATCTATATAATAATATCCATCATTGTCCATTTTTAAACTTTTAAGAATATCATCTTTTTCGTCTTTGGTGCTATAATAATTATTTGAAGAATATTTTGAGCATTCAGATATAACTTTATTTGGAATTATAACACGAGGATATTTTGCAACTTTTTCCATTGAAACAACCTTGTTCATTGCAGGTCCAAATATTGTTATATAAGAAATTGTTGCTTTTGTCCACTCCCACGCTTCTTGTAGTACTGTATTTTTCTTGACAATACTTCAAGAAATCACCATACTTAGTATCTAATTTATGTGCTAAATCAAATCCGTTCCCTAAAATTAAAATATCCATACACTGTACCTCAAATTATCCTCAATAAACAAATATTCATTGTCAAAATAATATTAAATAACTTTGTTATATTTTTATAAGTTTTAGCAACTTTATTTACCATAAATACCTCTAAGATGTTCAATATAGTATAAACAAGAGCTATTTTTTATTATTATATTCATTTAAAAATTCAGCGGTTAAAATACTTGTTGGTAAAGCAAATAACATTATTCCTATTAAAACAATAATAGCAGATAGAACTTTGCCAAACGGTGTTATGGGGTAAACATCTCCATAACCCACAGTTGTAAATGTTACTAATGACCACCAAAAAGTATCTAAAATATTATGAAAAGCATTTGGTTGTGCATTGGCTTCAGCGTAAAACATCAAAAAAGAACTTATAAACATTAATAAAATAAGTACACCAAATATGCTTATTAGTTCATATTTTTTCTTTACTATAACTTTACCTATCATCTGCAATGCTTCAAAATATCGAGCCAACTTAAACATTCTAAGAATTCTGAGCAATCTAAAAGTCCTCAATATTCTTAAATCAAGACCTTTTAAAGGAAGGTAGAATGGTAAAATAGCAAGTAAATCAATAATCATTAAGGGTTTTAGAGCATCTTTTAATTTTTCTAGTGATATTAATCGTAAAATATATTCAATTGTAAAGATGATTACAGAAACTAATTCAATTTGATTAAATAAAGTTTTGTATTGTAAATATATCGTTTTGTCTGTTTCAAAGCCAAGACATACAATATTTATAATAATTATTAATACTAGAAATATTTCACAAAATTTATTATTTAAAAACTTGTTTATTTGTTCTTTCATACTTTTATGCCTATAAATTTTCTACAAACTTCCTTGCACCATCAAAATCTAAACATTGCTGTTCATATGCTTTATTGAGAATATCATCAGGTAATAAATGATCAAATTTCTTTTTGTATTTTAGAGATCTGTCAATTAGATTTATTATAGAGTTCTTATCTATCCCTGAAAAATCAATGGTTTTCAATGTTTTAATTAATTCATGTTTTCCACTTGTTGAATAAAATCCTATTCCTCCATCTTCAATATCTACTCCACGATATTTAAACAATAAAACGATTGTATTCTGTATTTTAGTCCCTTCTAATACAGGAAGAATATTGCCATCAGATGTTTTTATATATGTTTTGTAATTTTCATAACCTTCTTTTAAAATAGGAATTGAGATCGGAGATAAATATTTTGGAACATAATTAGTCTCGTAAATTTCTAACATTTTTTGATGTATTGCTCTGTGTATATTTTGGGTTCCTCCGTTAAATTTTATAGGTTTCTTTCCATGTGCTTTTTTTACAATGATTGTTTGAATTTTATTTTTAAATTCAATAATTTCCCATCTTTTTCCTGCTAAAAGGAAATGACTGCCCTCTTTTAAAAATAAAAGGTTGTTACCCGATATTTGTCCAATTTCTTTACCATTACATACGACTTTCCAATCCTTTGGAGTCATAAATGCAGCATAGAATTCGTAGTTTTCAACAATTCTTTCGCCTAATTTGCTTAATGTTATTATGCCATCCGGCATTTGATAAATAATTTTTTCTGAGTTTAAATTTTGCAATATTTTTATAAAGTCTTCTTTTGAGAAATAACTATTAAAAGATATTTCCGCTATATTATGATATATTTGTGGGGCATTTGCTCCTCCGGTTTGCCCCAAATATGATAAAATTTGATGTGCAAATGTTGAATAATCAAAAGTTTTTGTATCGAGTGGTTCACTGAAACCTTTCAACATTAATTCTACTATAGCAATACTTTGGACAAGTTGAACCCTTAATTTTTCTTGCATAGTAGATTTATCATCAATGGAATTTTCTTCTATATAAAATCTAAATTCTTTTCTTGCATTTTCTTTTCTGCCGCAACGACCAAGTCTTTGTACCATAGAAGCTACTGAAAAAGGCGGAGCTAAAAATATTACTCTGTCAATATTTCCGATATCAATTCCTAATTCAAGCGTATTTGTACAGAATACTGAAATATTTGATTCTTTCTTCAACAAATTTTCGCATTGTTCTCGAATATTTTTTGCTAGTGAACCATGGTGGATATAGAAATTATTTGGAAAACTATTATCTTTTGCAATATTTTGCATTGAATCACAAAATTCTTCCAATGTCATTTTTGCATTTGCAAAAATCAAATTCTTGCCTTGCTTTATAGCTTTAAATAACTCTTGTTTTAACTCCGAAAATTCATCTTTATCGACACCTGCAACCGGAGGGATATTTTTATAACACTTAATTAAGCCTACCGTATCCTTAGATTTATCATTATCTTCTATAATTTTAACTAAATCAGGATTTGTAGGATTTATCCATTGTGCAATATCAGATAAATTACTAATTGTTGCAGAAAGTGCGATTTTATACGGATGTATCTCAAGAGTATGTTCCAACCTATTAATTAAACTTTTTAATTGAGACCCTCTTTCATTGCCAATAAAGCTATGGATTTCATCAATTACAATATATTCCAAGTTCTTAAACAACGGTCCGAGATATTCAGTTTTATTAAGAAATAATGATTCAATTGATTCAGGAGTTATAAGCAATATTCCGGCAGGGTTTTTGATTAAAGTTGTTTTCTTTGATTGATTTGCATCTCCGTGCCATTTAGTAATAGGGAAATCTATATGTTTACATAAAGTTTCTATTCTTGAAAATTGATCATTAATAAGAGCTTTTAATGGCGAAATATATAATATTTTTACAGAATTTTTCCCGTTATCTGCAATTTGAGAAATAATAGGTAAAAATGCTGCCTCAGTTTTACCACTTGCCGTTGGAGCTGATATTATCATATCGCTTGGAGAATTAATCATGTGTAAAATTGCTTCGTCTTGAATTGGTCTAAAATTTTCCCACTTCATTTCATGAATAATTTTTTGTATTTTTTTATTTAACAAATAAAAAGGTTCCATTATTATCCTAAAGTTAATGATACTAATTCATCATCAATTGGTTCTTTATCTTCTTGAATTTGCACTCCTGAAAGATAATTTGAAATGTTTGTGTCTGGATAATTTTGTAATTGACTTAATAAGCCTATAAACGTTTTTATTGATTCTCTTGGTGAAAGAAAAGATTTAGCACCTAATCTATTCATAAGCCATTGCATGAATATTTGAATATCATTTTCCGTTACCAAATACTTTGTTTCATCGTATTCGGCAAAAACATTTCTTATATTTAAAAATAACATATACAATTCTTCTTGTGATAAGTTATCTAACCTTATCACAGGACCTGTCAAATCTTTCATACCTTCTTTTGCAAATGGATTATCTGCTAAACGAGTTTCTAAAGCTCCATAACTATACATTCCTTTGTATTTATCTTCTAAAAATTCAGGTGTACCGCCAAATATAAATCCTATATATTCGGTTGTTCCTTGCAAAGAATCATTAATAATATTTAAAATTCTTTCAAAGTTTTTATTTCTAACATTTGATTTCAATCTTGCTAAAATTGCCAATTCATCGATACTGACAATTAATCCGGAATATTCTGCTAAGCGTACAAAACCCGCAAATAATTTTAAATATTCATAAAAATTATTATCATCAATTATTGTTCTTACCCCTAAATCGTTACGAGCATCTGTTTTTGTTGTATATTCCGCTCTTAACCATCTTAATGCTTGTGACATTTTTATATCATCGCCATTTCGATATGAGTTGATATAAGTGGTTAATACCTTTGAAAAATCGTAACAAGCAACGTATTTTTCCAACGGCAATAATTCTTTGTATATGATTTCTTCTGTTATACTTTCATTACTTTGTAAAACTTTAGATGCCCATCTTTCAATAATAGACCGTAACGCTCCACCATCCGGTTTGGTTTTAGTAGACATATTTGTTATTAACTCAGAAAACAATTTTTGAGATTTTCCATCAGAAGAGCATAATACTTTTTCTGTTGTAATATCAGTAGAAACTACAACCAAATTTTTTTCATGGGCAATTAATTTAGATAATGTTAAGAAAAAAGTTTTACCTGAACCATATTCCCCAATTATAAATCTTGTTTTTGCTCCCCCATCAGAAATTAATTCATAATCTTTTATCATTTCTTTTATTTCATCTGCTCTACCTACTTGGATATGTTGTAAGCCAATTTTTGGGACAATACCTGCTTTGAGAGATTCTATAATAGCATTCTTTTCTTTTGATTTGATTTTTATTTTTTCCATAATAATATCCTTTATTTTTTAATTAAATTAACAACATCTTCATTTACAAGATATATGTCATCATCTTCTTCTACAAGAAAATCACCGAATTCTTCGTTACTCCACTCGTTAATTTCGTCAATTGCACCACTCAACATCATTCCCTTATTTTGAATAACATTGAGTAGTTCATTACGAGTCCAATTTTCTTTTTCAATAATGATATTTACTATATTTTGTAAACCATTTTCTACTTCAGTTTTATTATCATCTTCTGAATTATCGTTTTCTATTGGTTCAGATTTTAATATCTCGGCTTGTTCTTCCGCAAAAATCTCTTGTAATACATTATGAATTTCAGAAGTATTAATTTTTATTTTTTCTAATTTTTCAGTATCCAGCTTTAACTCTACATTTTCACCTGACTCAACATTTGCAGGTATTTTTGAACCTTTTTTCTTTGTTGCTGTTCCTTTTTCTACTACTACAACATCATCTGCACTATTTATAAGGTCTGATAATGTTGAATTCAAATAATCCTCAGAAAAATTAAGCTGTTTAAATACTTTTTGTAAGATTTTTAATTCGCTATCTTTTACTATTCCATCTGCAATTGCAACAGAAATAATATATTTTGCAATAGTTTCTTTTCCACTATCATCAAGCATTTTAATAAGTTTTTTAATAGTTTCACCAGTATTAATTTCTTTTGTATGAACGAGTAATTCGCCTCGCATTTGCAAACGATACCTTTCCGACGGTGATAAACTAAATTCTTTTTTTATATAATTCTCTATATGTGCAATTTCTATTTGTAATAATTCATTGTCTGCTAATGCAATTTTATATCCAATATCAGTAAATAATGAAGCTATTTGATAATCAAATTGGGATAACATCTTTGGATATTGACTTCTGTATATTGATATCATTGTATCTTTTTTATAANATTGGGATAACATCTTTGGATATTGACTTCTGTATATTGATATCATTGTATCTTTTTTATAAGGTTTTTTATCAAGATTAACGTTAGGCTCAATTTCATAACCGAGAGCTTCACAAGCATCTGCTATTAAAGTAGATTGTCTTAATGTTGCCTTGTCTTGAATTTTAAAACCCAATTTATTTGCAATCGTTTCAATATTAGTAATTGTTTTCTCTCCAAAATTAAAATTATTAAATGAGTAGTTTATATTATTTCTTAGTTTTGATGGTAAATATGCAAGTTTTTCAATTTCTGACAGTTGTTCTGTGGAACTATCAAATTTTTTAACCGATTGTTTAATATCATCCTTTATGATTTTACGTGCTTGATTCCATATTCGTTTCACTTTTGCAGATGGGACAATTGCATCATAAGTCACAGAGTTATTGGTTCCATAATATCCCATAGCCATATGATAATTATATATTTGAGGTTTTTGAGTATAAAGCTCTGATTCTTCAAGATTTTCTGTGATTTTATCAAAATAATAAGATAGTAACTCATTTTTTCTATCACTTAAATTGTTATATTCGTTGTTATTTAAAAACTGGTATGGTGAAAATTTAACCTTATATTGTCCTGCTGGAGTTAAATTTTTGATAATAGAGTTGTATGCCGGATTATATGTGTAGTATTGTTCATTTTCTTTAAGAAATTTTAATACTAAACCTATCTCATCCAATGAAAAATCTTTTATTGATAATATTAAATAAGCGACTAGCTCATATCCATATCTTAAACACTTAAATTTATTTACTAGATCTATTACTTCAAATAGAACATCTTTTAAATCTTGTTTTTCAACTAACGCTCTGTATTCAAGACCATAATAATAAATGTAAGCATATCCTAACTCCTCAACAAAAGGTTTACCCTCTGCCAACCATTTTATATAAAAACCTTGTTGGCTTTTACTTATTTGATTATAATTCGGCCAATAATTTAAGCCTTCAGAAGGTGTATATCCAAAAGTTGGAGTTGATTTTATATCTATAGCAAATGGCATATCAGATTCTGAAGTACAGGTATAAAATAAAGAATCAGTAATTGTATAACCGAATAATTCAACAGAATCATTTTTTGAATAGAATTTAAGTTTTGGCATAGGGTTCCTACCATAACTATATTGATTATGAGTAGGAGTAGAATACGAACTTGTTTTATATGTAATATTATTATTTTGGGTATTTTTATTATTAGCAATATTCACAATGATAATTATTAAAACAACAAAAAATAAAAATCCCATTTAACACGCTCCTATTTTTAATAATTGTACTACAAACATATCGAAATTATTTGAATATAGAATGAATAAAATTGTATTGAAATACTAAGGTAGGTTTTAAATTTTTTCTAGGGACTTTTGTTACTTTTTCTGCTTTTTCATGTTAATTTACAAAGGAGAATATAGAATGGCATACCGAATACCTTATAATGAAAACCGGAGAGGGTGGGATTTGAACCCACGGTGAGCTTTCGCCCACATAGACTTTCGAGATCCACACCTTAAACCACTCGGACACCTCTCCAGAAAAAAAACGGAGAGGGCGGGATTCGAACCCGCGGTGAAGTTGCCCCCACACAACCTTTCCAAGATTGCACCTTAAACCGCTCGGACACCTCTCCAATTGAAATTTTTACAAACCAGCGTCTGCTTTTTAATTATCTCCCAAACGTTGTGTTTCGTCAATATTTAATATTTCTTCCTGATAATATTCTTCGGTTTTATTCAACTCGTAAATTTTAGCGTCTGCCAATCGTTGCAAGACTTTGGCGTAGTCCGCGCATTTTTTGCCTTTTATTCCTTCTGTTTCCATTTGAATAGTTCCGTCCGGAAACAATCTTATTTTCATTTTGCCCAATTTTACTAAACCTCTATTGTTAAAACTATTGAATTATCATCCATAACTGCTTCTGATTCAAGCCGCATATTTTCTTGTTCTAAGCGCTCTTTTATCTTATTATAAGTCATTTCCTGGATGTTTAATCCGTATTCTTCGTTTAAATCGTTTATCACATCCTGGCATGCGTCTTTATCTGAGACTTGCGTTATATCAAGTGTGTAAGCCTGGCTTCCATCCTTTTTATAATAAATCATTTCCATTCCGAAAAGTTTACAAGAAACTTCGTCTCCGCTTTCTGAAATCTCTTCTGCACCGTGCTCTGTTAAGGTATTAAGCAGCATGCCTTTATCCGTGTAATTTGTGTTATAAGTATAAACTGTAGTAAACGAATCATTTATTAAGCGTAAATCCCTGCCGGCAGCAATATTAAGCTTCCTAAAAATAATTTCTGCTTCTTTTGCAATTGCAGCGTTGTTGCTCCCTGCAAACTCTGCTACGCAATAGCCGTTTTTAATAGACCAGTTAAGTACTGCATTTGAACTTTTTAGAGGTGTTTGCGCATTAGCTTCATAATACAAATATTTTGCCGCTTTTAACAATGTTTTTAGTTCTTCCGGCTTAATATTTGTTTGAATTTTTAAATTAGTAAGCCCGTAAGTGACGTTATTACCTTGACTTTCGCCGTGAAGTCCAATATTTAAAATAGTAATCTTTTGTTCCACTTCAAGCATAAATTTCTTATCATAAGTTGGTTTATAATATTTCACATTCTGCCCGTTTAGGCTTGCAACAACTTCTTCATCTGCTGTTGCAAAAATTCCTGTAGCACCTTCTGATTTCAAGTTTGCATAGATTTCTTTGAGGTTTGTGTAACCGGTTTCATAGTTGTAATAAAAAAACTCGCTTGACTCAATCAGGCGGACATTGCGCCCTGAAATTTGGTCAAGCTCAGTAAAAAACTTTTCTCCGCAAGATTGAAGTGCCTCTGTATTTTCACCGCCGGAAAGATTGGCAACAACATATTTTCCATAGCGGGTAAACTCTATTTTTAAGTTATCAGGGGTAATATAGTAAGAATTCACCCTGGTGCAATCCACTGAATTCATTAATTCATCGGCTTCATTTGCAGTTATATTTGTCAAAACTCTTATAAAGCGAAGTTTCGTAGATGCCACGGCTTTATTAACAACAGTTTCATCTGCTGCAAGTCTTAATTTTTCATTTTTTGCCACCTGTGGACTTAACAAAAACGCCATTGGATAAGCCATTAAAGTAATCGACATAATTTACTCCTTACACATCCAAAGCCCTGCCACCGCGCGAATTATTAACATCAGCTTCCGGGTCTGTGTTTGAGCTGTAATGCGCCATGTCATCTTTTTTAGTAGCTGCAACCGCTCTGATATTTGCCCATTGTCTAAGTGCTAAAATTTGTTCTTTTTGGGTTACGGACAAAGGCACAACATTTTTTATTGTGTTCTCTAAATCAGAAAATTCAAGAGGACGTTTATTGAAAAACGCTTCATACAAAGCTGAAATAACAATTTGTTCAATTTCAGCACCTACAAAACCTTCTGTCATATTCGCAAGTTTTTCATACAATTCGTCATTCACCTCAATTTTGCTTGCTACTTCTTGATTTTTAAGCCTTTTTGCAAGGTGAAGTTTAAAGATTTCTTTTCTTTCTCTTTGGGTTGGCAAGTCAACAAAGAAGATTTCATCAAACCTTCCTTTACGGAGTAACTCCGCCGGAAGAGAACTAATATTATTTGCGGTTGCAATTACAAAAACCGGCGCGGTTTTTTCCTGCATCCATGTTAGGAAAGTCCCAAAAATTCTTGAAGATGTACCGCTGTCACCATTTGAATTCATCCCGCTTAAACTCTTTTCTATTTCATCAACCCATAAAATTGACGGTGCGACAGCTTCGGCGGTTTTAATTGCTTTGCGCATATTCTCCTCAGAACTTCCGACAATTCCTGAAAAAATCTTACCAAAATCGAGTTTTAACAAAGGAAGTTGCCAAGCGGCACTCATTGCTTTTGCGGTTAAACTTTTACCGCAACCCGGAACCCCGGTTATTAAAACACCTTTTGGAGCAGGAAGGCAGTATTTTTTAGCTGCTTCTGACCAGGAGTTGTTACGCTTATTTAGCCAGTTTTTAAGGTTTTCTAATCCGCCGATATCTGCAACTTTTATATCTGAATTAATAAATTCCAAAATCCCGGTCTTTTTGATAACCTGCATTTTTTCGCTCAAAATAACTGCTAAATCTTTGCCGTCGATTTTTCCGTCATTTACCATAGCAAGAGCAAAAGCATTTTCAGCTTCCTGTAAAGTCAATCCTAATGCAGCCTTACAAAGTCTCTCCCGCCCGTCATCATCGAGTTCGGATGTGTCAATCTGATTATTTTGACTAACCATTTTATCTAACTTTGCTTTAATTTCATCAAGTGACGGCAGCGGCATATCAAGGATTGTAATTTCTTTTTGCATAGTATCAGGTATTAATAATTCAGAAGCCAAAAAGATGACGTTTTTGCGAAATTTGCTTGTTTTAAGCTCTGAAATAATATCTCGTAATTTTCTTACAACATTGTAATCAACCTGTCTACCCTTCACTCCGAAATAAACGTGAAAATCGCACATGATAAACACAGCGTTTTTGGCACAATCGCGGATAAAATCAATAGCCTTATCCGGACTGTTGGTTCCGTCGATTTTTTGACCGTTTGTAACAAACCCGTTTGTCTGCGTCCAGGTATAAACCTCTCGCGGCACACGAATTAATCGTTCGGATTTTGAAAGCTTTTTAATCAGAGTTATGGCACGCTCTTCTTCCCAGGTCGTAATATAAACATACGGGAAACGAGCCCTAAATAACCGTGAAAGCTGATTGACTATTTTATTATCCATTATAAATACCCTCTTTTGTATACTATTTTACATTATTCTTGCCAAGTTGTAAACAAAAATTTTTCTTTATTTGCTCAAAATCACCCATGCCATTGATTTCCAGCTTGCCGTCCGGTGAAATTCTTGCTTCAATTTTGTTTTTACACTTATCTATATCCTTTTGGCTGTAAAAATCAGTCAAGAAAATATATCTTTGATTGGACGACCCAACCCAAGGTCGAGACAGGTCAAATTTATCAACCTCAAAACCGCCGTCAATTAACAGGTCAATATTTTTGATGAACTCGTCGACATCCGTGTCGTGCTTTGCCTGTAATTCCTCGTATGAATAACCGGTAAAACACACTACAGAAAGCTCTAATGACTTAATTATCCGGGAAAGTTTTGAAAGTTCATTTGCCTGCTCAAAGGGTTCACCGCCCAAAAATGTCACACCTTCAATATTTTTTTCAGACTTAATCATCTCTATTAGGTCAGACACCTCGTAATCCTGTCCGGCGCCAAATTCCCATGTATCTTTTGCAAAACAACCGGCACAATGTTTATTACAGCCTTGAACCCAAATACAAAAACGTTTTCCGGGTCCTTCTACTTGAGTATTTTTGATTATTTTGAATACATTTAGCATTAAAAATCCACTATTCTGCCATAATCAGTATCAGAGTTATCGTTTGGCTCAGCAGGTTTACCGGCAACTATCATAGGTTTAATTTTATCAACAAAATGCTCTTTAATTTCAGCAACTTTTAAAAAGTCGTTCACATCCTTAAACAAACCGTTTTTGTCGCGGAATTCCACAATCTTTTTTGCTTTAACAATATTTATGCCGGGAAGTATTGCAATTTCACTTGGAGTTGCAAAATTTACATCAATCTTGTTTGATGAAGTTGACAAAATATCCCCAAGTTCGCTGAATTCAGGAGCTTTTTCTTCAGGTTTAACGTATGGTTTTTGCTCTTGTAATTTATCAATATTTACAAAACTTGCACCGGCAGCGTTTGGAACATTCGTACCATTAACATACGGATCCGGTTGAATTCCTGCTAATTCTACAAATTTTGGTCCCTGGTTTGTAGCATCAATACTGATTTCTTTTGATTTTTTCTCTTCTTTAAGCTTGTTTTCAAGAGTTATAATATCAACTTTTGTGTCGTAGCTAAAAAATGCAGCAAGAGAATCAAGCGAAATAAAACTGTCATAAACTCTGCAAAGCCTGTTCCAGGCTTTATTTATATTGACAGAACCTTTTTTCAGAGTAAACATGCGCTTACCATGATTTTTCGTAACAAAATTATCAACAACAACAATTTTTTCATCCGGAGTATACTTTACCGTACAATGCTCGTTACTTAACGCGTTATTGCCAATTATAAACTGCTTTGAAACCATGTTGATACTGTATTTATAAAGCTTATCCATAAAAATATGCCTTAAAATAAGCGCCGGAATTGCCAGTATAAGCAGCAGTGCCAGCATAAAATTGGCTTTTTGAGGCGATAAAATCAACATTATCGCATACAAAATAACGATTGTTGAAATAAATTTTTGCATAAATCTAAACATATCTATAGAATAACACAATAACAAAAATTAGTATGATGTAAACAGAGGATTTTATGCTAAAATCAGGTTATGCAAAAAAAAGTTTCAAAAGTTCAAACTCTGAAAGGTTCAGTTGAAATACCGGCAGATAAATCAATTTCACATCGAGCAGTGATATTTGCAACACTTGCAAAGGGCAAATCCGTTATAAAAAATTTTTCTACAGGTCAAGACCCGAAATCATCACTTGAAGTTTGCAGTTTGCTTGGTGTGGAAGCTGAACTTTGCAATTCAACACTTACAATAAACTCAACAGGCAAGTTATCGCCATCAGCCCAAAGCATTTATCCATGCGGAAATTCCGGAACAACAATGCGGCTTATGGCAGGCATTTTAGCCGGACAAAAATTCAACTCAACTCTAACAGGAGATGAAAGTCTCTCATCGCGCCCAATGAAGCGAATTATAGAACCTTTAACATTGATGGGAGCACAAATTGAAGCAAATGATTTCAAAGCTCCGCTGTTTATAACAGGGCACGAGCTGCATGCAATAAATTATCAATCAAAATTATCATCAGCACAGGTAAAATCTTGCATTTTGCTTGCCGGGCTTGGATGTGACGACGTGACAAAGTTCACTGAGCCGTTTATATCAAGAAACCATACAGAAATCATGCTAAAATCAATGGGAGCAGATATTTGTACGGAAGGAACAACTGTTTCAATCAAAAAATCTGAACTTAACCCGATTTCTATGACAATTCCCGGCGATATCTCATCAGCAGCATACTTTATTGCAGCAGGGCTAATTGTACCGGATTCAAAAATCACCCTGAGAAACGTAGGTTTGAACCCGACAAGGACAGGGATTCTTGAGGTAATAAAGAGTATGGGCGCAAACTTTAGAATTCTTAACCAAAAAGAAGTTTGCGGAGAAATTGTTGGCGACATTGAAATCCAACATTCGCAACTCAAAGCCTGTAAGATTTCCGGCAACCTAATTCCAAAACTAATTGATGAAATACCGATTATTGCAGTTCTTGCAACTCAAGCTGAAGGAGAAACAATTATATCAGACGCCAAAGACTTGCGAAACAAAGAATCTGACAGGATTACAACTGTGGTGACGGAATTAAAAGAACTTGGCGCAAACATACAAGAAACGCCTGACGGTATGATTATTCAAGGAAGAACACAGCTAAACGGCGGAGTTGAAGTCGAAACATACAACGACCACAGGTTAGCAATGAGCCTTTATGTTGCAGGACTTGTTTGTCAAAAAGAAATTCTTATCAATGGTTTTGAATGGGTAAATATTTCATTTCCGGAGTTTGAAACGAAATTCGAGAAATTAAATCCCTCTTGATTTTTTGAAAAATATTATTATTATATAAATAGGTAGAAAAATAGAAGGATTTTATTATGGCATCAGGTTCATCAATTATCTCAAGCATTTCATCAAATTTAACTAATACTTATTCATATCTTGCGTCTTTGTATCCGGAAGACGGGGTCACATACAAAAATATAACAGCCGCGCGCAATGACAGTTCAAATTATTTGACGCTTAATCAGTCTTTTGCGTCGTATTTACAGTCAAATTTTTCAACATTTGACAAAGACGGCGACGGGGTTATAAGCGCAGATGAAATGAACAGTGTAACAAACACAATAGCATCATCCGGCGTATCAAGGGCTGAACTTACTCAGCTTGCCGCATCAGGAGCTTATTCAAGCGATATGGTAAGCAAAATTCTTGACAACTTTGACGAAATTGATACAAACCACGACGGGCGTGTAACAAGCGCTGAAATCTCAGCTTACACCTATTCTTGTAACAAACAAGAAAAACTTGACGAAGAAAACTACAAAAAAGCAACCGGAACTTCTATATTTTATAGCGACGACAGTTCAACAGATGTTTCAAGTTACAGTATTTTAAGTTATAAGTATAAAAACTTTACATCTTCAAATAATTCATAAAATAAAGGGGCGGAATTGTTTCACAATTCCGCCCCTTTATTCATTAATGTAAATTATTTTTAATAACCGGCTGAGCCTCTTTGTTACTGCATAAAGTCACAAGCAGATTATTAACCATTTTTGCTTTTTCAACTTCATCAAGTTGTACAATATTGTTATCACTCAAACGGTTAAGCGCCATTTCAACCATGCCTACAGCCCCTTCTACAATGGCTTTTTTAGCATCGATAACTGCCGCTGCCTGTTGTCTTTGAAGCATAGCTACAGCGATTTCAGGAGCATAAGCAAGGTGAGAAATCTTTGCATCCACAACTTTTATCCCTGCAACACTCACATTTCTTTGGATTTCTGCTTTAAGTTTTGCGGAAATTTCTGCACTGTCACCTCTTAGTGACGGGACATCAGCGTCTTCCGGCGCGTCATATGGGTACATTCTAACAATATTTCTAAGCGCCGAATCACTTTGTGCTGCAATAAAAGTCTTATAGTCTTCTACGTTAAAAATTGCTTTTGCAGTATCAACGACTTCCCATATTACAATAATTCCAACCTCAATAGGGTTTCCAAGTTCATCGTTAATTTTTTGTTTTCCGTTATCCAGTGTCATTGCCTTCAAAGAAACCGGCGTTAAAAACGTAACACTTTGAGATAGAGGATTTATCCAGTGAAAGCCTGCACCGCGAAGAGTTCCGGTATATTTACCGAAAACAGTCAACACAAGCGCTTCTTGCGGTTTCAGAATTCTAAACCCTGCACAGCAAAATACAAAAACCACAATTATCGGAATATAAAGCAAAGGCACAATAAATCCCATAAGCAACCCAACACCGCCAAATAAAAGCATTAAGGCAAGAGCAATAAAGCCGTTTATTGAAAATGCAGGAACTTCGCGTTCTTTACTTTGGATTTCAAGCTCCTGAAACGCCGGTTCAGTCTTTGTTTTTAAGGAAGTATTGCAATATCTGTCAATAAAAGTTAAATTATCTACTATTTCACAAGGATTTTTCATAAAAAATCCAAAATACTTTGACAATTCGCCATTATCAAACCAGATACCTTTACAGTCAGAACATTTATCAACCAATATGCCGTTAAAATAAACTTTATCCATTGGCTTGCCGCAATCAGAACACTTTCTTGGTTCTTCTTTAACCTTGATTGGCTCCATTTCTAAAAGATTGACCAGTGCGCTTTTTAATTCAAGCATTTCACCAATCTTTTTTAACATTGCAAATGAGAGCCAAACAGCTTTGCAACGTTTACAGTATTTAATAGTTAAACCTTTTGTTGATAAGGTTTCAAGCTCAACTGAGCATTTTGGACAATTCATACTCCCTCCTTTTTATTTTGTGGTTTCAAGCAATGATTTAGCAAACTCAATTGACTGCTCATTGATTGTGCCGCCTGCAAGTTCTGCTATTGCTTTAATTTTATTATCGCCTGTTAAAACATATACTTCAACTTTTGTTGTATCAAGCTGAGATTTTCGGACATAGAAATGTTTATCTGATTTTGAGGCAATTATTGCCTGGTGTGTAATTACAATAATTTGATGAGACTTGCTCAACTCAACCATTTCATCTGCTACAGACTGTGTTGCTTTACCGGAGATTCCGGTATCAATTTCATCAAAAATAACCGTATCAATATCATCATTTTGAGCAAATATTGATTTTATGGCAAGCATTACACGCGAAATTTCACCGCCTGATGCGACCTTTGCCAGTGGTTTTAAGTCCTCTGATACGTTTGTCGAAATCATGAATTCAACATTATCAATCCCGTTTGAAGATAATTCTTTTTCTGTTATTCTTATCTCAAATCTGGCTTTTGGAAGTTCAAGCACAGCAAGCTTATCTTGGATTAACACAGAAAGCACCTGTGCATAATTTTTCCTATGTTCGCTTATTTCGCTTGCTATTTTGGCTAATTCTTGTTTTTGAGCCTGAATTTCAGCTTGCAAATTTTCTACGTTTTGACCGGAAAACTCTATCCCCGACAATTCTTCACAAAACTCATTGTAACTTTTTAAGACTGTTTCAAGCGTTCCGCCATATTTGCGTTTTAATTTGTCAAGCAAAAACAAACGTTCCTGAATATCATTGAGTTTCTGTGTATCATTATCAAGATTTTGGCTGTAATCCCGCAAGGAAGAGGCAATATCTTTAAGATTTTCCATGGCATCCAAAAACTGGCTGTTTATAGGTTCAAGTTTTTGGTCAAACGAAACTGCCTTTGAAATGTCATATTTAATTTTTGACAGCGCTTCTAAAATTGACCCGTCATCGCCGTTCAGCGTCCAATAAGCTCCGCCTGTAAGCTCCTTTAATTTTTCAGCATTTTCCAAAACTTCAAGTTCTGCACTTAACTCCCGGTCTTCTGTTTCTGATTGAATATTTGCCTCTTCAATCTCATTTATTTGAAATTTCAAAAAGTCAATCTGAGCTTCTGTTGCATTAGAGCTATTTTTTGCCTCTTCAAGTTTTTTGATAAGGGTTTCATAATTCGCGAATTTTTCTTTATACTCTGTAAACAATGCACCATAAACATCTTTAGCATAAGAATCTAAAAGATTAATATGATATTGCGGCTGCAAAAAAGTATACGTCTGGTGCTGTGAATGAATATCTACAAACAACATTCGCAAATTTTTCAGCAGTTCTTGATTAACCAGAGTTCCATTAATACGTGAACGTACGGAACTTTGTGTAATTTCTTTTGTAATAACAATTTCTGAACCAAAATCATCAATCCCGTTTTCTTCAAAAAGTTTTGACAGGTCATGTTTTGTATTCTCAAGAGTAATCTCAATTACAGCCTTATCACAACCTGTTTTTATAACGTCTTTTGACACTCTGGCTGAAAAAACAAGGTCAATCGCATTCAATATAATGCTTTTTCCAGCTCCGGTTTCCCCTGTGATAATATTAAGTCCGTTATCAAGATTTGCACAGAGTTCATCAATAAGTATATAATTTTTTAGCTTTAACTGTTTTATCATATATGTTCGTTATGCAAAAAGTTTTAGCTTCTATACACCTGCCCCGCAGCATTTTTTGTATTTTTTGCCGCTACCGCATGGGCAAGGGTCATTTCTGCCGATTTTTTGTGTTGTATCAATTTGCGGTTTGTTTTCGTTATCTTCTATTATACCAAGGGTGCTTGAAAAAGCGTTTGAGCGGTACAATACAGTTGTTGAAGAAATAATTTTGTTATTCAAATATCTGCGTTTATATCGTTTCAATAACTCTTCCTGACTATAGTTTTTGGCAAGTACAGAGTTTACTATTTCCATAAAATTCTTGTGTTTTGCCGCAACCATACGGATTAGATTAGCCGAATACTTGTCATTTTCAAGGAAATATTTTATACACATGTCATAATTGACAACTTTTGTATAATCTTTGACTTCAAAAATCTTATTAAATGTACCGTAAAAAGGAATTGCATAAAGTCCAAGTTCCTCATCATAAATAATGCCGACATCATAAGTTTCCTTGTGTGAAGAAAATCCGCCAAGCGAGTTTTCAAGGAAATTGTCATAAGAATTATTGAACTCATTTACATTAAAGAATTTGTATTCTTCCGGTTCTACAATAAACTGTGAATAATCAGCCTTGTTGCCTTCTTCCGCGTAATCATTAAACAATCCGATTAAATCATCAGCATGTTTATTGGTTGTAATAATTTCGTTTTTACCGTCGAAAAATTCAGTAAATTTTTTGTGAATTTCAGCAACATCTTCTTCGATTTCTTTTTGCTTTTCTGGGTTGTCAAGATAGACAAGTTCAGGGTTTTGGATAATTTTAGCAACCGCAAACCTGTAAGCATCGTCTTTTTTAGTTGCAGGAAGAACGCCGGAAATTTCTAAAAGATAGTAATCGCCGTTGATATTTACAATTCTTGCAATAATATAGTCTCCCGCGCCAATACCACGGAAAGAAGTCATTTTCATCAAAGAAATTATCATATATCTACGTTCGTTTACGATATTTAGTAAATCAAACCCGGTTTTTGTAACTTTTTTAATCTCAAAAACAGATGAAATCGAGTTATCAATCGCATTTACAATATCTTTTGCTTCCTTATCAAGACCTTTTGAGTTTTCAAGATAAAGTTGTGGAATACTTTTTAATTCTTCACCAAGATTGCGTTCTAAAATATAACTAAAGCATGCTGTTTGTAAAGGCACACCGTTTTTGGAATTTGCCCCGATTGTTCGCAAATACTCGTTAAAATCCAGTTTAACTTCGTCGTGTGTTTGTATAAAATCAGCAATATTTTTAATTACGCCATTAATGCTGTCCATGCGCTCTTGAATATTCATTTTGTCTCCCTTTTGTCTAGTTTAATACTTATTTTAGAATATAATAATTTAAAACACAATATATTAAGATTTTACAGCCGAACATTTGAAAATTTCAACTAGTCAGTAAGTTTAAAATCTCCGTTTTTCTTAATATGTTCAACAAGCCCGCCGTCTTCCAAAAGTTTAATCATAACCGGCGGAAGCGGTTCTATTTGTATAATTGCGCCGTTTGTAAGATTGGTTATAATACCTTTTTCAATATCAAGTTCAAGTTCATCACCTTCATCAATTGAATCAGTGTCGCATTCAATTGCCAAAAGCCCGATATTTATTGCGTTTCTGTAAAAAATTCTTGCAAAAGATTTTGCCAGAACTGCCCCAACTCCCGCTATTTTCATAATCAACGGAGCATGTTCACGCGATGAGCCTAATCCAAAATTTGACCCGGCAACAACAAAATCGCCTTTTTTCATTCTTGAAGCAAATGTTTCATCTGCATCTTCCAAGACATGCTTTGCAAATTCCGGCAAATTTGACCTTAAATGATACAGTCTTCCCGGTGCTATATGGTCTGTTGAAATGTTATCCCCGAATTTGAATGCTTTTCCCTTCATATTTTTCTCCTTTTTCCTTATACTACCGCAAAAACAAAAAGTATGCTATAATATAAACAAGGAGCAGCTATGTATTTTGACAGAAAATGTAAAATAACTTTCGTTTGCCACGGTGCAACTATATATTCAGAAGAAGGAAGATTTTCAGATGCAGAGAATTATCCGCCGCTATCTGAACTCGGGGTCGAAGAAATGAACAACCTTGTTAAATACCTTAAAGCACGCGGGGTTAAAAACGATGTCATTTACACTTCACCTTCTGTTCGTACAATCCAATCAGCCATGATGATTGCTAAATTGTTTAAAAAAGATTACGAAGTAGTAGATGACTTAAAAACCCGCAATTGCGGCAAATGGAACGGTTTAACATTTAGTCAAATACTTGAAAAATATCCAACAGGATTTTCTGATATTTTAAAATACCCTGATAAACGAACAATTGCAGATGCAGAAAGCTCAATAGAATTCATTGAACGAGTTAAAAAGGTCATTGACAGACTTGTTGAAGAAAATACAGGAAACAGAATTATTATTGTTACACACCCAGAGGTAATTCAAGCTGCAATATGCGCCGCTCTTGAAATTCCGGCGGATAAACTTCCTAAAATTTTCATACGAACAGGTAGCGCAACCCAAATCAGCTACTTTGAAGAATGGTCAAGTTTGGTTTATTCTGATTATGTGCCGCTTGGTTAAATATTGCGTAATTTCAAAAACAATGCTATTATAATAAATATCAAATAAGAAGCGGGGTAACATGAAAATACGAGCATTTACGTTAGCAGAAGTACTGATAGTTATGGCACTTATAGGGTTTTTATTCACCCTTATGCTGCCAAACCTTGTCCAGAAACAAAGTTCAACAAAATTTATAGAAGAAGCAAAAATTGCTCAATCTAAACTTCAAGATGCGCTTGACGCTACTGTAAAAGCAAATAACGGGGCACTTCCGCAAGATTGGACAAGCGTTAGAAACGCAAGTAACAAATCTGACGCAATCGTAAAAGAACTTGCTAAAAAACTACAGATAATGTCTTTTTGCCAGGACACTTACAAAGGCTGCTTTGCCGGAGGAGATTACAGAACTCTAAACGGTCAGCCAACCAAAGTTATAACTGATGATATGGAACCTTACCAAAAAACATCCGCTCCGGCTGCTTATACAACAACAGTTACAAGTTATCAAAATGACGATGACGATAGTTATGACCAGGATGACAATCAAGAGCCGCAACAGGTTGAACTTCAATACACTCCGGCAGAGCCTGAGGCTTCTTCAACTTATATAACTTTACTTGAAGGCGGTTCAGTTGTATTAAAGACATGGTCTACAAAATGTGACGGAATTTTAAGCTCCACAGACACGTTAGAACGACCATTCTGCGGAATATTCTACGTAGATGTAAACGGACCTGCAATTCCTAATATGCTTGGGGTTGACGTATTTGGGTTCTGGTTATCAGGCACAAGCATTCTGCCTATGGGATTTTATGGTGATGCAATGGCTTTTGACTACAACTGTCTTAGAGAAACCACACAAAAAAATAAATACAATGGGCTTGGCTGCACAGCATGGGCGCTTAAAAACAAAAACATGGAATACCGTAAATGCCAAGCAGGCTCTCGTCTTGGCTGGCAAAAAGCTACTCGCTGCAACCAGTGATGTTATTTAGTGTTTGGCTCCTCTGATTTTGAGCTGTCACCTGATGCGTCGTATAATTTTTCCAACTTTTTGTCAATTTTTTCTATTTCTTTTTTCTGCTTTTCTATGCGTTTTTCTGTTTTTTGGACATCCTTATTCCACTGGTCAATCAGGTATTGTTTATATGCAGCTTGGAGTGCAGCATCTTCAGTTGAACCAGAAAGCGAGCGTAGTTTTCTGTAATCTCTGTACTCTTCTTTATAATCCTGTTTTAGCCCTTTTAAAGTGTATTTATACTCTTCTTTATATTGGTCTTCAATTTGTTTTTTCTGCTCTTCAAACTGTTTTTTTAAAATTTTTGATTGCTCTTTCAATGATTTTTCTTCATTTTCAACATTTGTATACTCTTCCACTCCGTCTTGGACAACTTTGTATCCGTTTATACTAACAATCGGGTCAACATTTTTGTCAAAAGACACAATTCTTGATTGATTTCCTTGCCAATCAACACTCCAGGTACCCAAAAATACCGGTTTTTCACCTGTAAATGCAAACCCCTGGACAATAATCCTTTCAGGGTTTGCCTTTTCAAAACCAATCGGATAAATGTCCCAACGTTTGTCTTCAAGATTTAAGTCCATATACTCCTGCCAGAAATAAACAACAGCGTCTCGAACTTCCGATAAATCATAACTTAATTTATTTTTAAAATCATAGACATAAATATTTGTCTGCCAAATTCCGTCTTCGCTGCTCCCGATTTTTTGTTTTACCAAAAGTTTTGTTCCGTCATTTGAAAAATCAACAGGAGTAAGAGTTCTAAAAGAAGCGTAATTATCAATCGCTTTATCTGTCGACAAAATCGGTTCAGGAATTCGTTTTGCTGTGTTTGCTTTTAATATTTTATTCAAGTTCGTATCACCGTCTTCAAGCGGCACAACAAACAAGTCGCTAGCAACAGAAACACTGTCAGAATAGTAATAAACAGCCGGATAAACAAGTATTGAATAATCAGGGGCAACAATTCCCTGTGCGTTAATTTGTTTTTTGTTATACAAACGTCTGCCAAGCGTTAATTCAACAGAGCCGGGCGGGTCATTGTATTTTACAATACGATATAAAGGTTTTGGAACATACTTAAAATCAGACGGCGTTGGAACTTTTGGAATATCAATCTGCAAATTTGATTTATCTTTATATTCAGATAACGCCTCGTATTCATCAACTGTCATATACCCGGACGGTGTAATATTCAACAATTTAGAATCCAGTTTGTATTTTTCATCTTCTTTCAAGACTTCATACTGATATTTTAATTCTCGTGAACGTGTATCTTCTTTTTTAAATATTTTTGCGTCAACTTGGCAAAAATTTGCACTACATAATAATAAAAAAGCTAAAATTCCAACTTTTCTCATAGCCAAAACCTTATACTAATCCATCTTTCATAGCAGTAGCAACGGCTTTTGAACGGGTTTTAACATATAGTTTTTGCAAAATATTATGAACATGGGTTTTTGTTGTTGCAATCGTAATAACAAGCTTTTTAGAAATCTGAGGATTTTTTAAACCCTCTACCAAAAGTGCAAGAACTTCCATTTCACGTTCAGTAAGTCCGTATAAATTTTTACCTTTCTGATAATTTATGCCGCCGGATTTTTCTTCAGCTTGACTGTTTTTACGAATATTTGAAAGCACGACACGCGCTATTGCTGGGTCAAGCCAGCCAACACCCTCGCTTACGGCTTTAATCGCTGAGATTGTCTGCTCAGAAGTTGCGCCTTTTGTAATATATCCGTCAGCACCTGCTGCAAACGAATCTAAAATATCATCTTCATTATCACGCGAAGTGTTCATCAAAACCTTAATTTCAGGCATTGCATTTTTGATTTTTCGAGTGGCTTCAATCCCGTCAATTGTCGGCAAGCCAATATCCATAATAACCAAATCAGGTTTTAACTGAAGTGCTTGTTCAACACCTTCCATACCGTCAGATGCGGTTCCTAAGACTTCTATTGCCTCATTATTTGACAAGGCAAAAGACAAACCCATCCTTGTCATATCGTGATCTTCAATAATTGTAACTTTAATATTTTTAGACATTTTCCCCGCCTTATACTCTTGATTTTGCAACGACATTTGTCAAAAGGAATGAAAATTCGCTGCCTTTGTTCACCTTGCTTTCAACCCAAATTTTTCCGCCATGGGCTTCTATTATCTGTCTTGACAAATAAAGCCCTAAACCGGTTCCTGTTGAACGCTTTTTAGTAGTCCCTTGCGAAAACCTCATAAACAAATGAGGAATATCTTCTTTTGGTATTCCGTTTCCGTTATCAATAACAGAAAATATCAGGTCGCCGTGCTGAGCTTTTACATGAATATCAATTGTGCCGCCTTTATTTGTGTAGTTAAGAGCGTTTCCGCAAAGGTTTGTTATAACCCGTTTGATTTCAGCTCTGTCAGCGTCAATTAAAAGTTCATCATCCATATCACAATGAAGATTAAACGTAATATTTTTATTTTTGGAAAGCGGCTCCAATTCTTCGTAACACTGAGTAACTAAATCTTTTATATTAAATACGGTTTTGCAAAGCGATAATTTACCGCTCTCAAACCTGTAAACCTCTAACAGTGCATTAACAAGCCCCAACAAGTCTTCATTACTTTGCAGCATTGTGGATAAAAGCACGCGCTGCTGTTCAGTAAGTTCACCTAACGAACCGTCCAGGAAGAATTTCAAGGTCTGAATTGCGGCAAGTAACGGCGTTCTAAGGTCGTGTGTTAATGTTGCAATGAAATCATCTCTTAGTCGTTCGGTTTCTTTTTGTTGGCTAAAGTTTCTTATTACACCGACAAATTTCTCTTCATCGCTATCGTCCGCTGCAAGCGCGGCAAAATTGATTTCAACCGGAATATATTCTTCACTTAGAACATTTCTGATATAAAGGTCTCGCAGCATAAATTCCGAATTATCGCACGACAGCCCTAAAATACTTGTTTTTATGGAAGATTTAGGAGATTTATTCATTGCAGGATTATCAGTAAATGCGATTTCCTGAATTTTCATTTTTTCAATACTATCAGCAGAAAGTCCAACCATGTTTTCACAAGCCGGATTAACTTGTTCTATATTTCCTTTTGCATCAATTATGATAATTCCGTCAGCACAATAATTAATTATGCCTGAAAGTTTTTTGTTCGCAATCGTTAGTTCTCTTGTGCGTTCAGCAACCATTTCTTCTAACTTCTGTGAATAGGCGGTTAGTTGAGATTTTGCTTCTTCCAGTTGAGCAATTTTTTCTCTTAAATCCGCAAGCAGATGACTTCTTTCTATCCCGTTTTTGATATTCATTATTAAGTCATCGTTATCCCAAGGTTTTTCAATATATTTATAAACCCCGATTTCATTTATTGTTTTAATCGCGTTTTCTTTATCCGCATATGCGGTTAAAAGTATCATACTGGTTTCGGGGTAAAGTTTTTTAGCTTCACGCAAAAACTCCAAACCATTCATCTCCGGCATTAAAAAGTCTGAAATAATAAGGTCAGGAGCTTCTGTTTTTAAATATTCTATTGCATCAATCGGATTATTATAAACAACAACATCCTTAAATCCCTCGACCTTCATTAAAGTACCAAAAGTCGAAGTCAATAATTTATCATCATCAACGTATAGAATCTTCCCTAAATTCATAATTATATGATAAATTATTTTTGGGAATTAAACAAATTGTTTACAAAACCGCAATATTTGACAGATTTAGTATTCAGGATAAGAGTATTCACGATTTGACAGTTCTCTGTCTATCAAGAACAGTGCTGATTTTTCCTGTCCAAAAGCTTTGAGTTTCGCAATTATTCGAGAAACTGAAGCTTCTTCTTCAATCTGTTCTTTTAAGTACCAGTCAATAAAATTTCTTGTTGCCAGGTCGCATTCGTTATCTGATGTGTTTGCAACACTGTCAATTGAAGATGTTATTGAGCGCTCATGTTGATAAATCTGCTCAAATACTTCAATTGGTGAACTCATATCAAACGTAGGCATTGAAATTTGTGCAAGGTGCACCTGTGAATTTCTGCCTAAAACGTATTCAAACAAAATCATCCCGTGGTCAATCTCCTCCTTAGATTGGACTTTAGCCCAGTTAGAAAAGCCGTATAAGCCAATTTCAGAAAAATAAGCAGACATTGACAAATATAAATAAGCGGAATAAAATTCCTTGTTAATCTGTTCGTTAAGTATGTCACGAATTTTATCACTAATCATTCTCACTCCTTTCTTTTTAGTTTCCATCCCTGTCACCTGCCCACAGCCCGTGAATATTACAAAATGCGCGGACAGATTTAATATTATCTTTGTTTTTTGACATCATTACAGGTTCTTCATTCGGAGAAAAATACTGCAACTGAGTATGTTTTTTGTCCTCTGATATTGTTTCAACAAACTGGATATAATGTTCATTTGTCATTGGATGAAGTGTCAAACCAACTCGAATTTCTACGCCATTATCGTCTTTGTCCACAAAAACTGGAACGTGTTTTTCATTAAATTCATCATCGTTTTTATGCGCTTCAAGTTTTTGCATTGGCTGACCACAGCAAACAAGTTCACCAACTCCAGGCAAAATAACTTCAACAAGATTGCCGCAAACATTACATTTATACAATTCCAAACGCTCTGTCATAAGTTTCTCCTTTCTTGCTACAGGATAAAACTTCAAAGGATAATATCATTGGTAAAACGGATAATTTTTAGGATAAAAATTTTGCACATAAAAAAGCCCTGCAAAAGCAGGGCTTTTCAAATATTCACAAGCTTTAAGATATTACACTAAAGCAAGTTTACGCATTTCAACTGCTGCTTGTGCAGCTGCAAGTCTTGCTTGCGGAATTCTGAACGGTGAGCAAGATACGTAATTCAAACCAATTCTGTGGCAGAATTTAACTGAATCAGGGTCTCCGCCGTGTTCGCCGCAAACACCGCCAACTAATGACGGATTTACAGACTTACCTTTTTCCATAGACATTTCGATAAGCTGTCCAACACCTTTTGTATCAAGTGTTGCAAACGGGTTAGAAGGTAAGATTTTTTGTTCTACATAACGATTTAAGAATTTACCTTCTGCATCGTCTCTTGAATAACCAAATGTCATCTGAGTAAGGTCGTTAGTACCAAATGAGAAGAATTCAGCGTATTCTGCAATTTCATCAGCAGTCAATGCCGCACGCGGAATTTCAATCATTGTACCGAATTTGTAATCAACGTCAACGCCTTTTTCAGCCATAACATCTTGTGCTACGCGAACTAAAATTTCTTTTGCAACTTTAAGTTCGTTTACGTGACCGATTAACGGAATCATTACCCAAGGTTTAACGTCAACACCTTCTTTTTTCAAGTCACAGCAAGCTTCAAAGATTGCTCTAACTTGCATTTCATTGATTTCAGGGTAAGTTAAACCTAAACGGCAACCTCTTAATCCCATCATAGGGTTAGCTTCTGAAAGGCTTTCTACAACGTGAAGAAGTTCTTCTTTTTCTGATGCGTCTTTGCCTTGAGCTTTCAATGCTGCAACTTCCGCAATCAAGCCTTCTTTATCAGGTAAGAATTCGTGTAAAGGCGGGTCAAGAAGTCTTACTGTCAACGGTAAGTTGCCAAGAGCCTTGAACATTGCATAGAAATCTGAATACTGCATTGGAAGTAAGTGGTCTAAAGCTTCTTTTCTTGCTTCAGGAGTACCTGCAATAATCATTTTTTGAACCCAAGGAAGTCTGTCCGGATCCATAAACATATGCTCTGTTCTGCAAAGTCCAACACCTTCTGCTCCAAACTTGATTGCGTTTTCAATATCTTTTGGAGTATCAGCGTTAGCTTCAACTTTTAGGTCCTTGATTTCGTTTACCCATGAGAAGAATTTGTTCCAGTTGTCGTCAATTCTTGCTTCTACAAGTTTAACAGCGCCGTCCATTACAATACCTTTGCCGCCGTCTAAAGATATAACGTCGTTTTTGTGGTAAACTGTACCGTCACAGCCTGTTAAGGTTTCGTTTGCAAGGTCGATTTTCATATCTTCACAACCTGAAACGCAAGGTTTACCCATACCTTTTGCAACAACTGCTGCGTGAGATGTAGCGCCGCCTCTCAGAGTTAAAACACCTTGAGAAACTGCCATACCGTGAATATCATCAGGGCAAGTTTCAACACGAACAAGGATAACTTTTTCACCTGCTTCGCCGCGTTGAGCTGCTTCTTCAGTATCGAATACGATTTTACCAACAGCAGCACCTGGAGAAGCGTTTACACCCTGTGCAATTTTATGAGCTTCTTCCATTGCTTTAGCATCAAAGCAAGGTAACAAGATTTGGTTTACTGAATATGGGTCAACCAATTGAATTGCTCTTTCTTTTGAGATAATTCCTTCTTCACACATATCAACTGCAATTTTTACAGCAGCAGCGGCGGTTCTTTTACCGTTACGGGTTTGAAGAATGTACAATTTACCGCGTTCAATTGTGAATTCCATATCCTGAACGTCTTTATATCCAAGTTCAAGTTTTTTAGCAATATCAACGTATTGTTTGTATAATTCAGGCATTTCAGTTTCAAGTTCCGCAATTGGTTTTGGAGTTCTGATACCTGCAACAACGTCTTCACCCTGTGCATTTGTTAAGTATTCACCGTAGAATTTGTTTTCACCTGTTGCAGGGTTTCTTGTAAATGATACGCCTGTTGCACAATCATCACCCATGTTACCAAATACCATTGACTGAACGTTTACAGCGGTACCAAAATTGTGGTCAATTTTATTCATGTTACGATAAGCAACTGCACGCGGAATATTCCAAGAACGGAAAACTGCTTCGATTGCTTCTTGCAATTGAACATACGGGTCTTGCGGGAATTCTTTTCCTGTAACTTCTTTAATAACTTTTTTATAAACAGGAATTAATGATTTCCAACCTTCTGCTGAAATTTCAGTATCAGACTTTACGCCTTCTCTTTGTTTAACTTTTTCAACTTCTGCTTCAAAGTATTTTTGTCTGTCCATTTCCCAAGCAACAGAACCAAACATTGTTAAAAATCTTCTGTATGAATCATAGCAGAAACGAGGATTGTTGGTTAATTTAACCATTGCTTCAACTGTTTCATCGTTCAAGCCAAGGTTTAGAATTGTTTCCATCATACCAGGCATTGAAACTCTTGCACCTGATCTTACAGAAACCAAAAGCGGATTTTGAGAATCTCCGAACTTTTGACCTTTTTGAGCTTCAACATCTTTCAATGCTGCTTTAACTTCATCCATTAAACCTTCCGGCATTCTGTTGCCATGGTTAATATAATCCATACAAGTTTCAGTTGTAATGGTTAATCCCGGCGGTACCGGCAAACCTAAGTTTGTCATTTCTGCAAGGTTGGCACCTTTTCCGCCAAGAAGATTGCGCATATTTGCGTTACCCTCTCTGAAAAGCCATACTCGTTTTTCTGTCATAATTTTTTCTCCTTTTAAATATAAAATATATCATTAGATAATTGTAATAAAATTCTAGCATAAACATGCTTTATCGAATAAAAAAATCTACCCGTTCCTTCAAACATGTTTACACTGGGGGTAAATATAGAAAAAACAGCCGGAGGTTTGTCCGACTGTTTCTTATTTGTCATTTTATATTATGAAAATTTTACCGGAGGCACATATGAGGCGCCATATTTAGCTTTGTCCGATGCTACTTTTGCCATTGCGACATCCATAAGTCTTGCTACTTCAGCTTCTTGAGCTGCCTTATATTCCGGAGTTGCCATGTATCTGCCACGTTCAATTAATTCATTCACGGTTTTATATTGACCTTGGGTTGCAACTTCAGCACACGCATCCAGATATTCTTTAGGAGCTTCTACTGAAACTTTATACTGAGTCAAACCTTCTTTTGCTTTATAATCAATACCAACCTTGCTAACGCCATCTTTTTCAACATACTTTACAGCGTCCATAAATTCGTTTATTTCTTCAGGGAAATGCGCATTAGTTTTTGGTACAATACCGTTCATTTCAATTCTAAGATTATCTCCTCCGGAAGCTGCCACTCTATATTTTGTAGCTGAAGCATTTTTTAAACCTCTAAAATTAGCTACAGAAACAATATCTTCGCCATTTGTTACAACATGACCTATATCAACTGTTCCGGATTTTTTACTAAAACGGTTAAGAACTACTTGAACTACAGTTTTTGCTTTTTCAGATAAAACATCCGGGAAGAATTTTTTTACGATCTGCATTATTTCGTTATATGAGTCTTCAGTACCTGTTACCTTTGCAACATATTTATCTAAAGCATCACTGCTATCAAAAACAAAACGGGCACTATATTTACCGGGTGCACCACTTTTATAACCTCTACGCAGATTTTGTAACTGAACAAGGTTATCATATCCAAACTTCCTGCCCATTGTTAAAATTCCATCAATACTCATTTTAAAAATTTTCCTTACATATTAACTACACACTTTTTTCATTATAAAACAAGTGAATATGAAAAATTGCGGAAAAATTTAAAAATACCCCATACCATACCATACCATACCATACCATACCATACCATACCATACCATAAAGGGCATTATAACAGGGTTTGAGACAGGTGTAATCTTCTTTACATTTCTTTACAATTATGTTGCAGAGTTAAAATAATTAACAATAAAATCCGCCCATCATAGGATACATGCCCATTCCCATTGAACCGTAGAAACCGCACATTGGCATCATCGGAGGCAGACAACTATAACAATTGAAAAACATCCATGGATTGCAGGCACTCAATAGTGCAGTTGTACCAAAAGCATTTGATACCGGATTTCCATAACCCGCATACATATTTATAGTGTTACCCACAGGATTGCCATGGCGTTGCATATCATATGCTATCTCATTTCGAGCAACTCCATTTGCTAAATTACTAAACAAAGCCATCGACGCATAAGGCGAGCTGACACCATTTGCTTTCTGCTCAAGAAACGTGTTCATTGACGCAAGTCCGCAATTTATATTGCTCAATATTCGCATGTTGTTTGCATAGCTTTCCCAGCTCATTTATGCTCCTCGATTTTAGTGAATTAATTATATAAAGTATATTTTTGATAATTAATTGCCTTTTTAATAATATATTATTAAGATATATTAAGTATATACTTTCAAAATTAGTAAATATAACTAGAATTTTTTGTACATTGTGGTGATTACTTTATAAATTTCGGCTTGTACAATTCAAATATAAGAACTTAGTGGAGTAAAATTATGTTTATTGGAAATAGTTGTAACGATTGCACCAGATATAATCGTATGGAAATGAAAAATATTGACCAAAATCTTTTACCGTGGCTGGAAGACATCATTGAAGAAAACAACAGCCGCATAGAACGTAAAGAGTGGAAAAGTAAGTATAACAGTTACGTTGTATATGACTATGAGCCGTTTTGTACCGAAGGTTTTGAAATAAACCTTGTTATCTCATCTCGTGAAGACTCATATTTGAACTTTATCAAGTATCTTTATGATGAAAAAGTCAGCACTATTGAATACCTGAACAACTGCATAACCATATGATAGCAAAAAACAGGGAAATACCTTTTTATCGGTTTTTCCCTGTGCTAAACTTATATTTTTATAGTGTATTAAATCAAATTAATTATTCTTCAGGCTTTTGGAAACATTCTTTACAGAATACTTCTCTCCCGGGAACCGGTTTAAACGGAACCTGAGTTTGTGCGCCGCATTTAGAACATACTGCATCGTACATTCTTCTGCCTTTTCTGTTGTTTCTTCGGCGTGCTGTTCTGCATTCAGGACATCTTTTTGGCTTATTAACCAAGCCTTTTTCCGCATAGAATTCCTGCTCTCCTGCAGTAAAAACAAATTCCTTGCCGCAGTCTTCACACACTAACTTTTCATCTTCGTACATTGTTGTTCTCCTGGTTGTTGTACTTTTGCTTGTGTAACCATTGTTACATCATTATATTGTACACTATTTTTTAAATATTGCAATAGGCTGAAACAAAAAATATACGAGTTATTCAGCCGGTGTCTCCGTTGTTGTTGCCGGCGTAAGCGGTTTTTGAGAATTTTTCAAAGCATTCTGGAATAAATTTTTCAAATTTTCAGCACTTTGCTTTGAATTTTCTTTCGCCTTTTGAATATCAGCTTTTGTCTGCTCAAATTCCTGTTTAGCCTCCTGAGCTTTAGTTTTCTGAGTTTCAATAAGGGTATTCACATTAGTTTTTACATTCTGTGCATTTGTCTTTGCAGCTTCAACCCTTTCTGTTATATTTGTTTTCACGGCTTCTGTCGCGTTTTCAAGTTCCTCTTTTACATTCATTTTTGAGGTATCGCATTTTGATAACCACTTGAATGATTTTACAGACGAAGAACTCTCAACAGAGCCGTTAAACACGACCTTAAAATCCTTATATGACGTGCTTCCGCTTGACAGTGCAGGAATTAGTTCCGTATTTTCACTCGCCGGGTCAGAAGTCAACTGATTGAGGATGTTTGAGGTCATTGTCCCTAATTTTGGAATATATGACAACAATTTTTCAGCAGACAAATCACCCAAAACACCAAGACAAGATACAACTTTTGCATCTAATCGACCCAAAATAATCAAGTTTGCCGTGTTTGGAAGAATATTATATACTCCGTTCACATAATATGACATCAATGGTCCTGCAACCAGAATTTTTGACAAATTTGCACTGCCGTTTGCCAGAGATAAATCTCCTGTTATACTTTTAAATTTATCGGCTTCCTGAATGGTTGAAAGTGTTGACAGCGCAGATATTGCGGATTTCAATATTGAATTAGACGAAACATTCTGTGCTGCAACAAGGTTTTCAAACTTACCGATACTTAAAAATTTACCGTCTGTGATATTAAAATCAACATTACCTTTCATTGAGTTGATAATTTCTTTATCTGTAAGTCCCTGCATTGCAAGTTTTGCATTAAATCCTAAAGTACCTGTCAACGCGTTTTTAATACCTGTTGCGCCGTAGACTGCTTTTGTGGAATTAAGTCCGGAACCTGACATTTCAAGTCCTATTTTTGAATCGTTTATATTGTAAGACAAGCGTCCTTTAATTTTTCCATCAAAGGCGTCACCGGCTAAATCAGTAAGATAGAATTTTGAGTAGTCTTTAAGTGAAAACATGCCGGATAAATCGGTAGCAATAATTTGTCCGCACTTAAACTGTCTGGCTGTAGCTGAACCATTTAAAATACTGCCGGATAAATCAGCAACTAAATCAGTAAGCGCAAAATCCATATCTTTCATTGAAATATCAACAAGATTGACTGTCCCGCGCATTTTAGGGTCATTCAAAGAGCCTGTCACGGTAACTGAGCCGTTTGCGGTAATATTTGAATTTGTTACACCCCAAATAGGGAACGAAACCTCGTTTGGCACAGCAATATTAAGATTTAATTTTGGAGATGAATACAGTTTTGTAATCCCGCCGGACAATTTTGCAACAAGTGCTTTGTCATTTGAAATTCCCGTATTTGAAAAATTAAGCGAATCCCCTATGATTTCAATATTTGTATGAATTTTTGTTTTCTGATTTTTCAGGGCATCAAGGTCAACCAGAGCAAGGTAATTTTGCGTATCCGCCGTAATTTCAGCCTTGATATTTTGAACCTTTGAACTTCCTGAGATATTGACATTCAGCGGCAATTCACCCTTATAAGAAATCAGATTTCTGAATTCGGCAGGCAACATTGCAGCAAGCCCCGCACTTTTAAGTTTTCCGGAAGCTTTTATGTCAATATTCATTTTTTCATCAATATAATCCTTAATCGTACCTGTGATATCAATTCTGGAATTATTTACAAGCAGGTATGAATTTTTAATATTAATATCTTTCTCGTCTATCAAAATCTTTGTTTTTGGAACGGAAACGACAGCCGATGGGTTATCAATCAAAAGCGAATTCACATCAACATCGCCTGATGCTTTTTTACCGTCATACAGAATTTTTATAAGCGCGTCATTTAGCGTAATCCGTGTTGATGACGGTGAATTTAATACATTAATATCTTTAACCGTTGATGAAATCTGAGGCTGCAGCTTGTTCAACTTACCTTTTAGTAATACATCTAAAGATATTCCGCCGCTTGAAATCTCATTATCTTTTAATAGTGCAGCCTGCCCAAACGCGCCAAGAAGTCCTTTTAGCGGAAGATTGGAAGCTGTCAATTTTAAATCAGTCTGAGCATCGTGAGAAATCGAGCCGGCAAGTTTTAACGGATTGCCAAGAATTGAAAATCCGGCGTTTTTAATATTGATATTATTATTAGTTAAATCAATATCCGCATTAATTTTATCTATGAAAATCTTATACAACCCGTAAGTCAAACTGGATGAGGCAATCTTCAAGTAACCGTTTGAGGTAACTTTTTTCAAGTCTGAATTTATATTAAAATCAGCATCAATTCCGCCGGTTGTAGAGACTGTATTGAAATCATTTATCCCAAAAGACGTTAAAATACTGTCAACAAGCGCTATTATGTTGTTAAATTTTGCATTAGAACGGAGTGTCATATCAATTGACGGCTTTTTGCCTGATGTTACACTTCCGATAATTTGGGTCTTTTCCTGTGTATCAAATGATGAGAAAAACACAGAATCAATCTCTGTTTTATTTCCTTTAAACAAGATATCCGCGTAGCTTTCCGGAAGTTTTTTCCCGTCTACCCCGACTGTCAAGGCATCTATTTTCAGATGACCTTTGAAATGAGGTTCTTTTATTGTACCGGATGTTGTTATATCAGCCAGAACATCTGCACCTAATTGATTGTCATAAACAGATTTTAAGATGTCAATAATATTAAACTTCTCGCCAACCGGACATTTTACGGTTTCTGTTTCATCTTCTACAACAATATCTTGCGGAAACACTAAATCATGCAAGTTTAAATCAGGCATTATCTTGTTATAAATCTTTAAATCGTAATTTGACACAACTTCATCATTAAATACAGCCTTACCTTTGGTAGAAAATTTAACCTTCTTATCAAGAATGAAATCTTTTACTTTTAAATTTTCACCTTCAATATAATACGGCGCGCCGGTCGTATCATCTACAAGTGATATTTTATAAGTATTTGCATTTATGTTTGGCAGATGATTAGAAAGCGTTAAACCAAGCGGCAGTTCAAAAGCTTGCGCACCGGTATCCTGAGTTTTAGGGATAGCGTCAAGGATTAGAAAATCGCCGTTATTTTTCACTACAAGTTCTGAGTTTACAGACTTTGCAAAAATCGAATCAAGCTGAATTTTTCTTACAAGAATAGGCAAAAGTGCAAGTCTTACCCCTGCATCTTGCGCTGATAAAAACGGTTTTTCCGCACCCGGCAAACTTAGCACCAGGTTTTTAACCTTAACACCTGCTGATAAGTTTGGCGCTGTCACAAACGACAGATTATCAATTTCAGTCTCAAAACCAGCCGTGGTTTTAATCATGTCAACGATTTTCGGACTATAAGAATTCAATATCGGCGACACAACTAAAGGTGAAGCCAAAAACAAAACATAAAGCCCTGCAATCACTGACACAACAGGTATCCCGTATTTTTTCAATTTTGCATAATCCATATAATACCCCTTATCTTTATAACAAAAATTTTAACACAAAATAAATTTTATAAACTCAATCGCCTGTTCTTTTGTTGTAACCTCCCCTGAAACTTGCGCTTCATGGAGCTTTTCAAGAATATTTCCAAGCTGAGGGGAAGGCTTGATATTAAGAATTTCCATAACCTCGTTGCCGTCAAGAAGTTTTGGCAGCGGCTGGAGTGTTTTTTGGGCGTTAAGATAAAAGTCAAGAAGCTTATTTAGCAAAGTAATATTTTCCTTCACCATATCGTCTGTTACCTCAGAACCTCTGGCGCAAAGCCTGTCCGCCTGAGCGATAAGTATTGTATCTATCGCATTATTTTCTGATTTTCTAACGTAGCGCAGCATAACTTTATCATTGAGCAAAGGCGCGCTAACAACCATTGTTGGGTACATATGTTTTTTTATAATATAAGAAATATAATTAATCTGTTTGTTAGAAAATTTCATGGATTTAAGAAATTGTACAGCAAGTTTTGCCCCAACATCATCATGCTTGATAAACCTATGTCGTCCGGTATTCGGTTCAATTGTCCATGTTGAAAACTTCCCGATATCGTGCATAAAAGCCGCGAGTTTCAAATGTGCAATCCTTGAAAACCCGCCAAAATCAACCTTATCCATATGCGACTTAACATCAGGTACTGATTTTTCATACAAAATACCAACCTGGCGGACTGTTTCAACACAATGATTAAACAAATACAGATGATGATGAAGGTTTGGCGGAACTTGTTTCAACTCTTTAACAAACGGGAAAATCAACTCAAGAATTCCGCATTCATCCATTTTTAAAAGCGCATCCGCCGCATACTCTCCGCTAAACAGTTTCATCAACTCATAAACAACACGTTCTTTTGCGGGTTTTGAAATCAATTCAGCATGTTTTCTTGCAATTGACATAAGTTCATCACATATATCAAACCCCAAAATCGAGTAAAATCTAAATACGCGAAGAAGCCGCAGCGGGTCGTCCGTAAAATTAACTTCTTTAATCCCTCTGATTATGCGATTTTCAATATCCGTAATTCCGCCTGTAGGGTCAAAAACCTCGCAAGTGCGAATATTTACTGCAATTGCATTAACCGTTAAATCGCGTCTGTTTATATCGTTTTCCAAACTTCCGCCAACAGGATTGGTAATATCTAAATAATTGTTCTTATCAGGCAAAACAACTCTGTAAATATTATTTACTTCATCAAGCGGGATAAATTTACCGCCGAAAAATTCCGCAACCGCCAGACTAAATTCTTTTGCTGCAACGCCGTCTACAATCAAATCCCTATCGCAAGTCTTTTTTCCTAAAAGATAATCCCGTACAGAACCGCCCACAAGATAAATGTTATTATCAGGGAAAAAACTTGCCAGATTATTCAAAACCTCGTCATTTTTTATTTTATCTTTTAAAATTTGCGTATTCATAGATTATATTTCCTAAACCGACAGTCACTGCCGTTTCAGCCCTCAAAATTAAATCACCAAGCGTCAACATTTCAACTCCGGCTGCCTCAAAATATTCAAATTCCCGCTGAGAAAACCCGCCTTCCGCTCCGATTATAACAAGCACTTTATCGCCTTTTGTCACCGGTTTAGCTTTAAATGCGTCCCTAATAGTCTTGCTTGCTATACGTTCACAAAAAACAATGACTTTATCAAATTTAAAATCCTTCAAAAGTTTTTCTATGGTTGTTAAATCATAACAAACCGGTTCAGATGCCCGCTCACACTGCTTTGTAGATTCGTGCATAATCTTTTGCCACCTTGGGATTTTCTTTTCTATTATTTGTTTTGCAACCGCACAATTATCGGTTAAAACCGGATAAATGCCATAAACACCAAGTTCTGTTGCTTTTTCAATAACAAAGTTTTGAGCGTCAGACCTCAACGGGCTCTGAGCAAGATACAGTTCAAAATCTAAAAACCGTCTGCTCTCATATGATTTTTTTACCTCAGCTGTGATTGTTGTACCTGTTATTTCACTTATTACAGTCTCATACTGGATTTTATTTTCATCAATCAGCAAAAGTTTTTCGCCGGCGCGCGAGCGAAGCGAGCGCGCTATATGATTATAATTTTCTTTATCAGAAATCTCTACTACATTATTATTAATCTTTGATGAGTTTATAAAAAAATGCGGCATAAATATCCCTTTTTGTGTTTTATTATATCACAACAATAACCTTATTGAAAAGAAAACTATTTTGTCTTAAATTAGACTTATGTACGATAACTACGAAAAAATTTTAGACGAATTAAAACAACATTCGCATTTCAGAGACTTAAAGGATTTTGATAGCAAAGATGAAAAATACATTTACTTTAAGGGTAAAAAACTACTAAATTTATCGTCTAATAATTATCTGAATTTTGCTGATAATAAAGAAATCACCGCTGAATTTTTAGATTATGCAGGCAACAAATACCCGTTTGGCAGCGCCTCAGCAAGGCTCTTAACCGGAACATTGCCGGTTTATAAAGAATTAGAAGAACTTTTGGCAACCCTTTACAACAAAGACGCAACACTGTTATTTAATAGCGGTTACCACGCGAATGTAGGAATATCAAGCGCTTTAAATCAAAAAGGAGATGTAATATTTTCGGATAAACTAAACCACGCAAGCATAATCGACGGAATGCGTTTATCTGAAGGTAAATTTTTCAGATTTCCTCATAATGATATGACCGCGCTCGAAAATCTTTTAATACGGGAACGCAAAAATTTTAACAACGCGTTTATTGTAACAGAAAGCGTATTTTCAATGGATGGCGACATTTCTGACCTAAAAACACTTGTTGAATTAAAGAAAAAATATGATTGCAGCCTTGTTGTAGATGAAGCACACGCTTTCGGAGTTTTTGGTGAAAAAGGATTGGGGGTTTGCGAAGACTTAGGAATAATAAACGATATTGATTTACTTGTCGGAACTTTTGGCAAGGCTGTCGGCTCGATGGGTGCTTTTGTTACAGGTTCAAAAGTTTTGATAGACTTTTTAATAAATAAATCCCGCCCGTTTATTTTTTCTACTGCACTTCCGCCCATAAATATTGCATTTACAAAATGGATTATCGAAAATAAAATTCCGCAAACTCAACAAAAAAGGACAAGAATGCTTGATATAGCAAGAAAAATGGGCAGCCAAAGTCACATTATTCCTGTAATTATCGGAGATAATAAAGCGACAGTTGATTTATGTGAAATTCTTTTTCATAACGGATACTTTACACTTCCGATACGTCCGCCAACAGTGCCTGTAGGGACTTCAAGGATAAGACTTTCTTTAACATGCGAAACAGAAGAAAATGAACTACAAATTCTAAAGGAGAAAATCAATGAAATGTCATTGGTTAAACAAGCAAAATAACAAAAATTTAATAGTTTTTTTTGCCGGCTGGAGCTTTGACCCTGCACCGTTTTGCAGCTTAGATTGTGCTGAATATGATGTTTTGATGATATTTGATTACAATGATTTAACTATACCGGATGAGTTAAAAAACTTTTCTTCATACAATAAAAAGTTTCTTATAAGCTGGTCAATGGGCGTTTTTACAGCATATTTACTAAAAGATTTATTTAAAACTTTTGATTATAAAATTGCAGTGAACGGAACTGTCACGCCTGTAGATGACAAGTTTGGAATTCCGGTTAAAATGTTTGAACTAACCCTCAAACACGCTCAAAAAGGGCTTGAAGGGAAATTCTATCGCAATGTTTTCAACTCAGATGAAGACTTTGAAAAATACTCTCAAAACCCTGTTCAAAGGTCGATAGAAAACAGAGTATCCGAACTACAACATCTGTATGAACTCATAAAAAACACCGAAATTTCTTATGAAAAATTTTACGACTGTGCTCTGGTTAGCGATTTTGATAAAATTATTCCGCCTAAAAATCAGGCAGCAAGCCACATAAAAAACAATGTACCCGTAAAAACATTGCCATACGGACATTTTCCGTTTTATAAATTTGCAGCTTGGGAAGAGATAATAAAATGCCGATAGATAATAAATACATAAAAAAACAGTTTGAAAAAAGTCTCAAATTTTACGACCAAAACGCGCTTGTTCAGGACTTGACAGCGCAAAAGCTGATTGCTGAACTAACAAAAATAAATAATAATTTTGAAAATATTTTAGAACTTGGTGCCGGCACCGGAATTTTAACAAAAAAAATTGCAGAAAATCTACATTATAAAAACTTTTACGCCAATGACCTTGTTGAGAAATCAAAACTTTATGTCCAAAAATTTATCCCTGATGCAAGGTTTTTACACGGCAACGCATTAAAAATAAAACCGGGTAAAAAAATGGACTTAATCATATCAAATGCGGTTTTTCAGTGGTTTAGCAACCTTGAAAAAGCGATTGAAATTTTAAAACTAAACATTGCACCATGCGGTATTTTGGCATTTTCCACATTTTCGCCGGAAAATTTTTACCAAATAAAAGAAACAACCGGATTAACTTTAGAATATAAATCTACCCAAGAGATTGAAGAAATCCTTACCCGCCAAGGGTTTGAAATGTTATTTAGTACAGAGTTTAGCAAAGTTTTGGAATTTAACACCCCGCTTGAATTATTAGCACATATGAAACACACCGGCGTAAATTCTCTTTCGCAAACCACCTGGACTGTAAAAAAAGTTAAAGATTTTTGTGATAAATTTTCACAAAAATATCCAAAAACCAGCCTTACATATTCACCAGTAATCATTATTGCCAAATATTAAAAATATGTAAAGAGATAGATTTATATTCTTTATCGTGTATAATTAACTGGTAAATACAAGACTTGTGAGAAAAATTATGCAAAATGTTTTAGAGAGAAAATCAATTAAAAATATAGATTTTAACTGTGATTTAGCACAGAGTTTCGGGATTTATAAAAACAGTTCGGAAACAAGACTTCTGGACTATGTAAGTTCAGTTAATATTTCATGCGGATTCCACGCCGGCGACCCTTTGACAATAAAAGAAGCTTTGCTTGAAGCAAAAGAAAAAAATGTTGTAGTAGGTGCTCATATCGGTTTTGATGATATCCAGGGTTTTGGCTACAGACAAATGGAACTGGACAGCGACGAGTTAGAAGCACTTGTAATGTACCAGGTTGGAGCGATTATGACGTTTGCCAAAGCTTATCATATGGAAATTGAGCATGTTAGACCGCACGGAGCTATGTATCGTCAGGCGCTGGAAGATTTAGATGTATCAAAAACAATTGCAAGAGCAATCAAAAAATGCTCAAGCTGGCTTGTCTACTACGGCGCATCAAGCGATAATCTTGCAATTGCCGGAGAAGAGGAAAATATTCAAGTTGCACACGAAGTTCATCTTGAAAAAATTTACGATGAAACCGGAAATATTGATTTCTCAGCAAGAGATTTAGAAAATACCGAAATTTCAATCCAAAGACTAAAAGACTTGCTCCAAAATTCGCAAGTAACAAACAACGTTGGCGGGAAAACAATTGTCCGCGCGGACTCAATCCATTTTTCAAACAAACTTGCCAACGCAAAAGATTTAATAATTCAAGCTCGCGAAATTGTTGAACCTTTGCCTTACAACTACAAAAATGCGCAAAAATCAGGCTGGGTTGAATAGTTTTATATAAAGGGAAATGTATGATTAAGAAAATAAAAATGCCAAAACAAGCAGGATGGTTAATCCCGGGACTACAAGTCAAAAGGTGGTTTGCACTTATTTTTGCGGGAACCGTCTTAATGGTTTTAGGAATTTTAATTTTGTTTGACCTCCAGCCGATTTATAACACAATGCAGTTTATAAGCAAAATTGCAACAAAAATTTCAACCGAATGGCTCGCCTTTGGGATTGTAATGATAGGTGCTGCAATATTTTTTAAAGGCTGGCAAAAAACTAACCTTTCAATCCTTGATATTGAAGAAGACCGCAACAACGACGTCTTACTGGAACATTTATACAGACGAAGAAAACTTAACCGCGGTCCAAGAATTGTTGCGGTAGGCGGCGGAACAGGCTTATCAATGCTTTTAAGCGGGGTTAAAAATATCACAAACAACCTTACAGCAGTTGTTACAGTAGGTGATGACGGCGGAAGTTCAGGCAGACTACGTGAAGAAATGGGTATCTTACCGCCGGGCGATATCAGACACTGTATTACAGCGCTTGCTGATGATGAAGACTTAGTTAATAAACTTTTTAAATACAGGTTTGATAACGGTGCAGGACTTGAAGGGCACAGTTTCGGAAACCTTTTTATCACTGCATTATATGATATTACAGGCAATATGGTATCGGCGGTACGCGCTTCATCCAGAATTTTATCCATAAGAGGACGTGTTTTACCCGCAACGTTGGATGATATGAAACTTGTAGCAGAAATGGAAGACGGCAGGATAATTCATGGAGAATCAACAATTCCTGAAGCTCACGGCAAAATAAAAAGATTATTTACAGAACCTGCTAACTGCAAGGCTTTGCCGGATGTAATCGAGGCAATAAAAAATGCAGAACTTATAATTCTTGGTCCCGGAAGCCTTTACACAAGCGTAATTCCAAACCTTTTAATAAAAGAAATTGCACACGAAATTGCAAAATCAAAAGCCAAAAAGATTTACGTCTGCAATATAATGACACAACCCGGAGAAACCGATAATTACAAGGTTTCAGACCATTTAAAAGCCTTAATCCAACATGCCGGCTCAAAAGACATAGTAGATGCAGTTTTGGTAAACGATTATTTGCCTGAAAAATTAGCGGACAAATACCAAAAATCAAATTCTTACCCGGTAAAACTGGACGCGGCTGAAGTAAAAAAATTAGGCATAAAAATAATTGCCAAAAAACTCATAGAAGACAGCAAAGAAGGGCTTGTAAGACACAGTTCCAACAGAGTTGCAAGGTCGTTATATTATTGGTTCAGAAAACAACAGAAATTTAGATTATGGCAAAAAAAGTAACAGTAAGAACTCTGCAAAAAATGAAAAATGCAGGAGAAAAATTTTCAGTTTTGACAGCATACGATTACTCAACCGCAAAATACTTAGATGAAGCGGGGATTGACGTGATTTTAATAGGCGACAGCCTGGCAATGGTTGCCCTGGGGTATGAAAACACAATGTCCATCGGAGTTGAGGAGATGTCAATTTTTACCCGCGCAGTGGCAAAAGGCTCAAAAAGAGCAATGGTAGTGACAGATATGCCCTTTTTAAGTTATACAACTGATATTCCAAGCGCTTTAACAAACATCGGCAACATGATTAAACTTGGTGCAAATGCCGTAAAAATCGAAGCAAGCAATGATTATATCGAAGCACTCATTAAACGAACTACGCAAATGGGCGTTCCGGTTATGGGGCATATTGGTTTTACTCCGCAATCAGAAAATGTCATTGGCGGGCACATTATCCAAGGAAAAACAGAAGATGCAACAGAACAGCTTTTGATACAGGCAAAAAAACTTGAAAAAGCCGGAGCATTTTCTATTGTACTTGAAATGGTGCCGGAAACAAGCGCTAAATACATAACTGAAAATTTGACAATTCCAACTATTTCATGCGGTGCCGGAAGATATTGTGATGCACAAGTTTTGGTTAGTGATGATATATTTGGCAAATTTTCTGACTTCAAGCCAAAATTTGCCAGAAAATACGGTGATATGAAAAGTTTAATACTAAATTGCGCAAAACAGTTTAATGAGGATGTAAAAACAGGAAAATTCCCATCCGAAGAGGAGATTTATTAATAATGTTAGCAAGTTATGACTTATTATTTTTAGTATTTGTTTATACGGGGTCTTTTGCAGCACTGGTAATTTTTGTAATTTTAGCAATTATTATCAAACATAAGATTGCAAAATTTTCAACACTTGTAATATTACTGGTTTGTTTATATTTATCATTGCCGTGGTGGTTTTTAACATTAGCATATACCACAAAAAATGAAGAAATTTTTCATAAACTTGCAATTAATACATCTGTATTTCCAAAGATAAAATCTTATATGTATTCAAATCTTGGTTCATATTATTATTATTCAGGCACAGGAGAAGGTCAAAAAGCCATTAACTGCTTTCAAAAGGCAATAGACTTAGACAGACATCCTGAAGCTTGTGACGTTAATAACTCTGACTACAAAACTAAATGTAAAGATTATGTTTTTTCAAGTTTAGTGCATTTATGTACGCTATACACAGTAAAAGGCGATGCCGAAAATGGGGTCAAAATGTGTAAATTAACCGGATTAACCAATTTGGCAGCCGAAAATTATATTCTAACAGACGAATATGACAGGGCTTTAAACATTTTAAACGAAAAAATTAAGGCAGGCAAAAAGCTACATGCCACTACATATGCGCAAAGAGCCTACGTTTATGAAAAACTCGGCAAAGCTGAACAATCTGAAAAAGATTATGAAACCGCTTTAAGTCTTGCTAAAGGAGATTACAAAAAAATTATTGAAGATATTAAAAATAATAAAAATTATTATAAAAATTCTAATCAGGAAAAGAAAAAGCGATACGGGTTTTAAATTATCTGAAAGAAGGGATATATTATGTTAATTCATACAATCAAAGAAGTAAGAGAACAGGTTAAAAAATGGAAAAAGCAGGGGTTATCAATCGGATTGGTGCCTACAATGGGAGCTTTGCATGAAGGGCATTTGAGCCTGATAAAAAAAGCAGTTGAGAAATGTGATAAGGTGGTTGTATCGGTTTTTGTAAACCCTATCCAATTCTGTCCCGGAGAGGATTTAGACAAATATCCAAGAACTTTAGAGCAGGACACTAAGCTTTGTGATGATGCAGGAGTTAGTATAGTTTTTGCGCCATCTCCAACTGAAATGTACGGCGAAGGTCAAATTCGCTCAAACGATTTTCTAACTTATGTTATCCCGCCTTTTTTCTATGTGAATAAATTATGCGGGAAGTCGCGTGTAGGGCATTTTGACGGTGTTTGCACGGTTGTGAATAAGCTTTTTAATATTGTGCAGCCTGATTTTGCATTTTTCGGTCAAAAAGACGCTCAGCAGCTTATTATTATCAAGAAAATGGTTAAGGACTTAAATATTCCGGTTGAGATTATTCCTTGCCCGATTGTGCGTGAAGAAACAGGACTTGCGCTAAGTTCAAGAAACAAATACCTCTCACAAGAGGATAAAACCCATGCTTTAGCGCTAAGTAAGATACTTAACAATATCAAAAACTGCTACAAAAAAGGGATTACAGATGTTGAAGCGCTGAAAGAAACCGCTTATTCGTTTTTAAACGAACATCATGAACCGGAGTATCTGGAATTTATGAATGAAGAGACACTTGAGGAAGTTACAAAAGCAGACGATGCGACAAGAGTGTTTATTGCCTGCAAAGTAGGCGGAGTTAGACTGATTGATAATATTTTATTAAAGTAATCTTTATGTTATACTAAATACCAAGGATTATTGAAAGAAAGAGAAAGATTATGAAAGAAAGTTATTTTCCACAAGAGATAGAAAAAAAATGGCAAAAAGTTTGGGATGATACAAAGGCGTTTAAAACACCTGATAAATCTGACAAACCTAAATATTACGCCCTGTCGATGTTTCCGTATCCATCCGGAAAACTTCATATGGGACATGTTAGGAATTACACAATAACCGATGTTATTGCAAGATTTAAAAAGGCAAACGGGTTTAATGTTTTACACCCGATTGGATGGGACAGTTTCGGTCTTCCTGCTGAAAACGCTGCAATGAAGCATAATGCAGACCCGGAAACCTGGACAGATGAAAACATAGCATATATGACAAAACAGTTAAAAATGCTTGGGTTGTCTTATGATTGGGACAGAGAAGTTACAACATGCAAACCTGATTATTACAAATGGACACAATGGCTTTTCTTACAATTATATAAAAAAGGACTGGTATACAAAAAAGAAGCAGCCGTAAACTGGTGCGATGAATGCGGTACAGTTCTTGCTAACGAACAAGTAATCGACGGGAAATGCTGGCGATGTGACAGTGTAGTTGAGAAAAAATACTTGTCACAATGGTTTATCAAAATCACAGATTACGCTGATGTGTTACTGGAAGACTTAGATAAACTCCCGGGGTGGGGTGACAATGTTAAAACAATGCAGGCAAACTGGATTGGGAAATCAAAAGGTGCAATTTTCAAATTCCCTGTAATTGATGCTCCAAACGGTGAAGCAATGGAAGTTCCGGTTTATACAACGCGTCCTGATACTGTTTTTGGTATCACTTACCTTGTTGTAGCACCTGAATATAAAGACATTGAAAAACTTACAACTCCTGAAAACAAACAAGCATTTGAAGATTACCGCAGCAATGCGCGCAAAATGACTGAAATTGAAAGACTTTCAACCGAACGAGTAAAAACGGGGGTTCCTTTGGGGACACACTGCAAAAACCCGTTTAACGGAGAGATTTTCCCTCTGTGGACAGCGGATTATGCACTTGTTGAGTACGGAACAGGTGCTGTAATGGGTGTTCCGACACACGATACAAGAGATTTTGATTTTGCAAAAAAATACAATCTACCATTGAAAGTTGTAATTGAAGACCCGCAAAATCCAAGTGACTGCAAAGAAGCAGCCTATACAGAACCCGGAGTATTGGTTAATTCCGGTGAATTCAACGGGCTAAAAAATAACGACGCAAAATCCGCGATTACAAAATGGGCAGTAGATAAAGGTTTTGGAGAATTCAAAACGCAATACAGACTTCGCGACTGGTTAATTTCACGCCAAAGATATTGGGGTGCACCAATTCCTGTTGTATACTGTGACAAATGCGGAATTCAACCGGTGCCGGAAGAGCAGTTGCCGGTAATGCTACCAAAAGACGTTGATTTCACGGTTGCCGGGAAATCTCCGATTACAACATCAAAAACATTTAAAGACACTGTTTGTCCTGTTTGCGGGGGGCATGCTGTACGCGAAACAGATACTATGGATACTTTTGTATGTTCAAGCTGGTATTATTTAAGATACGCTGATGCAAATAATTCTGATAAGTGTTTTGACCGCGATAAAGTAAATCACTGGCTTCCTGTTGACCAATATGTCGGCGGAATTGAGCATGCAATATTGCACTTGTTGTATTCAAGATTTTTCACAAAAGCTTTGCGAGACTGCGGGTTGTTAGATTTTGACGAACCGTTTAAAAACTTATTAACACAAGGAATGGTCTTAAAAGACGGTTCAAAAATGTCAAAATCCAAAGGCAATACAGTTGACCCGGATGAAATCTTTGAAAACTACGGAGCAGATACGGCAAGATTGTTTATCCTGTCTGATTCGCCTCCTGCAAGAGATTTTGACTGGTCAGATGCCGGCGTTGAAGGCTGCTACAAATTCTTAAACAGAGTTTGGAGATTAATTTCAACAAACGAGGAAAATATCACACTTGATTACAAATTGAACTTCCCTCTTGAAAAATCAAACGATGACTTAGTAAGAACAGTTCATATTGCAATCAAAGGGATTACAAATGATATTTCAAACGACTTCCAGTTTAACACGGTAATCTCAAAATACCGCGAATTAACAAACGCAATCTATGACTGGCAAGCTAAAAAACCTCAATTGAGCGAAGAAGACAAACATGTATTAAGCTTTGCAATAGTTTCGTTGATGAAACTTATGTCACCTGTTGCAGTTCACTTGACAGAAGAGGCTTGGCACGAACTTGGCGGCGAGGGTTCAATCCACGCTCAACCGTGGTGCAAATGGGATGAAAACCTTGCTAAATCAAGCTCCATAACACTGGTTGTTCAGGTAAACGGCAAAGTTAAGGACAAAATCGAGGTTGATGAAGGACTTGACCAAGAGCAAATGAAACAAACAGCGCTTGACAGTCCAAAAATCAAAACCATGACAGAAGGAAAAACAATTGTGAAAACAATTGTCGTACCGAAAAAACTTGTTAATATCGTAGTTAAATAGTTTAGAAGGGCGGAAATTCGTAAGAATTTCCGCCACTACACTAATCATTTCTTAGTTTCCATATATTATCAGGAATTACCCATCCTGCATTTTTAACATACGTCATACACCAGTAGCCGGTTTGTCCCGGTGAACAATTTTGTTTAAGTTGTGCCGGAGTTTTTGAATATCCGGCAGGAGCAAACCCGTCTTCAGTGAATGTCATAAGAAAAATATCAACGCCAAATTTATTGGGCTTTTTGTCACCATTCACATCAACATACATTTTTAAACAGGTGCTTGCTGTAGAATCAACACCAAAGATGTCTCTTAATTGTTTATTATTTCCGATATCAAGCGCAACCATTGTTCCGTTATTCATAACAAATGAAATCCAATTAGTACCGCAACCTAAATTAATTTTACAATCTGTAAAATTATTTCCGTTAAGCATTCTGGTATTTTGGTACTTACCCCAGCAACCGGAAGTACTATAGCAAACGTTAGCAACATTAATATAAGGGAGCATATAAGTTTCAAACCATGCTCTTATTGCAGCATCAGAACCGTCAGCAGCCTCTAAATCCAATCCAACATCATTTGCGACCATCATCTTATTAACTTGCGAAAATATCGAAAAATCTTCTTTCAATGTTGTTTCAATAACTCGTTTTTGATACTTTGAAATCAACATCGGAATAGTCATCGCCGCGACAACACCAATTACACCAAGGGTTATCAAGACTTCTGCCAGCGTAAACCCTTTATTGGAGAGCTTTAACGGTGCCCCCCCCCCCGTTTTTCTTACTATGATTGAGTTTCAGCATAATTTTACTCTCCTTTCATACTGATACTAATTATTATATCAAATTTCTATCAACTATACAAGTGCACCTTATTATGATATTATAAATAATATGAACTACTTTGAACGGGCAAAATTTTTCAGAACAAAAAAACGTCTTGGACAAAACTTCCTGATAGACCGTGAAGTTATCCACGATATTATTGGCTTTGCGGATATAAAACCGGATGATGTCGTGGTTGAAATTGGTGCAGGAGTTGGTTTTGTAACAGAACAACTGGTTAAACACGCTAAAAANGTGGTTGAAATTGGTGCAGGAGTTGGTTTTGTAACAGAACAACTGGTTAAACACGCTAAAAAAGTCATTGCAATTGAACTTGACGAAGAAGCTATTAAGGAGTTAGAAAAACTTAACGCGCCTAATCTTGAAATAATCCACAATGACATCTTGAAAACAGATTTATCTCAGTTGAGTGAAGAACCTTTCAAAGTCGTGGCAAATATTCCGTATTATATTACAAGTCCGATTATTGCACACTTGCTTGGTGAAATAGACGACCTAACAAACAAAAATCGGGCAAAGATTAAAGATATTATTCTGATGGTTCAGGAAGAAGTCGCACGAAGAATGGCGGCAGACGAACACTCCCCAAACAAACAATACGGCTTGCTAAGCATACTTTCTCAATTTTGGGCTGATGTAAAAATTTTAAGACTTGTTGGCAGAAAAGCATTCTATCCTGCACCAAAAGTTAATTCTGCACTGGTAAAACTCAATGTCCGAAAACAACCCAAATTAAAACTAACAGACTACACACATTTTAGAAAAACTGTAAAAGCTGCATTTGCGCAACGCCGAAAAAATGTTAAAAACTGTCTGCTAAACGCCGGATTTTCAAAAGAAAAAGTTATAAAAGCTTTGCAAGCCCTGAATTTAGATGAAAATATCCGCGGCGAAAAACTATCAATCGAACAACTTGGCAAGCTATCTGAAGAGCTTACATCATAGTGACGCCGTAATCAACAGTCTGCAATCCGTTTTTAACCCAACAACCTTCTTCATTTTCAAACTCTTCTTTAAGAGAAAAATAAGTCGAACCGGAGCCCGTCATCATTGAAGTTGGATATTTTTCACGAATTGACTGCAATTGCGGATATTTATCAATGACAGCCCATTCTAAATCATTATCGTAAGCTTTTCTTGTTTCGTCATTTTTATTTTTTTTAATTTTATCAGCAAACGATGTATAAGCTTCTTTGGCAGAAATTCCAAGGTCAAGCGGCTTGATAAGATTAACCGGCAACTGCTGAAATTTGAGCGGTTCCAAAATTTCACCCCGCCCGCGGGCTCGCATTCGACCGCCAACAAGGCAAAAATTCAAATCAGACCCCAATTTTTTACAAATATTGTGCAGCGCTTTATCTGATAATTTATCATCAAAAATTTTATTAAGTCCGTAAATTACACCTGCTGCATCAGTACTTCCGCCTGCAAGACCCGCTGAAATCGGAATATTTTTTTCTATATAAACATTTACCCTTTTATTTGAAAACTTTGCAGCAGCCAGATATAGTTCTACAGCTTTATAAACAAGATTATCACTGTTATACGGGATTTCGTCGCTATCACCGTGAAGTGTAATAATATTTTTTCTGTCATCAATAACCGCGATTGAAAGGTAATCAAACAGACTTATTGACTGCATAATGCTTGTAATATTATGAAACCCGTCTCTTCGCTTATTTACAACTTTTAAATAAAGATTAATCTTTGCCGGACATTTTATTTTTATTGATCTCATATTTATACTTTACAACAAACATTATCAAAAGTATTTTTATGTTAAAATAATTGAGAAAGACGAAATATAGAGGATTTTGAAATATGAAAATGTCAAAACTGTTTGTACAGACCCTAAGAGAATTTCCGTCAGATGCGGAAGTTATTTCACATAAATTACTGGCTCGTGCCGGTTATATAAGAAAATTAACATCAGGTGTTTATAATTTTTTACCGCTGATGTGGAGAGTTCTGAAAAAAGTTGAAACCATTGTTCGGGACGAAATGGACAAAGCCGGAGCCCAAGAACTTTTAATGCCTTTTGTCCAGCCAAAAGAACTATGGATTGAATCCGGCAGGTGGGAAGCCTACGGCAAAGAACTTATGAGACTAAAAGACCGCCACAATCGTGAAATGTGTCTTGGACCAACACACGAAGAAATCATTACGGCAATTGCGCGTGACGGTTTAAAATCTTACAAACAACTTCCCGTAAATCTTTATCAAATTCAATCAAAATTCAGGGACGAAGTTCGCCCGCGGTTTGGACTTTTAAGAGGACGTGAATTCATAATGAAAGACGCTTACAGCTTCTCCGCAACTCAAGAAGAACTTGAAAAAGAGTACGAAAATATGGCACAGGCTTACAAAAATATTTTCAAAAGATGCGGGCTTGATACAAAAATGGTTCAGTCTGATTCCGGCGCAATCGGCGGAAATGTATCTCATGAATTCATGGTTATAACAGATACTGATGCAGGCGAAAATGATGTATTTTACTGTGAAGATTGCGACTACTCAGCAAACTCAAACCACGCCGTTTCAAAACTACCGCCGGCAACTGTTGAAGGTAATTTTACAACTGCAAAAGTTGTTGATACTCCAAACACCCATTCAATTGAAGAACTTTGCGAATGTTTAAAAGTTCCGGCTTCAATAATTTTAAAAACACTTGTCTATATTGTAGATAAAAAACCCGTCCTTGCACTAATCAGAGGTGACAAACAGGTTGAAGAAACTAAATTACTAAACGCTGTAGGCGGCATAGAAATAAGAATTGCCACAGCAGGCGAAATCGAAGAAATGATGTCCGAAAACGGGTTTAGTGCAATCCCGGGATTTATCGGAGCTGTTGATGAAAACAAAAAACCAATTGAAAAATACGGAGAACACAAAGTTGTCGTTGTTGCTGATGAAACAGTAAAAGAAATGAAAAACTTTGTTGTAGGCATTAACAGAAACGATGTTCACCTTGTTGGCGCGAATTTTGGCAAAGAAATAGACTTACCGGAAATCGTAACAGACATAAGACTTGTTGAAGCAGGTGAATTATGCCCGCAATGCGGCAAACCGCTTAAAGTTACCCGCGGGATTGAAGTAGGAAACATTTTCCAACTTGGCACAAAATACTCAAAACCAATGAACGCCGTCTACTTAGACGCTGACGGTAAAACAAAACCATATATAATGGGCTGCTACGGTATTGGGGTAACAAGAACCGCCGCTGCTGCTGTAGAAGCTCACCACGATGACTGGGGTATAAAATGGCCGCTTTCAATTGCGCCATACCACGCAATTGTCGTCCCTGTCAGCACAAAAGACGAGCTGCAAATGAGTACCGCAACAAAAATTTATGAAGAACTTTTGAAAAACGGTGTTGAAGCAGTTCTTGATGACCGTGACGAAAGACCGGGAGTAAAATTCAAAGACGCTGATTTAATCGGATTCCCGTTCAGGGTTACTGTTGGAAAAACAATTACTGAGGGCAATATAGAATTTGTTATCCGTGAAACAGGCGAAAAAATCGTTATGACACCGGATGATGCCATTACAAAAATAACAGAAGCAGTAAAAAACATCATAAATCAATAAATCCAAAAACAGGATAAACAGACGTCTGATAAAGGTTTTCAGCTTCGATTACAGAATTATAAAAAAGTTCTGACAGCAAAACAGGAGTTCCGTTTTTTAGAACTTCTGTTTTTGGTATAGACTTTAAAACATCAAACCCCTGTTCGCCTTTGCCGATAAAATCATCAATTGTGCAGGTGAAAATCCGCGCCGGATTTATTGGTTTTGCGTTTTCATCAAGAAGCAATTCGCCATCAATTTCAATTTGAACAATTGTGTAAGTTTTATCTTTTGGATTTCCTTTTCCTGTTATTTTAATATTGCGTGAACACTGCAAAAACCGTGAATTTCCCCTGTCTTTTAGCATGCGGAACTTTGCGGCATTTTCAAAAACCTGTTTTAATTGCTCAACAGAAATTTTAATTTTCTCAATAGCTGAAGTTGTTGGGCACATCACACGTTCAAGGTCGTATTTTGTCACAGTGTTACTATCTGAAAGCCTTAGAGGATACATTGTAAAACCTGTTGAATGAAATGCAATATCAGTCTTTCCAACATTTTTCATACTATCAGAAATAAACGTCCCCAAAGGACACGGCTCAGAATAGCATTTTGTCAAATTCAAAACCCGTCTTGCAATCGGTTGTTTAAGTCCCGTTTTCTGCTCATATTCAAGTATCGGAGTTTCAAATTCCGGAATAAAAGTGGTTTGCTCCAGCGAGATTTCCTCAATATTACTAATAGTTTCGCCCATTGTCATCTTATACATTGACCTTGCAAACGAAAGCGGATAAAAAATATTATCCTCAAAATTCGGCACAATTTTTGAATGCTCATGCCCGCCAATTATTAAATCAATATCCACCCCGCGACTTAGCGCAAAATCTTTCAAACTCTTTGAATACGTATACCAATGATGATTAAGAACAATAATTTTATCATAATCCGCCTGAATACTTTTTATAAGGTTTTCAAAGCTCTGTTCAGGCGGCATAAGGTCACATTTGAATTTCTTAGTGCAAGAATTGTTCAGGCAAAATCCGGTTATAAGAATTTTTTGCCCATTAATTTCAATAATTTTGTACTCGTCAACCCAAGAAACACTATCTATCAAATTTGCACAAACAAAATTTATCCCTGCGCTTTCAAAAACCTTTATTGTATGTTTTAAATACTCAAAATCAGCTTTAGTAAACCCAAAATCGTTATTCCCAAGAGTTAGAAAAATTTGTGCCTGCGGAAGAAGTTGTTTAAGCTTAATATAAGCGTTTACAGAAAGCTCCTTATCATAAATTCCCTTAAACAAGTCACCCGCATCCAAAACTAAAAACGGCGCAGCAGAGGACTTTTCAAGATTATAAATCCCGCTTAGCAGCCGGCTTAAATTTCTGCTTTCCTGGTGAGAATCTGTTATAGCATAAATATTAGTTTGCATTTTGGGTTCCTTTAAAAAGGCGCGGTTTTGAAAATTTCAAAACCGCGCCATAATGATTATCTTTGATTATTAGTCAAAAACGTAGCTGATAATTGCAGCTTCTCTAGCTTTTTTGATAGCTTTAGCAATCATTCTCTGGTGCGCAGCGCAGTTACCTGTGATACGTCTTGGAATAATTTTTCCAGCTTCAGTAAGGTATCTTTTTAACTTTGCAGCAGCTTTGTAGTCAATTGTTTCAACTTTATCAGCGCAAAGACTACAATTCTTACGTTTTTTCTTATCTTCTTGTCTTGCCATTTTTTAATTTGCCTTTCTAGCCTTATTATTAGTATTACGTATTATTTTTTGTTAGAATGGAACTTCTTCATCGTCCATTAATACTTCTGTGTCATTAGAAGGTGCTGCTTCCATTTCGCCAAATGTCAGAATGCCGCCATCTTCAGATGTTGCAGACGGAGTTGCAGCCGCCCCCATAAGCTCAATTGTAGTAGCTTCAATTTCAAAAACTTTTTTCTCTGTTCCGTCATCCATTTTGCTTATTCCGTTTTGTAATCTTCCCTCAACAAGAACTTTCTGGTTCTTTGCTAGCTTAGATACAACTTCTTCCAAAGCTTGACGTTTTGAAATAATTCTTACCAGTAATTCATCTGTTGTACCGATATTTAATACAAAAGACGATACTGCAACATTATTTTGAGTGTATCCGGTTTTTGGTGTTTTATAAACTATACCTGTAACTACTGCTTTTGCTAATGACATTTCTTTATCCTTTTTAAATCTACTATACAGAAGCTTTTTGTGAAACTTCCATAAACATTGTTCTTAAAATTGTATCGTTCAATCTTAATTGTCTTTTGAATTCTGCAATTTTATCTGCCGGAATTGATAAAACAGTTGTTGTGAAAAACCCGTCTCTGAATTTTTCAATTTCATAAGCTAATTTTTTTCTGCCGCTTTTGTCAACAGAGTCAACATTTCCGCCAAATTCAGTTATAATTGAATTGATTTTTTCAATTGCTTTATCAACTTCTTCTGCATCTAAATTCGGTTTGAATATAGTTAATAATTCATACTTTTTCATTTTTAAAATTTCTCCTTTTACTAGTTTGCCAGTGTATGGTTAAATCTTACCACAAAAATATAAAATTTTACAACATGTAATCTGCTGTGAATGAGTAATTCGCTGCTCCGATTAAGAAAATATGTTCATTTGGATTTTCTTTGTTTCCGCGCCATTCAACGTTTACAGCACCGCCAAGGAGATTAACTTTTACATTTTGTTCTGTTAAGTTATTTAAAACACCTGCAACAACACTTGCGCAAGCGCCTGTACCGCAAGCCAAAGTTATGCCGCATCCGCGCTCATAAACACGCATTTCAATCTCATTTTTTGAAAGCACTTTGACAAACTCAGTATTTGTTTTCTCAGGGAAATACGGATGAGTTTCAATATCAGAACCATAATTTTGAGCAAGATACATCGGGTCATCATCGGTAAAAATAACACAGTGCGGGTTACCCATTGATACCGGCGTAATATCAAATTCTTTATCACGAACTTTTATATGACGCTCACCGCAAAAAGGAATTTTAGCATCGGCAAGAATTGGAACACCCATATCAACTTTAATGTTGCCGTTGTCTAAAATTTCAGGTTTGATAATGCCAGCTAAAGTTTTTACGCTGAACTGTTTTTTATCTATAAGTTTTTTGTCAAAAACATATTTTGCAAAACATCTCATCCCATTGCCGCACATTTGCGCCGTTGTACCGTCTGAATTGTAAAAATACCAGGCAATATCTGTTTCACCATTTGGGTTTGTATCTGGAATTATCATCCCATCAGCTCCAATTCCAAAATTTCGATTACATAGCTTTATGGCAAGTTCGCTCATCGAAAGCCCTGTTTTTTCAAATTCAGAATAATCTAAAACCACAAAATCGTTTCCGCACCCTTGCATTTTTGTTACTTTTATTGTTGTCATAATCAATCTCCATTGCTGAAATTGATTATACAATAAGTAAAAATCAGACGCAATCAATTTGCTATGCTTTAACATTCATCGGCGTGTAAACTTTTTGGGCGTCATTTTCTGTTTTACAAAGTGGTTTATCCCAATACGGGGCAATAGCTTTACCGATTTTTTGACCGATAGTTGAAGCTGTGATTGAACCGGTTACAAAGACTATACCTTTTATAATCGGTATCCATTTCTTATTAACCGGAAGTTTTGCCAGAATTCCGTCTAAGTTCTTTTTCATCCATCCTTCACCTAAAAACATGCCTGCAATGCAGCCTGTTTCTGATATTAGTGTTTTTTTACGGTCTTCTTTATTAGCCAAAGCGACTTTCAAACCGCTTGAGGCAACGATTAACGGGTTTACATGGTCACTTGCAAACNCCAAAGCGACTTTCAAACCGCTTGAGGCAACGATTAACGGGTTTACATGGTCACTTGCAAACTTAACGGTTTTAGTCAACCCTTTAAAAAATTTATCGCTTTTTGCAATCTCTTCACAGGTATTAAACACAACCTGAACCGGCTTTGCAGCGGCGGAGTTGCTCTGAGAAAAGGCTTTAAGAGCAGCAGCACCTTGCCCAACGGTTACCGGAAATCTTCCAATGTCACCATTCGTAGTTTTTCCGCCGTTTCTTACAAAGAATAAACCTGTTGCTACCGGACTGTACATGAATACTACAACCTTTTCACACTAATACCTACACATATATAAAGTATTTTTCTGTGTTGAAATTGCAGCAAAGACTAAAATGTTTACATTTCATTACAATTAAAATTCAGCTTGCTCCTGTGGGGTTTCTTGGGTTACAGGCTCAAGTTCCTGTTCTGTTTCCGGAGCTGGTAAACCTTGCTGCTGAATGGTTTTATCGTAGCCGTTCAAAAACTTTTCCATACGCATATCCGCATCTGAGGGGGTAAGATTAGAATTTTGAATATCATCAAGCAGATTTTGTAATTCAGTTTTGTATCCTGCACTTTTAGAACAGGTTTTGTAGTTATCAAGCATATTATAAAGCGCTCTGACATTACCTGCTGCTACACTTTGACGGGCTTCATCACGCTCCATTTTTTTGTAGGTAAGATTATAAAGTTCTATTGCATTATGCTGTGCATAGTCAAGATAAACACAAGACGCGTTTTTAATTAAAATATCTTTATTTTTATTTAGTTTTTGATTTAAGAAATCAGCATTGGACAAATATTTGTAGTACTTATCAGATGTTGAAAGCTGTATATTAGCGTCAATGTCTTCAAAATTAATTTTCTCACCAAGTGATTTTATTTCGGAGTATGAAGAAATTGAATATATTGCAACAAACAGTCCGATTACCAGTAAAATTACACCTAACATCAATTGATTATTAGAATTGTTCTCCATACTCCCTCGCTTTTTATTGCATTATACACTAAAATATAATAAAATACCATTAAATAAAGGACTGGAACATGAAAAGATTTTTATATGTACTTATTTTGTTAGTAATTTTCGTTGGAGTGCAGTGCTTTGCAGAGGTTGTTACAGAAAGAAAGATTAACCGCACACCGCAAGAAAAAAACATAATACCGGTTTCAAAACCGGCAGAAAAAACATTTTCTTCCAGCCTGAAAACTTGTAAACCGTATACAGAAACAATGAAATCCGATTATCTTGGAATGAATGTTAATTATAAAATAAGTATTTCGGGTTGGATTAATAATAAATGCAGACTTGATTTTGTGGCTGAAACAAGCGGAATAAGCTCTTCATTTGAAGGGTTATACGGAGTTGACCCTTCAGAAGTTTCGGTTTCCGCGTTTGTTCCAAAAATCAGATGTGAATTTACAAAACAGCAATTAGAATATGTTGGGGATTCGATTTTACAAGAAGAAGAACGAAATGCAGGAGCAACAAACAATATGCTTAAAGACCCCAATAATATTAATTTACCAAACATTACATCATTAAGCGGCTCTGACGCAAAACTTATGAGTGTGGTTCTTGGAAGCAACGCCTGTCAAATCGTAAATGGCGGCGAATTAAACAATATGATACAAAATTTAATGGGTTATTAGAATTAAGAAGGAAGTTAAAATGAAAAAAATCAGCACAATATTATTACTTATGGCACTTTTTGCAGGAACAAGCTGTATTGCAATTCAAACTATAAATATAGAGGAGCAAAAGGCGGTTAATAAGACAACATCAGAAAAATATCTTGAAATGGCAAAAGAAAACGATACAACTTTAAAACTGGAAGAATTGTCAAAAAGATATCTTAATAATTTAAGAACATGCGAACAAATTCATGTTAGTGAGACAATAGATTTCTTTGGCTTAAAAATTTCATTTAATGCAGATATTAATGGTTGGGTTGACAATAAGTGTGCTTATTCAGTGTCCGGGAAAATCCACTCTTTAGGGAAAGATATCCGTGAAGTTTACGGAGTAAAAGCAACAGATGAAGATCTAGCAAAAATAGAACCGGCAATAAAATGCAATTTTTCACAAGATGAATTGAATACATTAGTTGACGGGCTGATTGCAGCTTCAAAAAGAAATCAGGAAAAAATAATCGACGTTTCCGATAAATCAGGTTCTTCAAAATACAACTCGCTTTCTCCTGAAGAACAAAAACTTGTGCAAATGCTAATAGCAGGCAATGTATGTACAATTCCTAACTTGAACGAAATAATCGAACAGTATTCAACCCTTTTAAAATCCCAAGAGTAACATGGAAGAACTTTTTTGCAGTACAAAAGACGGAATAAAAATCGCGTTTAATCATTATAATTCCGGCAAAGACAGCGTTGTAATAATTTGTCCGGGCTGGTTTATGACAAAAGATTCTGCTGCTTTTAAAAATTTATCAGAAGATTTTGCCAAAAATTTTGATGTTATAACGCTTGATTTTCGAGGGTCTGGCAAAAGCAGCGGATTATATACTTTTACGGCAAATGAAGAATTAGACTTATATGCAGTTGTTGAGTTTGCAGCAGAAAAATACAAAAAAATTTACCTTTGCGGATTTTCACTTGGCGGTGCAGTTGTAATAAATTATGCTGCAAAAAATAAAAATATCAATAAATTAATTACTGTTTCCGCACCTTCGGATTTTGATAAAATCGAAAACCGTATGTATTTGCCTGATGCTTGGATACCAACGCTATTTCAAAAATTTGAACCCAAAAGATGGTTTACAATTCATCCCGGAAATCCTTTTTTAAGAAAGGATAAACCAATTGAACTTGTATCGGAACTTGATATTCCAACTTTGTTTTTAGCAGGCGAAAAAGACCCAACAGTTTTCCCTTGGCACTCGAAATTGCTTTTTGACAAAGCAGTTTGCAAAAAGGATTATAAACTGTTTAAAAAAGCACGCCATGCAGAAGATTTATACCATGATTTTCCGCAAGAATTTATGGAAAACTGTGTCAATTGGCTGAATGCCTAAGTTAAATTTCGTGCTTGTCACAGGTGTAAAATTGTAGTAAAATACGAATATGAAGAAGGTCAGCTTAATAATACTCTGCCTTATATTTTTGATTTTACCCTGCAACGCCAAAACTCAATCAGCAGGGGATAATAATGCGTCTGAACCAAAAGTTTTCATCTATCATATCTCTGATGACAGCGATGCAAAAACCATTTTTAAAACCAATGAAACAGAACCTCTTGAAGACAAACAAGACATAACATCTGATGATATCACAGCAGATACTACAGGTGAAAATCTTGCAAGTGAAGATGAAGATGTTGAAGACGATTACGAACTCGATGATATGTATACTGATGTCCTAAAAGGTTACGCTGTCTACGATGAAGAAGAGGAAGACGCAATCTCCTTAGAAGACGACGTTAAAGACTTTCAAGAACTCAATATAAAAATTCCTACGAAAATAAAAGGTTCAAAATACACAGCATCAAAATCTTCGCAATATTCAAATTTGAGCTATTCAAAATTCAACAATATGGAATACTCGATTGCCCCTGTTTCAAGCAGGAATTACAGGTCAAAAGGCGGCTTCTCAGCAGGTACAATGTATGACCAGGGAATTGATTATGCTGAGCTTGAACAATCCACAGGAATTTTCTCCAGATACGAGAACAAGTATTTTGCAGTAAGTACAGCTTACGCAAAAACCGTCAACACAACCAATAACAACTACAATGATAACTTTTATTTCTCTCCGGAATTAAAGCTAAATCAGTACTTCACACTAAAAGAAATCTTATCCGCTGATATTACAAGAAACCGCAAAAAAGCAGAAATCGTTTTATCGATAAATCCTTTCGGAGCGAAAGACGAAGACCGTCTAAGGTTTGAAATAGGTGCAAATGCAACATACGATGACACAAACACGCTTTTGAAAAACCAGGTTAAATTTTCAACAAAATTCAAATTGTAAACATTTTGTGTGCCGGATAATTTTAAGATATAATGGGGTAGGAGGGATAATGGAGCAATCCGAAGAAGATAAACAAACACAAAAGAAGAAACGAAAAAGACATAGCCGCAAAACGGGTTTTTACTATTCTTTTTTAACGATTGTGTTGCTTTTCTGCCTAATTCAAATTGGTTACGGAGCAATATTAAATATCGGCAAAATTATCTCCTACCAGGGTAAAACAGTAACCCTTCAAAACCTTCTGAAAAACGCTAAGGCAAGAAATCAAGATTTAAAATCAGAAAAAAAACTTATCACATCAGACAACAGTCTTGAAGGAATTGCCAGAAACAACCTGAAAATGGCCGGCGAAGACGAAATTCTGATAATAATAAACAAAAAAGTCGAAGAACCTGAAAAGAAAAAAAGTAAATGGAACTTCAAAGGTTTTAAAATTTTTAATAAGAAAGAAAAAATTCAGGAACCAACAAGCGGTATCTATATTCCGCCGGAAGTACAAGAAGAGTAGAAACGGAAAAAATTATGGAAAAAACACCAAGTATTGAATACGTAAAACAAGCTTTTGAACTAAAGGAAGAAAAGCTTTACAAACCGGCAATAGAAATGCTTTACAAAGCACTTGAAGTCGAAAATGATAACGTTGAAATTCTGTCTCAAATCGGGGAACTTTACTTTCTTATGAACAACTACTCCCGTGCGCTTCAATACCTTGAAAAAGTCCTAAATCTTGACCCAAACCACGTTGGAAGCCTTCAACTGACAAGAACGATAAAACAACGCCAGGGGGATTTTAACGAAGCTTTAGAGATTGCTCAAAAACTTTTTGCAGTCGACCCGTCGCCGGAAAACCTAAAAGACTTAATAAAAATTATGGCTAACCTAAAACTTTTAAATGAAGTTGAAAAGTACTACCCTTCAGAGTATTTCACAAGCGATGTAAAAATTGAATGTGCAAACGAATTTTACAAAGACGGCAATAAAGAAAAAGCAAAACAACTTCTGGCAGAATGTCCGCAAGATGATGAAAATGTTTTACTTTTAAACGGTAAAATCAAATTTGATGAAGATGACTTTGAAATCGCCGAAGAAATCTTCAACCGCATAGGCAAAAATACTCAAAATCCTGAAATCCTAAACTACTTAGGTTTATTTGACCTTGAAAACATGAATTTTATTCAGGCAATAAAAAACTTTTCAAAAGCAATTAATATTGACAAAAACAATGCAAAATACTGTTATAACTTAGCAAATGCTTACTTTTACAACGGCTGGACAGAAGAAGCCCAAAAAGCTTACTCAAAAGCGCTCTACATTGACCCTGAAAACCTTGACTACAGGTACTCTTTAGCATATTTGTATTACGATAAAAAAGATTACAAAAAAGCTCGAAAAGAAACCCTGGCAATTCTTGATAACGACCCGAACCACACTCAAGCCAGAGTTTTACAAGCTTTATTACTTGCTAACGACAAAGACTTAATCGGCGCGCAAAAAATCTTAGAACATAATCTTGAAAAAGGTTCTAATGATGATTTCACAAAAATAACTCTTGCAAAAATTTATACAGAACTGAATATATTTAACAAAGCCGAAGAGCTTGTTAATGATGTAATTTCAAAAAATCCGCAAAACCTGAATTATCTAAGCGAGTTGGCTGAAATTTACATCAAAGAAAAAAACTACGACCAAGCATTAGAACTTGCGGATAAGATATTACAACTTAACCCGAACTACATTGCCGGCGGGATTTTAGGTGCAAAAACCGCATACTTAAAACAGGATTATGAACTGGCAAAAAAATACGCTCAGGAAGTAATTTCACTTGATATAAACTGTTCGCAAGGATACTATTATCTTGCACTGGTAAGAGAAAAAGAAAACGACACCGAAGAAGCAATCGAGTGTATGAAACGCGCAATTTTATACGACCTTAATAACCCTAAATACTACCAGAAAATGAGCGAAATTTACCAAAATAAAGGCGACTACAAAACAGCGCTTGACTACATAGCAGAAGCCCAAAGCCTTGACGGTTCAAATGAGTACAAATTCATATACTCAGAACTTGTTAAGCTGAACCGAAAAAATAAAAAGTAAATTTATGTAAACTTTATTTGATTTTGCAAAAATGATAAATATAATACCTGATATAAACGACTGAAGCGGAGAAGAGATTATGGAAGCAATAAAAAAACTGGTTGGAATGTTTATAGTATTTTTAGCCATACAAGGGATGTCATTCGCGGCAAAAGTTCCGGAAATGACTGTTCCCAACCAATATCCGGCAAAATATACACCTGAATACATAAAACAAATTACGCCTGTATATAAAGATACTGCAAAAGACGAAGTTTTTTATGTTGCTCTTGATATGCTAAAAGAAACAGAAGGAATGTTTTCCCGCAATGCAATACTTGGAAATAACCTTTCTCAAAAGCCAATGAAAATAGAATTTCGTGACCTTGGACAAATTAACGAAGCTTATGCAACATTTGACGCTCTTGGCTGGAAAAAAGGTAAAAATTTATACATCTACATAAGCAATCGTCACAAAGATGCTCCGGCAGGTGCACTGGCAGCATTACTGTCTCACGAAGCCTTACATCAAGATGAGTTCAACTCCCTTGCCGAAGAAACCTACGCCTGGACAATGGAAGCTTTTGTCTGGGATGATATCTTAAAGATTTATCCTGAAAGCAACAAAGAATGCGCACTTGTAAAACGAGAAAATACCCTTAAAAGACTTTTAGAAAAAGGAAATTACACAAATAAATACATCAAAAAAGCCGTAATGCAAAACGAAGGATACAAAAATCTTCCGTCTTATTCTCCAGGATTTGATAATTTATAAAGATTTTTGAATAAATCTCCGCGCTAACAAAAAAGTATATTGATTATAAAAAATCCTTGATGTTAAATAAGACTATGAGAAGAAGGATTAAAGCAGTAATATTCCTGGCATTTGCCGCAGTCACTTTGTTTGCGGGAAATGCGCTTTACACAAATTACCATAATCCTTTGTTAAACGTTGAACAACAAAGCGTTAATACAACAAAACTTACACCGCAAAAGCTTTTTGAACATACCTGGCAAGTCGTAAAAAATGAATACTACGACCCCAATTTCAACAAACAATATTGGATAAGGTGGAAAAACCACTATCACGGAAAAATCAAAACAGAAGAAGATGCCAAAGTTGCGATAGAAACAATGCTTTCAAGCCTTGATGATCCGTATTCAAGATTTTTAACCCGTGAAGAATTTGCAGAACAAAACAGTTCAATAACTTCAAAAATTTCAGGAATTGGAGTTAATATCATAAACGACGCCGGAAAAATTAAAATTATTAACGTAATGGAAAATACGCCGGCACAATTTGCAGACCTCAAAGTTAATGATTTAATCATGTCAATTGACAATAAAAAAGTAAGCGGCATGTCGCTTGCCGAAGTTTCAAATCTTGTCAAAGGTCCAGCCAATACCTTTGTAAGTATTGATGTTTTGCGCAACAATGAACTAATAAAAAAGCGAATAATAAGAAAAGAGATTTCAATAAAAACCGTAAAAAGCGCAATGGATAAAAACATTGGCTACATCCAGATAGCAAGTTTTATCAGTAGTTCAACGCCTAATGAAATCCTTGAAGCTCTTGAAAACACTAACGATGCCCAAGGGTTAATAATAGATTTACGCGGCAATACAGGCGGGCTTTTGCCTAATGCTGTATTTGCAGCAAATATGTTTATACAAAAAGGTAAAATAGTAAGTATTGTTGGACGAAACGGTTACCATTACGATATTATGGCACAAGATAATAACGTAAACATTGATAAACCCGTAATTCTGCTTGTTGACGGCGCAAGCGCAAGTGCAAGCGAAATTTTTTCCGGTGCAATGAAAGATTATCACAAGGCAAAACTTTTAGGCACAAAAACATACGGCAAAGGCATGGTTCAAAAGATTATCCCAATGCCGAATGAAACAGGTTTAAACCTAACAATAGCAAAATATCTTACCCCAAAAGGCAAAGATATAAATAAGCAGGGAATAAATCCGGACATAGAAATGCCGATTAAACGAGCAGATATTCTCCAAAAGAAAGACCCGCAGCTTGATGCGGCAAAAGACATGATGGAAAAAATGATTAGTTCAAGATAAAACACCTCACTTGACATCAGCTCTTGTCTTTCGTATATTAAGAATACGAGTTATGGCGACATGGCCAAGTGGTAAGGCAGAAGCCTGCAAAGCTTTTACCCCCAGTTCGAATCTGGGTGTCGCCTTTTTTATTTAATCAATAAACTCAGCAAGCACAACATTACTGACTAACACTCCTTGTAAAGTCAGTTTATAACCTTTGGTTGTTTGCTCCAGCAGTCCTAAATCCAAATATTTTACCAAAACATTCTTGTATTTACTACTGAAATCAATCCCAAATTTTGAATTAATCTTGTCGACGTCTATTCCGCAAGACTTGCGCAAGCCAAGAAAAATTTCTTCTTCTAATATTTCTTTTTGTGTAAGCAATTTAGTTTCTTTTTTGGATGTAAAATCTTTTAAATAATCTTCAATTGTGTCTAAATTCGCATACCTAATCCCGTTTTGATAACCATGCGAAGCAACTCCAAAGCCGTAATATTCTTGATTATCCCAATAAGCTGTATTATGACGGGAATTAAAACCCTTTTGGGCAAAATTACTAAATTCATACTGCTCAAATCCTTTTGATTTCAAGAACTCAACAGCCGCAAGGTACATATCAGCCTGCACATCATCATCCGGCAAATTTACAGGCATGTTTTTAGAAAAATGGCAATCCGGTTCCAGTTTAAGCCCGTACAATGAAATATGTTGAATACCTGCTTTTGACGCAATATCAAGGTCATGCAAAAAACCATCTTGTGTCTGAGCCGGCAAGCCATATATAAAATCCAGGCTAATATTACCAAAACCTGCATTTTGAGCAGCCATAACCGCATCTATTACCTGACCGGCATTGTGACGGCGATTGATTAGGTTTAAAATCTTATCATCAAATGTCTGACAACCAAGGCTAATTCGGTTTACCCCAAGGTCAAACAACCCGCGAAAAAATTCATAACTTCCGCCTTCGGGGTTTACTTCAACTGTTACTTCTGTATTTTTATTTATATTAAATAAACGAATTATATTTTCAAACTCAGAAACTTCAAGCAAAGAAGGTGTTCCACCGCCAAAATAAAGAGTATTTAAAATTTCACCTTGATAAAAATGATTAATTTCTTTAGCCAAAATTTTCAAAAAATCTTTTTTTAAATCCAAATCAGCAAACGACACAAATGAACAATAATGACACTTTGACTTGCAAAACGGAATATGAATATAAGCACTTTTAACCATAAAAACAGTATAGCATTAAACTCTTTCCCGTGTCTATGTTACAATCGTTTTATGAAAGAATACGATTTTTACATAGTACCAACACCTATCGGAAACTTAGGCGACATTACACTTCGAGCAATCGAGACTTTAAAAAGAGTTGACCTTATTGCCTGTGAAGACAGCAGAGTTACCCAAAAACTTTTAAATCATTTTGATATAAAGACAAAATGCGTATCTTATCATAAATACAACGAAAAAGAGCGTATTAATCAAATTTTAGAAGTATTGCAAGCAGGTAAGAAGATGGCACTTGTCTCAGACGCCGGCACGCCGTTAATCTGTGACCCCGGCTGCGTTATAGTAAAAGAATTAAGAAACCATGGTTTTTCTATCACAGCCCTTCCGGGTGCTAATGCTGTAATAACTTTACTTTCTCAGGTTTCGCGTGAGGATGAAGAATTCAAATTTATCGGCTTTTTACCAAAAACACAGGTAAAAATCGAAGAAACAATAGCAAATTCAAAAACAGAAAATCTCGTATTTTACGAATCGCCAAACAGAATTTTGAATACACTTGAAGCAATAAAAAAAATCCGCCCAAATGTAACGATTGCAATCGGCAGAGAACTAACAAAAATTCATGAAGAAATCTTAGTTGACAAAATTGAAAAAATTATTGACCACTTAAATCAAAATGTTTCAAAAGGTGAATTTGTTGTAATGATTTTCAAAGATGAAAATCTAAGTGAAGACATTGAACTGGGAAACAAGATAAAAGCTTTGCAGCATAAGGGTTTCAGCGCAAAAGATATTTCAATAATTTTATCTGAATTATACGAAATTAATAAAAATAAAATTTATAAGATTGCAATTGGTAAACAGTTGTAAAATTTTTGTACTTTTTGGAAACTTTATGCTACAATTTTATTGAGGAATAGTGAGAGTTTGTAAGGGAACAATAATTCTTGAAATTTTCTAAGAATATTATTAAACATTTAGTGTTGGCGTCAGTTATAGCCATAATGACACAGGGAAGTGTTATGGCTGTTGATGATGTTTGGGGCGGCATGGGTTTGTCAGATGAAGCCCTAAAGCATGACAACGGATACGCAAATACTGTTTTTGACAAATTTACAAACTACTCTAACACTCAAGACCCTAATTACACAAATACAGAAGGCAACTATCCAACAAACTTCTCATCCACAACAACATCAGACCCTATTGACAAAGAAAAAAGAATTATCAAGGATATTGAGTTTTACGGGCTTAATTCAGTTTCAGAACAAGAATTAAGAGAAAAAATGCAGATGAAACAGGGCGGCGATTATACACGTGACTTGTTACAAACAGACCTGAAAACGATTTATGAAATGGGCTATTTCACAGAAAAGATGAAGGCCATTCCTTCTAAAAACGATGACGGAACAGTCACTGTTAAAATTGTAGTAGAAGAAAATATTCCTGTAAAAGACTTTACAATTGAAGGGAACACGGTAGTTTCAACCGAAGATATCCTTGCAACCCTTACCGGCATGAAGGGAAAACCTCAAAATATAGCCATGCTTAACAAGGCAATTGCTCAAATTCAAGAGCTTTATACTTCTAAAGGCTATATTTTAGCAAGAATTGATTCAGTTGATGATGACCCGGACGGTACAATTAATATAAGTATTAAAGAAGGCATAATTGACAAAATTATGATAGAAGGCAACGAAAAAACAAAAGATTACATTGTTGCCAGAAATATTTTAACTGAGCCGGGTATGATTTACAACGAAAACCTTGTAAAAGAAGACCTGGTAAGACTTTATGCAACTCAGGCTTTTAAAGATGTAACCCGCGAAATTGAACCAAGCGAAGAAATTCCGGACGCCTACGACATCACAATAAAAATCCAGGAACAAAGAACTGCAAGCATTTCTGTTGGCGGCGGTCTTGATACTGTAACAGGTTTATTCGGGTCAATGGGGATTTCAGAAAACAACTTCCGCGGAAGATGTGAACGTCTGTCTTTAACAGGCTTAGTTGGTACAGGCGTAATCCTGAATGATTCCTCTGTCAAAGATCACATGAATATTCAGGCTGAATTAAGCTACTTTAAACCGTATTTTTATAATGCCGATACATCGTTAAATACAAGATTATTCTTTAGAGATTTTGGTTCATATCAAATACCGCTTGCAATTGAAAGACGCTTTGGCGGTGAAATGACTGTAGCGCATAGATTAAAGAAAAACAGACACGCAACAGCTTCATTTAGTTTAGGCGTTGAAAATATCGATGTTAGAGAAGGTGACAAAAACGGAATACTTAGCCTTTACCAAAGATATAATGTGCCGATTTCCGAACGTGCAAAACAGTTAGAAGGCGGATTATTTATGTCTTTAAGCCCTGCACTTATTTACGATACCAGAGACTCTGCTACTGTAACAAGACATGGGACAATGGCAAGTTTAAGGTTTGATGAAAACATAGGGCTGGACGGGTTTGACAGAACTCACGGAAAACTTACCGGTATGATTAAGCAATACGTTCCGGTTGGTAAAAAGTCATCTTTATCATTCACAGCTAAAGGCGGCGGCGCAATCCACGGAGATATCCCTGAAGTTATGGCATTTCGTTTAGGCGGACCGTATACAGTCAGAGGTTTCAAGATGAGCGGCGTTGGTACAGGTAATGCGTTCATTATGGGTTCTGCTGAGTTTGCAACTCCAATACCGTTCCTTGACAGAACAAGAATTGCATTTCTTAACAATTTAAGATTTACGGCATGGGTTGATGCAGGTAAAGTATTTGACGGAACAGTATCAAATACAATTTATGACAGACCAATGTATGCTGTATCTGCCGGTGTTGGTTTGAAAGTCTTTATTCCTGGCATGGGTCCATTATCAATCGATTATGGTATCCCGCTTACGAACTCCGGACGTAACGGCTCTGATAACGGATACTTTACATTCGGTGTAGGTGATTTATTATACTAATTAAAAATATATAGGAGGATTTATGAAAAACTTAAAATTACTGGCTCTGATATTAGCAGCAGGATTTACATTTACAGTTGCCAATCAAGCAAATGCAGAAGTAGGATATCTAAATTATCAAAAAGTTCTTGATAATTATCCGGCTGCACAACAAGCTGTAAAAGAAATTGATGCTAAAAGCCTTGAATTGCAGCAATATATGGTTGATAAAGAAAAACAGTACAAAGCTTTAGATACACCATTAAAAAAACAAAACTTTGAAGCTCAGACAGCAACTGAATTTAATGCAAAACAAGAAGCTTTGTATAAATTAAGAAATACAAAAGAAACTCAAATTTTAAACCAGGTTCAAGCAGCAGCAAAAGCAGTTATGGTTGCACAAAAACTTGATGCTGTACTGTCTGACCAGGTAATCTTTGTTGGCGGAGTAGACATTACAGACTTAATTATCCAAAAACTAAAAGGACAATAGGCACCGGATGAAATATTCACAAGACGGTATACAGTATCATATAGGTTTAAAACAGGGAGATGTCGGTAAATACGTAATACTTCCCGGTGACCCAAAACGCTGCGCAAAAATTGCGCAGTATTTTGATAATGCAAAATTAATTGCTGATAATCGTGAATATGTAACATATACTGGCTACTTAGACGGGGAAAAAGTAAGCGTCACATCAACCGGAATTGGCGGACCTTCAGCAGCAATTGCAATGGAAGAATTGAAAAATGTTGGAGCTGAAGTCTTTATTCGTGTAGGAACCTGCGGCGGCATGGATTTAAACGTAAAAGGCGGTGATATTGTTGTTGCAACCGGTGCAATCAGAATGGAAGGGACGAGCAGAGAATACGCCCCGATTGAATTTCCGGCAGTAGCAAATTTAGACGTAACAAACGCTCTGGTTGTCGCGGCAAACAAACTTGGATATAACTATCATGCAGGCGTTGTGCAGTGTAAAGATTCCTTCTACGGTCAACATGAACCGCAAACAAAACCCGTCAATTATGAACTGGAAAACAAATGGGAAGCTTGGAAGCGATTAGGCTGCTTAGCCTCTGAAATGGAATCGGCTGCACTGTTTGTTGTTGCAAGTTATTTAAAAGTCAAAGTAGGTTCAGTATTTTTGACAGTTGCAAACCAGGAAAGAGACAAACTTAACCTTGAAAATCCTGTTGTTCACGACACAGAAAAAGCTATAAAAACAGCGATTGAGGCAATAAAAATTTTAAAAGGATAAATTATGTACAGAAAAAACAGAATGGAATATGTTATCAAAACATGTTCAGGCGAAGACGCACAGGAGCTTCAAAACCTGTTAAACGAGATGTCAATGAACGGCTGGGACTTATACAGCATGCACGATGTTGGAGATGAAGAAACAGGGTCACAGCTAAACTGTATATTTATGCGTGAAGCAAAATCCGAAAGCAGCTCAGAAAGTGATATTATCAGTATTTCTGATTTTAAAAGCCAAATGGAAAAAATGCTTTCTCCAAAACTTACAGAATACGAACAGTGTCTTGAAATTCAGTCAAAAATCAGGCACCAAAAGGAACGTATCAACAAGGTTAAAGCTGAATTGGAAGGCGAAGCACCAGCTTCTGTATCAAGGAAAAAACTTAATGATAAAATATCTGCAGGCTTAAAAGAATTAGAAGACCTTAAAGCACAGCTAAATAAAGCAACCTCTCCGGATTTAATGTATTCAAAACTTCATGAAGAGAAGCTTACAATTTATTTAAGCGAAGAACTTTTAGGGTTTATTGACTCAGACAGAGGAAACGACGGTGAAGAACTAATTGCTGAAACCGTTAAATCTCGCCTTAAACTTACAGAAAATAACGGCTATGTTATTCCAAAAGTAGTTTTTAAAGACGATGAAAAACTTAATTCGTGCGAATTCAGTATACGAATTCGCGGAATGGAAGTCTTCAAAGCATGCGTTTGCCCAAAATATAAAATGTTTTTCGCTGATGAACTTCATACTGAACACAAGATAAAAAAATCAGTAACCGGAGTTGACGCAATAACCGGACGTAAAGTAATCTGGATTGAAAAAGAACTAACAAAAGACTTCTGGCAAAAGGGCATTACAGCATCTGAATACATTGCAAAAGCTCTAGAATATGTTGCAATCAAATATGTTGATGACCTTTTAGATTACGATGATATAGACAAATATTTAGATATTGTAGAGAAAGAAAATGAATTTCTGATTGAAAATATCATACCGGACTTGCTGACATATTCAGATGTTAAGTATATTTTGACAAGTCTTATCAAAGAAAAAGTTTCAATCAAAAATATCACATACATTTTTGAAAAGATAAATGACTTTGCTGATGACGGCTCAAAAGCGGATATTTTAAATAAACTCAGACTGTCGCTTTCCCGTAGGATATGTAGAGATTACATCAACGAAGACGGGGAAACCATAAGCGCTTTTGAACTATCTGAAAAGACTTATTCTGATATAGTTTTAGGCTGTGATGAAAGTGAAGAAAGCATGATTACAATAGACGGCGCTTTAGCAGAAAAAATTGCAGCAAAACTTGAACGCAAAGCAAAAAAACTTAATATCCATAAACCGATACTTGTTGTTCCTATGGATTACAGACAAATATTTTTCACATTGCTTTCTTTGTATGTCAATGACATAACAGTCCTTGCACAGGAAGAAATAGGCTGCCATTACAAACTTGACAGCCTTGGTGAGATTTAAACAGATTACTTTGCAGTATTCAAAACGTATCTTGCGGCGGCAGAACCCGGAGCAACCGTTCCGTCATAGAAAATTACAGGAAAAACATCTGCCATATAATTAGGTGAATTTGGCACAATACAATCAGCAGAAATATCAGATGTATGAGATTTGCCATCTTTGCAGCGAACTTCCTTGTTTGGCAGACTTACACCGTTTACATCAATCCAGCCTAAACAATAACGGTGAAAATTTGTGTCTGTCATTACCTGCTCAACTGTTTTAGTTCCAAGTGTACAAGTTGTAGTTGGGGAATGAAATGCAAAAAATGACCCATCCTTCAATTGATAATAATATAAATTCACACCACGCTCTTTAATTTGAGTGTCAGAGGTTGTACCTTTGTTATATAAATCTTTATAGTAAAAAGTATTCTTTGGAGTTTTCAATTGGGTATAATCAAAAATTGTTACCCCAGACAGCGCACCATTAAAAATTGCACAAACAGACATCACCGAATCAGGATTATCAGTTCTGTTACAAGCTTGCGAGGCTGAATTAAAATTAAAATCATAATTAGCTTCGTTCATTTTCACAGCCTGATTAAGAGTTGATAACGTCTTTTTAAACTGTGAACGATATTTTGAGCCATTAGTATTTGCAATTAATGTTGGAATTGTCATGGCAGAGACAACACCTATGATACCAAGGGTTATCAACACCTCTGCTAGCGTAAACCCTTTAGTGGAGAGCTTTAACGGTGCCCCCCCCCCCGTTTTTCAAGCTATGATTGAATTTTAGCATATTATACTCTCCTTTTCGTTTATACTAAACAATAGTAGCATTTTTTACAAATTTTGTAAAGTATTTATATTAAGAAAATTTTATACTACTGGCAAAAAATATTTTTCTCGTGTATTATATAATTCATATCTTAAAATTTATGGAATAAATATGCAATTACTAATCGGAAAAGAATTAAGCTCGAACGATAAAATCTACAAACCGGATTTTAGCTCTAAGTCAGGACGTGAATTGTTGGCATTCTACCTCCAGACAAAATTCAAACAGATATTTTTATACGACAAAAAACAACCAACACCGATAATCAACAATGTCAACCCTAATTTTATTGATAGGTTTTCAAAACGACTGATAAATAATCCGGCAAGACGTTTGCTAATCGGGGTTACCGGCGAATCCGCTTCAGGTAAGTCAACTATCTGTCATGAAATTAAAAACGTAATTGAACAGCTTTCCATGCCGGTAACTGTATTAAGTACAGACAACTATTTTAATGATATTTCTGCATTAATTAACAAATACGGGACTTTTGATAATCTTCGGGATAACGGATATGATGTTGACGCCCCAACAAGTTTTCAACTGGATACATTACGAGCTGATCTTGAAGATTTATCTGACGGGCTTGATATTAAAGCTCCAATGTACTTACCAAACGGAACCGGCGTTTCAATGCCAAAAGCAATTGACATTCCGTCACAAAAAATTATTGTTGTCGAAGGCATTGCAACAATGTATGACGCTGTAAAAGACGAATTTGACATAAAAATCTATGTTGAAACAGAAAACGAACTGAGAAAAAGCCGTTTTATGACAAGAGCAGTAGAAGAACGCAACCAGAGCATTGAAAACGCGCAAAAACACTGGAACTACATTGCAAATGCGGGCGAAAAATACGTAAAACCGTTTAGAAAAGAAGCAGATTTAGTGATAAACGGAAATTCTGATTTAAAATACTTTGCACAAATGCTTGAATATATTTATGATATAACTAACAATTATGCCGGAAGCTAAAAAATACAGCCTGAAATGAAATCAGACTGTATTTTTATAATTATGTATTTTGTAAAACAATTAAGCTTCTGCCGGAGCTTCTTGCGCCTGTGCTTCAGCCTCTGCAGCTGCTTTTGCAGCTTCTTCTTCAGCTTGTTTTTTAGCTAAAGCTTTTTTAGAAAGTTTTACAGTTTCTTTCTTAACGTAGTTCAAAGTGCCGTCTTCGTTGCAATTTTTAATCAAGTAAGCAACAGTTTCTGTAGGTTGAGCACCTTTTGAAATCCATTCAAGTGCTGTAGCTTTATCAAGCTGCATAACTTTTGTTTTTGGATTGTAGTGACCTAATTCTTGAATTGGTCTACCTTCTCTTTTTGTTGTTGAATTGATTACAATAATTCTGTATGTAGGGTTTTTCTTAGCACCTAATCTTTTTAATCTGATTTTTAACATTTAATCTTTTCCTTCTTTTTTACTTTAGTGTTCTTGCAGTAAATTAACCGCCGCTTGTCAATTTACCTGAATCCGGATGAAGAGGAGTCACCCGTATCTGTCTTAAATTTAATCATAAAGATATTTTTGTTGCAAGTCTTTGTAACAAATTCCTTAAATAAAAGGCTTTTTGTCGTGTAATCCTTTTGTATGAGTTGATTTTATTCTTTTTTGCGGTAGAATTTAACAAGATACATGTATAGAAATAAAAAGGATATCAAGATGAAAACAACATTAACAAAATTAAAAGACAATTTAGTAAGTATTAATATGGTTATTCCGGCTAACGAAGCTTCAACAGCTTATAATACAGCAGTTATGCGAATAGCTCAACACGTAAATATTGATGGTTTCCGCAAGGGAAAAGCTCCAAAAGCCGTAATCGAACGCCACGTTGGTGTAGATAGAATTCAACAGGAAGCGCTTGAAATTCTGCTTCCAAAATATCTTGGACAAGCTGTCTATGACAACAAGCTGGATACAATTACACAACCGGCTATCACATCTTACAAATACGAAAACGGTAAAGATTTAGAAGTAACTTTTGAAGTTGAAACAAGACCGGAAGTAAGTCTTGGGTCTTACAAAGGTTTAGATGTAAAAGTTGAAGTTCCGGCAGTTGAAGACGGTGCGTTTGATAAAGCTCTTAACGCATTTTTAACTCAGCATTCTTCAATGGAATTGGTTTTAGACAGACCATCATCAGAAACTGATACAGTAGTTTTTGACTTTGAAGGAAAAGCCAACGGTGAACTTATCCAAGGAGGCTCAGCTAAGGGATACACTCTTGATTTAGCTCACTCAAACTTTATTCCCGGCTTTGCGGAACAGTTAGTTGGTCACAACATCAATGACGAATTTGATATCAACGTAACCTTCCCAGAAGAATACCACGATGAAAAACTTAAAGGTCAACCGGCAGTCTTTTCAATCAAGCTAAAAGAAATTAAACAAAGAGTATTACCTGAGTTGAATGACGAATTCGTTCAAAAATCAAGTCAATTCAAAACAGTTGAAGAACTAAAAGCTGATATTCAAAGCTACATTGACAACCAAAGAGAAACAATGAAAAAAGTTAATGCTGAAAATTCTGTATTCAAGTCAGTAATTGAAGCTTCATCAGTTGAAATTCCACAAAACATGATTGACAGAGAAGTCGAATCTCTAAAAGCTGATTACCGCCAAAGACTTTCTTATCAAGGAATTGATTGGGATTCATTTATGCAATCTCAAGGAAGTGAAAGTGAATTCAATGCAAACTTAATCGAAGACGCTAAAACAAGAATTAAAAATACTTTAGTTATTGACAAAATCTCTAAAGAAATCGATGTTAAGTTAGAACAAGCTGACTTCCAGAATAAAATTGCACAAATGTCCGGAGCTTACGGAGTTAATCCGCAAGACTTGCTAAAACAGTTTGGACAAAATCCTGACTTCTTATCATCTTTATCACAACAAATTATCAATGATAAAGTAAGAGAATACCTTGTTTCAAACAACAACATAGAATATGTTGAAGTAAAATCCGACAAACAAACGGTTGAAGCTTAAAAAATAGTAGTTATAATATAAAAATAAGAAAGGGAATTAAATCATGAGTTTTGTACCTGTAGTAATTGAACAATCAAGCAGAGGCGAAAGGTCATTCGATATCTTTTCAAGACTGTTAAGAGAAAGAATTATCTTTTTGGGAACTGCTATTGATGATATGGTGGCAAACCTTGTAGTAGCACAACTTTTGTTACTCGACAGTGAAAATCCGGAAAAAGATATTATGTTATATATCAACTCTCCGGGCGGCAGTGTAACAGCTGGTTTTGCAATCTATGACACAATGCAGCATATCAGAGCTGATGTTTCAACAATCTGTCTTGGACAAGCAGCTTCAATGGGTGCGTTCTTATTATCATCCGGTACAAAAGGTAAGAGAATGGCTCTTCCTCACTCTCGTGTCCTTATTCACCAACCTTTAGGCGGTGCGCAAGGTCAGGCAACTGATATTGAAATCCAGGCTGCTGAAATTATCAGAATTAAAAAATCATTAAACGAAATTTTAGCGTCTAACACCGGTCAATCTATTAAAAAGATTGAAAAAGATACTGATAGAGACTATATTATGACACCACAGGAAGCTTTGGAATACGGTATGATTGACAAAGTTATTTCCCGTGATATTGTTAAATAATAATTTTGGAGACAAATTAAATGCCAAAAAACGATGATAAGTTAAAATGTTCTTTTTGTGGAAAAACACAAGACCAGGTCAAAAAATTGATTGCCGGTCCTGAAGTTTATATCTGCGATGAGTGTGTAGAACTTTGTAATGAGATTTTGGATGAAGAATTCTTTGAAGCAAAAGACAAAGAAGCCTCAGGCGATAAAGCCGCAGCCGAAAAAGCTGAACACAAAATTCCAAAGCCTCATGAAATAAAAGAATATCTAGACCAGTATATAGTGGGGCAAGATGACGCTAAAAAAGTGTTATCAGTTGCAGTTTACAACCATTATAAACGGCTAAAACACAACAAAGACACAGATAAAGACACTGTTGAAATCCAAAAATCAAACATTTTGCTTGTTGGTCCAACAGGTTCAGGTAAGACATTACTTGCACAAACTCTTGCAAAAATGCTTGATGTACCTTTTGCAGTAGCTGATGCAACAACTTTAACCGAAGCCGGATATGTAGGTGATGATGTTGAAAACATACTTCTTCGACTTTACCAAAATGCTGAATTTGATTCAGCAAAAGCAGAACGCGGAATTATCTACATTGATGAAATCGACAAAATTTCCAGAAAGAGCGAAAACACTTCAATTACACGTGATGTATCAGGTGAAGGCGTTCAGCAGGCTCTTTTGAAAATGATTGAAGGTACAGTTGCACATGTTCCGCCGCAAGGGGGAAGAAAACATCCGCATCAAGAATTCATTGAAATTGATACAAGTAACATATTGTTCATCGTTGGCGGTGCGTTTGTTGGCTTAGAAAAAATAGTTGATGCAAGAGCAGGTGAAGGAAATTCTGTTGGCTTTGGTGCAAAGGCTGCAATGTCGCAGGCTGAAAAAGAAGCAAATGCCGTAAGATTGTTAAAGAAATTACAGCCGGAAGACCTGCTAAAATTTGGATTAATTCCTGAATTTATTGGACGTGTTCCGGTGTATGCAGTTCTTGACCAGTTGAACGAAAAAACATTAAAAATGATTTTAACAGAACCGAAAAATGCTGTATTAAAACAGTATCAGGCACTGTTAAAAATGGATGGGGTTGACCTGGAATTTGAACCGGATGCAGTCGAACTTATTGCAAAAGAAGCGATAAAACGCAAAACAGGTGCCCGTGCACTTCGTTCAATTGTTGAAGAAATCATGCTTGATGTTATGTACGATGTACCAACAAAAGAAAATCTTGACAAATTTGTAGTAACAGCAGACATGGTTAAAAACCGCAAGAATGCCGAAGTTGTCAAATTACCGACAAAAGACACTTCAACAACTGAAATTTCAGCTTAGACTTAATTTAAAATAAAAAGAACAGTCCTCAATTTGGGGGCTGTTCTTTTTATATACAGATGACAAAAAATATTTTTACGTGTTTTAAAAAACTTGTCAATGTCCGGGATGTACGTTGAAATTCCAGGCTTTACTCAACAAGTGAAAAAATTACTTACCACAGACAACATTAAAAACGGTACTTTTGAAGTACGATAAGCAGTAGCTAATAATCTTGTAGACATTATTACGCAAAAAATGGTTAAATATTTTAAATAACATAACTTAATAAAATACTAAATATTAGCAAAATAAAACACTGTCTATGTTTTAATTAATATATGAAAGGCGGTGTTTTTTGTTAAGTAGGGTAAATTCTGTAAGTTATAACAATTCTTTTACGGCAAAAAATAAACCTTCATCTGCTGATAAGTTTTTATCTGATATAGATAAACTTGCCAAAAAAGAAAAGAATGGGGATTTTACAGCTAAATATATGTGGTCTCAAACTGCCTGGTTTCCTGCTATTGCCGGGATTTTAGGTTATGAATTTTATAATATACACAAGATTTCTAAATTACAAAAAACCATGAAGTTTGAGCAAGCCAAGGCACTTAAAAGTTCATTTTTGAAAAAGTTTTCAATTGTAATCGCTACAGGTTTGGCTTTGATTGCGGGACTTCAATATCTATTTAACAAAAACAGTGACAAAAAATATGAAAAAATTAAAAATTTATTTAATGAAATAAATACAGATACATGCGCAAAAATTGATAATGAAACATTCAGATCAACGACAAAGGGGGCATCGTTCAACCCAATTTCTGCGCATGTATCTGTATTTATTTCATTAAATAAATTTTTAATTTTTTCATATTTTTTGTCACNGTGACAAAAAATATGAAAAAATTAAAAATTTATTTAATGAAATAAATACAGATACATGCGCAAAAATTGATAATGAAACATTCAGATCAACGACAAAGGGGGCATCGTTCAACCCAATTTCTGGAAAAGTTTCAATTAATCAAAATTTGATAAATGATCCGTTTTATAACAGAAAATGTAAAAAACTTCTAAAACACGAGCTTGTTCATGCAAAACAATTTGAAACCATTGCAAGAATGGATAACGGAATCGAAAAACTTAATTTTTCTTGTCTGAAACGTGTCACTAAATATTGCCAAAATCCGATTATAAAAAATGAATTTATTGATATTTATAATGACATACAGTCAAATCCTGCAAAATATGAAAATAAAATTATATATATAGATAACGCACCTGTAAACTTTAAAAATTACATAACGGCTATTTACACCTTATTAACTAATAAAAATGCTACATATGAAGATATTCCGATGATAATAAATAGAGATTATTATGAGAACGTCCGCAAAACCAAAGGAGCATTGACAAAAGAGGAAGAGAAAAAGGCTGAGTTATATTATCAAGCGCAAATCGATTATCCAAGATTAACGATTTTCCAACTGTTTAATCCTTTTGGAGCTTACAGGAACAACCTTCTTGAAAAAGAAGCCTACAAAGAAAATCCAGGCATAATAGAATTTATAAGAAAAATCTGCGGCAAAGATTAATATTTTAAATTGCCAAAACTCCGTTTTTATGCAAAAATTGTATAAAAGGGAGAATTGTTGTGGGTGAGTCAAAGACTTTAATATTAATTGATGGACATGCACTTGCATTTCGGCAGTATTATGCGCTGGAACGTACTAATATGAAAACCAAAGACGGGACACCAACATGGGCTGTTTACGGTTTTTTCAAAGCGATTTTTGACTTACTCAAAAATCAAAATCTTCATCCGGATGCAATCGGGGTTACATTTGATGTTTCACATCATACATTTAGAACAGAAAAATATGAGGAATACAAAGCTAATCGCGAAGCAATGCCTGATGCAATGCAAATTCAGATGGGACTTATTTTTGAAGGCTTGAAGGCATTTAATATTCCGATTTATACAAAAGAAGGTTTTGAGGCAGATGACGTTATCGGAACAATCTCAAAACGTGCATGTGAATTGGGACATCATGTTTATATTTTAACCGGTGACCAGGATTCGTTCCAGTTAATCCGCAAAAACGGCTGCATAAAGGTTATTATCCCTTCAAAGGGTGAATTAAAAGAGTATGACTGGGACGGAGTTTATGAAAAACTTGGAGTTTATCCTGATCAAGTAATTGACTATAAAGCGCTAAGAGGCGATACTTCTGACAATATCCCCGGAGTTAAGGGGATTGGCGAAAAAACAGCGGTGAAACTACTATCAGAATTCAAAACAGTTGATAATGTTTTGGATAATATTGATAAAATTGAAGGCAATGCAATCCGTGAAAAAATCCGCAACGGTGTTGAAGCTGCAAAACTCAGCAAATTTTTAGCAACAATTGTTCAGGATGTGGATGTGCCGTTTGATTTTGATAAGACAGCAATTGAATTGCCTGATATAACAAAAGTTACTGATTTTTTGCGCTCAATGCAGTTTTACAGCTTCTTGAAAAACATAGAAGCCATTTTAAAACTTTTTGATAGCAAAATAAGTCTTAATGATATTTCAAATATTCTGGCAACACAAGAGACTACACCGACTTTGGCTGCCAGTCAATCTAACGGACAATTAGGATTGTTTACTCAACCAGAAAATGCACCTAAAGAAGAACCGGCTTATAGCACAAAACTTATCACTGACACACAAGATTTTGAAGATATGGTAAAAGAATTATCAACGTCTGATGTGATTGCAATAAAAGTTTTTGCTGATGTTAAAAATGCTGTGACATCGACTGTTCTTGGCATATCTTTTGGTATAAATGAAAATTTCTCATACAACGGCAAGTTGCTTGATATAAAAGAAAACGACACACAATGTAAAACTTTTTATGTCCCGCTTTCTCATAAAATAGAAAACCAGCTTGATATAAATTATGTTTCAAACTCGCTAAAACCACTGCTTGAAAATTCCGGCATAAAAAAGATTACACACGATGTCAAAGTTGAAGAAAACATATTTAAAACATTAGGAATTAACTTAGACGGGGTTGTTTTTGATACAATGCTGGCTTGCTATATCAAAGATTCCAATGCGAATTCTTCATTTGATATTCAATGTATGGAGCAGATTAATCACATCTTACCAACAATTGTATCAGATAAGAAAACCTCTATAACTGAGAACGATATTACAACAATGCGTGATTATGCGGCGGATGTGACATCCAGCTTGTTTAAATTGACTGAATATTGGGTAAAAACCCTTACTCCAAAAGAACATGCTATTCTTAATGATATTGAAATGCCGCTTGCGCATGTACTTGCAGGTATGGAATATACAGGAGTTTGTGTTGATACAAAATATCTGCATAATTTAACCAAAGAAATGGACAGAAAACTTGCATCACTGGAGCGTAGAATTTATGATATAGCAGATGAAGGCTTTAATATAAATTCTCCAAAACAAGTTGCATATATTTTATTTGATAAGTTGCAGTTAAAAACATCTAAAAAACGCGGGAAGTCAAAAAATTCTACAAGCGCAGAAGTTTTGAGCTCTCTCGCCGAAGAATATGAGATTGCAAAACTTATCCTGGACTATAGAAAATACAGCAAGTTAAAATCGACTTATACAGAAGCACTTCCAGCACTTATTGACCCAAAAGACGGCAGAATTCACACAACGTATAATCAGACAGTAACCACAACAGGAAGACTGTCTTCCTCCAATCCGAACTTGCAAAACATTCCTGTTCGCACAGAAGAAGGCAACAAAATCCGCCAGGCATTTGTACCACAGGACAGAGAAAAATGCTTAATTCTGTCTGCTGATTATTCTCAGATTGAACTAAGAATTCTGGCACATGTTTCAGGTGATGTTAATTTAATTGGTGCATTCAATTCAGATGTTGATGTTCATACGCTTACCGCTTCAAAAGTTTTTGAAGTTCCGATAAGCGAAGTCACAAAGGTTATGCGCTACAAAGCAAAAGCCGTAAATTTTGGGATTGTCTACGGTCAAAGTAAATACGGACTTGCCAAAGCTCTTCATATAACATCAGCAGAAGCAGAAAACTTTATTGCAAAATATTTTGAAACCTACCCGGGGATTAAAGATTATATGCACAATATGGTTGAACTTGTGGAGGAACAAGGCTTCGTTGAAACGATTTTCGGACGCCGAAGATATCTGGAAAAAGAGATTAACAGTCCAAATGCGATGATAAGAGAGTTTGCAAAACGCGCTGCAATAAACCAGCCAATGCAAGGTTCTGCATCTGACTTAATCAAACTCGCGATGATTGATTTTGCAAAAGCATTAAAGGATAACAATTTGAAGTCTAAAATGCTTATCCAGGTGCACGATGAATTGGTTGTAGAAGTTTATAAAGACGAACTTGAACAGGTAAAAAAACTTGTATCAAAATCAATGGAACTTGACCAACCGCTGAAAGTGCCGCTTATAGTAGATATAAATGCAGGGGTATCATGGAAAGAATCATAAAAGTATTTTTAACAGTCTTATTCTTAATGTCGGGAACCTGTGCTTACGCCGAAGGCTTACAAATGGATTTAAGTACGCTTATAACCTCCCAAAACGTAAGCTACGAAACCTGTACAAAAGTTTTTAATACAAATTGCGTTTCTCTTTTGTATCTAACTATCGCAGCAATAAATGCCAATCGATTTACAATAGATGAAATCCAGACAAAATCCGGTTATGTTTTGTTTACAGCAGTAAATAAACAGTTCCTGGCAATGATATCTAATGTCAATACAAACCAGGCAATGCTAAGAATTACGCCGGCAGACGACAACTACTATTTTCAACCCGGCATTATCTTAAATATCCACAAATATATTGAACTAAACTTATCAACACCATTACAAAGTGTGAACCTTAAATAAACGAAACATTTATCAATCCAAAACATTAAAAGCTTCTTCGACAATGCTTTCTATGTCATAAACAATGCAAGGTTCTGATGTCGAAAGCCAAACTAGGTATTCGATGTTACCCGAAGGACCTTTTATTGATGAATAAGTCAAACCCTTAATTGAATACCCAATGCTTTTGGCAAATTCAATCACATTGGATATAACTTCACAATGAACTTTTTTACTCCTAACCACCCCGCCTTTTTCGACATTTTCTTTTCCGGTCTCAAACTGAGGTTTTATAAGACATATCATTTCATGAAAATCAGGGGATAAAAGTTTTTTTAGATTTTCTAAAACTTTTGTAAGCGAAATGAATGATAAATCACTAACTAACAAGTCTGCAACCGGTTCGCCTTGAGCATAGATGTCTTCAAACTTGCAAATACGCAGATTAGTTTTCTCAATAGTTTTAACCCTGTTGTCTGAGCGGATTTTCCAGTCTAATTGTCCATACCCAACATCAGCAGCGTAAGCAAATTTTGCCCCGTTTTGTAAAAGACAATCAGTAAAACCGCCGGTTGAAGCACCCGCATCAAAACAAATTCTGTCTTGAATATTAACAGGAAAAGTATCAAGCGCTTTTTTCAACTTAAATCCGCCGCGAGAAACATAAGGCATTGACTTGACTTGAATATCATATTCTTTTGCAGGATTTATTTGAAAGCCTGATTTAGTTATGTATTCATCATTAATTTTGACGTGTCCTGCAAGGATTGCAGCAGCAGCCTTACTTTTTGTGTCAAAGTAACCTAAATCAGTTAAATATTTGTCAAGTCGCTGTTTATTCTGCATTGAAATTAAAAATCCTTTCTGCATTTTGCGTTGTTGCATTGGCAATTTCTTCAACCGAACACCCGCGAAGAGAAGCAATTTCTTCGGCAACATATTTCACATACACCGGCTGATTTTCCTTACCTCTAAACGGAACAGGCGCCAGATACGGGTCATCAGTTTCTAATAATAGGTATTCGAGCGGAATATTTGCAGCAACTTCCTTTGCTTTAAGCGCATTTTTAAATGTAACCACACCGCCAAGCGCAATGAATATACCTTCTTTAATACATTCCATTGCAAACTCAAGACTTCCGGAAAAACAGTGCAAAATTGCCGTAGAATTCTTGTTATATTTCTTTAAAATCTCAAGCGTATCCAAATACGCATCGCGGCAGTGAATATTCAAAGGCATGTTAATCTGGTTTGCAAATTCAATCTGTTTAATAAAAACCTCTTTTTGTAATTCTTTAAACGACTTGTCCCAATAGTAATCCAGCCCGATTTCGCCAATACCGATTATTTTTTTATTTGAACGGATTAAATTTTCCATATCCAAAAGAGTTTTGTCTGTAAAAGTCTTGGCTTCTTCCGGGAAAACCCCAACATAACCGTAAACATCGTCATATTTATTTATGAACCCGCTAACTTCAAAAATATCATCTGCTGTGCTGGAGGGCACAATTGTAACAATATTTTCATTTTGAGCCGCGCTGATTGCATCGTCGATATTTGTATTTTTTAACATATTAACGTGAGAATGCGTATTTATAATAAATGTTTTATCCATATTTGTATAGTAACATAACAAATTTTTCATGTCACACTAATTAAACACTTGCGAAGTTAAATAAACAGTGTTATAATATTAATACATAGTCATATTCAAATTGTAAAACTTTGTAAACACAACCCTAAAAACCCTAAAGATTTACCACCCTGTTGCCGATAAAAAATCAGTGACAGAAGGTTGAAATATTTGTCAAATACATCAAAATACATAAAATGTGACATATAATTGAAACAACGAGTATGTGCGTATTTTGGGAACTTATTAGTGTGTTTATTTTTAATTCCGCCACTTCATCCGGTTTGAAACGCTTGTGGTTTCTGGCTTTTATCCAATACATCACTTTATGTAAAATGATGTACTAAATATGAGGATATATGCTAATGAAAACAAGAAAGATGAATGGATTAACAACAAAGGTACTAAGTTCAGCAATCTTTGCGGGATGTATTGCACTTGGTGCTCCGGCGCTTGCAACAGAAACACAAATAGATTTAAGCAACAAACCTCTTGACACACCAACACTGGATTATCTAGGAGAGCATGAAAGCGCATATAGTCTTAGAGAAGTTGAAACAGAAGACAGTAACACCATAACTAAATACGAAGTAAAAGATGTAACACGTTATTATGACCTTTCTACCGGAGAGCCTGTAGACACACCTGTTGCTGGAGTTGAGTACAAAGTTGTTCAGGAAAAAGAAATCGTTCCGCATTATTACACAAAGGAATACAAAAAAAACGAATACGGAACAGGTGACAATACCCTATATTACAAATGGTCAGATGGTAATCTTGTTGAGACTGATGTAACATCTGCTGAGTTGACAATACATCATAAGAATTCAAGCACACAATGGAGACCGAATGGACAAAGCAATGTAACAGGCGATTATATCAATCAAGGAACAGGAGAACCCGGGAATAGTGTAATTGACGGCTGGGGAACAAGTTCAAATCAGTTTAAAGTAGGGCAAATTAATGCAAACTTTGTTGGCAATAATGCTCAATATGGTGCAGCTATACGTTCAATGAACGTATCTGAAATCGGAGACATTAACGGTTACTTTATAGGCAACCACGGAACCTCTGCCGGCGGAGCTATTTATAATTATGTACAATATACAACAGCAGATGAAGATGGTCATGCAATAATCGGCAATATTACTGGCGATTTTATCGGAAACTATATTGAAGAAACCGTAGGCGATTTCGGGCACCATGGCGGAGGTGGTGCTATATTTAATAACGCCGGTGACGGTTCTAATTACACTGTACAGATTGGAGATATTAATGGTAACTTTATCGGCAACTATGTAAAATCAGACCAATATAACGTATTTGGCGGGGCTATCCAAAATAAAGACGCTGTAATAGGTAATATCACAGGTGATTTTATCGGCAATTACGCACAGGGTAATAGCTCCTATGGTGGAGCAATTCATAACAGCAGAACAAACACAGAAAAAGGCATTATCGGTAATATTACCGGTGACTTTATTGGAAACTATGCAAAATATGGTTATGGAGGGGCTATATCTAATGGTTTTGGAAGTAATACGTGGACAGCAGATAAAGGCGGCACAATTGGTGATATTACAGGCGATTTTATTGGTAATAGTGCCTGGTTTGGCGGAGCTATTGCAAACGATGAATATGGGAAAATAGGTAACATTACAGGTAATTTCATTGGCAATTCTGGTAGTGGTGCAGCAATTTATAATGAAGGTGAAATAGGCAATATCACAGGTAATTTTGTTAATAATGACACCTATTATTCTTATGGAATAATTTATAATGAAGGTGAAATAGGTAACATCACAGGTAATTTTATTAATGATAACCCCAGGTTCGCTATTAATAACGACGGCAAAATTGGTGATATTACTGGTGATTTTATAAATTCAGATATAATTAATAGCGGTAAAATTGGAACAATAAAAGGAGATTTTGTTAAGGCTCAAATTGATAATATGGGTAATATTGATGCTATTATTGGCAATATGTCCTCTGCGTACGATACCTATTACGGTGCAATATCCAATACTGGGACAATTGGATATATATCTGGAGAATTTGATAATAACGGTTCATGGGAAGGTGATGGCGGAGCTATAGATAACAGAGGAAATATCACTGACGGTATAATAAATTCTTCTTTTTATAATAACTATACACATACTGGGGCTGCCGGTGCAATATATACAACACAAGATTTGAATATTATAGCAAAAGATGGCTATACTTCAGTATTTGAAGGTAACTATAGTAGAGACTATTGGATTGACGAAAAACGCAACAATGAAATTGCAATCTATGTAGCTAGTAGTTCTTCTGATGTTGCACCAGCTTCAATATCCTTAATTGCAACGAATAACGGTAGCATCATAATGAATGACAAGATTTCCGGAGATTCTGCTTTGATATATAAATCAGGTCATTATTTTGATAGTAATAATAATGAACTTGGGAGTGTAAGTGAGTCATATGATAGTATACTTGGAACTGTATACTACTACTATTATGATGCTGACGGTAATGAGTTGGTAAGAGAATATTATAGCCGCAGCGATTACAAATGGCATAGATTAGATACTGAGAATAATGAAATTGGAACTTCTGATAGTCAATATAAGCTGTCTTTTCATAAGGCTGATTTGTCCAACTACAAACTCAATATTGATGGAGATGCAAGCGGCACAGTTTATCTGAATAATGACGTTGAAGCAGAACTAAATACATACAACTCTACAACACTAACTCCACCAGCAGCTGATATTAGCTTATCTAATACTCAATTGCATTTGGGTGTACGTGACAATGTTCTTGATGGAAACAATTTGAAACTAAACAGCGGAACTTTTAATATGATTAATAATCAAACTGGTGTATCAAGTTTGAACAAATTAACAATAGCCGGTGACACCAAAATGATAGCAGATGTAGACCTAGCAAACGCAGAAATGGATAGATTTACAGCAACAAACGGCTACGGAGAACATCAAGGAAATCTGATAGTCTCCGGAATGAACCTATTATCA
>MOYD01000063.1:46608-46787 GCA_001899395.1 Candidatus Gastranaerophilales bacterium Zag_111 | reverse complement strand
TATCTTGAACGTATATCCATGAAGAACTCAAACAAATACGCCCTCTCTCCAACAGGTGATGCTACAGATGTTGGAACATTCTCTCCGCTGTTTAATAACCAAAATTCATCTAGCATATGGGTTAAACCTTATGCAAGCTTTGAAAATGTTCCTCTAAAAAACGGTCCTAAAGTTAGTAA
>MOYD01000063.1:46008-46553 GCA_001899395.1 Candidatus Gastranaerophilales bacterium Zag_111 | reverse complement strand
AACTTCTTTAACGCAACAACGTTAAGTGCAGGTGCTATGGTATCAAGTACAGATAACATGTATGGACATGAAAACTCAACAATGTTATTAGCCGGTATCGGTAACAAAACAGGTTATAACTTTGAGTTTAAAGAAGGCAGATACATACTCCAGCCAAGCTTATTAATGAGTTATACATTTGTTAATACATTTGATTATACAAACTCAGCGGGAGTAAAAGTAAAGAGTGACCCGTTGAATGCAATACAGTTATCTCCTGGAGTAAAGTTAATTGGGAACTTCAAAGGTGGTTGGCAGCCATACATAGGAGTAAATATGGTATGGAACCTGTTAGATAAATCAAAAGTAACAGCAAATGATGTAAAGTTACCGGAGATGAGTATAAAACCGTATGTACAATATGGAGTAGGTGTCCAGAAGCGGTTTAAAGACAAATACATGGCATTTGGACAGGCAATGGTACAAAACGGCGGGAGAAACGGGATATCCTTGACAGCAGGTTTCCGTTGGAGCTTGGGCAAAGAAGGTGCACCGATAAAGAAAGA
>MOYD01000063.1:0-45940 GCA_001899395.1 Candidatus Gastranaerophilales bacterium Zag_111 | reverse complement strand
CTCAAGTTGAAATTCTACCCTCTGCCCCAAGGGGGAGAGGGATATGTCCCTCGAGATGCGCGAAACTTCTTTCTCTCCCTTTATGGCGAGACTACAGAATATGACAAGTACAACCAATATGGGAACCTTGAGACAGTTGTAAGCAACGGGGGTGGAATCCACCCTATTCACCCGAATTTCTAAATTCGCTAACGCTCATTAAGAAATTCTACCCTCTCACAAATAGGGGCTAGGGGGATTTTATATTGTTTAACCATTTATAGCTGTATTTGCTATATTAATCACCTAAAATGTTACAGTGTTTCTTTTTATGCTAGAATAAATATGTGAAATTAGCGGAATTTGTAAAAAAAGAATTAGACGGTTGGGGAAATGTTGAAAGGGTACTTTTTCCTTTAACTGTTTTGTTAATTATTGCGATATCTATATTTTTAAATGATAGTAAGATTGCTTTAGTTTCTGCAATTTGCGGTGTTTCTTATTCAATTTTGGCTGGCAAGGGTAAGATTTCTTGTTATTTTTTTGGACTTTTGGGAACTTTTTGTTACAGTTATATTTCGTTTAAGAATGCGTTGTATGGAAACTTGTGTCTTTATATGTGTTATTATTTCCCGATGCAGGTTTTTGGGATTTTTAGGTGGCGAAAGCATTTGAAACCGGAATCAGGGGAGATTGTTAAAACAAAACTTCCTGTAAAATACAGAATTTTAACTGCTGCGGCTGCAATAATTTTGTCTTTGATTTTGTATTTTATTTTGAAGTATTTTAATGACCAAAGTCCGGCAATTGATGCTGTGACTTCTGTATTTTCTGTTATTGGGCTTATTTTGACTGTGAAAAGATGTATTGAGCAGTGGCATATTTGGTTTGTGGTGAATTTTTTATCCGTAATTATGTGGATAAGGGCGTATATGCTAGGTTCAAATTGCTTTGCGACGATTTTGATGTGGACGGTTTACTTAGTCCTCACTGTTTATTTTTATATTACGTGGAAAAAAGAACTGTCAATGCAAAAATAGCTTAAATGCTTAACCTTGCTAACTGATTAAAAAAACTTTCTTTGGGTGTAAATTGTTGTGTTACTCAAAGAAAGGAGTTGTTATGACATTTAATCCGTTAAAAGAAAAAGGTATTGCACTTGATAAACAGCTAAGAACCTGGCATGATATTGCAAAAAGAAAGTTTAATAAATATGAAGTTGATTGTTATAGCAGAACCCGGCAGATATTAATGAACGGAATTGAGGTTGAGGCATGGAATTTTAAACATGCTTTTTCTCGTTTTTGTGATGATGCTGATACAAAAGAATTTCTTGCAATGACCAAGAAATTTGAAGACGCACAGCAGACAACCGTAAATTGGATGTCTCCGGCTGACCAGTCTGTGCTGGAAACAACTTTGGGTTATGAACAAGTTGCGGTTGATTTAACTGCTTGGCTTGCTCAAAACGAACCTGATGAGTATGTTAAGGAAACGTTTAATTTTGGTTTATTAGAAGATTTTGACCATTTATACAGATACAGTCAATGGGCATATATGATTCACGGGATTAATCCTAATGAAATCGTTCAGGCACAAACAGATATTGTGCTTAGCCGTCCAACCCAAAATCATCACAACTGCAACATTTTAAGACTTAGAAAGCCTTATGATAAGGAGACAGCAGCTCCGCAAACCAAAGTTAATATTATGACGCTTGTTGCAGCAGAGCAGCAAACTCATAACTATTATGCTGAGCACGGTATGCAATACGGAAACGAAACTTTAAGATGTACATTTGCTGAAATAAAAGACGTTGAAGAAGAACACGTTAATATGTATGAATCTCTGGCAGACCCAACTGAGTCGTTGTATGAAAAACTTCTGCTTCATGAATTTACAGAAGTTTGTAACTACCACACCTGCTATAAAGATGAGGTGGATGAGATGATGAAACCTGTTTGGGAAGAGTTTTTAGCAATGGAAATAGGACATCTTCAAGAGGCTGCAAGACTGTTTAAAAAATATGAAGGTCGTGACCCTGAGGAAGTTATCGGGGACAAGATTGTTGTGCCTAACCATTTTGAATCTCAGAAAGAATATGTACAAAATATTTTAGAAAACGAGATTGATAAACGTATAGGAACGGACAGGGATTATATGACAATAGATGAGTTACCTGACGATTGGGCAAGTTATGCGGTACAAGAAGCCGTAAACGAAGGCGGGTCGCCAAATGAGACAACAATTTCGCTTATTGCACTTCAAAAAGACCGTGATATCGCGCTTGCAAACGAAAAACTTGTTAAAATGCAGCCAAAACTTTTAGCCCGTGGTTTACAGCCGGAAGCTCAGGCTCCTAACACGGTGAGTGTTGAAAAATACGAGGAAATGTCAGAATATCAATTTGAATTTTAAAATAAAAAAACGGGGTCAATTCCCCGTTTTTAGTATTTCAGCATAATTTGGGTTTTGACTTGCAACCGTGGCGCCTTAAATTATAAAGAAATATTTTTCAGATGTTGAATTCTTATTTGTGGATACAACGTAATGCCTATCACATCAATTTGAAAGTCTTTGATTTTATTTTCCTTGGCGTAAGACAGTACACCGGTTATTATATTCTTATATTTTGTTTTTGTAATTGCTTCAAATGGTGTTCCGTAAGCGTCTGTTTTTCTGGTTTTAACTTCAACAAAAACAGTTTTGTTTTTATGTTTTGCAATAATGTCGATTTCACAAAATTTTGAATAATGTTTATTCCGTTCCAAAATCTCATACCCGTTTTTTAACAGGTATTCGCAGGCTAAATCTTCACCATTATTTCCGAATTCCCTTTTATTCATATAAATAAAATATCATGAATAACTTTACAATCCAACAATAAAATGTTATACTTCATATATGAAAAGGAGAGAATAGTATGCTGAAATTCAATTATAGTAAGAAAAACGGGGGGGGGGGCACCGTTAAAGCTCTCCAGTAAAGGGTTTTGCGCGTTTACACTTGCAGAAGTTCTGATTACACTAGGTATTATAGGTGTTGTTGCCGCAATAACAATACCAGGACTTATTACTACGTACAAAGCTCATCAACTTCACGCTCAGTTTTTAAAAGCGTATTCGACACTTCAACAGGCTTTTAAACAAATGGAAGTAGACGATGTGTCACTTGACCCGACTGATTACGGTTCAAATACAGGAATTCTTTATTATGAAGTTTTGGCAAGGTATCTTAAACCTGCAAAATTATGCTTTCGTACAAATTTAAAATATCCTTGTTACGCTTACTCCAATCCTGAAATCCCTTATAAAAATATGACGGGCAAAGTTAATCTTGCAAGTAGTTTATTTGACGATGGACAAATCGCTTTGCTTGACGGAACACTATTTATAATGGAATCGCCAGCTTATTATAGAACATGGATTTTTGTTGATTTGAACGGATGTGACAGATTACCGAATAGGCTTGGATATGATGTGTTTGTGTTTCAATTTTTAGATGGTGAGTTAAGAACTATGGGTGATAAAAATACTGCATATACAGATCATAATGTCTATTGTAGTCCTACTTCAAATGATGAATACAATGGCATATCATGTGCTCAAAAAGCTAAAGAAAATAGTGATTATTTTAAAACTTTAGTTAAATATATAAAATAATTATTGTTTAATCCCGTTTCGGGCAAATGTTGACAGGTCTGTTAATTTGTCAACATCTGTTGGGGTAAAATTTTTACTCCACCTGATTGGCGTAATATCAATTCCGCCGCGGCGCGTGTAAAGCGCACAGACCATAAGTTTATCTGCGGGGCTCAGAATATCGTAGAGGCGTTTGAAAATCATTTCACAACATTCTTCATGAAAATGATATTCTGAGCGAAACGAAACGAGGTATTTTACAAGACTTGCTTCATCAATTTGTTTTGCAGAATTATAATAAATGAACACATCTCCAAAATCCGGCTGGTGGGTTACTCTGCAATTTGAGCGTAAGGAATCAAACATTAGACAGTAACTGTTGTTTGTGTCTGTATTGTGTGTTTGCAGTACTTCCGGAGCTTCCTTGAAGTTTGCAGGGGTTAAGTTGTTTTCCTCAACAAAATCCATTATGTTTTTGAATTCTTTAAATATTTCAACACGAGGAGCGTTGTTGTTTAAAAATTTAACTTTGACTGAGGTTTGAAGTTTTTCGCTTAAATCTTTTTCTATGGTTTGTTGGCACTTATCGAGACAGTCTTTAATGTTTTTGCCGATTTTGGTCATGTTAAATGAATTCAGGTACAATTTTAGCGACTTTGATTCGACAATGTAGTCGTTGTCGCAATTGTATTTAAGTTTTAACACTCGAGTAACGGGAACCCCGTTTTCTGTAAGTGCCGAAAACTCATAGGCATGCCAAACATCACAGCCGACAAACGGCAAATTTTCTTTTGTAATTCCGTAGCGCTGCCGGTTTTCATCACGCGGAACAGCAACCAAAAGAGACGGATTATAAGTGGTATCACCGGAACTTTTTTTGCCTAAATGAGTTGATGCGAGTTTATCGGTTAAATTGTCCATATAACCCCGTTAGGCGATTTCTTCGTACGCAGCCGGATTGTTTAGTAAGTCGTAGTTAATTTCGTTTTCGTTGTCTGCAATTGTTGCGGCGACGACGGCGTCAGAGGCTACGTTAAGTGTTGTTCTGAACATATCAGTAAGTCTTTCGATGGTGAACAGGAAGGCAAAACCTGCAACCAGTTGTTCAGGACTTAGCCCCATTCCGTTGAGGATAAGCGCTATTGTAATCAGACCGCCGCCAGGGATACCTGCACAGGTGCTTGAAGCCACAATTGCAAGGATTGCAATCTGTACAATCAAGAATAAATCAAGCGGCACACCGTAAGCTTGTGCCAAGAAGATTACGGCAACTGTTTGTAATAAGGCAGTACCGTCGAAGTTAAGTGTCGCTCCAAGCGGAAGTACAAAACTTGAGATTTTATGAGAAATTCCGCGTTTTTCACAGCAGGCAATAGTAAGCGGAAGTGTAGCGGATGAACTTGCGGTACCGAATGCAACCATCATTGCTTCAGCAATTGCTGAGAACAGCATTATGAAAGAAACTTTTGAAAAACATCTTAAAAATAACGGATAGACGATAAACATCTGGATAGCAAACCCTGCAAGCAAAACTAGTAAGTATTTTGAAATCGCTGCAAAAATTCCGCCGCCGAAACTTGAAACAGCACTTGCCGTAAGTGCGAATACACCGGGTGCGGCAAAGAGCATAATCCAGTCCGTAATTTTCATAGTTGCGGCAAAAACAGATTCAAAGAAGGAGACGATTGGTCTGTTTACATCGCCAACTCTTGCCAGCGCAAGCGCAAACAGCAGTACGAATAAAATTATCGGAACCATATTTCCTGAAGCTACAGCTTCAAACGGGTTGCTTGGAATAAATCCTAAAAACAGGTTTAAGATATTTCCTTGTTGTTCTTGCATAGCGGTTGAAACAGAGGCTTGAACATCGGAGGCTATGTTTGCGGAAATATAATGAGCAGCACCTGCACCCGGTTTAACAAGTAAAGCCAGTGCAGAGCCTATGGTTACGGCAATTGTTGTCAAAATTCCGTAGAACAAAATCATTTTTGAGCCGAATTTGCCAAGCTGCTTGTTGTCTCCGACACTGGTAATCCCGATGATAATAGCGGAAACTACGAGCGGAATAACTACCATTTGAATAAGTCTTATAAATACTTGCCCGATGAAGGTTAGAATATTGTCGACTAAGACATTTTGATGAGAATGCAGAAAAATTCCTACCAATATACCTGCTATTATACCGAAAAATATATGCCAGTTGCGTTTAATACCAAGTCCTAACGCGATTAGTATCTGCATGTGAAGTTTCATCTTTTTGTCCTCTACCTTCTTTTATCTATAATTTGACTTAAATATTATACAACTTTAAGAAAAATTTTTCAATCGAATAATAGAAAAATGGTATAACCATAGGACAAAATAAAAATAATAAACTTTAACTATCGTGTCTCAAAGCTTTTTGGATAACTTTAATTGCTTCGAGATAGCATGACAACTCGTCATCGTTTTTTGCGGAATTAAGTATTTGTAAGGCTTTTGAATAGAGGTGATTTTGTTTAACCTCAGATTGTTCCAATGCTATTCCGACGTCTTCGATTGTTACACCTAAAGCATTTAATAATTTATTTAGCGTAGCAAACGAAGGGAAATACTTGCCGTTTTCAACACGTGATAAATGTTTTTCATCAATCTCAGCTTTTTCTGCTAAGGCTTGTTGAGTGTATCCTTTTGATTTTCTTAAATCCCTAAGTCTTTGACCGAATTTAGTGTTGTCCATAGCACCTCTAATTATTATTTTTAAATAAAAATCTAAAAGCAAACACGATATTTGCGGCAATATTTGTTAAGTTATTTGTAGTCGTAATTATCACTTTTTGTATTTTTTTGTATGTTTGTGGTAAACTTTAGGAAAATAACTTAATTTACCATGAGTAAATTATGTTATTTATATATTTATATATGTTCAGAAGGGAAAATATTGTCTGACAGAGGGATATTCACCTTTCATTTTTGGAAATTAAGAAAATAGTGAGGGAAACTATGAAAAAGAGAAGATTATTAGCAGCATTAATGTTATGCAGCATGCTGTCTTTGAATGCAGGCATGACAAATGCGGCAACACATGAATTTGATGTGGCAGAAGTTATTAATAAGACTTATGACGGCTACGTAACAAATGGTGAAGGCGGTGCTATAAATAATGCTATTGACAGCGTAATCAAAGATTCTGTGTTTACCAATAATAGAGCAGAAGGCGGCGGAGACGGCGGCGCACTGGTTATTGATTCTGCATCGTCTTTTACACAAATTTCTAATACAAATTTTGACAGTAACTATAGTAGTTATAATGGCGGTGCTATATCACAGTTTAGAACAGGCAGCACCTTAACAGTTACCGGCGGTAAATTTACAAATAATACGACTGCATATGAAGGCGGAGCGATTTGGGCTGGCGGTAAGACAACTATAGATGGTGTGTATTTTGAAGGTAACAAAAACGAATCAACAAATTATAATGATAAATACACAACAGCAGATGACGGCGGCGGCGGAGCAGTGTTTGTCGGAAGTGCTGCGGATGTAGCTATCAACAATTCAACTTTCAACAAAAATACCTCTAATACAGTAGGCGGCGCAATCGCGGTCAGAAACGACTCAAAAAATAACGGCAGCAATTCCCTAACTATCTCAAATTCAACCTTCACAGGCAATGAAGCTTTAAAAGACGGGGGGGGGGTCGCAACTTTTATTGATATAAGTATATCAAACACCACTTTTGACGGAAACACCGCAGGTCGTAACGGCGGTGCTGTGTCTGTTGATTTTGGCAACCCTAAGTCTGAAGGTTCCACTGGCAGTGTGTTTGAAAATGTTACCATGACAAACAACTCTGCAACAAAAAACGGCGGTGCAATTTACAATACCGGATCTTTGACTGCTTCCGGTCAATTTGACAGTAACAGTGCAGGCTCATCAGGCGGCGCTATTTATAATCTAAAAGATGCCGTATTAAATATTGTTGAAAACTCAAGTTTTGAAAATAACAAGTCATATATGATGGGCGGTGCCGTATATACCGAAGGCAAAACTACAATCGGAAATAATGTATCTTTTACCGGAAACCAATCAGAAAAAAGTTCCGGCGGGGCGATAATGTTACGGTATTCAGAATTGACAGTAGGTGATAATGTTTCATTTATAAATAATTCAGCCTACGCTAACGGTGGAGCTGTGGCAACTGTTGCTACTAAGGCTCGTCCTGTCAATGTTGAATTTGGTAATGGTGTAACCTTTGACGGGAATAGCGCCGAAAAATTAGGAGGCGCATTATCTGTTGCTGCTTACTCAACTGTTACATTCGGCAATAATGCAGAATTTACTAATAACGAAGCTAAAGATGGCGGTGCCATTGCAAATAGCGGAATGCTTACTTTAAATGACGGTGCTAAGTTTGACTCAAATATCGCAAGCGAGTATGGCGGTGCAATTTATCAAAACTCAAACTATGAGTTAAATGTTAATAATGCAGAATTCACTAACAATGAAGCTTACATTGGAGGCGGTATATTTATTTCTGCTAAGGGAGATGTGAATATAAACGGTTCTGAATTTATCGGCAACAATGCAGATTATGGCGGTGCAATATATACTAAAGTTTGTGATGCTGCAATTAATATATCAGATAGTTTATTCCGGGATAATGAAGCTTTGGGAGCCGGTGCAATAGGTAATTTCTCTAAAGGCGGAATGACGATATCAAATACATCTTTTGTAAACAATAATGCTACAGCAGCAGATGATGACGGTGGCGGTGCATTATTTTTAGGTGCACAATCTATAACAACTCTTAAAGATGTAGTGTTTGATGGTAACTCTTCTGCCGGAGTTGGCGGTGCTATTGCTACAAGAGATTATACACAAGCTGATAACTCCGGTGCAAAACTTGATATTGACGGCGCTGTATTTACTAATAATACTGCAAGCGGTAATGGCGGAGCTTTCTATAACTCTTTTTATAATAGCGAAACTAATCCGGATACTGTTTCTATAATTAACTCAACTTTTGACGGTAATAAATCCGGTGCAAACGGTGGTGCTATTTATAATGAACTTGAAGACAAGGCTGGTAATCTGGCATCTGTATCAATAACAGATACAAGCTTTACTAATAATGAAGCTGCAGGAAACGNTAATCTGGCATCTGTATCAATAACAGATACAAGCTTTACTAATAATGAAGCTGCAGGAAACGGTGGTGCTATATTTAGTAACGGAGACCTGGCTGTTGCAGCAAGCAGTAAAGATGTTGTATTTAGCGGCAATAAAGCTTCGGACGGTAACGATATTTATATGAACTCTGCCGATTCAACACTTAGCATGAATGCAGCTGATGGTAAATCAATTACTGTAGCAAGCGGTATTTCCGGCAGTTCAGACGGCTATAACATGCTTGTAAACTCAAACGGTGATACCGGTTCTTTGGTACTCAATTCCGCAATCACAAATGCAGCAATTGATGTTCAAAACGGTACATTCCACTTAGCGCAAGGAAGTGCACTGAATAATTCAACCTTGAATATGGCAAGCGGAACGACTTTGAATACAATCGACAGCACAATCGGAAGTTTTGGCAGCAACATTACTTTGGCGGACAATACCAATCTTGCGGTAGATGTTAATATCGGAAACGGTAAAGCTGATAATTTTGCAAATGCAAATGTAAAAGGCTCAGTTACTATCACAGATATTAACCCTCTTGGTACGACTACAGCTAACAGTGTTTCAATAAACCTGGCAGAAGCTTTGGGAATTGACCCTTCTCAAATGGTTATTTCACAAGCTTTGGTATCTGAAACTCAAACTATATTAACACCAATCAGATACTTACAAGGCGGTCTCAGCGAAGCCGGCATGTTGACTTATGCTCCTACAGGCAACGGTTATAAAGATTTTAACCCTTCTGTAATGGCTTCTCCTGTTGCTGCTCAGCTTGGCGGGTATTTAACTCAATTAAATTCTTATGATGAAGCTTTCCGTAATATGGATATGTACATGTTAATGACTGAAAAACAACGTAATGTCTTAAAAATGCGCAATAGATATGCAATTAGCGAAGGTGTTCAAAAATACGTTGCAGGAGCTTATGACAATAAATCTCTATGGTTAAGACCTTACGGTACATTTGAAAGCGTTCGATTAAAAGGCGGACCAAAAGTATCAAACGTTGCTTACGGTTCATTCTTTGGCGGTGAAAGCGAAATGTACGACCTTGGTCACGGTTGGGACGGTATGTACGGTGTTTACGTTGGCTATAACGGTTCCCACCAGGCTTATGACGGAATTGGTATTTACCAAAACGGCGGTACTTTAGGGCTTGTCGGTATGGCTTATAAAGGTAATTTCTTTACAGGTTTAACAATTAACGCCGGGGCTAACGCTGGTGAAGCAAGCACTTACTACGGAACTGATAATTTCTCAATGTTAATGGCTGGTATCGCTTCTAAAACCGGTTACAACATTGAACTTGCAGACGGTAAATTCATTGTCCAGCCAAGTTTCTTAATGTCATATTCATTTGTCAATACATTTGATTATACAAATTCAGCAGGCGTTCACATCAACTCTGACCCGTTGAACGCTATTCAAATTGAACCGGGATTGAAATTCATCGGTAACCTGAAAAACGGCTGGCAGCCATATTTAGGTGTAAGCATGGTTTGGAATATTATGGACAAAACCAATTTCAGTGCCAACAATGTTTCACTACCTGATTTAAGCGTTAAACCTTACGTAAAATACGGAGTAGGTGTAAGAAAGACTTGGGGTGAAAGAATTACAGGCTTCTTCCAATGCTACTTTACTAACGGCGGAAGAAACGGTGTTGGTTTGCAAGCAGGATTTAGATTTGCTTTAGGCAAAGATAGTTCTGCCGCCACTGTAAACAAAACCCCGGAACTCCCAAAAACAAAAATAACATTGAAAAGCCTTAGCCATTAGATGTTATTAGAAGAAGAGCCGGCATTTATGCCGGCTTTTTTTTTATGTGTAACTTTTTGTAAATTTTATCCTGAATTTTTCCGTATTACCTAAAGTTTTTCTGAAAAATTCCGACAAAACATGTGTATACAAATAGGATTAAGGTAATATGTCGATAAAAGATCCATACATTTTTAAGCTTAAAATGAACGAATATTACGACACAAGCAGCGTAACACTTGATGCTGCACTGGCTGATAAATATACTGATGAAGTTGTAGAGTTAGCAAAACAGTTAAAAGCAAAAAATTTAAGTCAAAGTAAGAATTTTTCTGATGCATTTTATCTTGATTATGCAAAAAGTATAAAAATCCAACAAAATACCGGACGCAGCAAACAGATTTATAAAGACAGTATTGCTGATTGTATTATTAAGGACTCTCAATGGGCTGGATACTCTTATGAAGAAATTATTGAGATGGAAAACAGCGGTTATGAAATTCCCGAAGAAGTCCGCAGGTGGGCACACGCTCAGCAATCTGCTGATGTCACAGACTATGTTATGGTCTCAGAAGACGCCTCAACCGATGATAATACTTCGACTGAACAGGTTAAGGACGATACGGACTTAAACTCTCTCCAAAAAAAAGCAAAACAATATATTACTAAATCTGAAAAAGCACAAGAACAAATCGAAGTTCAGTACGAAGAACACAGGACAAAAGTTAGAGCAGCAAACAAAATTAAAAAACAAAAAGAAGACAATTACAAAGACTCCATGGAAAAGATTTCCGAACAAACCAAAGAGTGGAAAGAGCTCGATGATAAGAAAAAACAGGGCGGTCATTTGTCTTTTGTTGAAAGAATTCGTTATAACCACCTTTCAAAAATTCTCGATGCCACAGACGGAAGGCTTATGAAAGAACTTCAGGCAAACAGTGCTGATTTAGATGCCTTTCTTGAGTCTATGGACTTAATAGAAGTTAAAAATGCCGAAAATATCACACTTGGACAAGAAACCGTAAAAGCAGGTGAAGATTTAAGCCAATTGGAAAAGACTTATCATAAAGAAACAAACGAAACCAGAGGCGTTGTCTACAGCGATATGGGCACACTGCAAGATAGTTTGTACGGCGTTAAAGGCGATGAAATCTCAAAAATTGCAATTCAGACCGGCAAAGATTTAGAAGCTTATTCTGATACGATTGACGCTGATTTAACAAGCGATAATACTGTTGAGTTAAGCAATTTTGCACAGGATTACACAAGCCTTGCTACACGCACACAAGAAAAAATCGCAAACAAAGACCAAGACGAAACAGAAGACAAACAAAAAGAAGACTCAGAGAAAAAATCAGAATTCACCGGCTACAGCGTAAGCGGTGAAATCTCTTACACAAATTCCAAAAACTCTGCTAAAACTACCGCAAAGGCAGCATATGAGGTTCTGTCGCACAATTCAAAGGTTTCATCAACAGAGAAAACTGCAAAAAAAGAACTGAAAAAATCCCAAAAAGAAACAAAAGAATTAACAAAAGCAGTCAAAACCCGCGAACAAAACTTGCAGCAGGAAGAAGAATTCCTAATGCAGCTCGAGGAGGGGGTAAATGACACGGGGGTAAATGATACGTCCCTCAAAGGCGCGGATGATAACCTTGCTAATGAGCAAAAAACTACTACCCAAACAAAAACTGTTGCTCAAAATGATGAACAAAATGAAAAAATTGAAGAAAAGATAGCAGAAGAAGAAAATATTAATGCTCAAATTGAAGTCTTGCATGAAGAAGATGAACAAGCTGATGCAAAAGTTAAAAAATTGGCAACCAAAAGTTCAGTAGCAAATAAAAAATACCAAAAAACAACCAAGACTTTGAGTGAACAAAATTCCGAACTTAAAAAACGTTCAAACAATCTTGCTGATATTTCACAAGATACAGTGATTGTAGGCGCCGGCACACTGGTCAAAAGTGTAATTTCTACCGCACTAGGAAATTCGCTTGTTGCAACAGGCGTACCGCTTATTCCGGATCCGGTCACCCATACAGAGGGTGTAGCACTGGAAAAGCTAGGCAAAGAATGGCAAAACACCGGCAGAAAAGAACTAAAATATGGTCTTGCAGCGGTTGCTACAGGCGCAATCGGGCTGGTAACAAGCGCCACCGCAGATGATGAGGTATCTGATGCAAATTCAACAAATAAAAGCCTAACATCAGCCGTCAAATCCAGCAAGCAATCAATTAAAGAAGCCGGCGCAGGAACAGAGACAACCTCTGAAACCTCCACCACTACCTCTGCCACCGACCAAACCACTACCACCGAAGAAACTTCTTCCGCTGCCGACCAAACCGCTGAAACCTCTCAACCGGCAGCCGAAGAAACCCCTTCCAATTCCGAACAAACTGCAGAAACTGAAGAAACCCCTTCAGCAGCAACTCAACCCCCCGCAACCGAAGAGACCCCTTCTGCCGCCGAAGAAACCTCTTCCACTGCCGACCAAACCGAAAATTCAGAAGAATATAGCGTATCAATGAAATTTTCATCAGAAAACTCAGTTAATGCCACCCAAACAACCAATCAAGTGACTTCTGAAATGCTCCAATCCGCACGTAGCGTGAATAAACAGACAACAGACGTCACTGCGGAAGCCAAAAAAAGCGAAGAACTTGTCAAAAACATCACAAAAGAGACCGAAAAAGTTCAAAAACAGCAAGAACAAGAAGCCCAAGAGCTCCAAACCCTAACCACCGAACTTGAAAATGCGGACACCCCCGAAGCCGAACAGGCTGTAAAAGCAGAAATAGCAACTATTTCAGCCGACTCCGATAATACCAATCTAAGCAAAATCGTTGCAAGCAATGAAAATCAGCTAACAAAATTCAGAAAAAATTCAAGTGACCTGATTTCCGATAAAACATCTTTGGACACAATTCTTTCAAACCAGTTAAAAGTTGCTGAAAAAACGCTTGTTGTAGGTGTTGGAACCGGCGTTCAGGGCGTATTGCATTCCTTAAAAGCTCAAAAAGAAATTACTTTGGGTACAAGTTTGATGTCCAGCCCGTTCACTTTCTCTGCAGGTTTAAAACTAACGATACTTGGCGGACTGACGCTTGCTCAAGGCATGACTGAAGTTACCACAGGTGCAGTCGCTGCTGCAACCGGCGCAAATGGAATTTCTTCAAACTCAGACGCAAAATCAATTGCGCAAGATGCGGCTGCTGCCAATAAACAAGCTGATAATAAATACAAAGAAACAGATAAAAATATTCAAAACTCAACAAAAGAAGTTGATAAAACAGAAACTCAACTTGAACAAGAGCAGCAAAATATTCCGGACACAGAAGAAGAAGAAACCGATGAGAATGTTCTTGCCGGTTCGGCTTCTGCTAACAGTAATATAACTAATAATACAGAAACAGACGATAAAGCAGACAGAAAATTAACCAGATTTAATACTGACAGCATGATCGAATCCAAAAAGAAACGTAAAAAAGTCATGGCGGTTTCTGCATCTTCTAATAGCAAGTCTTAATAAAAAATTGCTTATTGAAAAATTTTTTTTGTTGTATATTAAATATATAGAATAAAAAATTTAGACTTGTAATAAGAGGAGTGAATATGGAAGCATTAACCGCAACAGAAGGGCTGATTACAAAGGTTATCGGACCGGTCATCGACGTTGAATTTCCGTCCGGTGACTTGCCGAATATCTACACAGCACTTAACATTTTTAGGAAAGACGGAACAAAAATTGTTGCTGAAGTTCAGCAAATGCTTGGTTCTAATCGTGTAAGAACCGTTGCTATGTCATCAACTGACGGTTTAAAACGCGGCATGAAAGTTATTAATACAAACGAACCGATAAAAATTCCTGTTGGGAAAGCTATTTTAGGCAGAATTTTGAATGTTGTCGGCGAACCTGTTGACAATGAAGGCGCAATTGAGGCTGATACTTATTTGCCTATTCATAGAGAATCTCCAAAATTGGTTGACCAAAATACTGATATTGAAATTTTGGAAACCGGTATTAAAGCTATTGACCTTTTACAACCTTATCAAAAAGGCGGAAAAATCGGTCTGTTCGGCGGTGCCGGTGTTGGTAAAACAGTTTTAATTCAGGAATTAATCCATAATATTGCAATGGCGCATAATGGTGTGTCTGTGTTTGGCGGTGTTGGCGAAAGAACACGTGAAGGCAATGACTTGTGGAATGAATTTAAGCAAAGCGGAGTTTTGGATAAAGTAGGACTTGTCTACGGTCAAATGAATGAACCGCCGGGAGCAAGAATGAGAGTTGGTTTATCAGCGTTGACGGCGGCTGAGTATTTTAGAGATTACTCAAAACAGGACGTACTGCTGTTTATTGATAATATTTTTAGGTTTACGCAAGCAGGGTCTGAGGTTTCAGCACTTTTAGGACGTGTTCCGTCTGCTGTAGGTTATCAGCCGACACTTGCGACTGAAATGGGTGAACTGCAAGAAAGAATTACTTCAACCAAAGACGGTTCAATTACATCTGTTCAGGCAATTTATGTCCCGGCAGATGACTTGACTGACCCGGCTCCGGCAACAACGTTTTCTCACCTTGACGCTTCAACAGTATTATCAAGAAATATTGCGTCCCTTGGTATTTATCCGGCTGTAGACCCGTTGGAATCTAATTCCCGCGCGCTTGACCCGTATATTATTGGTGAAGAGCATTACAATGTAACAAGAAAAGTTCTTGAAATTCTTCAAAAATACAAAGATTTGCAAGATATCATTGCGATTTTGGGTATGGATGAATTATCAGAGGAAGATAAAGAAACTGTAAATAGAGCAAGAAAAATTCAGAAATTCTTATCTCAACCGTTCTTTGTTGCAGAGCAATTCTCCGGAATTCAAGGGAAATATGTCAAAGTTTCTGATACCATAAGAGGTTTCAAAGAAATTATTGAAGGTAAGCATGATGACTTACCTGAACAAGCTTTCTATATGGTTGGTACAATCGAAGACGCTGTTGAAAAAGCAAAAACAATTGAGGAATAATTCATGAAACTGAAAATTATAACACAGGAAAGAGTTGTTTTTGATGAAGATGTTGACGCGGTTTATACAAAAGGCGTTGACGGCGAGTTCGGTTTGTTAAAAGGACACATTCCGATAATGACAGCGCTTGATATAGGTGTTACCAGAGCTGTTGTGGGGGACGAAGTTAAAATGTTCACCACAATGGGCGGAATTTTGCAGTTTAAAGATGAAGAATGTTTAATTCTTACGACTTTAGCAGAGTCCGGTGACGAGATAGATGAAACGCGTGCAAAAGATGCGTTAGCGCGAGCAAAAAGCAGACTTCGTAATGCAAAAGCCCGAATGGACGCAAAGCGTGCTGAGGCTGCTATTGCGCGTGCAGAAGCCCGATTGAAAGCAAAACTTTCCAGACATTAATATATAGTTGTAATTCCTGTTTCTTTTGTTTATAATTTTCGTATGGATATTATAAAGAGAATTAAATTAAGGGATTTTGAGATTGGTGGGGATAAGTTGACTATTCTTGCCGGTCCGTGCGTTATTGAAAGTCAGGAAATTCTTGAGCAGACAGCAAAGGGTTTGAAAGAAGTTACTAAAGAACTGGACATCAATTTTGTGTTCAAATCTTCTTTTGACAAGGCTAATCGTACATCTATTACGTCTTTTAGAGGTCCGGGGCTTACTAAGGGGCTGGAGATGTTAAATCTTGTCAAAGAAAAATACAAGGTTCCGATTGTAACTGATATTCACACTCCGGATCAGGCTGCAATCGCTGCTGAAGTTGCTGATATTTTGCAAATACCGGCGTTTTTGTGCAGGCAAACTGATTTACTTGTTGCGGCTGCAAAAACCGGAAAAATTGTTAATATTAAAAAAGGTCAATTCCTTGCACCTGAACAGATGGGAAGTCTTGTCAAAAAAGTTGAAGATTCCGGAAATAATAATATTTTATTGACAGACAGAGGGGCGTCATTCGGGTACAACAATTTAGTTGTCGATTTTCGCGGAATTCCGATTATGCAAAGTTTTGGTTATCCGGTTGTATTTGATGCAACTCACAGTGTGCAATTACCAGGAGCTAACGGTAATTGTTCAGGCGGCGACAGGCGGTTTGTGCCGACTTTAGCCAAAGCTGCAATGGCTGCCGGTGCTAATGTGTTGTTCTTTGAAGTTCATCCTGAGCCGGATAAGGGTTTGTGTGATGCTCCAAATATGATTGCACTAAAAGATACAAAAGAACTTTTTGCAGTTTGTAAGAATATTTTTGAGGTTGTAAAAAGTTGATTGATATAAAAGTTTTTGTAGAAGGTCCGATTGACGCTAATAATTACCTCATAACCGATGTCAATTCAAACGAAGCGGTCTTGATTGACTGTTCATCTGTTCGTGAAGAATTCATTGCCGCGGTTAAGTCAACCGGCGTGAAACTTAAATATATCTTATTAACCCATGGGCATTTTGACCATGTTTTAGGTATTGATAAGTTTAAGGAGGTTTTTGGGGTTGATACTTACATTTCAAAAGCTGATGTTACACAGGTTAATCTTGTGCCGTCTATGATGCACATGTTTGCAGGCATGAACCCTGTTAAAATTTCTCCAGTTACTCATTTTGTTGAAGACGGAGATGAATTTTTTATCGGAAAAACTCGAATTGTCGCAATTTCAACTCCGGGGCATACAAAAGGCGGAATGTGTTATTTAATCGACGGGAAGTTATTTTCAGGAGATACATTATTCCAGGGAAGTGTCGGAAGATGTGATTTGACAGGCGGTGATTTAAAATCAATTGTAAGAAGTATTAAAGAAAAATTGTTTTTATTGCCTGATGAAACCGAAGTTTACCCGGGGCACGGAGCTAAAACATCAATCGGGTTTGAAAAGAAGTATAATGAAATATTAAACTTATAGAAGGATAATAATATGAAACAGCAGTTAGAAAAAATATATGCAGACGCGCTTTCAGATATTGAAAAAGCATTAACAGTAAAGGATTTAGAAGAAGTTAAATCAAAATATCTCAGCCGCAAGGGTGAATTTAATGAGATTAAAAAGGGTTTGAAAGACTTGTCACCTGATGATAAACGTATTGTTGGGTCTTTGGCAAACGAAATTACTCAAAAACTTGAAAGTTCGATTTCAGAAAAATTCCATATATTTTATGAAGCTGAACTTAACAAAAAACTTGAAAAAGAGCGTCTTGATGTGACTTTACCGGGTCAATTTGTTCCAAAAGGTCATGTTCACCCGCTTACACAGACAACTAACGAGATTGTTTCAATATTTCAAAGTTTGGGTTTTTCAGTTGCACCGTTTAGCGATTCGCCTGAGGTTGAAACTGAGTACTTCAATTTTGACATGTTAAATGTTCCAAAAGACCATCCGGCTCGTGATATGCAGGATACGTTCTATACTAATGCAGGTTCAAATGTTGTATTAAGAAGCCAGACATCAGGTGCTCAAATTCATGTTATGGAAAACCAGAAGCCGCCGATTAGGATTATCGCACCGGGCAGGGTTTACAGAAACGAAAATATTAACTCTCGTAAAAACAACTTTTTCCACCAGATTGAAGGTCTTTATGTTGATAAGGGCATAACTTTCGGTGATTTAAAAGGTGTATTGAACGAGTTTATCAGAATTTATTTTGGCGCAAGCCGTCCTACACGTTTCAGAAACAGTTTTTTCCCGTTTACAGAACCGTCTGCTGAAGTTGATGTTCAGTGCATAATGTGTGAGGGCAAAGGCTGCCGTACATGTTCCGGTACAGGTTGGTTAGAAATTTTGGGTTCAGGTATGGTTNGCAAAGGCTGCCGTACATGTTCCGGTACAGGTTGGTTAGAAATTTTGGGTTCAGGTATGGTTGACCCTAATGTCTTGCGCGGCGTGGGTATTGATCCGGATGTTTACTCCGGTTTTGCGTTTGGTATGGGGGTTGAAAGACTTGCTATGCTTAAATATGCGGTTGATGATATTAGACTGTTCTTTAACAATGACGTAAGATTTTTGGAACAGTTTCACTCATAAAATTTCAAGAAGAAAGAGGTATTTATGTCTATTATCATAATGATAGTCTTATTGGGGTTTTTAATCCTTGTGCATGAAATGGGACACTTTTTTGCCGCCCGTGCATTAGGCATTAAGGTCTCTAAATTTGCTTTAGGGTTTCCTATCGGACCAACATTATGGAGCAAGAAAATCGGTGATGTGGAATACCTTATTCATGCTTGTTTAATAGGCGGTTACGTTGCATTTCCGGATGATGAAAAAGACTCGGACTTGCCAAAAGATTCAAAAGAACGATTTATTAATAATCCTGTTTGGAAGCGTATGATTGTAATATCAGCAGGTGTTTTTACAAACCTTGTTGTTGCGTTTCTTCTTGTTTTTATAACAGCAGGAATTTGGGGGCAATTGCCTTCGGGACAAGCTCAAGTTTTTGTAGGCAAGATTGTTGCTGAAAAAGATGCTTCTGTTTGGCAAAGCGGGATGAGGGAAGGCGATGAAATCTTAACAATCAACGGGTCTGATATTAAATCAGGTTACGCGCTTACAACTTATGCTAAAAACAGTGCTCAGTATGACGGGAAAATCGCACAAGCAGTTTTTGATGAAAATCTTTCCAAGCTTGAAAAACTTAATCCGGGACTTAAATCTGATGAGGTTATTAAAAAAGATGTGGTGGTTAATTTGCCGCAAAACTTGACAGAACCGGCACTAAAACTTGATGATGATATCTTAAAAGGCGTTGCTTTTTATAAAGATACTCAGCTAAAACTTGATGATACACAAGTTAAATTACGTGATGAACTTATCGGAAAAACTTCTTATACAGCAGACGGTCAAACGACTTTGGCGGATATAGCGTATGCGGTTTCTGATAATTTAAAACCGTTAAATATTGTTGTATTAAGAGACGGCAAAAAGGTAGAGCTTAAACCGATTTATCCTGATAAAAAAGGTTTGATTGGAATAATGCCTGATGTTTTACCTATTACCATAAAAACTAAAACCTTACCGCAGATTGTAAAAGAGGGTTCTGTATATCTTTGGAACCAGACTGCACTGCAAGTGTATGGTTTTTACCAGATTATAACAGGAAAAATCCCGGCAGAAGAAGTTCATGGGATTGTTGCGGTTGCTAAAATCGGCGGGGATGTTATTCAAAACGGCGGGTTGCCTTCAGGACTTTTGTTGACAGCGATAATATCCGCTTGGCTTGCTATTTTGAATTTCTTGCCAATACCGGCACTTGACGGCGGGCATATGATGTTTTTGATTATTGAAAAATTAACAGGAAAACCGGTCAGTGAAAAAGTTATTGACACATTAAGTACAATATTTTTCGTGCTGATTATAATTCTGGCATTTTTACTTATATTTAATGACATCTATGCTTTAGTATTGCATAAGCTGTAAATTAGTCCTTAAAGAAACGTTTTGCGTTCTCTTCACCAAAAACTCTAACCCGTACATCGTGGATTAGTTTGTCGTATTTTTCAACAGGCAATCCGATTTTTTCAGCCAGTTGTTTCATTGCTGTGTATTGGCGAACCTCGATTTCACCAACTCGCGGGTCATTCATATTATAGCCTTGTGATTTTGCAGTCAAAACAAATTCATCGTGCGAACCTTCAAGAAGTTCAATTTGTTTTTGTACATATTCTTTAATCGGTCGATTTTCTTTTTGAGCGATTTCAATTTGTTCTTGAAGTCGTCTGAAAAACTTTTCTGCGTAACTGTTACCGCTATTGTTCATTTTTATACCCATATAAATTACCTTTTTTATATTCTAACATATTTTGAGATTTATGCAACTTTAATCCTGCGGGATACCCATTTTGCTGCTTAATTCTTTCAGGTTTGCAATGTATTTGTCAATCGGAAGTCCTAATTCTTCGCAAAGATATTTTAACATTGAGTTGTACCGTATTCGCACCTGGTAAACCGCAATATTTTCATCTCCTGATTTTACAAACTCATCGTCAAGCTGCTGCAAAATTTGTATTTGCCGCTGTCTTAATTTCTTATTAACCGGCATGTTTGCGTCCATTAGCTGATTAACTTTTCTTTGTATTGCTCCGTATTCACTTATTAGTTTGTTCATTTTATTTACCTTTCTTTATGTAAGGCTAAACAGGCTTACTTCCTTAAAATAGTTTACAAATTCAGTTACAGGAATTTTTACTATGCAACCTGAGTGCCAAGGGTTAGAAACAAGTACGCAATCTGTTGCCTGGTCATAACCCTTGATTGAGTATTCGTGACGGGCATACAGGTTATATTCTTGGTTTAGAGCATTTCTGTCCGATAATCCGTTGCCGCCTTTTGTTGCAGCGTTAATAATAAATCTGTCATTGTTTGCATAATTTCTTATATAATTAACCATGTCTTGAGGGGTGTAGGTTACGTGAGGTTTTACCCCGATTAATCCATACATTGCTTCTTCAGACCAGCCGCCATCATTAAGATCCATAATATGGGTTTCACGCGGGTTGAATTGTTGTGCGCTACGAGCTGTGTTTTTGCAGTAACCTTGTTCAATTATTGCAAGTCCGCCTTCGTCTTGGATGTGTTTATTAAATCTGTCCCAACGTCTGAAGTAATCTTTTTTACCGCCGCCATTGTAGCATCTTGTGTAAATGCCGTTGGCATCTTCGCCGATTAGTCTGTAGATTTGAGCTCGACCGGAAGGTGATGAGTATAGTCTTTCAAGTGATGAAACAAGATAACATGTTCCAATTGAGCCCTGATGTGTCGAAAAGCGTGTTACAGGCGGGAAGAGTTTTCTGAATGTCTTTTCGGACATATTTACATGTTCCATAAACCTGCCGTTATTTACATATAATTGACCGTTTACGTTTGCAACTTCGCCTGTTGGTGTATTTGCAAATACGGTTTGCAGTGAGGTGTTACCTTTGAATGATTTTATGTAATCTCCTTCAACGGCAAGTCTTGCAATGTCGTTCATAATGTTAGGGTCAAGTGTACCCTTGATAACACCTTCGTTACCAACCATATAGCCTTTATTGATAATACTGTTGATTTCTGCAGGTACTATTTTCGGGTCGTTAAGGATTTTTTCAAGTCTTTTTGCAACTTGTTTTGCTTGTGCAGGGTCTGTCATTGCTTGCGCAATCAGTCTGTTACCTTTGAATTTATTCAATACGGCTGTTTCTTGCGGAGTAAGTGATGTAGTAGTAAGATTATTAACTTTATTTTTTAATCTGCTTAATAGACCGCCGCGTTTTAATTCAACAGTTGTACCGTTTGTTGAAACGTCTTTGATTTTAAGTTGTCCGTCCGCTTTATAGATAATAAGGTGTTGACCTGAAACGTAGCTGTCACCAACTCTTATGTCTCCTTCACGTCCGACTGTTAAGAATTGACCTTCTTGTAAAGAGTTAATCTGGTTTTTGTAATTGCTTAAATCAACGGTTACTCTGTTTGCAAGATTTACTTTCGGAAGTTTGTTTGCGTCAAGTGTGTAAGCTTGATTTTGCTGCATTGTGCCGTTTTCAAGTTTGGCAGTTGAAGTGTTTGAAGCGTCAACTCTTACGTTTGTGCCGTTAGAAGATATGTCGCGAACTTTTAACTGCCCGTTTTCTTTATAAATAGCAAGATGGTTTCTTGATACCGCCATATTTTGGCGACTTGTTGGAATATCCCCTTCTCTGCCGATAGTAATCTGTTGTCCTTCTTGCAATGAACGAACCATTTTTGCGTATTGAGGACTGTTCAGGTCAATTATTTCGCCGCCAGGGAGTTCAAAAGTCGGAAATCTGTCGTTATTTAATACAAAATCAACGCCTTTTTGCATACGACCTGTTGTAATTTCGTTTGCTGATACTGCTGAGTATCCGTAGTTAGCTTCCGGTGCAGCAGATTCTTTTGGGGCAACAGCAGAGTCTGAAGTTTTGCCTGCTTGCGGTGCGTCTGCATTCTTTATGGTAGGTTCAAAGCCGCCTTGGATAATGTCTTCGACAAAATCTTTGCATAACGGGCTTAATTCAGGGTCGTTTCTTAATACGTCTTGTAATATCCAGAGTGATTCTGATGAAACATAATAATTATTAGCTCTTAATACTGTGTCAAATTGGTCAATGTTTCTTTGAACAAGTTCAAGTGAAAGGGTTTCACCGTTTTTAACATCTTTTTTAATTCTGTCTAAGATATCCATTGCAGTCGGAATGCCATGTTTGAAATCAGCGTATTTAGGGTTGTTATAGACATCGAGGTGCATTGCTTTTGCAATTTCCGGGTCGTCCATAATCATTGCCTTCATTCTGGCAACATCGCGGTGGTCAAAGTCTTGAAGATTGTCTATGCCGTTATCAATGTCGTCTGCGGTAATTTTTTCGCCTGCTGCATGTCTTGCTTTTAAATCAGCTATAACGGTTTCAGCATTTGTAATGGAATCTTTGCTTGTAAATTTATATTTGCGTTGTAGGTCAACAACTTTTGCTTCATGTGCTATGACATCGGAGTGGAAACGTTTTTTAATCATATCAAATGCAATATCTACATCAGCGTCGTTTGATATGCCGGCTTCATGTATTTTGCGATAGATTTCTGTGTCGTTAAATGTTGCAGGTGTCATTTCAAGGTCGTAGTTTTCCATTAGCTGCATAAGTTTAATATCGGTGTCAGCTTCTCTGAAACTCTTTTCTGCTGCAACTTCCGGAAATTTATCAGAACATCTGTCAAGGATTTCTTGTCTTGCTTGCTGTTCAGCTCTTAATCTTGCTTGTTCTGCAGCGGCTGCTTGTGCTTTTCGTTCAGCTTCTTGGGCAGCTTCGCGTTGAGCTTTAAGTTCAGCTTCCTGGCGGGCTTTTAATTCAGCGTCTGCTTTTGCTTGAACTTCTGTTTCTGATAACAGACCTCTTTTTTCTCTGAATGCTTCAATTGATCTTGCGATGCTTTTGCCGTCACTAATCTTCTGTGCAACTTCGGCTTCGCTCTTTTTGAATGCATAATCAAGACTTTGCCAATCATCCCTTAAAATTCTTTGTGCACGCGCATAATCACGTTTTAAATCTATCACGCTGATGCCGGTTTGTGCTGAAACATCGTTAATTACAGCATCAAGCATCTCGCGTGACGGAATTTCGCCATTTTTAATTCTTTCTGCAAGTCCGTTTAAAACATCGGTTGTTGCCTGAGGAAATTTTGTAGATTTCGGAATGTATTTTGTTTCTAAATCGTCCAGGACAGAAACTGTTTGAGCTCCGGAATTAGCTGCCGGTGCGTCTGCTGTTGCACCTTTGCCGGCTGCTTTGGTCGGCGTAGAATGAGTTGTTGCTGTACCGGCAGTCGCAGGTGCGTCAAGTTTTGAATAACCAACAGCGTCAATGTGTTTTAGAAATTCTGACATAGGGACTTCGGTAACAACACCTGTGTGCCACGGGTTTGTAATATAAACCATATCAGTTTCAGGGTCATACCCTTTTATAGCGTAAGCATGATTAGAATATAAATCGTATTCTTTAGCTATTGCTTTTTCTGTTGAGCCGGCACCTTTAGGTTTTGTAGTAAAGTAAAGAAGAGTATTTTCATCATTAGCGAATTGTTGAATACATTCTCTCATGTCTTGACGTCCGGAGATATGCATATAAGAATTAAGATGTTTATCATTATGCCCAAGAATAGCATTGTTTACTTCATACTGCCAACCACCTTTAAGTTCTTTCATAAGTCCTTGAACATCAGCAGAATGAGCCATGATATCTGTAGTCATAGAAGTTGTATCATATTTCCCGTTTCTGTGAACGGCAAAAGCTTGTTCTATCATCTGAATGCCCGGGACAGAGGCATCAGCAGACCGTCCGTTAATTTGTTTGCCTTGTGCATCTAAAACTTTACCGTCCGGGAAAGTTATACTTCTGGTTTCGTTAGGGAACTGAACAATGATATCATTTCCGTCTTGTTTAAATAATTTATATAGAGCAACTCTTCCGGCAGGTTTGTCCATATAGTTGTCAATAGACGTAACAAACCAGCAGTCACCAAGACTTCTCTGGTGGAAAGTAACACTTTCAAGCGGAGGGAAGAGTTCTTCAAATTTTTCTTTAGAAAGATTTAGTTCGACAGCATTTCCGTTGTCGTTGACATACATTTTGCCGTTGATTTCAGCGACATTGCCGTTAGCGACTTTTGAAATATCCGCGGTGCTGGAAAGAGTTTTAACATATGGTTCGTTGTTTTTAATTCTACGGATTTCGTTAAGTGTTCTGTTTGACAAGAATGTATTGTTGTCAACGTTTTCAAGAATACTTTTATCAACTTTGCCCTGTTCAATCAAGTCAAATAATCCGGAATCAACCATTTTCATGAAACGTTTTGGATTAGCCTGAGCAAATAACTGTAAGTTCTTTTTATAAGCTTTTACAGCAGACGGAAGATTATCCAGTGCCTGGTTCACTCTTTCAGAACCACGCATTTTCTTAGCGTCAAGGGCTTCTAAGCCTGAAGTATCAAGGCTTCCTTTTTTAAGTGAAGCCAGAATTGTTTGTGCGTCATAACCGCCATCAACAAGTTTATTGAAATATGCTAAAGATTTTTCGTCTGTGATATGTCCAAGCATTTCATTTGTGTATAATGCTTCAATTTTACCGTCACGCGCATTAAGGAGTTTTTCAAATGCTTGTTTTTGATAGTCGTTTTCAATCTTAATTGTGGCTAAAGCTTCAGCGTCGACGGGAACATTATGAGTTGCAATAGAGTTATCAACAAGGATTTTTTCTATACCGTCTAAGCCGTTTGTTTTAGAACGTACTATAGATAACATATTGTCTATTTCTTCAATACTGCTATTTCCTTGGTATAAAGATTCAAGCAGTTCTCTTTTAACTTTTGCCAGTTCAGGTTTTGTGTCTAAAGTTCCGTATCTGTAATTGAACATTCCTAAAACGGTATATTCTAATCTTTGATTGCCGTCTTTCTCAATCATTTTTAGATGTTTGTCAATATATTTCTTATACAGAGCAACATCTTCAGGGGTTTTTATATTCTCAAATTTGCATTCTCCTAAAGGTATTTCTTTGAGTTTTTTAGTTTTAGCTGTTTCAAATAACGCCATTAGGGCGTCTTTTTGTGCTTCGGTGTCGACTTGTTCAAGTAAACTTCTAATAGTAAAATTCGGGTTTGTAGTAATAAGATATTGATCAGGATCGATATCCATCAAATCTTTTACAAATTTAGTGTAGTCTTGGATATTAGACGTTTCCGCCGTTTTCATTATATCGATAATATCAAAGGCGTCTAATTTATATTTCCCGCCGGCTTTAAATTCCGTACCGTTGACTGAAACTTTGTCAGCTTCGACTAAAACACTAAGAACTCTGGCTTTTTCCGGTGTGTCTATATTGTCTAACAATTGATTTAGACTATCTTTAGACTTTGCACTGTTTTCAAGCAGTGAATATAATGTATTTGCCGGAATATCTGTTTTTAGGTTGTTTACAATATTAGTAATCTCATCTGCTGTGTACATTGAAGTTCCGTCAGCATTTTTAATTCCGGACAAGATTTCTATCTGTTGTGTTTTATCAACAGAATTTAAAAGCTTTTTATTTTTGCCAATGCCTAATTCATCTTTTACCCAATCGGTTGCCCTGTCTATTTTGCTTTTGCCGCTTGATGGGTTAGCGTCAACGTTTGTATGTGTGCTGCCATGGCGGATGTCGCCGAATGCACCGTGAACGTGTCCTGCTGTGTTACCTGCTAATGACATTGCTAAGTTCATGGCAAATGTTTCAGGGTTAAATTCGCCTTCCATGCAGTAAGTCTGGAGTAAGTCTTGCAATACATCGCTTGAAACTTCGCCAAATGTTGCTTCTGCTCTTGCAACGATTGTTGAAACAACTTTTAATCTGGAAGGAGAGATGTTAGGTGCAAGTGCTTTAATTGTTTTTTCTTGTTTTGCAATAATGTTTGCCGCAATTTTATAACCGCCGCCAACTGCTTTATCTGCAACCATACCAACTCTCATACCGACAACGGCAAGTGCTCCGTTCCAGCACGCATCAGCAGTTGTTGATGTCCATTCTGAATTTGTCCAACCGTCAGCATCAGTTGATTGTTCAAGTCCTTGCATAACAAGGGTTGAGCCGGCAGCCGCGCAAAATACAGCTAATGAACCGCCGCCGGTAAATGGTGCTGCTATTACTGCGCCAATTGCGACACCGACATTTGCAATCATTACTCCGGTTTCAATTGTTGTACGGTATGAATCAATCATTTCATCCGGGCATTCCTGTCCGAATGCTTCTTTGTATTCTTGTTTGAATTCATCAAGTTTCTTCTCGTAACCCTTGTCAAGAAGTTTTGTAACACTATCATTGCTTGAATTCATCGGAATTTCAGTTCCAAGAAGTTCTTTTGAAATATCTGACAAACCTTGTTTTAGCTGGTTTGCAAGATTTTGAAGTTCTCCTAATGAAACAGGTTGACCGTTTTTGTCACAGATTACTCCGTTTTGAAGTTTGTAGCCAAACGCGTCAAGTGAAAGTTTTTGACCTGACATTTGCGAAATTTTGTTTAAAGAACTGTAGATTGCAGTTGACAGTTCTTTTTCGTTATTTGAATTAAGTGCTGAGCCTAATTCTTCCCAGGTTTGTGCAATATAATCCTTTGCAACATCCATTGCGGCAAGTCTTTCACCTTGTTTTGCAACTTTTTCTGCTTTTTCTGCACTGAATGTTGTTGCAGGTTTATTTTTTACAGCGGTAGCTCCGTTTGCGCTTACGACAGCTGAAGCTCGTTCGTTAAAGACTTCTTCAAATGAAACATTGACCGGTTTTCCGTTGACAAGTTTTTGAAGTTTGCCTTCTGATGCCATTTTTAACAGTCTCAGGGTTTCTGTGTCGTGTTCAATTCTTGCTTCGATTTCATCACGGGTTGTCCCGATATTGTAAATTGAGCAGAATTCGTTTATTGCACCGGAAATTACGCCCTGACTATCCAAGGTATCTTGGTAATCCTGTTTCATTTTTTCTAACTGATCTTCAAAAGCTTTGACAGTCATAGAGTAAGCCTGTTTTTGTTCCGGTGTAAGATTTAGAGCTGTGTCTGCTTCTACGTATAAATTGTCTGAAACGTCAGTATTTTCTCTGTATTCGTCTGATATATGCTCAGCAATTGCACTGCCACCAAGTAAGCTAAGTGCCGGAGCCAGACCATCCCAAAATGCTGCTTTTTTCTTGTATTCTGCTTTTTCTTTGTTAAATTGTTCATAAACTTTTGCCAATGATGACCCTTTGGCTTTCAGCATTTTGTCAACGGCTTGAGCTTGCGCGTTTGTTCTGATTGCAGCTAAACCTTTTGCACGGGTATCAAAATCTGAATTTTGTACTAGTCTGAATGCTACGGCTGTGGCATCTGTATCAGAAAGAAGTTTATGTGCCGCAAGTTCAGCTTTTAACAAGTCGCGGTGTGTTTGATTGGATACTTTTGATTTTAAAAATCCGTCTAAACCGTTATAATTTTTGGTACCCAAAAGTTCGTTCATCTTAGCTAAGACTTTCGGGTCTTTGATTTGAGAAAGCGCGTCTTTAATATTGGTAAAATCACCTTCAAGAACTTGCAATGCAGCCTGTTCAGCTTTTAATCTGGTTGCTTGTTCCGGTGTGTAAGCACCTTGTGCTATAAGCATTTCATTAAATTTGCGGATTTCTTTGTGGTCTGTGTGAAGTCCTGCAAAGGTGTCGCATTCATCATAAAGGATTGCTTGGAGGTAGCTTTGTCCATTAATTTGAAGTTTTATCCCTTTTTGTTTACAGTAGGCTTTTAGTTTTTCCTCAACAGCTTTCATATCTTCTGGGGAGTCTATGCCTTTAAGCGCCTGTTTAAGGGATTCTATGTCTGTCCCCCCCCCTTCGACAGCTTCACGAAGAAGGTCAGTTATGGCATCTGTTTTTTCCTTGCCATGTATTGCGTTGTCTTCTGCCAAAATCCCTTTAAGGTATTTGACTTCGCTGTCCCACATTTCGCCTTCGCAGTAGTCTACAAGGTTTTTGGACGGAGAACCAAGACCATAGAAAGTATTGTGTTTTGCTATGATTGCATTTGCTTTAGCATAAACCGCTCTGGCATTTGCATTATCTTTTGCTTTGTCTCCGGTTGGTTTTGGACATTTAATCCATCTTACACCTTTTTTAATCTTATTGCAATCAGTACCAAAACCGTCGCCGCCGTCAAATATTACGCGGCAAGCCATTCTTGCCTGTGCATTATTTGCTTCTGTTCCGGTTAAAGTGCCGTTATTTATCCATTTTTGAACAGTTTGTTCAAGATAGTCTGATGAATTGTAGGTGTGTACAATGCTGTGATTGTTTTCTTCATATATAAATCTTTCTATCGGAGAATAAATATCTGTTGATTTATATCCCATTGAAGTAAGTAATCTGTTTACTTCCGCAAGTTCTTCCGGGTCATCAATACGCGCAATTGCCGCTTGAATTTTCTTTAAATCATTTCGTCCGTCAATTGCTGCTTTTAGTTCTGCAACAATTTGTTTTGCTGATTGCTTTTGAACTTTTGTGTGTTCTTGTGCAGCGGCTGCTGCTTCGCGTTTTTCTTGTTGTTCTACAACATGGTCATATAAGCCTTTTCCTACACCTGCTCTTATTTTCTTGCCGATTAGCTGACCGTCTTGCAAATTAGGGTTGTCTTTTTTCAGGTCTTTAATTCTTGCGCTTAATTGTAAGTTTGAAGGATTTTCAATTCCTTCAGCTTTGAATAAGCCGCGGGCAATTTCTTCAAAGGTGTTTTTGTTCTTTTCTGTCCATTCGATATCTTTTCTTTCTGCAACTTCTCTATTAACCTGTGCTTCTCTTGCTGCACCGCCTGATGTTACATAGTCACTTGCAGCACCTTTAGAATCTTTTCTTCTTATAATTCTTTTATCATCAGCATTAAGTTCGCCAGGTACTCTTATTCTTTTACCAACTTCAAAATAATTATTTCCAAGCTCATCACGTTCGTGTCTATTCATGCCGAGCAAGGTGCTTGTTTTGCAGCCGAATTTTTGAGCAATTGAGCCCGGTGTTTCTGCGTTTTGGACGATTATATAGGTGTTGCCTTTGCCGTCGTATTCTACGTTATAGGTTTGACCGTCTTTTGTAATTTGCTGGCTTAACCTTTTTCCATTGGCATTAAATTTTGTAGTTGTTTCTGTGCCATCATCAGTTTTTACAACTTCTGTTGAGGTTTTGTCTTGTAAAGTTGTAACTGTTATGATTTTGCCCGGAACTTCCGTTGTAACTGTTGTAGTGCCGTCTTTTGTAGTTGTAGTGGTTACTGTTTTATCAGGTTCTTTTGTGATTACTGTTGTTGAGCCGTCTTCGTTTTCTATTGTAGATGTTGAATTGTCTCCGTTTGTGATTGTTGTTGTCTTGCTTCCGGCTTGGGTTGTAACGGTTGTTATTGAACCGTCTTCATTATAAGTGTATTGTGTGCGGCTTTCTTTTGCAGGAATGCCTTCGTTTTCAACTTTTGATTGGATAACTTCGTTTCCTTCATCATCATAAGTGTAATTTTCTGTTGTGATACCTTTTTTGATTTCAGAAGATTTTGGTTTTCCGTTTTCATACTGAATTGTTTTAACTTGTCCGTCTTTTGACTTAATTGTTTGAAGTGTTGGGGTGCCGTCTTGGGCGTATTCAGTTTCCGTGGTTTCTGTATCAGTTACTACGGTTTCTTTTATTAATTTGTTATCTTTGTCATAGCGTTTTGTTGTTTTTACGCCGTCTTTTTCTGTTGTAATTTCTTTGCTTTTGTCCGGAAATAAAGTTTCCTGTGTTCCGTCTTTATATGTTACGTAAATGGTTTGTTCGCCGTTTTCACCCTCTGTAGTTTGGGCTTTTTCGATATTCTCGCCGGCTTGAGATAATTCTTTTAACAATGCAAAAACATCTTCCTGTTTTAGTTGTTTTAGTTCAGCATTGTTGTTTTTAGCGTCTTTTAAGTATTGTTTTGCTTCTTTACCTGTTATTGTGTCATCACTGTCAGTATTTAAGCCTTTTAGCAGTGCATCAACTTCGGACTGGTCTAAAACCCCGTCTTTGTTTTTATCAGCAGCATCAAATAACAACTGGAGTTTTTTGTCTTTTATCTGTTCCTTTTTAACTCCGCCTTTTAGGTTGTTTTGAGAAACCTGTCCTGATTTTCCGTTTTTATTTAATTGAATGTCGCTCATTGCTAAAAAGCTACCTTTCCATTTTCTTTTATATTTATATAAAATATTATCGGCAGCTTTATTCTAAAACTTTAATTTTTGTTTACATTTCTTTACTTTTTGAGGTGTCCTCTCATCTGAGCGATTTCTTCACGGATTTCCTCAGACCTGTGTGAAAGTCTGTTGTAGACTTGAGAGTTTATTTCCCCGCCGATTAAAAGCAGGATTGATGTATAGTAAAGCCATAACATCAGGATAAAAAATGCCCCGATTGTACCGTATACAAGGTTATACGTACTTAAATTGTTTACATAAATTGAAAATCCCCATGAGCCAACTAACCAAAATGTTGTGAAAAATACAGTTCCGGGCAGCGCACTTTTTCGTTTAAAAGCTTCATTTCCGCGAAGGTCAGGCAGGATATAGTAACTTAAAAACGCCATTAAATACAATGCCAGAAACGCAACCGGCCAACGAAGGGTCAAAATCGTTATCGCAACCCCTTTTGACATATTAAAATGTGCGACAAGAAACATTATAATGACTTTACCAAAAATTATTATGTTGATTGTTAAAAACAGTACCAGAACATTAACAAATACCATTAAAAATGACAGAATTCGCGTATAAATAAAACTTCTTGTTTCTTCGACTTTATATGCGCGGTTTAAGCCTTTTAACACAACTGCAACGCCGTTTGTTGAAAGCACAATTGTTGTTATTATACCGATAATTGCAAGTAGTGTTCCGTGGTTGAATATCATTGTTTCTTCAAGCACTGACTTTAAAAGGTTCATTGCCTGGTTTGGCATAATGTTTGCAAGCACACGAAGAATTGAATCAAGATAAGACTTTGTTCCAAGCCAGCCAAATATTGCCATCAAAAACAGCATAAACGGAAAAATTCCAACAACCAGCATAAAGCCCATTTCTGCCGCCATTCCGTAAAAATCATTTTTTATAATTGATTTTACAACGCGAACAAGTGCACGGATATATTTGTTTTTTACCAGCTTTTTTAACATAAATTCTTATTGTTTATCTCGTTTAGTATCATCTTTACAGCCTTTTGCGGTGTTGCCTTAATTAATGCCCCTGCTGCCAGTGTGTGACCGCCTCCGCCAAGTGCTGTACAAATTTGTGCAATGTCTTTTGTTCTGCTGCGCATTGATACTTTTGATGTTCCTGCATTTAATTCTTTTACTACAAACGCGATTTCAGTTGTGGCAATTGCCCTTAATTTTTCTGTTAAACCGTCTGTGAAATCTTCGCCGTTGTTGTTAAATTTTTCCAAGTCCTTTTTGTAAACAATGGTGTATGCAATTTTGTCATTGTTTGTAAATTCTGCTTTATTTATGCAGAAACTTTGGAATAAAACCATATCTTTTGAGTTTGTTTCATAGCATTTCTGGTAAATATCTGATGCGCAAACGCCTGCATCAAGAAGTTTTCCCGCGTATTCAAGTGTACGTGATGTTGTGTTTGAAAACTTAAAACTTCCCGTATCTGTTAAAATCCCTACATACAAACAAATTGCGGATTTTTGAGAAATTTTCCAGTCAAGTTTTTGGGCAATTCCTACAAGAACTTCTGAAGTTGCTGAGGCTTGCGGGTCAACGATATTTAATTTTGCGTAATTAGGGTTTGTCTTATGGTGGTCGATGTTAATTGTTTCTTTGGCTTTATTAAAAAGAACTTGGGCTTCCACACATCTGTCCGGCGCTGCAACATCAAGATTTATAACTAAATCGTATTCGCGCGAACTGTCAATGTCTGAGATGTGTTTAACTTTATCAATATATGGTAAAAATTTATAGACATTAGGAATTTGTGAAACCGCTGTCATATCGCATTGTTTTTTGTAATTATCCAAAATCAGCGAATGAAGTCCGCACATTGAGCCTAATGTGTCTCCGTCCGGGTTTATGTGTGAAACCAATAATATGTTTTTCGAGTTTTTTATGCTAAAATCTAATTGATTAACCACCATTTCTTAATTTTATCACAAAAAAGTCTTGATACAAAACTTATGAAGAAAATTTTATACACACGTTTTCAAAATATCGACGACATAATTGCGGATTTGATGAAAAATGCAGCGATTAGAAAGGCTGTTACGCGTGCAAATTTGTGTAAGTTTTGGAGCAAAGTTGCAGGAGAAAAATTTGCAAAAAGTTCTAAACCGTATTCGATGATTAAGGGGTCAATTATGGTTATTGCTTGTGAAACTTCTGTTGTTGCGCAAGAATTGATGCTCAGAAAAACTCAACTGCTTGTGAAATTTAAGCCATATGTGGAATCCCTTAATATGCGTTTGACAGATTTAAGGTTTGATGCTAAAAAATGGCAGGGAGAAGCTGATGTTAAATAATTATCCCGCCAAAAATTAAGTGTCCGTCTGCAAGGTCATAAATTACGCCTGATTGACCGGAGGTGATTGAGTTAATTGGTTCGTAGAATTCGATTTCTGCTAAGTCATCTAAAATTTTTACCCTGGCTTTTTGAGCGTTCATGTTGTAGCGGACTTTTACCATTGCATCAAATTCTTTTTCCTTAACCGGATATGAGAAATTCAACTCCTTTATTGCAAGTTTTTTTCGTAAGTCGTCTTCTCGTTTTCCAAGGTAAACAATATTTTTTTCTGCATCAGTATCAACAACATAAAGCGGGTATGGAGCTGAAATTCCAATGCCTTTTCGTTGTCCGATTGTGTAAAAATAGTGTCCGTTATGAATTCCAAGTTTTTTGCCTGTCGGAACTTCAATAAAATCACCGGTCTTATCGCCAAATTTATTTGAAAGATATTTTTTTGTTGTACAAGGTTTTGGGATAAAACAGATGTCTTGACTTTCTTTTGATGATTTTGGCGGAAGGTCATAATCCACAGCCAGTTGTTTTACATATGACTTATCAAAATCATATAGAGGGAAAATCGTTTTAGAAAACTGTTTTTGCCCAAGTCTGTAAAGAAAATAAAGTTGGTCTTTATGCTCGTCTTTTGCAGGATAAAGTTTGTAAAAACCGTTATCAAACTTAATTTGTGCGTAATGACCTGTTGCAAAAACATCTGCATTAAGTTCGTTTGTTGCATAGTCAAATATTTCGCCCCATTTTATGAACTGATTGCACATAATGCATGGGTTCGGGGTTTGACCGTTTTGATATGAGGTTTCAAAGTAGTTGATAACTTTTGATTGAAATTTTTCTGTTACGTCTAAAACATAATGCTCAATTCCAAGTTTATCAGCAACTTTTTTCGCGTTTTGGCATACTGTATCAGCGGCTGGTGTGTTTACCATTTTGCCTGTAATCCCGATAACTTTAAATCCTTTTTGCTGCAATAAAAGCGCTGTGACTGAACTGTCTACTCCGCCGCTCATTGCAATTGCTGCTATTTTGTCTTCCATACTGTTTATTATCTTTCAAACGTCTACGATATTCAAGCTTGAATTTTTATGGTATAATAATCTTATGAAAAAGTTTCTACTGTCTGTTATTTTAAGTTTAGCTGTCTGTAATATAATGCCGGTTTTGGCGGATGATATTACGGAAGATTATCTTGATATTGCGGCAAATTACTGTGTGGTTGGGGATTATAATTCCGCAATGGGTTATCTTGATAAAATTCTGGAGCGTGACCCGTCTAACAAACAGGTTTCTGATTTAAAAAAAGGTTTGGCGCATATAATTGCACAAGACAAAAAATCTTACATTACAGGCGTAAATCCCTTGATAAAACAGGCACAGGAATATAAGCGCGCCGGTGATGAAAAAATGGAATTAACCTCGCTAATGCAAGGCGCACAAGCTGATAACGCTTATCTTGCATATTACTACATCGGCAACTTTTACAGAGATAAAAGGGATTATATGAGAGCGCTTGATGCTTATAACAGTGCACTTTCTGCCCGTCCGGATTTTGCTCAGGCTTATTTGTCTTCTGCTGCAACCCTGTTTGATGTCGGACGTTATGATTCAGTTATAAACCCGATTGACAAGTATTTAACCTTTGTTCCTAATGATGATTTAGCTTACGCAATAAAATCGCGGGCTGAATTTGAAATGGGAATGCTCGAAGAAGCCAAAGCGGACAATGATATGGCAATCAAAATTAATAACTGTCCTGAATACCAGTTTGACAGGGCAAAAATTTTGTATAAATCTGATGATTACAAAGGTGCTAAAACAATATTCACTGAACTTTTGCCGGATATACAAACCTCTAAAATTTATGAATATATGGGATATTGCGATTTAGGTTTGGGTGATTATATGAGCGCGTTAATGAATATTGACAAGGCAATCATACTCTCTGATGATGACGAATTTTTGGAAAACAAATATAATGAAATAAAGCAAATGATAGAAAGCGGCACTGATGAGCAGACACAGCAGGAATAGAAAAGAGAAAAAAGAAGGCTTTTTTAAGAAGTTGTTTAACGGTTTGATAACGCTTTGTCTTACTGCCGGCATGCTTTGGGGACTTCAGGCATATAGCGGCGCGGCTAATCTTAAATTTGCTCAGGTAAGTGATGTGCATTTTATGCAAAACAGCCCCAATACTACATTTAAGATGATTGGCGAATCCCCGAGACTTTTGGATGACGCGATTGAACAGATTAACGAGTACAACGATATTGATTTTACAATATTTACGGGTGACCAGATAGATAAGTCGTTTGAAAAAGAATTGCGGGCGTTTTTGCCGCATTTAGAAAACCTTCATAATCCGTGGTATATTGCTTTTGGTAATCACGACAGGTGTGTGGGAGGGTATTTAACTACGCTTGTTTATCTGGATATGGTTAGGAATGCTAATGCGAATTTCAAATTTAAAAATGCTTATTATTCCTTTGTGCCAAAAAAGAATTATAAAGTTATTGTACTGGATAATATTATAACAGATGAAATTACATCAAACGGTTATATTGATGAAGTTCAGTTAAAATGGCTTAAAAAGGAACTTGACAGTTCAAAAAATGACACGGTGTTAATATTTATGCACGTGCCGGTTGTTGAGCCTTTTGCAAGTCCTAATCACAAAATGCGCAACGGCAGCGTGTTAAAACAGCTTATTGAAAGTTATGACAACCCGATTGGGGTTTTCCAGGGGCACTATCATGCAGCAAAAATAACTCAGCATGATAATGTTTTGTACGTTAGTTCACCGGCTTTGGTGTCATATCCGAACGCGTTCAGGGTTGTCACTGTTGAAAATTATAAAGATAAAGTAGTTTTCAATTTTGAGTGGAAAGAAACAAGAGAAAAAACTATTCAAAAAATGGCAAAAATACTTGCGTTTTCAGGCTCGATTTATGCAGGTGAAGAGAAAGACCAATCAGGAATTTACGAAATTAAAAAACAATAAGGGTAATAAAGATGAGCGAGTTTAAGGTAAAATTTAGAGGCGTCAGAGGAAGTTTTCCTGTTGCTAACAAGAATTTTTTCAGGTTTGGCGGCAATACATCGTGTGTTGAAGTCAATGCCGGCGGGCATATTATCATATTAGACGCCGGAACCGGAATTGTAGGTGTTGGTGATGACTTGATGGAAAGACATATTGCGTCTTCTGTTGAGCCGGCTGATAGAAAACCGATTTATGCGTCTGTTTTGCTTTCTCATATTCATCAAGACCACTTATTAGGGTTGACTTTTTTTAAACCGCTTCATTCTCCGTCTGCAAAGATTAAAATTTTCGGAATGGGGACTGCTGATTGCAATTTGAGGGATAATCTTGAAGAACTGGTGTTTGGAAAGTCGTTTCCGCTTGACTTAGGCGATATTGCCTGCAAACTTGAGATAAATGATTTAGATGAAGATTTTGCTATTCTTATGAAACCGGGCAAGGCTCCTGAATTGGTTAAGTTAAGCGAGGTGAAGCAAGGCAAAAACGATGTTTTAATAACTTTTTATAAATCATACGTTCATCCGCAAGACGGGGTGGTGATTTATAAGATTTCTTACCAGGGAAAATCTTTGGTTTATGCAACAGATAAAGAGTGCTACTTTGGGGGGGATAAGAAGTTTAGCTCTTTTGCAAAAGATTGTGACTTGTTAATTCATGACGCGCAATATACAACCGAAGACTATTTGAGCCCGTATTCGCCAAAACAGGGGTTCGGGCATTCAACATACGATATGGCGGTTGAGGTTATGAAACAGGCAAGAGCAAAGCGGCTTGTATTTTTCCACTATGACCCGGGGTATGATGATACAAGGCTTGCAAGAATTAAAGAGCATTATGCGTCTGATAATAAAAATATTTACATGTCTTATGAAGGTCTGGAAATTGATATATGAAGAAGTTTTTTACCGTATTGTTAATATTATTGTGCAGCGTACCGGTGTTTGCTGCTGGCGGAACTTCTGCAACGTATGTTATTGACCCTGAAAAAAACGCGTATGACCATAATAATCTTGGGATTATGTATGTTGAAGAGAAAGCTTATTATGCGGCAATTCAGGAATTTAAAATGGCAATAAGTCTTAATCCTAAAACTCAAGCAACGGCGGTTTATTTTACTAATCTTGGCAAAGTTTATATGACAATCGGTTATCCGGATTTAGCGCTTGACTGTTTTAAAAATGCTATTACACAGTATAATTTGAACTTTGAATACTACCAAAATTTGGTTGACTGCTATAGTGCTTTAAAACAGGTGGATGTAAGGCTTGGGCAGTACAGAAATTCTGCTAATCCGCTGGATAAAATTATGCTTGGACTTTTGTATGCTAAATCCGGCAACACTAAAAAAGCAATAATTACGCTTGATGAATTTGTTATGTCCGAGCCGGATTTACTCATTTCACCTGCTGTAAAGTTGTATATTCAGGAACTGATTGACAGTACACTTTAGTTATTTTATTTGTTTAACCACGTTTTCTGTTATGTCGTCGCCGCCTGAGATTACCATTCCGGTTGGTAGTACAAGGTTGTAGTTAGATTTTTTTGCCTCTTTTGATATTATTGATTTTATATTGTCGTTAATTTTTGCAAGTTTTGTTGTGTATTCTTTGTCAAGGTTAGATTTTTTTGTTTCGATTTCTTTTCTGTAAGCTGCTTCTTTTTGGATAAGTTTTGTTCTGTCGTGCTCGTTTAAAAGTTCATTTTGGGCTTTTGAAATAAGTATGTTTAACTCTTCCATTCCCTTTTCTTGACTACGTTTTAAGTCTTGTATGTCGCTTGATTTAGATAGTACTGTAGGAACGTCTATTACTGCAACTTTATATTTTGGAAACGACACGGCTGCATCGTTCATACTGTATCCTACAAAAAACACTAAAACACACGCTATAAAAAACCAGATATTATTTTTCATAAAAATCCTCCTCTTTATTTTGACTAAACCCATGCTAAACGAAGTTTAGATTTTCAAAATCAGACAACTGTATAAATTTGAGCAAAAAAATATCTCCTGCAAGGAGATAGTATTTTAAGTGTAAACATAGGAAAATACGGTAGTCTTATTTGAGAAATCTTTAATTATGAGAAAATACTTTTTAAATTTTCAAGGTTTTCTTTTTCTTCTTTTTGAGACTTGCCCATAAGAAGTTCGCCATTGTAGAACGGGTTTGAACCGTCTTTGTCTTTTGCGGTTGCTGCTGCAAATATGCTTATGAAATGAGAATTCGGAGTTGTTTCAACTGCTTTTTGAGTTTCTGTGACAACTTCGTTTACTGCCGGCATGTATTTACCGTCGACGGTTTTTGATATTGCAGCTTGAGAATTTAAGTATTGAATTGAATTTAATGTTGATTGATTGAATTGAAATTGTAAAACGTTGTTTAACGCAATCTGTTTTTGAACAGAAGTTTCAATTTTACCCTGGTATAAGTCAATTCCAAGCTCTACGGGTTTTGCAATAGAATTTATCCTTTGAGTTGCTGAGGAATTTGTATATTGAGAGTTTTTTTCAGCAGCACGGCGAAGAATTTCTTGTGATACATCTTTAAGGATAGATGTGTCAATGCCGTTTTTGTATAGAGAGCTGTAGTTTACATTTAAACTCATAAGACTTATCCCTTTGTTTCCTTACAAATATATATTCGGTACAAATGTCAAAAAACTTTAGGATAATTGGTTTGTTTGTTACATAACGTTACAATCTAAATAACTTATCTTTTTTAAGTATTATATTAATATGAAAAGAAGGGGTTAAATTTTGGAAGCAGTAATTACACCGAATACGAAACAGGCAGAATGTATTGAAAATATTGACGGCAAATATCTGGTGCTGGCAGGACCCGGTACAGGGAAAACCTTTACGCTGATAAAGCGTATAAAAAATATGATAGAAAAAGGGATTAATCCTGAAAAAATATTGTGTTTGACGTTTACTGATGCGGCTGCAATTGAGATGAAGTCAAGGATTGAAAAAGAGCTGAATAAATCTGAGACCGGAGTTAATATTTATACCTACCACGGTTTTTGCTGCGATATTATTGAAAATAACACGGAGGATTTTGAACTTCCGGAAAACTTCAGGATTATTACCGAAGCTATTTCGCGCGCATTTATTAAAGAATGTATTGACGAAATTGACCCGAAAGCTTACAGAACAGGCAAAAATGACCCTTATTTTTATATTGATACAATAAAAAAACAAATTGAAGAGATTAAAAAATACCGGCTTACAAAGGATGAGTATTTTTCAAATATTGAGAGAAACCCTGACTGGATGCCGCTTCTTACAAAATACAAAACTGCACTTGATGAAAAAAACAGAAAAGGTGATACAAGAGTTAAAACGCTTATCTCAAATATTGAAAACCAGGAGGCAAAAATTGCCAAGGCAAAAGAGTTGTGGACATTTTATGAGTTGTATCAAGATAAAATGCTAAAAAATCATTATCTTGATTTTAATGACATGATATGCCTGGTGCTTGATAAATTTGAAACTAATCCGGCGTTCACAGACAGGATTGCGAACAAATTTGAATATGTGCTTGTTGATGAATACCAGGACACAAACAAGTCTCAAAATGAAATTGTTTTTAATCTAACAAAGGCAATAGATAGCCAAAATGTTTTTGTTGTAGGCGATGACGACCAGATTATTTATTCGTTTCAGGGTGCAAGACTTGACACAATTGAAAGGTTTTTAAAAGAATTTCCGGACACAAAAGTTATTTGTCTAAATGAAAATATGCGCTCAACTCAGTCTATACTTGATGTTTCACGTGAAATTACAAAACAGGATATTTCAAGACTTGAAATCAATCCTGAATTTAAAAAATTTGGGATTGATAAAAATCTTGCAGCAAAAAATGAAAAACTTTTTGCCAAAAATAAACCCGTAAGGTGTTATAAATACGCTGATACAATGCAGGAATATGTTGAAATCGTGTCTGAAATTGAAAGTCTTGTAAACTCGCCGGAGTGTCCGACAGACAGCGATGGTGTGAAAAAGTTATCTGAAATTGCAATTCTAGCAAGAACAAACGCTGAACTGGAAACTTTTGCACAGATGTTAAAAGACCGCGATATCCCGTTTGAATTAAAAGACGGTAAAAATATTTTTACAATAAAATCTTCAATTGTGTTTTATTTTTATATGCAAATGCTTACTAACCCACAGCTGCATTCTGATAAAATTTTCAAACTAATGCTCTCAAAACCGTTTAGCATTAGTCCGCGGGATTACGAAACTTTGTATGGGCTCAAGTCTCAGAAAAAATGTTTTGTGGATATAGTCCGTGAACTTGACCTTACAAAGCTGGAGGAACCGGATAAGATTAAAAATTTTGTAGACACAATTGACTACCTGCAAAACTACAGCACTAATGAAAGTCTTAGAAATACTGTGTTGGAGATTGGTGCAAAGACCGGAATTTTTGAATACTATTTGAATTCTGATATAAACAGGTGTGAAAATATTGCGGGAATTAAAAAACTTATTGATGAAGCTTGTGCTCTGGCAGAGGTTAATAAGACAACTTCTTTAATTGATTTTGTTGAATATCTTGACGCGGCTTTGGCTGATGATATTGAGATAAAAACAGATAAAGCGCCGGTTACTCAAAATGCAGTCCAGCTTTGCACGTATTACTCCGCAAAAGGGCGTGAGTTTGAATATGTTTATATGCCGTCACTTCTAAGCGACAAATGGGAAAGTGACAACAAAAGTCTTCAGGTTAAAATACCGGTTTCACCTGCTGAGTACAAAACAGATGACGAATTAAAAGCGATGAAGCGTTCTGACAGAATTAAAGTAATGTATGTTGGTATGACGCGCGCAAAACATACACTTAGACTTTCTTATGCAGCGCAAACCGCCGGAAAGCCTAAAAAGCCAAGCGAATTTATTTTAGCAGTTCTTGATATGACAGAAAAAGAACCGCAACCGTTTAGCTATGATGAAACTTCGTTCTGGTCAATGATAAATAAATCAATTATCAAACGTGATTACGATTATAAAAAAGAATTTTGCAGCATGGTGGATTGTAAAATTGCAAACAAAAGTTTCTCGCCAAGCTCTGTTAATGTGTATTTGAAATGTCCGCGGCTTTATCTTTATGATTATATTTTAGATTTAACATCAAAAAGCGGTAGTCCTGATGCGCTTAGTTTTGGGCTTGCCGTGCATGCAGCATGCGAATTTGCGGTCAATTATGCGATGAAAAATTTGTCTTACCCTACAAAAGATGAGTTTATTAATTCGTTTAAAAAAGAGGTCTCAGGTCTTGCGTTTTCAAGCTATGAGCAAAGACAAATTCACCTGGAGCGCGGCAAAAATGCGCTGGATAAATTTTATGCTCATCTTTGCCTTACACCGATTGAAAATCTTTACGGTGTAGAAAAGGAAATTAGTTTTGATGTTGAGGGGGTAAATTTCTTTGGAATAATTGACCGAATTGATAAAAATCCGGACGGAACGTATTCAATTTATGACTACAAAACAGGGAACCCGAAATCAGCAAAATCAATTTGTCCGGGCGGTGACCACGAAGATTATTACAATCAAATCGGGCTTTATAAGTACTATTTTGAAAAATCTACGGGTAAAAAAGTTAAAGAAACAACTTTTATATTTCCGGAGGATTTCACAAAGAATTTGTCTCTAAACTTAACAGAAAAAGACTGTCAGGATATTGAAGATAAATTCAAAGCAGCAATTGCAGACATAAAATCATACAAATTTGAACCTGCTTATAAAAAAGATGTGTGCAAAATGTGCAGATACAGAGAATTTTGCTTATTGGAAAATGTTTAGTTGTTCTGCCTGCAAAGAATTTTTAATAAATTTCTTAAATACTTATGAATATTCTTAAATTTCGCACAATATTATATATGATTTAATATTAATCAAGTAAATTTTATATAATAGACTGTATGGATGTAAGAAATGAATTAAAATATATATTAGGTAAAGAGGCTGTTACGCTTACAAAAATGGCAGAACTTATGACCGAAAAAACAGGCAAAAAGTATACTGTTAATACACTTTCCGGAAAACTGTTAAGGAAAACACTTACTTTAAACGAAGCATGTGAACTTTTGGAAGTTATTGGTTACCGTATTGATTTTGTAAAAAATTGATAAAATTTAAAATCTAAACCCGTCTGCTTTCATTCGTTCAATTACTTCTTGTAGTTTTTCATCTGAGCATACGTATGATATTCTGAAAAAGCCTTTGCCGTATTTGCCGAAAGCATCGCCCGGGACTACGACAATCCCTGATTTTTCAAGCATATCTTCACAGAATTTAAAAGATGACTCATACTTGCGCGGAATTGGCAGCCAAAGATAAAACGTTGTATCAGGAATATCAGCGTCATTAATTTCCCAGCCAAGTTCCCTTAAACCTTTTATCATAATATTTTGTTTACGTTTAAATCCTGCATTTGCAATGCGGATATAATCATCACCTTCAGGTGAGGTCATAATATATGCGCAAGCCTTTTGAAGTGCTTTGAATATGCCGTTGTCAATTGTTGATTTTGCTTTTGCAAAACGCGAAATTACTTCTGCATTTCCGCACATCCAGCCAAGACGCCAGCCTGTTATTGCATAAGGTTTTGACAGTGTGAAAAGTTCAACTGTTACATCTTTTGCTCCGTTAAGTTCCAAAACACTGAACGGCTTATTTTCTTCGTTAAAATAAACATCACAATATGCAGCGTCTGCAATTAGCAGCAAATTGTGCTTTTTACAAAAATCCACAACGCCCTGAACGTATTGGCGTGTTGCCGAAACCCCAAGCGGATTGTTTGGATAGTTGATTATTACAGCCTTAACTTTTGTTCTGTCATACCCGTCCGCTTCCAGAGTGTCCAAAACTCTTTCTAAATCCGGCTGATAATTGTTTTCTTTTGTCAACGGAATTGGATAAGATATACCGCCTGATGCTTTTACCATTTCTCCGTATGACGCGTAGCCTGGATCCGGAATTAGTATAATATCCCGTTCTAAGCTGTCATGCTGCGGGTTAATAATAAATCTGATTAAGTTTGCCAATCCGTCTTTTGAACCTAAAAGTGAAAAGACTTCTTTATCCGCGTCAAGTTTTACCCCGAAACGTTCATACATACGCTGTGCGCAAGCTTCTCTATAGTAAGGCTCCCCGCGTGTTACAGAATATGTGTGGATATTATCTTCCGTTAAAAATTCTTTGAGTTTTTCTATCAATGCTTCAGGCGGGTTAGCAGTTGGTGCGCCCATTGAAAGCATTATCGGCGCGCGGTTTTTCTTTGTTAGCGTTTCTCGAAGTTGCGCGGTTTTTTCTTTAAGTTTAACCATAATATATGTGTCTAAAGACTTTGCGTATTCATTAAATAAGTTTTCCATAATTATTTCCATTCCTAATTTATGCCTGCATTTTCATAGGTCCCTCAAGCGAGGCTGTGACAAACTGTTTAGTGTAAGGGGTTTCCTGTTTTAAAAGTTCTGTCGGGGTTCCTTCAAACACGATTTTCCCGTCGTACAACATTATAACACGGTCTGCTGTTCTTGTAATTGTTGACATCTGGTGTGTGACAACAATTGATGCCGCGTTGATTTCCCGTTTTAAACTAACAATATAATCCTCAATAAGCGTTGATGACATTGGGTCTAAACCTGCTGTAGGTTCATCATAAAGAATTGTGTTTGGGTTTGTTACAATTGCTCGTGCAAAACTTACACGCTTTTGCATACCGCCGGAAAGTTCTGACGGAAATTTGTTTTCAATACCTTTTAAGCCAACAAGTTCAAGTTTTTCAGATACGATTTTTTTTATTTGTTCAGGTTTGTATTTTTTTCTTAAATCTTTGCGTTCCTGGAGGGCAAAAGATATGTTATCCGCAACATTTAATGAGTCAAACAGTGCTGAATATTGGAAAACCATTGCAATGTCACCCTCTGAAGTTAAAATATCTCCGCTGTCAAACGGGATAAGTCCGCAAATAAGTTTTAATACAGTACTTTTTCCTGAGCCTGAAAACCCCACAATTGCAAGGATTTCGCCGTCATTTACTTTGAATGAAATATCATTTATAACTGCTCTGTCATCAAATTTTTTTATTAAATTTCTAACCTCAATACTCATAACTATACCTTCTCACAAATTAAAAGAAAAATAAAACCGCAAAAATCATATCCCATACAACAATTGCAATAAACGACCAGACAACCGCCTTGGTTGTTGCAATTCCAACTCCTTTGGCTCCGCCTGATGCGAAATATCCGCATGTGCAGCTTATCAGAGAAATTGTTGCCCCAAATGTCGCTGCTTTTAACAAACATACACATAAGTCTTTCATATAAAGCCCCAGCCATGCTGAATCAAAGTAAGCTCTGTAAGTTAATCCTGCAAACATATCAGATGTTACCGCACCCAAAAGCACCCCGACAACCGAAGCCAAAATAACAACAAACGGCATCATAATCGCACCTGATAATACCCGCGGTACAAATAAATACCTGATTGAATCAACGCCTAAAACATCAATCGCGTCGACTTGTTCTGTAACGCGCATTGTCGCAAGTTCAGAGGCTAAAGAAGAACCAATCATAGAAGTTATCGCAAAACCGGACATAATCGCCCCAACTTCACGAACAATAAGAATTGTCATTAATAACCCTACAAAATTTCCGCCGCCTTGCTTAACCATTTCATGAGCAACCTGAGAAGCAACAATAATAGATGTCATTCCAACAATTGAAAGCGTAATCGGCAACGAGCTTACTCCAAACCTGTCACATTGTGCCAGTAACTCTTTTCCTTCGATTTCACCTTTTAAAATACATTTCAAAACATGAAAGCCAATCTGTGCGATTTTTCCGAGAGTGTCCAGAAAATCCGCAAATACAACTAAAAAGTGTGAAAAAACTTTATAAGTCGCTGACTGTCTTAGATATTTTTGTAAAGTTATCATAAAAGGATTATAGCATAAAAACATTGCAAAATATTTGTGTTATAATAAATTTAAGCCGTGCTCCACGGGGAATTGCAATCTCTCGACCCGAAGTGTATGCGGGGTGCAGAGCCTGTTGTGAGGGGTTTATAAGTACATTGAAATTTAATATAACCATAGATAGCAAAAGTTAAGATGGCGTAAACCTTCGAACCGTGTCAGGGGGGAAACCCAGCAGCACTAAGATTGATTTTGCGGGTGTTTTAATTTCTGAAGGAGGAAATATTAAAGGACAGTATATTTATAAATTTCGATAGACAGTGGCACGGTTTTTATCATTGCTAGCAATGATAGTAAATGGCAAAATTATTTTTTACAAGTTTTATAACTTGTATGTTAAAAATTAATCAGTGTAACTATAATCTTCTAAATAGAAAGTTTCATAATTTCCAGCGAAAAACAGTAACCAATTGAAATCCTGATATAGCTTATTTTGTTTCTCAGATTAGACAATATGAAAAACAATATAAGTGACTTGGATTTTTTGATGTGTTTTGTAATTATACTCTACATCCGGCGCAGAAAGAAAAATTTGCACGTATTGCCCTTGAAATTGCCAAAAAACACCGCGATACAATTCATATTGCCGCAAGAATTACAGATTTTCCGGAATGAGGAGTTTTCGGACAGTAGGGCGTGAAATTAGTTCAGTTGATAGTTTTCGGTTACAGCTTGCAAAAACGCGTGTTGATATAGCAAAAGTCATTATGAAGAAAAATCCAAAATTGGCAAAAGAAAAGCTATATATGGCAGGGGAAACTTTTAAGGAATTCGGGCGAACAAAGGAAGTCAATTTTGTTTCGATGTTACTATCACGGCTACTTAAT
>MOYD01000062.1:140032-368708 GCA_001899395.1 Candidatus Gastranaerophilales bacterium Zag_111 | reverse complement strand
TTGTTATCGGATTAAAGCTCAGGTTTCTTTAATTTTTTTCTATCTTTGTTAAGGTTTGTTAAGTTCTTCCTCAGTTACGGGTTCAAGCCAGGTTGTTGTGTTATTAGGAAGGTTGGTTTCGATAGAAATGTGTGCAAATTCGCTATCCGGAGCCGCACCATGCCAGTGTTCAACATTTAGCGGAATTCTTACAACATCACCCGGTTTAAGAATTTGTATTTCTTTACCACGTTCTTGGTATCTTCCTTCACCTGCTGTTACAAGGAGAATTTGACCTCCGGAATGCTTGTGCCAATTCGTTCTTGCTCCTTTTTCAAAAGTCACGTTTGCAATTGATGAATTCCATGTATCATCGTTTGCACTCAACCTTGTTAGGTAAGTGTTTCCGGTAAAGAATTTACCATATGGGTTTGGTTCGCCTTTTGCAAAAGGTTGTTTTAAGTTTTCTGATTTAATATTTTTAACAATAGTGTCAATTTCTTGTGCCTCAATATCAGTTAATCCCATATTCTTTGCGGCTTTCAGGTGTGCCGCATGCTGAGGTTCAACTCCATCCAGTGCAGTAAGCGCTGCAACTGTTGCAATTTCTCTGTCTTTAAATGATAAAACTCCGCGTTCAAAGATATCACAGAACAGATGTTCTTTTAAAAATGTGTCAGCAGCAGGCGTAAATATTTCAAACGAAGCTTTGCTGTCTGATTTACCAAATAGAGTTTCGTGGTTTGCTTTGCCCGCAGCGTATTTGTCTGTTGATGGAGCTGATTTCGGAGCTTCTCCTATTACATCTTCCATGCCTTTTGATTTTCTGTCTTCTGTTACTTTTATTGCGGTATTAATTGCATTTAGACTTCTTGGAAAACCGCAATAAGCATAGAGTTGTACCAAGACTTCTTTTAATTCGTTGAGTGTAAGTCCGTCATCTAAACTTTTGTTAATTGCAGTTTCAAGTTTGTCTTGATTTCCAATGGCAGTAAGTGCTGCAATTGCTGTAATATCTTTTTGTTTTTTGGTTAAGTTTTCCATATTTTTTGCCTCCGTACAATTTATAAATCCTATTAAAAGTGCTAAACAGATAAAAAGTTTTAAAAATATTTTCATTTATCCTCCTTGTATTTCTATAATCATGTTACAACCTGATAGTTACTATCAGTCAAGATGCAAATGTAAAAATTTTAAAATTTTTTATAAACGTTTGCCAATATTGTAAAAGTTACCCCTTGACTGATAGTAACTATCAGGTTGTAAAATATTCATATGGAGGTCAAAATGAACAAAATTTTAATAGGAATATTAGCACTTGTATTAGTTTGCTTTGGTATATACAAGGCATCCGCATCAATTACAAATAAGGAGGTAAATATGACGGATAAAAAAGTTTTAGTCGCGTATTATTCTTATTCAGGGAATACAAAATCAGTGGCAGAAAAGATTAAATCAGTTACAGGCGGTGATTTGTTTGAGATTAAACCTGTAAAAGATTACCCGAATGATTACAACACTGTTGTAAGTCAGGCACAAGTTGAAAAACAAAACGACACCAGACCTGAACTTAAAGACAATGGCAATGTTGCCGGTTATGATATAATATTTGTAGGAACACCGGTTTGGTGGTATACAATGGCTCCGCCTGTAAAAACTTTTTTAACTAAAAATAATTTTGACGGAAAAGTTATTGTGCCGTTTTGCACACATGGCGGCGGTGGTGCTTCTTCAACATATTTAGATATGCAAAAGCTTGCACCGAATGCCAAAGTTACAGAAGGGTATACAACTTACGAAAAATCCGCAAACACCAATGATATTAAAAAATGGATTAGTAATTTAAACTTATAATGAGGTAAATATGAAACGCAGAGAATTTATCATCAATTCAGCATTAGCACTTGGCGGAACAGCACTTCTTGCCGGGTGCGGACAAAAAGATATAAAAAAATCGCCGAACCAGGTTGTAAGAAGAAAATTTGACAATACTGATATGCCGTTAATTGCGCTTGGCTGTATGCGGCTTCCGATGAGAGACGGCAAAATTGATATGGTTGAACTTGATAAAATGGTTGAGTATGCAATGGAACACGGAGCAAACTATTTTGATACAGCGTATATGTATGTTGAAGGCAAAAGCGAAAACGCAATCGGTGAAGTTCTGAAAAAATACCCTCGCGAAAGCTTTATCTTGACTGATAAATGCCCTGCATATCTTGTGAATTCCCCCTCTGATGTTAGGAAACTTTGCGAAGAACAGTTGAAAAAATGTCAAGTTAAGTATTTTGATAATTACATGGTTCATAACATCAATAAAAATACGCTGAGCAATTACCGCGACAACAACATGTATGATGAACTCGTTAAACTTAAAAAAGAAGGTATTATTAAGCACTTGGGATTTTCTTTCCATGGTGACCCGCAAATGCTTCGGGAAGTTATAAAAGAGCATAAATGGGATTTTTGCCAGCTTCAGTTAAATTACCTTGATTGGGAAGTTGTCAACGCTGATGAATTATACCAAATTGCTGATGAAGCGGGAGTTCCTGTGATTGTTATGGAACCTTTAAGGGGCGGCGTTTTGTGTAATTTACCGGATAAGGCGGTTCAAAAATTAAAACAAGAGTGCCCGGATGATACGCAAGCTTCGTTTGGACTTCGCTGGGTTGCCGGTAAAGAACGTGTGTTTACAATTCTGAGCGGCATGAGTAATTTACAACAACTAAAAGAAAACGTTGACACTTTTGTGAATTACAAAGCGTTTACTGAAAAAGAATACAAAGTAGCACATGAAATCGCACAAATTATCCAATCTCAAGGCGCGATAAGCTGTACGGCTTGCAAATACTGTATGGAAGTTTGTCCGCGCGGGATAAATATTCCGGCGATTTTTGGACTTTACAATATGTATAAAGGCAATAGCTCTCCAAATGCCGGATTTATGTTTGTATATAACTACAATGCACTGGATGCGGATACTCGTGCTGACAAGTGTATAAAATGCGGACTTTGTAATAAAAATTGCCCGCAAAGCCTTGATATCCCAAAACTTTTAGCAGAAGTCGATGCTAAAGTAAAAGAAGTTGATGCAGGTATGAAAAGATGAAAAAATTATACAAAATAAGACTTACTATTGCGTTAGTAATCTTTGTACTTTCTTTGCTTGGACTTTTGGGGCTTTTTTATCCCGTAAAAGTTTTTGACTTGCAATTTGCACCGCTTTTGCAAAGAGTTTTTGTTGATTTCTCAATCGTTGCAGCGGTGATTTTGACCGGAATAATTCTTTTAACCTTTCTTTTGGGACGGTTTTATTGCTCAACAATATGTCCGTTTGGAATTTTGCAAGAAATAGTTTCACTGGTGCTTCGTAAGAAGAATTCTTCACAGAAAAATTTTCCTGTTAAATATTTTATTGCGGCGATTGTCTTTGGACTTCTCTTAGGCGGAAGTGCTGCTGCATTAAGGTATATTGAACCATATACACTTTTTGGTTCTGCTGTAACGCTTTCAATTGTTGGTATTGTGGCAGTTTTAACAGTTCTTGCAATAGTATTTTTTAAGAATAGATTTTTCTGTACAAATATTTGTCCTGTTGGCGCATTGTTGGGGCTTATCTCAAAGGTTTCATTGAATAAGATTTATATGGCACAGGATTGTGTGTCTTGCGGAATGTGTGAGAAAAACTGTCCGGCGGGTTGTATAAATTCAAAAGAAAAAACCGTTGATAATGAAACATGTGTAAAATGCTTGAAATGTCTTGAAGTTTGTCCTAAAAATGCAATCAAATTCGGCAGAAAACCTGCAAATGATGTCAAATTTAGTTTGAAACGACGCCAACTAATCATAAGTACTGCTGCTATTGCGCTTTTTGGCGGAATGATTAAGGCTGGAATTGTTTTGAAAGATAAAATTGTTGAAAAGTTAAAGGATATGATTTTACCGCCCGGTGCAGTATCTAAAGAAAAATTTGCTAACGCGTGTTTTAACTGTAATCTTTGTGTAGCAAATTGTCCGAATAAAATTATTGTAAAATCAGATGAAAATTTTCCAACTGTTCATCTTGATTACTCAAAAGGATTTTGTAAGTATGATTGCGCAAAATGTGGAGAAGTTTGTCCAACAGGTGCAATTAAACGCTTGAAACTTGAAGAAAAGCAAAAAACACGAATTGCAATGGCAATGATTAATCAGGATAAATGTTCTCAATGCGGTTTGTGTGTTGAAGCTTGTCCATGCCATGCTATAATCAAAGAAACAGGAAAACCACCTGTTTTAGACACTTCAAAATGTATCGGCTGCGGAGCTTGCAAGGCTGCATGCCATTTTAGCGCTATCGAGGTATTTACTATAAAAGAGCAACGAACTATTTAAAAAGGAGAAAATATATGTCATTAGGTGTAACAGAAATTTTATTGATATTGGTTGTAATCCTCTTACTGTTTGGAGGAAAGAGAATTCCGGAGATTGCAAGGGCTTTAGGTCGAGCATCTTATGAGTATAAAAAAGCAAAAAATATTCTAAAAGAAGAAGCTAACGGGCTAAAAGACGCAATCGAAAAAGAAGGCGAAAAACCGGAAGAATACCAGCCAAAAGACGTTTAAAAAATGGTTACAGACAAAGATGAAAGCATAATTACGCATATAGAAGCTTTCAGAACTATGATTTTGAAATGCTTAAAAGCTGTAGGGATTGTTTTAATCCCGATGCTTTTTGCTGCGCCAAAGTGTCTTGATATGTTTATAAAATTGATACTTCGAGGGCATGATATTTCGTTGAATTATTTTTCGCCGGCGGAAGTTTTTCTTATCCAGATAAAGTTTGCGCTTGTGCTTGATGTAATCATTTGTTTTCCGTATATTGCAAAACAGGTGTGGAATTTTTGTGTGCCGGCACTTTACGAAAACGAAAAAAGGTTTATTAAATCAATTGTTTTTATATCAAGCTTTTTATTTATTCTTGGCTCTCTATTTTGTCTGTTTGTAATCTTACCTCTGATTATAAATTTTGGTATGAGTTTTTCAACATCAAACATTCAGGCGGTTTTAGGTGTTTCAAATGTTGTTAATCTTGCTTTGTGGCTGATTTTAGCCTTTGGTATAATGTTTCAGATGCCTCTTGTGACGTATTCTTTGATAAAGTCCGATATCGTAGAGTATGAAACCATAAAAAGTTGCCGTCCTTATGTGATTGTAATTCTTTTAATTCTTGCGGGAATTTTAACTCCGCCGGATATTATAAGTCAGGTTATGTTGTTTGTTCCAACTTATCTGTTATTTGAAGTTGGATTACTTTTTGCAAGCACAGGCAAAAATAAAAAGGAAGATTTAGAAAAAGATGAGTGATAAATATATAGACATAGATTTTGCAAAACTTGATATTGAACGGCAAAAACGCCGTGGCTGTTCGGAAGCTGTTTTTTGTGAATGCAAAACAAATGAGCAGTTAATAAAGATTTTTACTGAGTTTAAAAATAACGGACAGAATGTTCTTGGGACGCGGGCTACATATGAACAAGCACAAGCATTGCAAACAGTTTTTTCTGGTATTAATTACAATGAAAAAGCACGTACGCTAACTTTAATCCAAAAAGAACCGGATAAAGTTGGTGAAATCGCAATCTGTACAGGCGGAACAGGCGATATTCCGGTTGCAGAAGAAGCCGCGGAAACAGCTCAATTTTACGGAAGCAATGTCAAAAGATATTATGACATCGGAGTAGCGGGAATTCACAGACTTTTTGATAAACTTGAAGACATACGAAAATCAAATGTGATTATCGCGGTTGCGGGCATGGAAGGCGCATTAGGCGGAATTCTTACAGGACTTGTTGATATTCCGGTGATTTCGGTTCCGACATCTGTTGGGTACGGAACTTCAATGAAAGGTATTTGCGCACTTTTGACAATGCTTAACTCATGTGCTGAAGGAATGACTGTTGTTAATATTGATAATGGGTTCAATGCAGGCTACAGCGCTGCACAGATAAATAAACTTATAGTGAAAGGAAGATAGATGAATTTATATTTTGAATGTAAGTCAGGAATTTCAGGTGATATGTCAGTTGCTGCACTTTTAGACCTAGGGGCAAGTCGTGAAAAGTTAGACAAAGCACTTGTGTCAATGAAATTAGACAATGAGTTTTCTTATGTTATTTCAAAGAAATCAGTAAATGCGATTATGGCAACTGATTTTGATGTAATTTTACCCGAACATCACCATAAACATGACCATTCCCATCGCAATCTTGATGATGTAAATGCAATTATTGACAAAACAGATACAACAGAAAATGCAAAAAATCTTGCCAAAAAGATTTTTAAAATTGTAGCGGAAGCTGAAAGCAAAGTTCACGGAAAAGATATTAAAGAGGTACATTTTCATGAAGTTGGGGCGATTGATTCAATTGTAGACATAGTAAGTTTTTCAGTCCTTTTTGATGACTTGAACCCTGAAAAAGTCTATTTCTCAACCTTAACGGACGGTCAAGGTTTTGTAACCTGCCAGCATGGTAAAATTCCGGTACCTGTTCCTGCTGTTTGTGAAATTGCTTCTGCTTATGAGTTGCCGCTTAGAATTACAGACAATGAATGCGAAATGGTTACACCAACCGGTGCAGCGATTGTTGCTGCACTTTATACAGGTGAAAAACTTCCGGATGAATTTATAATGGAAAAAATCGGATACGGCGCCGGAAAACGCCCTTATNAAAAACTTCCGGATGAATTTATAATGGAAAAAATCGGATACGGCGCCGGAAAACGCCCTTATGAAAATCCGGTTTTGAGAGTAATGAAAATAAAAATTAACTAAAGGAGACAGTTATGCACTTAGGAAACGGTATTATTTGTCCGGTAACGGGCATTCCAATGATGGTAGTTGCAGCAGGCGCTGCAATTTACGCATTCAAAAAAGCAGGGATAAATAACGAGATAAAGGGCGGAACTCTACGAATAGTGAGTTTAACTGCACTTGTGTTTGCCTTGCAGATGATTAATTTTGCAATTCCTGCAACAGGTTCAAGCGGTCATATTGTTGGCGGAGTTTTGCTTGCAGCATTGTTAGGTCGATATGCCGGATTTTTGGCAATGTGTTCAATTTTGTTGGTTCAGTCTGTATTTTTTGCTGATGGCGGGCTTCTGGCACTTGGATGTAATATTTTAAATATGGGATTTTTAGCTTGTTTTGTTGCTTACCCGTTTGTTTTTAAACCTCTTGCAGATAGAAATAAGCCTGTTTTGGGTGCAATTTTGGCATCAGTTTTGGCTTTGCAGTTAGGTTCAATTGCGGTTGTAATCGAAGGAGCGCTGTCAGGCTCTATTGCAGGAGCAAGCCTGATGACGTTTACCGGTTTAATGCAAGCAATTCATTTGCCGATTGGAATTGTTGAAGGTATTGTGACAGCAGGAATTGTACTGACTGCAAAATATGTTGAAACTAAAAAATTATCGTATTCTTTTGGCTTTGTTTCACTTATTTTGGCTGGCGTAATTTCTCAGTACGCGTCACAAAAACCGGACGGGCTTGAATGGTCTTTATTGAATATTTCTAATTCTGTTGTTATGCAAACTCAAGGACTTCTTTATAATCTATCAGAAACTGTTCAGGCAAAGTCTGCAATTTTCTCAACAATGCCTATTGGAAGTATTGCCGGGTTGTTCACTGTCGCGATTGTTATGTATTTTGTTTGTCTGATAACAAATCTTTGCATGGTAAAAGACGATGCACAGTAAATTTGAACAGCTTCAAAACTATTTAACCAATCTGGATAAGCAGGGCATTTGCCTTGCTTTTTCAGGTGGGGTTGACAGCAGCTTGCTTCTTTTCTTGTGCCGTAACCTGAATATTTTAGCAGTGACTTTTAAATCAGTTTTTCAAACAGGCGAAGAAATCGTTTTAACCCAAGAATTTTGCAAAAAATATGGGGTAAAACAAGAAATAATTGAATATTTCCCGCTTGAAAATCCTTATATTGTCAATAATCCAAAAGATAGATGTTATCATTGCAAAAAGGCGATTTTTACCGGTATAAATGATATTGCAGGTCAAAGAACCGTTATTGACGGTACAAATTTTGATGACTTGAATGTATATCGTCCCGGATTAAATGCATTGAAAGAATGTGGTGTTGTTTCTCCGTTTGCAAAATTTAAAATTACAAAACAAGAAATCCGCGACTACGCACGAGAAATCGGGTTGGAATTTTTTGACAAACCATCATCCCCATGTCTTGCGACAAGATTTCCGTATGGGGTGAAACTTAGCCGCGAAAATCTGGAGATTGCAGAAAAAGGCGAACAGATTTTAAAAAATTATGGATTTAAAAACTGTCGCCTTCGTCTGCACGGTAATGTTGCTCGTATTGAAATTTCACAAAACGAATTTGAGCGGTTTTTGGCTCAGAAAGACATAACGCAAAATTTGAAAACTCTTGGTATTAAATATGTTACACTTGATGTAGAAGGTCTTCGCAGCGGTAGTATGGATTTCTAACTACAAATATATTTGACTTTTATAATATTATTTTCTTTATCAAAACCAGTTACAATAAATTGTGAATTTCTGTCTAAAAGAAATTCAGCTTCATGCCAGTGTTGGCGGTCAATATTGAATATTTTTTCTATATCAATGTAATCAGAACCTTTTGGAAATTCTATTTCTAAAATAGGGTTCCCGCTAGAAAATCTTTTTGCGACATTGAGGTCTCTAGTGGTAGAACAAAAAGATTTTTCAGTAAATTTTGCGCCTATCGTTTTTAAATTTTGCATTTCAATATCTGATAAATCCGGCTGTAATGCTCTATATAAAGTGGTATTTTGTTCAGTTGTGAAGATTTTATTTTTATCCTGAAATAACCGCCTTAATTGCTCTACAGTTCGTTCTGCTTCATCGTTAAATGACCCGGAGTAAATATCTTTACCTTTTCTGATTTTAAAATGAATTGCGTCAGGATGGTACTTGTAGTATTTTAAAGCTTCAACATCTGCTTTTGAATAAGTTCTAAATTGAGCTGAAACGCAGTCATAGACATCTATTTCGTTTGTTGAATTATTTAATATAAATACTTTATCCGGTTTTCCTTCATTATTAAAGTAAGCACATACCCTTTTATTATCGTTATATAAGTTTTTAAATCCGCTTATTTCCCCGCCAATTCGCATTCGCAATGCGTTTTCAGCAGATGAATAATGCGCCATATGAACATGTTCACCAAAGTCCAGAATATAATTCTCTTCAAGAATTTTGGATATGTTTTTAACCATTTCATCCGTTTTATTATGAATATTTATTCCGGCTTTTGCATATGTTGAAGTTATTTCAGCGCCTTTTGAAGTCTCTTTAGGTGGAGTAACAACTTTTGCAAGACTGCAATTCAAGTCCTGCTCGCCGGCTTTTATGTCCATTGAGGTAATTTTTTTCATCAATGGACAATTCATTATGTCATCTGAATTCAGTTTAAGCTTCATACCTGTAACCTTTTAGATTGCTTATATAAATATAAACATTAAAAGTAAACAAATATTGCTTTCTTAACAGAATGATTGTTACAAATTAGTAACCTATAGACCAGGTGAAATTATTTGATGCAGTTTTAACCGGAGTTGCAGCCTGTTTTTGAGCTGAATTCAACGCTGTAACCTCGATTACTTTTTCAGCTTTTTGTAATAAGTTGTATTTGCCGATTTTATTATCTACGTTGTTGAATGATTTAAAACGGTCAAGCTCAGCCTGTAAGTCTTGATTTTCGGCATTTAGGCGTACAATTTCATTATCAAGATTGTTTAATTTTGCTTCATATGTCATTGAAATATAGTAGCTTACAAAAGTTACCAGGATTGTAAAAAGCAAACAGCAGCAAAGAGATTTATTCATCTTTCTGATTATCATTTCTTTAACGGTCATCGGGCTTTGCTGATAAAATTCACCTTCAATAACAGGTGAAACCTCTGTATTTATCGGATTTTGGGTATAACTATTTTGTCTGTTATATGAAAATTCTGTCTCTTTATATTTTAATCTTGATGAATAAGCATTCATTCCCTAAACTACCTACCAAATAAACTTTACTCTAACCTTTTTGCCCTCTGATGCATCTCACTACCCTTAACTTAGCGCTTCTTGAAGGCGGGTTTTCTTTGAGCTCTTCTTCTGATGCCATAATCGGTTTTTTGTTGACCAGCTCCAGAATTGGTGGAGGACAAGTGCATATCATTTGAGTTTTATCGCAATGACAGCGTGAAGAGTGGTATTTGAAAACCTGTTTCACTACTCTGTCTTCCAGAGAGTGAAAACTTATTACACTAATTATAGCACCAAAGTCTAATAAATCCAATACATCATTTAATGTGTTTTTAACATTTTGTAACTCTTGATTAACTTCAATTCTAATTGCCTGAAACACTCTTGTAGCGGGGTGAATAGATGATTTTACTTTAGGTGTGGAGTTGACAATAATGTTGGCTAATTCTGTTGTCGTATTTATTGGATTAGTCTTTCGGGTATTAACTATTGCCCTTGCAATACGTTTTGAAAAATGTTCTTCGCCGTATTCTGAAAAAATCCGTACAAGCTCATCTTCTGAATATGTATTGACTACATCATACGCACTAAAGTCCGACTCCTTGTTAAACCGCATATCAAGCGGAGCTTCTTTTGAAAAAGAAAATCCCCGTTCCTGAGCCGTTAATTGATGATACGACGCTCCTAAATCAAACAGTACACCGCCTGTAATTTTTTCAATACTAAGATTTTTCAATACAGATTTAATATTTGTGTAAGAATTCTTAACAATTGTAATATTTTTGTAGTCTTTAAGTTTTTCTGTTGCCGCGTCAATTGCATCCTGGTCAACATCGAAAGAAATAAGTCTTCCGTTAGGCTGAATTCTTTTTAAAATAAGTTCGCTGTGTCCGCCGCCTCCAAGTGTGCAATCAACGTAAATAAGTCCGTCCCTGCAGTTCAGCGCGTCTACGGCTTCGTTTTTCATAACTGTATAGTGTTTAAATTCCTGCATAGGTTCATATTAGCATGAAGAAATATTTAGAAAAAGAGATACCTTCCGGTATCTCTTTAATCTTTTTCATACATATTAAATTTTTTTAAATTATAAAGCCCGACAAGCCCTCCTGATCAAAAATTTCCACAAATTTATCGTACGTACAATTAACTTCCATTCCTGATTCATCAATAATCTGAATGACATTTTGTAAGTCAGAATCTTTTACGGCTTCATTTTTTGAAAGAATTAAATAAGAATTAATATCATTCAAAGAATTGTCCCTGTGTTCCATCATTTTTGTTTCGTCAAAATTAAATTCCATTGTTGTTGACCTCTTTCAGTTTCGTAACCACAATTTACATGTCGGCATATTGTTGTGAATTCTTTAATAATTTAAGAAATTTATTTACAAATGTTTACATAATAAAAAAGGTGCAGCCAGATTAACCTCTGATTGCACCTTTTCTATTTGTTTTTTATGCTTATTCTTTTACATATTCTGCATCAATAACGTCATCGTCGTTGTTATTAGAAGAGTTATCTGATGAAGCACTTTCTGAATTTGCGCTTTGTGCGGTTTCACCTTCTTTTTGAACTGCTTCATAAGCCTTTTGTGAAATACCAAACATTGTTTGCTGCAATTCTTCAGACAATTTTTTCAATTCGTCTGTTGATTTGTTTTCATCAATAGCTTTTTGAAGTGCTGATTTTTGTTCTTCTAATTTAGATTTATCGTTAGCGTCGATTTTGCCTTCAAAATCTTTGACAATTCTGTCTGCTGATGCGATTAAGCTTGAAGCATTGTTTCTTATTTCAGCTTCTTCTTTTTTCTTTTTGTCTTCTGCTGCGTTAGCTTCAGCTTCTTTCACCATTTTGTCAATGTCTTGTTCTGACAAGTTAGAAGAATTTGTGATGGTGATTTTTTGTTCTTTGTTAGTTGCTTTGTCTTTAGCAGAAACATTAACAATACCGTTTGCGTCGATATCAAATGTAACTTCAATTTGAGGAATACCGCGCATAGCCGGTGCAATACCTTCTAAACGGAACATACCTAAAGATTTGTTATCCTTAGCCATTGGTCTTTCACCTTGAAGAACCTGAATATCAACGGCTGTTTGATTATTTTCAGCAGTTGAGAAAACTTGAGATTTAGAAACAGGGATTGTAGTGTTACGAGGAACAAGAGGTGTCATAACACCGCCCAAAGTTTCAATACCCAAAGTCAACGGAGTAACATCAAGAAGTACGATGTCTTTAACTTCACCAGCCAAAACTCCTGCCTGAATAGCTGCACCAACAGCAACAACTTCATCAGGGTTTACAGATTGGTTAGGTTCTTTGCCTGTATAGTCTTTTACAAGTTTTTGTACTGCCGGAATTCTTGAAGAACCGCCAACTAATACAACTTCATTGATTTCAGATTTAGAAATTCCTGCATCTTGAATAGCTTGTTCAACAGGTTTTTTACATCTTTCTAACAAGTCATATGATAATTCTTCAAACTTAGCTCTTGTCAAATTCAAATCTAAGTGTTTAGGACCATTCGCGTCTGCTGTGATGAACGGAAGGTTAATATTTGTTTCAAAAACTGATGATAATTCGCATTTAGCTTTTTCGGCAGCTTCTTTAACACGTTGCATAGCTTGTTTGTCACCTGTAAGGTCAATTCCTTCTTGTTTCTTGAATTCTTCACAAATCCAGTTCATAACTTTTTGGTCAAAGTCATCACCGCCTAAGTGAGTATCACCTGAAGTTGAAAGAACTTCGTGAACGCCGTCGCCGATTTCAAGAACAGAAACATCGAATGTACCGCCGCCTAAGTCAAATACTAAAACTTTTTCTGCTTTTTCTTTTTCTAACCCGTAAGCCAAAGCTGCTGCAGTTGGTTCGTTTACAATACGTAAAACGTCTAACCCCGCGATTTTACCGGCATCTTTTGTTGCCTGTCTTTGAGCATCGTTAAAGTATGCAGGAACAGTGATAACTGCTGATGTTACTTTTTCGCCAAGGTAGTTAGAAGCGTCATCTGCAAGCTTTCTTAAAATCATGGATGAAATTTCTTGCGGAGTGTAATCTTTTCCGTCAATGCTTACTTTATAATTTTCCCCCATGTGTCTTTTAATAGAAGCGATAGTTTTATCAGGGTTTACAATAGCCTGACGTTTTGCTAATTGTCCGACAAGTCTTTCACCGGTTTTTGAAAAACCAACAATAGAAGGGGTTGTACGTGAACCTTCAGCGTTAGCTATAACGGTAGGTTTTCCGCCTTCCATAACTGCGACAACAGAGTTTGTTGTACCTAAGTCAATACCAATTGTCTTTGCCATAATTTTTTATCTCCTTTACTTAATTTATTGCTTAGTCTTTTATATTATTGTTATAACATCGAAATTTTAAATTCTTAAAAAAATAAACAAAAAATTAACAATTGATATTGAGATATGTAAAATTTATTTCCAAAAATTGGTTTCGTTCTGCTGAGGAGGCGGAAGAAGCGGGCGGAATAAGAAATTAGGAGTTCCTAAACCTCCAAACGGCGGGCGCGGCGGATGACGGCGTTCAAACCTTGCTCGACCTTCTGCTTTCATTTGTTCAAGTTCGGCTTTTTGCTTTTTATTTAACAGTTTTTCAAATTCTTGTGTGTTTTTCTTTCTGATTTCCTGAGCTTGTTTTTCAAGTTCTTTTATTTCGGCATTAAGTTGTGTAATTCTTTCTTGTTGCGCTTTTTCTGAAATTTTTGTAAGCTTAACGGTTTCAATTTCTTGCCGTTTAACTTCAATTTTCATCATAACAGGTTTCATCTCTTGTCTGCCCTGGCGGTGAATTTCAGCAGCTTTTTGTTTTTGCTTTTCTGTCAGGTTAAGTCGTTGTTCAAACATTTTTTTCATGTCTTGTCTGTCTGATTTTACTATTGTCTGCCGGTTGTTATCTGTTTGAGTGCAATAACCGGTTAATGTGCCGGCACTGAGGACTAAAGCCATTGCTATAAATATTGATGAAACTGTTTTTTTCATTTTTAACCTTTCTTTTATAATAAATCTTTGAGTTTTTCCGCAAGTTCTTTTTTGGCGTTGAAAACTCTTGATTTTATTGTTCCGATTGGGCATTTAAGTTTTTGAGCGCATTCTTCGTATGTGTAACCGTTTATTTCGCTCATTATGATAACTTCTTTGAATTTTGGTTTAAGCGAGTTTATTGCTTTGACAATTTGTTTTTGTCGTTCAAGTTTTAGTGCGTTTTCATCAGGTGAAATTTTTTTATCTTTAATGCTTGTAACGACAAATTCATCTGAGGTTGAAGCTTGTGATACTTTGTGGTAAGCGGATTTTAGATAATCCAGTGATGTGTTTTTGGCAATTTGTGAAATCCAACTTTTTATGGAACCTTTTTCCTCGTATTTGTCTGAACTTTTCCAGATTTTTAAGTAGACTTCCTGTTCCAAATCTTCATTGTCTTCTCTGGTGATAAGTCTTATTATATTTTTAATATTTTGTTTATTGGTTTTTATTACTTCGTTAAAATTCATAAACATACTATTCTAAAGAGATAAGCCCGTAGGAATCTACCGGCAGACCTAAATCTTCAGAGCTTAAAACTGTTCCATACTTTAGAGTATCAGAAATGTCAGTGTTAAAATTAATAACACCTAGTGTTGTCCCGCACATCATTATCATACACAGTGCGCAAGCGACTTTAAGTCTTGCAAAATTTTTGCGTTTTTCTCTGTAATATGGTTTAACTTCCTGAATTAATTCAGACACACGCAACATTTTTTCATGTTCAGCCTTGCAATCAGGGCAGGTCTGAATATGCTGCATTAATTCTTCTTCGGTTCTGAAAGTAAACAGAGCTTCGTATTTTGTGCATTTTTTGTTCATTTGGATAACCTCTATACCCTTATAACGATTGTAATCTAAAAATGTTCATTTTGGCAAGTGAAAAATTAAATAGCTTTGTGATTTTGTACATTTGCTTTTTCGTGAGCGAATTTAGAAATTCGGGAGAGGGGCTTTGATTAGGGTGAACTCAAATCCCTTCTTGCCAAAGCATAAAAAATTTGCTATACTAAAACCAAAAGGAGAGTGAAATATGCTGAAATCCAATTATATCAAGAAAAACGGGGGGGGGGGCAACCGTTAAAGCTCTCCACTAAAGGTTTTTGCGCGTTTACATTAACAGAAGTACTGGTCGCGGTTGTGATAGTAGGCGTAATCGCGGCATTGGTTTTACCCTCAGTAGTAAGCCATTATCAGGAAAAATCGTTTGACCAGGCGTTCCAACGAGAGACCCAAGCCATCCAAAGTGCAGTAGGGGGCTTGACAGTAAATGAAAACAAAGCTTCGTTTTTTGAAACGATGATGTATACAATAGAAGAGCCAACGTCATACACAGATAGCGCGGAAAAATTTATCAAAACGTACCTACGCCCGTCAAAACTTTGTGGTGATAATAACGGCGATTGTTTTGCAACAAGATATTATGAATACAAAGACAATGACAAAAAAGTGTACACACCAACGTACAAAGGCTCTTGTGCCAAACTTAAAAACGGCGCTTCAATATGTTTAACCCCTCAAATCGGCGCGCAGCCAATCGAAGGAATAATCGATATAAACGGAGAGAAGGCTCCTAATGTCTTAAATAAAGACCTAAGAACATTCACATTAAATGTGCAAACACAGGCAGGGCGTGATACAGAAATAGCGGCGGTTTTAGATACACCGTTTAATCCACTTGAAACAGACGAGGGTGACCCGTGCGAGGGCATGACTTGCGGCTGTGGTGACTTACCGTCTTGTCCGCCTGAATGCTCATCTAACCAAAATGATTGGGACTTAACCTGCTGTCAATATAATTCTTCCAGTATTACATCTAACAGCCACCACTGCTGTACGTATGAAAGTATGAAAAGTTCCCTAGAAATCTGCAAATCTAAAACACAAGTCAAATTCACAATGCAGGCAGGTCATTATGGTTATGCAGATAGTAAATATATTATCTGGGCTTCGACAACTTTACCTCAAAATGTTACTGTAACATTTAATCACACATTAAACGGTAATTATTTAAAAAACAAATGTTATTCAATCACAGGCAGCAACAGCAAATATTTTTATTCTTTATCCTGCACAATTAATGCCGGCAACAAATTTTGTTATGTAGGCATTGATGGACACGAATATTACGATAAGGAACCATGGTTTTTACAAGGCATTTGCGGCATGAATGCCACACCGGTAATCGATGGCTATGAATATACTTATAACAACACATATTCTACGACTTCAGCTCAGCCGTGGTAAAAAATCTTTAGACAACTGTAACCTGTTTTAAGGTTTGAGAATTTTATATATTAGTTTTCAATATTCATTTTATTCTGTTTTAATAATTCTTTAAAATACCCTTAAAGTCCTTTTAATCTATTGTTAAAAAAAACGGCTGCTATTTTTTATTGGTGGCTGAAAATTCTTTATGCCCTCACATACGACTTTGCCTCGGTGGTAATGCAAAAATCCTTTCACCCACAATTCAGTTATTGGCGGATTAGTAAATCCAACCACTGTCTTTACACCTACTGTTTGTCGTAAGTTTGAGGGACATAGGAGAGGGGCTTTGATTTTCGGAGCCAAAATTTCCTCTTGCCAAAGCACAAAAAATTTGCTATACTAAAACGAAAAAGGAGAGAATAGTATGTTAAAATACAGTCATAGCTTGAAAAACGGGGGGGGGGGCACCGTTAAAGCTCTCCGGTAGCGGGTTTACGCTGGCAGAGGTGTTGATAACCCTTGGGGTTATTGGTGTTGTCGCTGCACTTACAATACCCGGTTTGATAACCAATTACAAAGCACATCAATTGAGGGCGCAGTTTTTAAAATCATATTCAACTGTTCAGCAGGTTATCAGGCGAATGGTGAATGATGAAATTTCAACTAATCCGTCTGATTATACGTTTAATTATCAAGGAGATGGTTTCCCGGCAGAATTTTCTAAATATCTTAGTGCTCCTACTATTTGTGCTAATAATGTATCTGGCGCTGCTACAGTAAGCGGAGCAGGTTGTATGTCTTATTATATTGATAAAGGGTATAAATTTTTGAATTCATCCTCTATATTTGGTGCCGGAGCATATAATGACGGGCAAATTTTATTACAAGACGGAACGCTTTTGTTTTTTGATGACGGACCTGCAGGCGAGGGGTGGAAGGGGAGAATTATTCTTGTTGACATAAACGGTTACAATAATCCACCTAATATGTTAGGATATGATGCTTTTATTTTTGAAAATGTTGACGGAGATGTTTACACAATGGGCGATAAGAATTCAGATTGGTTTGGTGTAAACAAAGACGCAGATGAATTTTGTAACTTTGAAAGTACATTTAATTATAATGGGATTACCTGTGCACAAAAGGCAAAAACAGACAGCAGTTATTTTAAAAGAGTTGTGCATAAGGTAAAAAGTCGTAAATAAAATATAAAAAAGACCTCGAAAGAGGTCTTTTTAGTTTGCTCCAGGCCAGACTTGAACTGGCACTGGGTTATACGCCCAATTGGATTTTAAGTCCAACGCGTCTACCGATTCCGCCACTGGAGCAAATATCGTCGGCTGTGAAACTATACTATAACAAAAACTGTTTATTGTCAAACAGAAAATTTGTCTAAATATTTGTCAAATTCTTCAATTCTCACTGAAATATCTGTTATTAGTGCGGATAGAGAATCTCTTATCACATCTGTATTTGAGCATGCGCTTCGACCTAAAAGTCCTGTTCTTACGTTTGAAAACACAAGTTTTTGGAAACAAACAATTGCTTCGTAAAGCTCGTAATCAATAATTTTATTAACTTTTGATAAAAATATAAAAAGCTCAGCAGTATTACATTTCATTGCCAAAAATTTTTTCATCAGCAAAAACCCCTGAATTTGTCGTAATTTATCCAAAATCGTTATATACATTTCTGCAAGTTTTTGTTTTTTCAGTGTTAAATAATTTTTGAAGTAATCCATTGTCTGCCGGTACCCGTTGTCAATAATTGCCTGGCGTTTTTCCATAGGGTAGTTAAAATCAATAACTACAACATTGCCTGTGTCAATGGTTAGGTAATCAAATCTGTCACTGTTTCCGTATATGCTTTTTATAAAATTGGTTTCAGTTGAGGTCATGCAGGAATACATGCCGTTTACATATTCTATCGGACTTTGGTCGGAGCCGGAAAAACTTCCTTCCAGCCTTATTTCCAGAATTCTTCCGGGCGTATTTTTTATATTTTTTGATAGCGTCCACATCGGACGACCTTTCATCAAATCACCGTCTACAAGTAATTTATCATCTTGAGTTACCGCACGCATTAGTCCCGGCATGCAGCATGAAATTCTAACCGCCAAAGCAATCTCAAAATCAGGTGTCTCAAAATTTGAAAACTCATGGCATGAAAAATCTTTCATGTTAGTTGTTATTATGATTAAATTTTTATTGATTTCATTGAAGGTTACAGGCTTGCACTGACCTTTGAGGTAAGCTTCGCCATAAAATTTTCGCTCAATTAAATCTCTTATCCAGTCTAAAAAAACTTCGCCTTTACTTAGCGCAAATTTTTGGTTAAACCCAAGCGAGATATCTCTGAAAAGTTCAAAGTTTACAGACAAAAATACCTCAGCAAGTTCATCCGGCGTGTAGCCAACTGCATATAAGGCAGCAACCAGCGAACCAACGGAAGAGCCGGCAAGGGTTGTGGGATTAATCCCAAGTTTTTCAAGCGCTTTAATAACCCCGACATGTGCTGCCCCGCGGATTGCACCGCCGCCAAATAAACACGTATAATTAAAATTGTTATGCTCTCTCATACAAAAATTTTATCATAAAAAAAGGATTAGCCATTGTCCGGTTAATCCTTTAAGTTATAATTTTAGCTTTTATTATTATGCTGCTAAACCTTTGATTTCTCTGATAAGGTATTCAGCAACCCATTCAAAGTCTTTGTTTTCGTTTGCTGCTTGTTGTAAATACTTAACAGAAACATCGCCTAAACGAATAAGGGTCATTGCAACAACACCGCGTTTAATTCCTCTGACAACTTGAAGCTGGTCTACAAGTTGCGGAACAACTGAAGTTCCGATGCTTACTAATTCGTTTTCAATTTTATTTTTTGTTACGTTATCTGCATTTTCTAATTCAGAAAGAATTTCATTTACTGATTGCATATTTCTTATCTCCATATAAATCTTATTTACATTATTATTATAAATTAAAAAATGTCTAAACTTTGATTTCCTTACATAATCTTTATATCTTTTGCAAAATATTAATATTATCTTTATATGGAGAAAATTTTTTTAGCCAAGTTGTGGCGGCGGCTGGATATAGAGCGGTTTAAGTTTTTGCCAGTTAGGGGTTTCAGTTTGCAGTTTTTTGTAAACAAATTCCGCAAGGATTTCGCCAAGCGCATAGTCCCCTTGTTGATAAGACACTCCGCCTAAAGTGTTCAGTAGCCTGTCATCTGTTATAAGGAAGTAATCGCCATGACTTAAAATTTCTTGAACTTCATCTAATTTTATCGCGCCCTTTATTTCATTATTAATATATAAATAAGCACTGTTTTTTCTTGCATCCAGGGCAACCGCAGAAGGTTTTGAACTTGTGTTAATCTTTGAAAGTATTTCAAGAGAGGAAATTCCAACTGCCGGAATATCAAGCTGCTGTGCCATCATGCGTGCAACTGTTGTGCATGCTCTAATGCCGGTGAAACTTCCGGGACCAATATTTGTACCGATTGCATTAATATCTTTTGGAGTAAGATTATTTGCTTTTAAAACTTCTTTTATTGTAGAAATCAAAAAAGCTGAATGATACTTATTGTCCTTATTTTCAACTACTTTTGATGTTAAAATTTTTTCATCATCAGCCAATGTCACATACATTTTATCAAGACAAGTGTCAAATACTAAAATTATCACTGTGCAAGCCCTCTTACTATATTAATACAATCTTGTCCAAACCCAACAAAAGAATACTTTCTGGCTTCATTTTCATCGTAAGTCACGTTGATTTTTATGTGGTCAAACGGAATTTCATTTTGCGAAAACTCAGCCCATTCAACAAAAGTTATCTGTCTTCCTTCTGAATACTCGCGAAGTTCATCTGTTATGGTCTTAACCCCCTCATTTTCCAGTCGGTATAAATCAAAGTGATAAACCGGAATTTTTGCGCTGTGGTATTCATTCAAAATAACAAAACTCGGACTTGTAACCTTTTCGGTCACACCGATTGCTGCCGCAACAAGTTTTACAAATGCGGTTTTGCCTGCACCTATTTCGCCGTAAAGGTTAATAAAACAGCCTTTGTCTTCGATTAGTCTTGCAAAACGGGCTGCCAGCTCTTTTGTTTGTTCTAAATTTTTACATACTTTTTCATAATTACTCATTTTGAACCACTACCTTATTTCTTCCGGTATTTTTTGCCTGATAAAGTGCTTTATCTGCTTTTTTTAATAAATCTTCGTCACTGTCACCGTCTTTCATCTCATAAATTCCAAGTGAAATTGTTATTCCGATTGATTTAACTTCGCTTTCGGGATTAACCTTTGAGATGTCGATAACTCTGTTTTCAATAGTCTGCCTAAGACGTTCGGCTACCATTTTAGCTTCATCAATTTTAGTAAACGGCAAAAGAATTGAAAACTCTTCTCCGCCGTATCGACCGGCAATATCGTATTCACGAAGCTGTCCTCTTATGATTTTGGCAATAGTTTTTAAAACTAAATCACCAACCGCATGCCCGTAGGTGTCATTTACATTTTTGAAAAAATCTACATCTGTCATAATCCCGCAAAGCGGTGCATTTTGTCGTTTTGCGTTTGAAACTTCCTGCTTGATACGTTCTTCCAGTTGTCTTCTGTTGTAAAAACCCGTAAGGGCGTCAAGCGTAGCATGTTTTAGGATTTCAGCATAGACATTTGCCCTGTTAATTGTTGTAGCAATTTGTACTGCAAGTTGAGACAGATAGTCAATATCTTTTTCAGTAATGCCTTCATTTGTACTTTTTGCAACAAGAACTCCAACTTCCTTACCTTCGCTTTTTAGCGGCACTGCAAAGGTCTTGCGGTCATCTGTCAGAATTGGAGTATTAATGTTTGTTATAATTTCTAATATTTTATTATCGTTACATGCAGACGGCCAGGATAGGACATTGACCCCGGCATTTTCATCTTTTAAAAATATGTAGATTAAATAATCCGGGAAAAATTTGTCAATCATTTCTCCGATAATAGGAACAACATAATTAAGTTCGTATTGGGTTTCTATTATCTTTGCAATGTTTTTCATTGTGTCGTGAAATCCGATATTTTTCTGCATTTTATCTGTCAATATGATATTTTGGATTTTGAGCGAGATAAAAGGAGCTGTATATTTTAAAAAGTCCTCAAGTTCTTGAGTTTGCTTGTCAAAAACAAGACTTCCGATAACTTTTTTGTGCTTGAAAAGCGGGTACTTAAAACCTGCCAATGACATTGAGTTATTTTCGATATTAATTCCAAAATCTTCAACCCCAAAACTCGTAGCAAAAAAAGTCTTTAATGAATTTATCAAAGACTTTTCGCTATAGCTTTCATTTAAAATTTTTGAGAGTTTTTCAATTTTTTCTAACAAAATTAAACCTCAACTTGCTGCAAAACATCATCAGGGATGTCACAGTTAGTGTAAACATTTTGAACGTCGTCAAGTTCTTCCAGTCTGTCAATAAGTCGCATTACAGAAGTTGCGGTTTTTGCGTCTGTAACTTCAACCATATTTTGAGGAATTCTTGTGAATTCAGCAGTCGTGCTTTTAAACCCTTCTGCTTCCAAGCCTTCAACAACTGCTTGGAAGTTTTCAACTGATGTAATAACACGGTAGCCATCCTCTTCTTCTGTCACATCTTCCGCATCAAGATTTATTGCAGCCTCAAAAAGTTTTTCAAAGTCAACTGTTTGGTCAAATTCAATAGACCCCTTTTTGTCAAACATCCAGCTAACACAGTTTGTTTCACCAAGGTTTCCGTTAAACTTTGTAAAAATGCTTCTTACATCGCCTGCCGTGCGGTTTCTGTTATCTGTCATTGCTTCCAGCACGACAGCAACCCCGCCTGCAGCGTAACCTTCATATGTTAATTCTTCATAATTATCAGCAGCGCCTGCACCTGCACCTTTGTCAATTGCGCGTTTAATATTATCGTTAGGAAGTCCTGCTGCTTTTGCTTTTTCAATAGCGGTTCTTAGTCTGAAGTTCCCTGCCGGGTCAGCGCCGCCAAGTCTTGCAGCTACAATTAATTCTCTTGAATATTTTTGAAACACTACGGCTTTTTGTGAATCTGTTTTGGCTTTTTTGTTCTTGATATTAGCCCACTTTGAATGTCCTGACATTTTTACCTCGTTGTTATCCTGTTTACTTAATGATAGTACCAGAAACGAAATAGTTTTTCAAGGTTTTGCGGCAAGTCTTTAACTTTAAAATTTTCTTTGTTTCAATAATTTCATGGCTTGAACCATTGCTTTTTTCTCGTTTTTCTTGCCAAAACCGCCGAACATTTTTTGCATTTTGTTCATTCCGCCCATCATTTGCCGCATTTGCTCAAACTGTTTTACATAAAGGTTTATCGTGTGTAAATCCATACCACAGCCTTTTGCAATACGTTTTTTGCGGCTTGTGTTCATAAGCTGCGGATTGTCGCGTTCTTCAGGCGTCATACTCTGGATAAAAACTTCAATCCTTTTGAACTCAGTTTCTGAGGCGTGAGAAATCTTTTCGCGGTCAGCCTGTTTTAAGTTTACTCCCGGAAGCATTCCAAGTATTTGATCCATTGAGCCAAACATTTTCATTTGTTTTTGCATATTCAGAAAATCATTGAATGAAAACTCTGCTTTTTGCATTTTTTCCTGCATTTTCAGAGCTTCTTTTTCATCAAATACTTCTTGCGCGCGTTCAACCAAAGATACAATATCACCCATTCCAAGAATTCTTGTTGCCATACGCTCAGGGTAAAAATCTTCAAGCGCGTTAAGTTTTTCACCGGTTCCGGTCAGTTTAATCGGTTTTCCTGTGCAGTGAACAACAGATAGCGCTGCCCCGCCGCGCGCATCCCCGTCAAGTTTTGTAAGGACTAAACCGGTCAAACCAATTTGCGCATCAAAGTTTTCAGCTACATTGACCGCTTCTTGTCCTGTCATTGAATCTATCACAAGAAGTTTTTCCTGTGGACGGAAAACCCTGTCTATGATTAGCAGTTCCGCCATCATTTCCGTATCTATTTGAAGTCTGCCTGCCGTATCTAAAATCAGAACGTTAAATCCTTTTTCTTTGGCATAATTTATTGCACTTTGGACAATATTTTGAACGTCTTTTGAGTCTCCAAGCGTGAAAACCTCGCAATCGATTTCGCTGCCTAGTGTTTGAAGTTGAGAGATTGCAGCCGGGCGATATACATCACAGGCAACCAAAAGCGGATTTTTTCCTTCTTTTTTTAATTTGACAGCAAGTTTTGCAGATGATGTGGTTTTGCCTGAACCTTGAAGACCAAGCATCATAATTAGCGACGGATGTCCTGATAGGTCAAGCGGTTTAAGTTCTTTGCCCAAAAGCTCTATAAGTTCATCATTTACGATTTTGATTAGTTGTTGCGACGGATTAACCCCTTGCAAAACATTTTCACCTTCTGCTTTGTCTTTAATTGAAGAAATAAAAGATTTAACTACCCTAAGGTTGACGTCTGCTTCTAATAATGCACGTCTAATCTCTCGCAAGGCATCCTGCATATTATCTTGGGTTAATTCCTGAGCGCGGGTTTTTGAAATTATATTTTGCAATTTTTCGCTTAGATTGTCAAACATAGATATATCCCTTTAAACTATTATAAATTGATTTTACCATGAAAATATTCTATAATTTTACTTATACTATTCATTTATTTGTATTTCTATAGTATAATCCATTTAGAGTACGGGGTAAATATGATAAGTAAGAAGAAAATATGTTTAATATTAATGGTTTTGGCACTTGGAGCGTGTAATATATCTTTTGCACAGGACACTGATATAAGTAACGAAGCAGACCAGCAAGATATAGAAGAAGTCAAAGGAAATAAAGAGCTCCTTGAAAAAGCGCAAGAATGTATGACAAATAAGGATTTTCAGTCCGCAATTGTTTACTTAACAAAATATATCGCTGCAAAACCTAAAAAATATGAAGCATATAAACTTCGCGGGAAGTGTTTTTATGCTTTGCGCCAGTATAAATTGGCTGAAATTGATTTCCAGACGGCTGTTGACTTAAAAGCTGACGATGATAAGTTTATGACCGGCACAAAATACATTGGTGCAATTGTTTTAGGTGCAGACAAGCAAGAACAACTTCAAAACCCTGAATTGGGAAACCTTTATGGCGAATTGATGTATGCTCAAAAAGCACAGAACAAACCTGTTTATGAAGCTTCATATGACAAAGCTGTCGAATACAATTCTCATATTTATCTTCCAAGACCTAAAAAAGATGATATTACAAAGATTAATTGTCCTCAAAAATATGGCAAAGTCTTTAATCCGCAAGGCGTTGATGCTGAAATTGCAGGAACAATTGAAGATATTGAAAACGGAAGATTTCACGAAGCTTTATACAAAACACCTTCTATAACTTCAACTTATCCAAAGTATTATCTTGGGTATTATTTAAGCGGTGTTGCTCTGGCTGGTATGGAAAATTATGACGATGCTGTTACATCATTTCAAACTGCTTTGAAGTATAACCCTTATGACTTTGAATCCTTGGCAAGCCTTGGACAAGTGTATTACTCGCAAGCAGAAAAAACTTTTTCCTCTGAAGATTCAAAAAAATCAGTTGAATACTTTAATCAAGCTCTGAAATATAATCCGAATTGCAACACTTACTATTTTTATATCGGGCTGAATGACCTTCTGATAAAGGATTACACTGCGGCAATAAGCAATTTTAATACTGCAATTAAATATAAAACAAACGATTACAATAGCATGTATTACAAGCTTATAGCACAGTATATGAACGGCGATTATAAATCCGCCGAAGAAACTGCAACAAAACTCTTATACAGGCATGTTTCAAACTATAATTCAGTTTTATATATGCGTGCACTTGCTAAGTACAAACAAGGTTTTGCAGAAGATGCGCTGGCTGATATTGAAAAAATTCATAATAATATGAATGATATTTATAACGCGGATTTAAAACCTTTATCTGATAAGGAAAAGACGCTGGTAAGTTACCTTTATTACCTCAAGTCAGATATTCTGAAATCCAAAGGCATGGGAACAAAGGCAGACCTTCAAAAAGCGTTTGAAAATCCGATAATTGCAGCTTTAGACGCTCGCCAAACAGAACTCATTTTAACACCGGTTCAGCTTGATAATCAGTTTGACTACATTAGAACAACTTTTAGCGACCTGTCTTTGGCTTTTCAATACTTAAATCCTGATTATAAACTTGCTATTTCAAAATTACCGGAACCAGTCGCTGTTGAACCTGCCGCACCGGAACCTGTGGTTGTTGAACTAAGACAGTCATCAGAGCCGGAGGAAAGACTTGCCAATGATGACAGACNTGTGGTTGTTGAACTAAGACAGTCATCAGAGCCGGAGGAAAGACTTGCCAATGATGACAGACCTTCAATTGCACAGCTTTTAGCTTCTCAATCGTTGCTAGCAACGAAAAGCAATCCTCCGGAAAGTATTAATGTTCCGGTTGCAGAACCGGAAACTTTGGAACAAGAAGCTGTCGTACCGATAGATAATGCGGATGAAATTCCTGAAACTGTTGCCGAAGCGCCGCAGCCGGTGATTATTGAGGCAGAACAAAAACAAGTTTCTCAAGATTTTGAAATAAAATACGAAGATACTCCAGCGATTGAGCCGGATCAAAATGAAGTTCTTACTCAAGAAGATACAATAGTTGTAAAAGCTGACCAGCCTGAGTTTGAGCTTGTAAAAGAACTTAAAAATGATGAAGACTTGAAAAAAATAGTTTCCCCGGTTGTTGAAAAGCATGCAGACGTTGATTTAACTCAGTTTGAGCTGCCAAAACAAGCACCGGAGATTAAAGAAACCGATGAGATAATTGTTTTAGAGCCTCAAAAAACTATTTTTACCGTTCCTCAGCCGCAAGAAACAACAATAACTCCTCTTGAAGGTCAATATCAAGCCTTTGAGCAACCGGTAGAAGACGAAACCCCGCCTGAAAAAATTGCGGAAATAATTCCGGAACCGCCCCTGATTGTTCCTGAATTGACAGCTGTTCCTGAAAAAAATATTGAACCTGAGCCAGAACAACCAGCAGAAGTTGTTTCTGAGATTACTGAACCACAGCCAATTGATTTTGTCGAAGCTCAGCCTGAACAGCCTGTGTGCGAAGTAAATGAAGCTCCGGAGATTATTGAAGATGTACCACCGGTAAAAGAAAAGAAACGAAAAAACAAAAAAGAAAAAATAAAAAAACAAAGGGTTAAAACTCCAAAACTTGAAGCAGAGGCGCCTGCAGCGCTTACGGCAGAACAATCATCTGAAAAAGAAACCGCAATAAGTTCAATAATTCAATCTGTATTTACCGGTGATGATAATGTCGTGGTTGTTGAAGATAAGAATTTAGAGGAGCTTGAAGAGGTTAAACCGATTGAAATTGAAGAGCCGGAACTTATACAACCTAAAAAGAAAAAGGGTTTCTGGCACAAACGTAAAAAGTCTGAAATTCCTGTTTCTGTTGAGGAACCGGAGGTTAATATAACTGATACGGAACTACCAGTTAAAACCCCTTGGTATAAGAAGATTTTTAAAAGAAATAAAAAATCTGTTGAAGTTGAACCAGAAACAGTTCAAGAGCCTGAAGTAATAGAAGATACAAGCGTAATCCCGGATTTCAGGGCTGAGAAGGTTGAAATAGACGAAATTCAACCGGTTAGTGATATAGAAGAAAAACCTAAAAAGAAATGGTTTAACTGGTTCAAGAAGAAACCAAAAGTCCAGGAAACACCGGTTTCTCAGCAATCAGAGAAAAAAGTTATCAAGCAACTTTCAAAATAATAAGTTATTACTTTCGTTCAAGGGTTGTTTCGGTTTTTGTGTCTTTGACTACAATTCCGGCGCTGTCAAGTGCTATCCTGATTTTATCTGCAACGTCCCAATTTTTGGCAAGACGTGCTTGTTTGCGCAGTTCAAGGATTTCATCCATTGTTTTAAATTCTTGTCCAAGCGCCTCAGAAACTTCATTTACCCCTTTTGAAATTTCATCGTCTGTTAGAGATGATTTTTCAAAAGTAAACCCTAGTGCAGAGCCAAGTTTATATAAAATTGTGTAAGCGTCTTTTTCGTCTTTATTTGCGCGGGTCGCAAGGTCAAATAGTACGGCAAGCGCTTTTGATGTGTTTAAATCATCATCCATTGCCTGTGTAAATGCTTTATATTCATCTGTTTGTGTTATGTCCAGAGTTTCATTTATTTGTGTTTGCTTTGCGTTTGTAAGTCTTTTTGCTCCGGCTTGTGCGGATGTTAGCGCTTCATCAGAGAATTCAACAGGCATTCTGTAGTGATTTGTTAAGATAAACAGTCTTAAAGTGTTTGCGTCATAGTTTTTAAGCATGTCATCAATTGTTAGGAAGTTGCCTAACGATTTTGACATTTTTTCTTTATTGATTGTCACAAACCCGTTGTGAAGCCAGTAGTTGACAAATTTGCAGCCGTTTGCACATTCAGATTGTGCAATTTCGTTTTCGTGATGCGGGAATATTAAATCAGCTCCGCCGGCGTGGATATCTATTGTCTTTCCAAGGTATTTTCTGCTCATTGCAGAGCATTCAATGTGCCAGCCCGGGCGTCCTATACCCCAAGGTGAGTTGTAGCCAAACTTTTCATCACGTTTCCATAGCGCAAAATCAAGCGGGTCTTCTTTTAACTCGCCAACTTCAATTCTTGCACCGCTTTCCAGTTGGTCAATCGGTTGTTTTGAAAGATAACCGTAGTTTTTGAACTTTTTAACTCTGAAATAAACATCTCCGTCTGCTTCATAGGCATATCCGTTTGCAATTAAATCTTTTATCATTGCAATCATTTCACCAAGTGTTTTTGTTGCAAAAGGTTCAATATCAGGCGGCAAGGTGTTTAGGGCTCTCATTGAATTTGTAAACTGTTTGTACCAGAATTGTGAAACCTCAGTTGGGGTTTTGCCTTCTGTATCCGCTTTTTTAAGGATTTTATCATCAACGTCTGTTACATTGCGGCAATATGTTACATCATAACCTTTGAATTTCAAATATCTGTATAAAACATCCCAAGTTATATAACATCTTGCGTGCCCAAGGTGTGCATAATCATATACAGTTGGTCCGCAAACGTACATTTTAACTTTATTGTCTTCTATTGGTTTAAATTCTTCGACAGAATTTGTGTAAGAATTAAAAAGTCTCATAAAAATCCCTCATTTCTATAATTTATAATAACACAAAATTTTTTCTTAAAATATGTTAATAATTTAAAAATTTTTAGCAATTTTTGAGATTATAAAAACTTTATATAAATATGATATAAACAGGGGGAAAATTATGGGAGATTTAACAGTCGCAAACAAAGGATCAGGAACCACTTTTAAAGTTAAGGTCGAAGGCAATGTTACTATACAGAACTTTAAAGGTGACAGAAAACTACAAGACCACGAGATAAAAACTGTTGTGAAAAATGGAAATGCAACAAATTTATATAAATGGTCAAACACAAATCATGCTACAACAGAGAGTGCATTAAATTTGGGTTCAAAAAACTTTTTAATCTTTGATGCAATCAGAAAAGCTGATAAAAGCGACAAAAAGGGTGAAAAGCTTACACGCTCAGATTTAGAGGCATTAAGAAAGGATAAAGCTCTTCAAAAGAAATTAGGTGTTACCGTAAAATATGATGCTCAAGAACAAGTTTATGGTATTTACGGAGCAAGCGGTTCAAAACTGTATTTTGACTTTGATTAGACTTCATATAATAACTCAAAAATATCAAATACCGGTGGAATAAGTTGTTCTATCGGTATTTCTTCATCCAGTTCCAGAGTAATAATCGGAATATTACGTTCTACTCCCGCCCATGTTCCGAAACTTCCCGGGGTTGGGTAGCCAATGCTTTCTTCAACCGGATAGTTTATAATTTTTGAAATCTTCTCAGCGATGAGTTTTGCTTGACCATCGTAGTTGACAATTTTGTAGGGTGCATGAAGTGTCAGGATGAGTTTTGGGGAGTATTTTGTAATCACATCAATTACAAATTTTGTCTCAACCTCGCTTGCCGGAGCCTCTCCGCCGTAATAAGAAGTTGTTTTGTCGTCTGATGTTGCGTTATCTCCAAGGTTTGCACCCCAATTTTTTGTAGGAAAATTTCTGTTAAGGTCAACTCCGTTTGAATTTGTTCTGGTATTAAACTGCATTCCATCAGGGTTTAAACAAGGTATGAAAAGAATGTTGTTACCGGTGCTTGCATGGTCTTTTTGGGTAGATAAATATTTATCTATCAGAATTTTCCCCTGCGGTTCGTCACCATGCACAACGCCGATAATTAAGATGTTTTTCTCTCCTGGTGAGCCAATAAGTTCAACATTGTTGCCAAGTTTAGTGTTAATACTTTCTAATTTTTGTATCATTTACCTAACCTTCAAATAACGCGTTGATAAACTCGTCCGGCTCAAAAGATTTTAAATCTTCCATTTTTTCACCAACACCAACAAGTTTTACAGGCAATTTCATTTCTTTTGCAATGGCAATAATTATTGCGCCTTTTGCGCTTCCGTCAAGTTTTGTCAAGGCTGCTGATGTTAAATTGACAGCTTCTCCAAATACTTTTGCCTGTTGCAGTCCGTTTTGTCCGGTATTCGCGTCAATTACTAAAATACTTTCACGCAGCGCATCAGGTGCTTGTTTATCAATTACTGTTTTAATCTTTTTAAGTTCTTCCATTAAGTTGAATTTGTTTTGCAGACGACCGGCTGTATCAATCAAAATTACGTCATAGTGTTCATTTTTAGATTTTTGAATAGCTTCATATACCACTGAGGCGGGATCAGCCTTGTCGCGGCGAACAATATCAGCCCCTGCACGTTCAGACCAGATATTTAACTGTTCTTCTGCTGCTGCACGGAATGTGTCGCCCGCTGCAATTAGGACTTTTTTGCCTTCTTGCTTAAATCTATATGCCATTTTGGCAATAAGCGTTGTTTTGCCTGCACCGTTTACACCTGCAATGAAATATATATTAAGTTCATTTTCTTTGTAATTTAATTCTGTTGAACCGGCTTCCGCAAGAGTTTTTTTGAATTCTTCTTTAAGATAATTTTTTAGTTCTGCCGGTTTTGCATTTTTTTTGTTGCGCAAATTATCCACAAGTTCTGCTGCATAATTTACCCCTAAATCCGCGCTTATCAGAGTATCTTCAATATCATCAAGTGCGAATTCGCTGTACTTTTCTTCTGTTTGGTCAATATTTGCTAAAGTGTTTCCGACAAGGGATTGAGCTGTATTTGAGACAGCCTGTTTCAGGTCATTAAATTTATCTTTAAAAAATCCAAACATATGAAATTTTTAAGCTACACCTTGTTCTACAATGATTTTTGCAAGCACTCCGTTTATGAATGACGAGCTGTCGTCTGTTGAATACTTTTTAGCAAGTTCTAAAGCTTCATCAACAACTACTTTCATAGGAGCTTCTTTAACGTATAATAATTCACTTATTGCAATTCTTAAAATATCTTTGTCCATTTTTACAAGTCTGTCAAAGTCCCAGCCGGTTGAATATTTTTTAATCATTGAATCAATTTCAGAATGGTTTTTCTGGTAGCTTTGAGCGATTTTTATTGCATAATCTTTCACATCGTTTTGAGAATCAAGTGTTGTGAATTCTGCAATTTCAAGTGCCAGAAGTGCTTTTTCTGCTACATTAATCATCTCATCAATACGACCTGTCATATCAGATGTCAAAGGCATTGGGACAGGAATGTTTGCTGCTTCAAGCGGTCTTTTTAAATTGATTTCGTGTTCTGCTTCATAGTCGTCGATTTTGTTTTTCATATCAATCAGCGCACCTAGTGAAACCTTTAAATCATCACTTGCACTGCTTGAAAGTATTCTTACTGATTTTAATATAATATCGTCTAAATTTTCTTTTGAATAGTTTGTAATTGTTTTATCGAATTGGGAAAACAATATAAATGCTAATTCCCTTGCTGCTCTGCGCGCTTGCATATTTTTACCTCTTAAAATTGTGTCTGACTGCTTGAAATTATGCTAACATGAAAAAATTTATGCGTAAAGTTTAGGTGTTAAATATCCTGTCACCTGCATCACCCATACCCGGAACAATGTAGCCTTTTTCGTTCAGATGGTCATCAATTGCTGCTGTAATAATTTCAATTTCAGGATAATGTTTTTGGATATTTTCAATACCTTGCGGTGCTGCAATTATACAAATACATTTGATATTTTTTATCGGAATTCCTTTGTTTGCGTACAAGTCAATCGCTGCAAGAAGAGAATTACCTGTTGCAAGCATTGGATCAGTGATGTAGACGTAAAATTTTTCAGGGTTTGGTGCATCCATTGGGACTTTGTTGTAATACCAAACGGGTTTTAGCGTTTTTTCGTCCCTGTACATTCCTATGTGGCGTATTGTCGCCTGAGGGAGAATATCAATTGCTTCATCTGTGAAAATTAGTCCGGCTCGTAATATTGGTGAAATTATTAAATTAATATCAGTGTCAATAGTTTTAGCTTTAAATGTGGTTAAAGGGGTTGTCACATCGCGTTCAATAATCGGAAGGTTTCTTGCCGCTTCGTACAAAAGACATCTGGTAATTTTTCTTGTTGCAATCCTAACCCCTTGGCTATCAGTGTTTTTGTCACGCATAGTGCATAAATTCAGCATAACAACCGGATTGTCTATTACCCTTATTTTGTCTTTATTCATACATTATCCCCCTTTATTTTTTGTTTTTTAAGTTTTTCATAAGATTGTGTTCAGCTTCTATTAAAGTATCTAAAGATTTATTTAATTTATTAAGTCCCATATTAGCATCAGCAGGAGTTACTACGTTTTTAGGTACGTTACCGGTTGATGTAAATTCAAACTGGCTTGCAGAATAATTAAGTGTTGTAATAATTGAATCGAGTTCCCTAAATATATCATCAAACAGTCCCATAACTTTGCTTAACCTTGTTGGGGCTTTTGGTATTATAATTCTGTCCGTTTTTGTACTGTTTTCCGGCGGATAAATTTCCAGTGCTTTTGAACCGCCTAAACCATACGCTTCAACTGTTGCAATTGAACCGGTTGGCAGCACTAAATCCTTTTGTGTAACAACAAATTTGATATAAACATCCGTTGAGATTATTTGAATTTTTTTGACATGACCTATTTGAACTCCTAAGAATTTAACAGGTGACCCGACAATAAGCCCGTCAACGTCTTCCATAAATATCTGATAATTTTTATATTGCTTTTGGGTTTTATAGTGATGATAACGTAACCCAAGCACAATTGCAGCGACAATTATCAACCAAATTACAAATTCTGCCCAAGCATATAATCTTATATTACCGGAAATTTTCATATCTTTATTATACACAAAACCGGCTATTTTTGATATTATATTATGAAAATATGTTTGATATTATTAAATCAATATTTTACGAATTTTTGTCAGAATTTGTTCCGGAGCATTTGACTTACGAGATTACGGGCGAGTGCAAAAAATGCGGGAAATGCTGCAATTATATGTATAGCGTTGATACTTACACTGAAAAAGAATTTAAGATAATGCAGATGATTTTTCCTTCGTATAAAAGATTTTATATAAAAGGAAAAGACGAGTTTGGAAACTTAATTTTTGCCTGTAAACTGGTAACACCTGAAGGACTTTGCTCTGATTATAAACATCGTCCGCGAATGTGCCGCAAATATCCGGCAAAGAAAATAAATTTTCCCGGCAAACTTCACGAAGGATGCGGGTATACAGTTCATATTAAGAATTTTGAGGATTATTTACAGAATAAACCTCAGGACTTGTAAAGTCTTTATTTACCCCTACATCATACCTTTTCGGTTAAAGAAGAATGCTGCAATACAAGTTGCAACAACAGATATTAAAATTACAATCAAAAATCCGAAATGATTAGAGCCAAAAGGCATTGGAACATTCATTCCCCAGAAGCTGCCTATCATTGTTGGAATTGACATGATAATTGTAATTGCAGCTAAAAATTTCATTACAAGGTTTAAATTGTTATTAATAATTGATGCCATACAATCCATCATACTTTCTAAGATTGTTCTGTGCATTTCAACCATCTCTGCTGCCTGTTTGTTTTCAATAATGACGTCTTCAAGCATATCAATATCGTCTTCGGTAAACTTTAAGATACGCTGTAAAGTTGGTGCATTAACCATTCTTAAAAGCTTTTGAAGTACAAGCTGATTATCTTTAAGTGCTGTTGTGAAGTATACTAAAGATTTTTGGATTTCCATTAATTGAAAAAGTGCTTTGTTATGTGTTGTTTTTTTCAATGAATTTTCAATATTTTCAGTCTGTTTGTTTATTATATTTAAGTAACGTAGGTAAAATTTTGCAGCACGGAACAATATGCTTAACATAAAGTTCGCTTTGTGACGTGTGTCAAAGAATTTTGCAGTGTCTTCGTTAAATGAGTTGATAATTTTATTCTCATGCGAACAAACAGTTATTACGCTTTCCGGGGTAAAAATAAGCCCCAAAGGCAATGTATCAAAGTTTCCTTCTTCATCCATAACAGGAACATTTGTAATTATTAATAAATTACCGTCTTCAAAATCCATACGGGACAACTCATCCGCGTCCAGAGAGTTGTTTAAAAAACTTTCATCCAAGCCTAATACCAGAGAAACTTTTTGGATTTCTTCACGCGTTGGATTAATCAGGTTAAACCAGGAACCTGAAACAGCTTCATTCAAATTTAATTTTTGCAAAGACCCGTCATCCTGGGTTTTTGTAATTTCAAGCATTGTACTATTCCTAATAACCTGTCTTCAATCCCATTAAACTACACATCAGAAGAAAGTGCAATAGTTCAAAATGAGGAAATTTTACGCAATGTTAAAAAAATCAACAGAATTTGACAAAATGTAAAAAAAATAAATAAAAATTTACGTTGTGAAACATTTTGCGTCATGGAAAATGTTTCATGATAAATTAGATGTGTAAAGGATATATTTAGGAATAGTTTTTAGTAAGGAGATAATTAATGTCTGAATACTTGAGCAAGGAAGAGATAAAACAGTGGAGAAGTTCATTAGAAAAAATTACACTGGAGGAATTCGCTGCAAGATTAGGGAAAAAAGTTGAACAAAAAAAGACAACAAATGACTTAATTGATATTGTTCTGCATGGAAAACCTGTGATTTCTGAAGAGCCGGAATATAACTCAAGAGTTGAAAGACTTAGTGCTATTGCAGAACGAGCTTACGAAAAAGAAAAAGAACTGTATGTTTCGCCGTTTTCAGCACAGAATTTAGAATCTGAACCGGCTAAAAAAGAAACTAAAAAATCTGAGCCGGCTAAGAAAGCTCCAAAATCGGTCGCAAAGCCTAAAAAAACAACAGCTAAAAAAGAAAAAGCCGCAGTTGAAAATATTATTGAAGAACCGCAAACAGGTGATAGTTTAAGAGATGAAGTAAGACTTGTGTTTAAAAAAGCCTTAACAGACAGAGAGCAGAAGGTGTTTGATTATTTTGCGGCACACAAAAATAAGATTGTTTACGCAAAAGATTTAGCAGAACTTCTTGAACTTCCAAGAGATTATGTTTATAAATATATCAAAAATCTAAGAGCAAAAATCGAAGGTGATGCTTTGCAAAATGCCGATAAAGGCGGATTTATTCTGAATGTTTAATTGAGAATTTTTATCAATGACGGCGGGTAAAATTTTGCCCGCTGTTTTTGTTGTAAAATATTATTATGAAGATTTTAGGAATAGACCCGGGAATGGCAATAGTTGGTTACTGTATTCTTGATTATGACGGCAAGTCTGTGGAACTTACCCATTCCGGTTCGATACGAACAGAAAAAGGACAAAGAGAAGCTGCAAGACTTTTGGAAATATTTAATGACATTACATTTATTGTTGAAAAATACCAACCGGATGTCTGTGCAATAGAAAAATTATTTTTTGTACATAACCAAACAACAGTAATGCCTGTTGCGCACGCGCGCGGTGTTATTTTGACTGTACTTGAGCAGCACGGAATTCCAATTTATGAATACACGCCAATGGAAGTAAAAAAAGTTCTTACAGGATACGGGCGAGCAGATAAAAAAGAAGTTGAACAAATGGTAAAATTATCCTTGAATTGTGATAAACTTCCAAAACTTGATGACACAATCGATTCGATTGCTATTGCGATTTCATACACAAGAAGTCCGGATGCACTTGCAGGTATGAAGTAATCCTTGCATTATTTTGTAAAAAATGCTATACTTTAACAAAAAGGAGAGTAAATATGCTAAAATTCAATTATAGATTGAAAAACGGGGGGGGGGGGNNGGGGGGGGGGGGCACCTTAAAGCTCTCTACTAAAGGGTTTACGCTGGCAGAGGTGTTGATTACCCTTGGTATTATTGGTGTTGTCGCTGCAATAACTTTACCGGTACTTATTCAGAATAATAAAGCCGCAAAGCTACGTACACAGTTTCTGAAATCCTATTCTGTCATATCTCAGGCACTTAGAAGAATGGAGGCTGATGATATTTCATCAGATCCAAGAGATTATCTTAATGCGGATTATTTTTATAAAAATTTTAAAACGTACTTTACTAATGTGACAGATTGCCGCACTAATAACAAGGGGAACATAGCCGGTTGTTATTATAACGGGATGACAGGCTACAGAGAATTATCGAACAATAGTTCTGTTTCATATGGTGCGTTTAACAATGCTGAATTTATGTTACCTGACGGAACACTTATATTTTTGGATGATAACCCTTTAGTTGAAAGGGCTAAGGGTTCCGCAATATATGTAGATATAAATGGTTATAACAATAAACCTAACAGATTAGGTTATGATTTTTTTGCTTTTGAAATTATTGATGGCAAACTCTATGCAGTAGGTGATAAAGGAACATCCGCTGAAGATAATAAAGATGATGAATTCTGTACAGGCAAGATAGCACACGGTAATTATACCGGTCTTACTTGTGCTTCACGCGCAAAAAGTAATTCTGATTATTTTAAAAATGTTGTACGTAAGTATAAGTAAAAAATTTGAGTTTTAATCTTATAAGTGCTAGTATAGTAGAAGCACTATGGATAAATTTACGTTAAAAAACATTATAATTATAAGTTTAATTGCCGGCATGTTTTTGGGAATACTTGCACCTGTGCCGTATTTAGGTTTGGCGGTCTTGTTTATTTCGTTATTACTCTCCGCTCCTTTTGTTATGGTTTATATGATAATGGCAGGAATTCTTGATTTAACAACTCCTAAAGACAGCATTGTAACCGGTGCATTAATTGGTTTTTTCACAAATTTAACATTTTCAGGTTGTTATGCACTTTTGATGGCAGTGCTTGCGAGTGTGTTTTATCTTACAACAAACTTTTTTTTAAGCGCGATGATAATTAATTCTCCAATCTGGCTGATTTTTGTGTTTATCGTGTTTATAGGTGTTGTGTTTGCAGTTACAAACGCATTTAGCGGATTTTTGACGTATTATGTAATAAATTATATCCGTGATATTTATGAAAGCAAACACCCTGAACTCAGACAAAACGATTATAAGGAATAAAAAATGACAGAATTTATATCAAAAATAAGAACTATCGAATGGGTTGACACTTATTCTAAAATGGTTGACCAGACAAAGTTTCCGGATGCTTTTGAATACGTAAAAATCACTACCGGACAAGACATGTTTGACGCAATCAAAACAATGATTGTTCGCGGTGCTCCGGCAATCGGGATTGCGGGGGCACATGGGGTTGTGCTTTATGCTCAGGAACTTGCAAAACAAAACTTACCGCATAGCGAATTTATCAAACAACTTCTTGCCAAAGCCGATTATATGGCAAGCGCAAGACCAACGGCGGTCAACCTTATGTGGGCAGTTGAAAAACAAAAAGAACTTATAAGAAATTCAAGCTCAGATATCGCTGTGTTAATTGAAGACTTAAAAGCTAACGGTAAAAAACTGGAACTTGAAGACATTGAAATCAATAAAAAAATTGGCGACTACGGTGCAGAAGTTGTTCCAAAGGGCGCAACAATCTTAACTCATTGTAATGCAGGCGCTTTAGCAACTGTTGGTTACGGTACAGCACTTGGGGTTGTAAGGTCTGCTTTTGCAAAAGACAATACAGTTCAGGTTTTTGCTGATGAAACCAGACCGCGCCAGCAAGGTGCAAGGATTACCACACTTGAACTTACAATGGACGGCATTCCTGTTACGCTAATCACTGACGGTATGTGCTCATACTTTATGAAAAAAGGTATGATAGATATGGTTTGCGTTGGGGCTGACAGAATTGCCGCAAATGGGGATGCGGCAAATAAAATCGGAACTTATACGGTTGCAATTGCAGCAAAATACCATAATATCCCATTTTATGTAGCTGCACCTTTATCAACGATTGACACGAGTATAAAATCAGGTGATGAAATCATTATTGAAGAACGTTCACACGATGAGGTCACGCATATTAATGGTAAACCAATATGTGCCAATGGCGTTAATATTATAAATCCGGGTTTTGATGTTACACCAAACGAACTTATTACAGGGATTATAACAGAAAAAGGAATATTGCGACCGGATTATAAAAAATCTATTATGGAAGTTTTTAGATAATTTGGAGTTAAGAATTATGAAAAAAAGAATNATAAAAAATCTATTATGGAAGTTTTTAGATAATTTGGAGTTAAGAATTATGAAAAAAAGAATTGTCATTGGCTTGTTTATACTGGCTTTTTTGATTGGATTTAGCAATCAGGTTTTTGCCGCTAAACCCAAAGATAATGCAGCAAGTGTTGATTTTGCTCCGTATATGAGAAATATGCAAAAATCAATCAAAGCTCAGTGGAACCCGCCAAAAGGCGATGAATCCAAAAGCGTTGTTCTTATATATAAACTTAATAAAAAAGGAGAGCTTGTAAACAGTTCGGTTTTGAAATCTTCCGGTGATAAAGATATGGATTATGCAGCGTTGAATGCTTTAGTCAAAGCTGCACCTTTTGGAAATTTACCAAAAGACTTTAATGGTAAAACCATTGATGTTCAGTTTACTTTTGATTATAATGTTTATGGTTCAGGGGGAAATAATAAATAGGAGGAATTATGAAAAAGTTATTATTAACAGTGATTACATTATCAATGTTAAGTTTAGGAGTACCGGCATTTGCAGGAACTCATGGGACAAACGGTCAAGTAAGCGGCAGATCTGTTGGTGCTGCGGCGTTGTCATTACTTATTTGGCCGGGACTTGGACAGGCTGTTAATGACCAAAGTTACAGTAAAAATGTTACTCACGCGCTTTTAGGTTTGACCGGAGTGTTTAGAATTTGGTCATGCTATGATGCTTTTGTTGACCGTCAAGGTGGAGTTTGGAATAACAGAATTTAACCTCTTGACGCGTGGTCAATAATTTTTGAAATCCAATATATTCTAGGGTATTTCCCAAGGGCTGAAAATATAACCGTGTAAATTACAAGCACGGTTATAAAAAGCTGGATTATTGAATAATCAAAAAATATAGGTCTGTTAAATATAAACGAAATCTGTGCCGCAAGATAATTTATAAACGGAATTATTGACAAAAATTGGCAAATTAGTCCTAAACCAAGCGCTAATACAAATAAAAGCAGCGATATAAAAATTGATTGAAAAACATTGTATCTTAGAAAATGTGAAGGGTATCTTTTTCTAAAATACATAATAACGCATACAATCATTCCTGCCCAGCCCGCAGTAAGATAGGTTAGCACAGATACAATTCTGTCAAACAAACTTACTGTAGGTTTATACATTATGCTGCTCCGCGTACGGATTTAACATAGTCTTCAACAACTTGCGAATAGATAAGTCTGTATTCATCATTTTCAGGTGCAAGACTTACAGATGCCCTGTAAGCATTGATTGCCTGTTCAATATCGTTGTTAAGATAATGCGCATTTCCTAAAAGCATGTAAGTTTCCGGTGCATTCGGACGAATTTGAAGTGCTTTTTTGTAAAGTTCAATTGCCTCTTTAATTCTACCCTCGCTTGAATAAAGGTTGGCAAGCAGAATTGCGGCATTTGCATCATCTTTGCAAATTTCAATTGCTTTGTTGTACATTGCTTCTGCTGCTTCAAATTCTTTAAATTCTGTTAATGATATTGCGTAAGCAATGTAAATTTTGTACTTGTCATCAGTCATTTGCAGAGCTTTTTCATAATATGCGTAAGCTTCATCACGCTTTTTCATAAGTGTAAGCGCGTTGCCTATACATACGGCGATAAGCTCATTATCAGGATTAAGCACAAAAACTTTTTTAAATAATTTTAATGCTGTTTCGTAATCAAAAAGCTTAAAACAAACGTTTCCTAAATCAATAAGAGCGTTGACATTTTCAGGGTCAAGCGATAGTGATTTTTCATAATATGCCTTTGCTTCAACGTAATCTTCTATATCCTGATATAAAAGAGCAATCGCGTTATAAATTTCAGGGTTAGAAGAGTTTAAATCAATTGCCCTGTTGTAATAAAATAAGGCTTTAGGGAAATTTTTCCACTCAGCGAAAACATTTCCTATATTGTAATATATCAAGAAGTTTTTCGGGTTGACTTCGAGTGCTTTGTTATAATAAGAAAGAGATTTTCTAAAATCCCGTTCATAAAACCACATTGTCCCCATGCCAACAAGCGCCTGAACATCATCAGGTTTAATGGCAAGCAGACTGTCAAGAACAGACATTACCTTGTCATAATCCTGTTGTTGCAGGTACAATTCTGATAGTGCGTGATAATTTTCAATATTTTGTGGCTCTTTAGCCATTTTAACGACTAATTCGTTAATCTTCTCATTTAAACTAATATTTTCCATGTCTATTATTGTAGCGTATAATGCGTATTTTGTAAATTGGTTTACAAAACGTTAAAATAAAAGTTTATTTGTATTTTCTGTCACCGGTACCGGAGCGGAAACCACAGAAAGAGTAAATAAATGGCAAAGCGCGCTCAATATGGATTTTGTCAGCAAACGGAATTTTTGCAAGAACACAAATTGCAACCGCGTCATCAAGGTTTGCAATCATATCAATTAGTTTAAGTTCGCGTTTAGGTTTTTTGGCTTCGCGATCGCTTCTTAACTTGTTAGATATTGCAATTGCTGTGTTTGAACCGATTGCAACTCCGGCAATTGAACCGATGATTTTGGCAAAATTGTTGTTGAGTTTAGGTTTTTTAGAACAAAATTTAATTGCACCGTCGACCAAAAGCATTGGAATGGAGGTCAAAGCCATTTGAAAAGCTCCTTCTTTCCATTTTTTTATCTTATCGCGTTTCGGTTCGCCGATTGAGCTCAGCATAATTCCGCCGATGTTGCCGCAAGCAGCCATTGTGAGCATATGTTTAACCTTGTATTGAACTTTAAAAATGTTAGGTGCTTTTTGTCGTTTCATAAAGGTAACAAGCGGGATTGCAACACCGGTTACAGAACCAAGTCCAGCAAGTATTTTATCTTTTGTTGTTATATCTTTACCATGTTCAATTGTGTCTTGGGATTTTCTAAGGTTCATATAGCCGTAAGAAATTTCCTTTCTGTTTGCAGAAGGGAAATTTGACATAGTATGTCTTCTTTGAATTTGTGGGGTTATTTGTTCTACTGCCATAATTAAAAATCCTTACAGTGTATATTTTACACTAAATTTTAGTTTTGTAAATCCCTAGTTTTAGACTAACGATAATTGACCGTTATTTTTCTTAACTTTTCTCAATTTTTCAATCCGCTTCATAATTTTATTTGCCTTATCATCATCCGGTAGTGCTGATAAAAATTTGCGGTAATATCTTTTTGCATCAGTTGTTTTTCCTAATTTATCAAGACAAAGCCCAATATCTGAATATATTTTAGTGTAATTAGGATTAATTTTTAGTACCTCTTGGTAAAGCCCAAGAGCCTGTTTGTAGAATTCCATTTTCATAAATAATGCGGATTTTCTGATATAGGCGTTTAAATAATTTGGAGAATTTTCAATCAATTTTTGGTAAATCATTAGTGCCATATCTGATTCGTCGCACTGTTCATGCGCCAAACCAAGCTGGTAAATCGCATCAGGATTATCCGGTTCAATTTGTATTGCCTGAATAAAACATTTTATCGCACAACATGGTGTTTCCTGTCTAAGATGGCAAAGACCAAGTTCGTAAAATGTTTCAAACTTGTTTCTATCAAGCAAAGCCGCTTTTTCAAGGTATTCGATTGCTTTTTTTATTTTACCTAAATTTTTGTAACAAATACCTAAACCAAAATACGTTTCTGCATTATTTCTATCAAGCAAAATTGAATTAAGATATTTTTCTGCTGCTTCTTTGAATGCTGAATTTGCTCGTAGTTCATCGGCTTTTGATTGTAATGCTTTTTGCTGTTTTCTTCTTAGTACAGGGGTGCTCATATAGCAAGATTTTGTATTTTGGCTGCTCAACTCTTTTTCCTCTTTGTACTCTTATTGTATGGGTTTTTACAAGGTTGATGAACGACCATAAGATTTAAAGATTAATCAATCATTGGATTTATTCTCGTAATTGTGGTATAACTTTATTATGAAAAAGATATTAATTGTTTTAGGGATAATCGGGATAAGTGGAGTGCAAAACCTTGCATGCTTAGCTGAAGAAGTTCAGTTAGGTGAAGTTAAACAAACTCAAATAGAACTTCCGAAAGTCGATTATAAAGATAAAGAATCTCTGGTGATAAGCGATAAAGAGATTATGGACGAAATTATCAGACTTCAAAAGGAAAAAGACCTGGAAGATATAGATAATTTGTGGAAGGGCACTGTTGAAAATAATCAAGTTATCGGGTTTGCGCTAAAAAAACTTTCAACCCCTGAAAGCCAGCGCAGAATACACTCATCTTTAATGGCAAAAACTCTTTCTGCTATTGTTTCAGGTGCTTCGCTTGCTCCGGCGTTGATTGGGGCTGATTATATGGTTCAGTCAGGGTCATATGCAGTTGGACGTTTGGCACAAAACTTTCTTAACCGTAAGAATGTGCCGCAAGAAGTTCCGTTGACTGATACTGAGTTAATTGAACTTGCAGGGCTTGTTGAAAACTTGCAGGATAAGATTATTAATGCTTACTATAATTACAAAAGTTCGCTGTCTCAGTTGAAGGAAGTCCGCTCAAGAGAACTTTTATACAGCAGAAATTATGTTAAGGCAATGGATGAAGAGGACTTTTTAGAGATTGCAATTTCATCTGCTTTATATAAAGATATGGAAATAGAAGAGTATAAATATATGCAAATGGCAAAGAAATATCACCTGGAATTGCAAAGACTGGCTGGTAAAAAAGTGGTTGACGGGTTGAATTTGTATCAATATAATTACGATTCTGCACTGATTGGAGGGGCAAATGATAAAAAATAAATTTTTTATAACAGCATTGTTAGTTTGTGCTACAACACTTCCGGTTTGTGCTGATGAACTTTCAAGTGTAGAACATCCAAAGGCGCCGGCATATCGCGTTGGACTTTCTTCTGTTCCTGAAAAACAGTATATTGAAGCTTTACAGGAAAAAATTAAACCTGAAAAAAAATACACACAGGTTGATAATTCTCAAGATGCTACAATTGCGGATTTAACATATGCTGATTTAAGTATTAAACGCTTGTCAAAAGAGGTTGCGCAAGAACTTGAATTTGAAGAACAGGATATGGTTGCTGATTTATCCTTGTTGTGGCAGGGGGCTGCCGTGCAAAGTGATACGATAAATTTTGCACTGTATAAACTTGCAAACCCGGACGCTGATAAACCAGACAGCAATTCACTTAAAAAAGTTCTAACCACAATTGCAAGTATGTCAACTCTAGTTGGCGCCAGCATGAGCAGCCCGGTTCTTGCCGGTTCTTCGTTAATCGGCGGTAATATTATCGGGATTATGTCACAAGATACCAAAGCACTTAATTATAAATATACAAAAGTCGGCGATGCGGATATGATTATTCTAATCCGTAAAGTTGAAGACTTGCAGCAGCAGGCGGTTAATTTGTATTACGACTATATGAGCGCAAAAAAGCAGCTTGAATTTGCAACAAAACTTGTTGAAGACCGCCAGACAAAGTTTAATCTTGCTCAAAAAAACAACGCTCCGCGAGAACTTGTTGTTATAACAGACGCTTATTATCGTACAGCACTTGACAAGCAAAGAACCGCAAAATCGGAGTTTTTTGCAAAACGCGCTGCACTTGAACAGTTTGTTGGGAATGAAACCTTTGTTCAGTTTGAACAAGAATTAACAGCGCGTGAAAACGGTGAAAAAACAACAAAACCTGTTGCTGATGTTGAGCAACAAACCACTGACCGGACAGAATATAATAATACAATTCAGCAAGTTGAAGAGTTCACAAACTCAATACAACCTGAAGTCGAAGAAATCTCGACCATAGAAGAACAAGGCGTAGCAAACATCGCAGCGCTGCCTGACCTGCATAAGATTGAACAAGAACGTAGCCGGGAAGTTTTAACAGGTTCGTCTTCTAATGTTGAAAATTCAAATACTAAAAAGAAAAAAAGTAAAGCAAAAAAATCCAAACAACAAGAAGAAACAATAGATGAAGCACTTCCTGTAAAGAAAGAAAAAGTCAAAAAAGATAAATATTCAACAAAAGGACTGATATTTTTGCATAATCAGCAGTCAAAAGACTTTGAAGAAGCAAAATCAACCCGAACACCGGAAGTCTCAGTTCCTGTTGCACCAGCTCAAAATAAATATCAAAGACAGAACAGCGAGTTTAATTTTGACCCGCTTGAAGAGATTAAAGCACCTGACTTGACACCTGGCGGATATTCTATTCACAACCCGGGCTAAGCAATCTTTACAACCTCCGCAAAAAATGTTATAATAATTATATAAACAAAAGGAGATTGAAATATGCTAAACTTCCATCCTAAGACAGGTTCAAAGGCATTTACCCTAACAGAACTTCTGGTTGCCTTGGGTATAATTGGTGCTCTTGCAGCATTGGCAATACCAAGTTTGTTAAACAATATTAATAACCGTGCTCAGACAATCCAATTAAAAAATGTTGTAGGCTCAATTCAACAGTTAGCAAATGACCAGTTACTTAAAAATAAAACAAAAAAGCTTTCAGAAACGGATTTTGCTTCTGTAGATACGTTGTTGACTGATAGCAATTTTGATATTGCAAAAACTTGTTCGGTTTCAGACGCAGCAAACGAATGTTGGCGAACTGGTAACTCAGCAGAAAACAAAATAACATACAGAAGTATAGCTGGAACAGCTGCAGCAAATGCTGCAGCAACATTACGTGTAACCTTACAATCAGTAAAAAAGTCAGTAGTTTTAAAAAATGGAACCATTATTTCTTATGGGCTAGCTGTTGAAGGTACAGAGGCGAATGGTGAAAAAGTTTATGGAATATTTGGTGTTGATGTAAATGGCAATGAAGCTCCTAATATGGTTGGACGTGATTTTTTCTGGGTTTATATAACAGAAAAGGGAAAAATTATTGATTATTCCGAGGTTGATTCGCCAGATGCAACTGTTGATACATTAGCATCTAATTGTAAATCAGGTATTGCCTCAGTCTGCCTTGGAGCAATTGTCAAAAACGGATGGAAAATGCCGTACTAAAAAATATCTAAAACCCAAAAGACCGGAGGTGAAAATAACTCCGGTCTTTTGTTTACGGTTGTTGTGCAGCGTGTGTGTCGAGGCGCCGTATCGGGTCATGCTGACCGATAAAACAACCGCCCGTATTCCATTCCGCTGAATTTGCATGCCCCGTAATCTTCGGGGAGAATTCGGTTTTGGAATACCAATACTACTCTTTGGCGTTTATAGTTAATTTTTTAGGTTTTGTTGCTTCAATTTTTTGTTTTGGGACAGTGACGGTCAAAATTCCGTCTTTGTAGTCAGCGGTTGCGTCTTCGGCTTTTATTGGCTGGTCAAAAGAGATTGTTCTTTGGTATTTGCCGTAGCGGAATTCTGATGTGTGATAACGCGCATTATGTTCATCTTCTTGTTTTTCTTCTTTTTCTTCGTGGGTTTCAGCACTTATTGTCATAAAGTCGTTATCCATTTCTACTTCAATATTGTCCTTTTTTATCCCCGGTAATTGGACTTTGACCTTATAATTATCTTTATTTTGGATAACTTCTATTGCCGGTCGAAGTGTAACGTTTTTAATTATATTTAACGGATGCCCGAATGCGTGAGTAAAAAATGTATCACGCAAAAAATTATCCAGTTCCTGATGAATACTGTCAAAATATAATTCAGGCTCGCGTACGATTAGTTCGTGTGTCATCATTAGCTCCTTTCTTATTGAGATTACACTGTTTTTCAGATTTTAACATTGGTATTTCGGGCAATGTTTTTTATTTAAAAATTTATTCTTTCCGGCAATAGTTTTTATTGGTTGAATAAAAATAATCATAAAAAAGGAGAAATTTATGTCGTGTAAGATGTTATTTTTTGATTTTAGAGAGTCTGAAAAAGAATTTTTTAAAGAACATGATTTTTCAAACTATGATATAAAATTTTTTACACAAAGTCTTAATGAAGAGACTTTTGCTGAATTATCACCGGAAGAGGTTGAAAACACAATGATAATAAGTGTTTTTATCAACTCAACGATTAATGATGAGATAATAAGCAGATTTAAGAATTTACGAGTTATCACAACACGCTCAACAGGCTATGACCACATTGATTTAAACTCTTGTGTTAATAAAAATGTTGCGGTTATAAATGTGGATTCTTACGGAGAAAGTGCAGTTGCTCAATTTGCTTTTATGCTCATTTTAATGCTTGTCAGAAAAATGTTCCCTTTGCTTAAAAATGATACCGGAATTGACCTTACAGGCAGAAACCTAAATACCTTAACTCTTGGAGTTATTGGAACCGGTGTAATAGGAAGTGCCGTGTGTCGTGCTGCAAGCTGTTTTGGGATGAAAATACTTGCCTATGATATGCGGCAAAACAGTGACTTAATCTCAATTTGTTCTGTTAAATATACTGAACTTGACGAACTTTTGAAAAATTCTGATATTGTAACCCTACATTTGCCATATACCAAGGACAATTACCATATGATTGGACGTGAGCAGTTTGAGATGATGAAAGATAAGTCATATTTTGTAAATGTTTCACGAGGCGAAATTGTTGACACAGATGCACTTTACGATGTTGCAAAAAACGGCAAATTTGAAGGAATTGCTTTAGATGTAGTGGCTTGCCCTGATGAGACCTGCCCGGATAATAAAGATAAGTCTTCTGTAATGTGTGTCGATACATCACATGCAGTTCAAGAACTTTCAAAACTCCCAAACGTTATCTTAACACCGCATATCGCCTATGACACACAAGAAGCCGTTAATTTTATCCTTAAAGAAACCTTTAACGGTCTTGCGGATTACTTAACCGGCGGCAAAAAATACCGCGTAGTTTAACGATTGTAACCTTTTTGCCTAAATCCTATTTTATCATACAATAATAAGTATGAAAATCGCATTTGTACCAATAGATAACAGACCGGTTTGCTACACGCTTGCGCAATTGATTGCCGGAATAGATAATGATATCGAATTTTCTATTCCGCCGCGCAGTTACCTAGGCGATTTAACAAAGTCTGCTGATATAGAAAACCTTTTTAATTGGCTTGAACAATTACCTGAGCAGGATGCGATAATCCTGTCACTTGATACTTTGGCTTACGGCGGCTTAATCCCTTCAAGGCGTTGTCCGGAAACCTTTGAACAAATTAAATCACGTATTCAAAAATTAAAAGATATCCTTTTAAAAAAACAAGGGGAAGTTTACGCTTTTTCAAGTATAATGAGGATTTCAAACAATAATTATAACGAAGAAGAAAAAGAATACTGGTCGCGCTGGGGCAAGCGGATTTTTGACTATTCGTATCAAACCCACAAACTTGGTTGCGAAAGCTGTATTACAAATACAATTCCGTCTGATATCCTGGATGATTACCTGAATACCCGCAAGCGAAATTTTGAGATTAATAAAATCTATCTTGAATTGCAAAAACAAGGAATTTTTGAAACTTTGATTTTTTCAAAAGATGATTGCGCCCAATATGGTTTTAATGTACAAGAAGCTCAATTTTTGGAAAGGCTTGGCGCCTTCACAAAAACCGGTGCAGATGAAATTCCGCTTAGCCTTCTGGCATGTGCCGTAAAGGGCGATGTGAAAGTTTGTCCGGTATTTTTAGAGCCTGACAGTACTGATTTAATTTCTAATTATGAAGACGTTTCAATAAAACAATCGGTTTTGGGACAACTTGAACTCACCGGCTGCACTGTTACAACAGAACAAGACGCGGATATCCTGCTTTATGTAAACAATTTTAAAACCAATCAGGGTGAAATTGTTATGAAAATCCCGACAGAACATTTTAGCGGAAGTTTTGAAGTAACTAAAAAGCCTTATATGATTGCAGATGTCAGGTTTGCAAACGGAGCTGATAATAATTTTATGAATGAATTCTTAAAAAACAATATTTCTGATGATAATTTTTATGGCTATTCTGCTTGGAACACTTCTGCCAACACTCTTGGCAGTCTAATTTGTGCCGCAAAAGTTAAATTTTTAGCAAAGAATTATAATGAAAAAAGTTTTAAAAATTTACAACTTACAAGATTTTTGGACGATTGGGCATATCAGGCAAATGTTCGCCAAACTCTTATTTTGCCGGATTTAGCAAAACTAACCGCCGGCATGAAACCTTTTGAAAAAATCGTAAGCGACGTATTAAAAACACAGGTAGATGTAAAATACATTTACCCTTGGAAAAGATTGTTTGAGGTAGAAATTGAGTTTAATTGATTTAATCTTGCTTGCTGTAGCATTGGGAATTGACTGTTTTATCGTGTCCTTTTCACAGGGAATTATTTTCAAGCACAACAGAACGAAAAATTCTTTAAAACTTGCACTAATTATGGGCTTGTTTCAGGGGTTAATGCCTGTTATAGGCTTCGTTGGCACAGATTATATGTACAAACTCATTGTACCGTTTAGTAAATGGATAGTTTTTGGCATATTTTTTATCTTGGGAACAAAATTTATTGTTGAAGCTTTTCAGCCAAAAGAAGAAGAAATTCAATGTATTGACTTAAAATGTCTGCTTGGACTTGGATTAGCAACAAGCATTGACGCTTTGGTTTCAGGCGCAAGTATAAGGCTTACAAATACAAGCCTTTTGCTTTCTGTAATAACAATTGGGCTTGCCTCATTTTTAATGTCACTTTCCGGATTTTGGACAGGAAATTTCGTCAAAAACCTACCTTCAAAACCCCTTGAAATCACAGGCGGTGTAATATTAATCCTTTTGGCTGTGAAATCTTTATTAAGTTAAACATAAAATTTTATGTCTTAGGTAAGATGTATTCTACTACCATTCTTAGTGCACGGGGGATTTTGACTTCTTTACCGTCGTTATTACGAAAAACATAAGGTTCAGGTCTTGTTGCTTCTTCCACTACTCTATATTCTGCATTCCTTGGAAACAATAATTCATTTTGTTCATAATGAGAGCCATTGGACACTCTTGCTCCCTTTGGAACAAGTATTGTAAGTTGAACCTCTTCTGTCCCAATGTCATGAATGCCGTTACACGAAGATGCTCCTCCCTCTGAAAAAGACGCATATGAATAACCTTTATCAATAAAAGTATCTCCTTTTTTGGATTTTATAAGTTTATTTATGAAATCGATGCTATTATCAGCTTTGCCGCCGCATACATGTCTGTAAACGGTAACATCATATTCAAGCGGTTCAACCGTTCTAAAACCTTCATCAAGAATAACTTTTAGGGTATCATCAACCTTGTAACCAAGTCTTAATGCACTATTGATAGTGTAGGCTTTGTGATGTCCTATGACTTCTCCCCAACTAAAGCATTTTCCATTTAATGCAAGCTCCTCTATAATCTTTTTTTGGTCTGAACAAATACTTTCAGCTAAGTCCAAAGCATCATAATGTAATTTTTTGTTATCCAATACCCATTTTGCACTTTTATATAATTCTAAGTCTTTCGGGGCCATTTGCAATTGAATTAACTCTAAATTCATTTCTTTTGCCCTAGGATTGTTATTCCATAAATACCATAACCAATTTTCAGGTTCTTGAGCAAATCTACGGGCTTCACATATATTTCCATCAAAAGTATTACCGTATTCAGTGCGCATTAAAGGAAGAAATGCTTTATATCTTTCTTCTTTTGAAGGTATTTCGCTTCTATGAGCTTCAAAAAATTTTATACGTTCTTTTTCTATTGTTTCTTCAAGTTTATTAGCTTCTTTTTGTCTAAGTTCTATCAAAGACTGTTCTATTTTTTCAAGTTCACTATTCCAAAAATCAGAGTATTCTTTTTCTTTTATTCTATGTTGTTCTAGCAACCACCGTTCATTATGGTAGTTACTAAGTTTTATATCTTCTTTTTGTTTGGCTAATTCTTTTTCTTCCTCAGCAAAAAATTCCTGTACCTGTTTATTTATTTCCAATTCTTCTTTAGATATAACATCAGGTTCAGTCACTGTGTCTGTTTTTGGTAATGTAGTGTCGGTTTTTTTAATCGGCGGTTCACTTGTTATGGGTTTTAATTCCGAATGGTTGTCCGTAACTTTGCCGAATAATTTCTTAACATGCTTGCCATTTGCAAACTTAAAATCTAATGCAATGCCAATCAATGTTGCCAACACTACACCGGCAGAGGTATATGTTAAAATATTCTTTTTATTTATACCTTTACCATTAAAATTATCTTCCTTGGGGTGTCTTTCCAAATTATCAGATTTTGGATTATTAACTATAGCAGTGTCTTGCTTAACTGTAAGAAGAGTATTTTTTCTTACACTATCATTTAATAATATATTCCATTCAGTCATAATTTGTATAATGCAGGTAATTGTTTTTTTTGCCTTAATCTCTTGAAAATGTTTACCTTTCTTAAAGGTATTAAAAATAAAATCTTTTGGATGTGGTATAAATTTCATAACCAAAATGTACCGTTTAAAACTGTGCCTTTGTATTTTTATCATATAATTATCTTGTAGATTTTTTAAAAATATCAAGTAAAACTAACAAGGAGAAAACATGAAACATAAATGCAAAATTACTGTTTTAAGAAGGGAATGTTACACTGATTTACAGAAAGAATACCTTGCAGATCCTGAAGCGGGTAAGTGTGAATTTTTTAAAGAAGGAGATGAATTTATAGTTGATAATAATGATTTTTTCAGAATGATGCACGGTAAATTTTGTTCAGAAGCATGGGATTGTATTAGCAGATATGTTTATGCAGCACTTCAAGGTGGTTCAATAATGGATGGCTGGAGCAAAGATAAAAAAGTTATGATAACCTGTTGTAATGACGGTACAAGACCTGTTATTTTTAAACTGGAGCGCATTGACGAAATTTAGAAATTCATTATAAAACATTCAAAGACACAGTTTAAATTCGTGTCTAAATAATAATGGACAGAATTTTCATTCTGTCCATTATGGTGGGCCGCAGTGGACTCGAACCACCGACCTCACCCTTATCAGGGGTGCGCTCTAACCACCTGAGCTAGCAGCCCACATTTTTGTGGTAATTCAAAACGTTAATCCAATTTCGGCTATTCGTTTTGCATGAATAAATGTACTATAAACATTTTTTAAAATCAAGCATTTTTTATTTTATTTATATAAAAAGTGTCGGAAAACTAATCCCGACACCTTTTTCCCTTCTTTAAACGTTAAATATTATTTTTTTGTTCAAAGTTTGTTCTGATTTTAGATTTTGCTTTTTCTAAGTTTTTAATCTGTTTTTCTGCTTGTTTAACTTTTTTCTTTGCAGCTTTACGTTCAGCTTTAGTTGTTGTGTAGCGAGAATCAAGTTCCGCGTAGTTTGCTTTATAGTTTAAAAGCTGGTTTCTAACATCTGTTTGGGCATTATCAAGTTGCAATATGGCATTCTGCATTTTTGATCCGCCGGTAACCTGGCTTGGGTCAAGCAGTGTGTTTTTTGATTGAGTTGTCGTGGTTTTTACTGTTGTGCCGGCAGTTGAGGTGGTTGTTCTAATTGTTGTACTGTCGTCAAAATTTAACGGTGTGAATGTTGGTTCTGCAATTGCTGTGCACATTGAAATTACCATAACACCAAGTGTTCCTGCTAAAATTTTTGATATCTTTTTCATAAATATTCCTCCATTCTGATGTTAAACCATAATATATTTTAATTTATTTTCTTTTAAATAAAAAGAAATTTACATAATTTAATATCTGAAAATTATGTGTTATTATTTTAAATATAGGACTTGGGAAAGATGAAAAAAGATTGGATTTTAGATAATACAAATTCTAATGAAAAATCGCTTGTTAAAAGACTTTTGCAGGCAAGGGGAATTAAATCGGAAAATGAGATTAACGAATTTTTGCATCCGCTTGAGATGACAATTACACAACCGGAAGCTTTCACTGATATGGGAAAAACTATTGAGCGGCTTTCGCATGCGATAGACAACTCTGAAACTATTGTTATATATGGAGATTTTGACGCTGACGGGGTTACATCTACTTCTGTTTTGTATAAGACTTTGAAATATCTTGGCGCAAATGTTCATTATTTTATTCCGGATAGGGAAAATGAAGGGCATGGCTTTGATAAAGGCGCTTTGATAAAACTTATGACAACGATTAAACCAAAGGTCATAATCTCTGTGGATTGCGGGATTTCAGATGTTGATGCAGTTAAATTCATTAATAGTTTTAAAATTATTGATGTAATAATTACAGACCACCACGAGGCTCCGGAAGTTTTGCCGGAGGCGTATGCAATAATTAACCCAAAAGCCCCGGACGCTTTAGATAGCTCGTTGAGTTCACGCCAGATTGAGTATTTAACATATCTTGCAGGCTGTGGAGTTGCCTTCAAGGTTGCTCAAGCACTTTTGGCGCGATATGGTAAAACGGAATTTGTATACGAGATTTTGCCGTTTGTCGCAGTTGGAACTGTTGCGGATGTTGTGCCATTGCTAGGCGAAAACAGATATTTTGTGACAAAGGGGCTTGATTTAATTTCCAAGGGTAAACATCACGGACTTAAAAGATTGTTAGAAAGCGCCGGATATGATATTACAAACGGAATAACATCTGAAAACATCGCGTTTGGTATTGCACCGCGGATTAACGCTTCCGGAAGACTTGATACAGTTGATGCAGCGCTAAAGGTTTTGATTTCTGATAACCCGCAGGAAATTGAAATGGCTGTGACAACACTCAACGAATTAAACAGAGTTCGCCAGACGCTTTGTCAGGATGTGTTTGAGCAAGCGGATGAAATGGTGCGAAAAGAAGGCAATAAAAATTTTGCAATTGTACTTTGTAAAGAAGGATGGCATATTGGCATTATTGGGATTGTAGCAGCTAAACTTGTTGAAAAGTATTACAAACCTGTGTTTTTAATGACATATATTCCTGATAAAGACCAGTACCGATGTTCGGCAAGAAGTATTGAAGGTGTGCCTTTGTATGATGTAATTAATGCAAATGCAGAATTGTTTGACGGGTTTGGCGGGCACAAACTTGCTGCTGGTTTAAGTTTTACCGGAGAAAAAACTCCGTTTGAAATCGTTAAAAAATCGCTTTGTGAAACTGTTAAGGATTACGCCACCACTCAGGAGTTAAAACCTTTTGTTAAAATTGATTTAATGCTTGAGCCGCAAGATATCACAGTTGACCTTGTTGAGGAGATTTCACAACTTGAACCTTTTGGGGCTTCTAATCCAAGTCCTATTTTTGCTATGAATAATCTTAAAATTACCGGCAAAAGACTTATGGGTAATGATAATTCACATCTTAAACTTACTGTAACGTCCGGGGCAGATGAGTTTGCTGCAATCTGGTGGAAGCGCGGGGATATTTCACTTAGCGCGGGGGATAGTTTGGACTTGGCGTTTCATCCTCAGATTAATGAATTTAACGGAAATGTTTCTGTCCAGCTAATCGTTGATGACATACATTCAGACATGCTTGTTGAAGAAGATTTAGTGCAAAAACCGGCTTATAAAATATATGATAATCGCAATAAAACAGGAATTTTGTCTAACGTAAACGATTATATCAGGACTTCTAAACTAAATATTAGGGTTTTTGCAGAAAGTAAACCCGTTTTAGATAGTTTAAAACCTTACAATGAAATATTGTCAAGAGTTTTCACAAGGCAAGATGTTCCAAATTGTGATGTTGTAATGTTTTTTGACTACCCGTCTGACAGACAAACATTTGATACAATCCTTGAAAAATCACAGCCAAAAGGGCTTCATTTTATGAACTATGTGCCAAAACTTCTTGATGAAAGCGAATTTCTGAAAACTTTTACCGGCATGTTAAAATTTGCTTCACACAATAATGAAGGAAGAGTTGAGCTTGTAAGATGTTCAAGTTTTTTGGGAAAATCTGTCAAAATATTTGAAATGCTGCTTTCTTTGTATGAAGAAGTTGGATTTATTCGGATTTTAGATAAAAATTCAGCATTTTATACAATAGAATTTTTGGGCGTGGATGATATTTCAAAGGTTTTGCATAGCAAAAAATATGCACAGATTTTTGACATGATACTTGAATGCGAAGAATTCCAAAAGAGTTTGCTGGAAGAAAATTTGGAAGACTTTTTGACTATGTGCTAACCCCCCAAAAAAAGCCTCTCGAAAAGAGAGGCAAGCTGAGCAATCAGAAGAGTTGAGGATTTACATATTTATAATAAAGGTATTCTTTTGTGGTTTCATTAGCTGAAATATCAATAAATTTTTATAAAAAATAGGATTAAAGTCTATAAGAATTGATTTTTTCTGTCCATGTGATAGTATAGAAATAGGAAAGAATAAGGAGTTTTTATGAAAAAAGATTTATTGGTATTGGGTTTAGGTGTAGCGATGTTAAGTCCTGTTGCGGCGTTTGCATCTGCATACAGTTATCTTGATGCACCAAATGCAGGGAACAGGAATTTTAGCGGGCTTATGCAGCAGCAATTTGAGAAAAAAGAGACATTGGATTTTATAAATAATCCAGAAGAATACAAGATTAAAAGGGAGCAAAAAGACGCTTATCTTGACTACAAAGAAGGCAAAACCGATGCGCCTGATTTTCTAAAACCACAGATTAATGTAGATAATACAAGACCTGCTACAAATAAAATGCAGTTTACAAAGGATGAAAACGGACAGATTAGAATTCAAGGGATTAATTAGTTAAATGAAGAAACTTGTAATTAAATGGTTAATTTTTGCACTAATAATTATGGGTACTTGTTATCTCCCCGGTGTGCAGGTTGAGAATTTCGGTTATGCAATGCTTATTGCCGCAGTTTTGACTATTATAAATATTTTTGTAAAGCCAGTAGTAAAACTTCTTGCTTTGCCGATAAATTTGTTAAGTTTCGGGTTGTTTAATCTTGTGATAAACTTTGGGGTTTTGTATCTTGTTGCATTTTTAATTCCGCAATACCAGCTATCAAATCCGCTCAGTGCATTTATTGCATCCATAATAATTGCAGTTTCGTATTGTATTTTAAAACATGTATAATTTAACAATCTCTAAAAAAAAGAGCCTCTAAAACGAGGCTCGTTGGAATTAAGAATAGCTGGAAGTATGAAAAAGATTAATTATATTAAACCGCGTCAAAGTTTTTTATCTATTACCTACCCTGGCTATTATTTTTCACAGATTTTTGTGCAGGTTATCTGACAAAATAATCTGTTTGTGCTATTGTTTTATATAGGGGGATATATGAAGAAAAGATATATATTTGCAGCCATTGTGAGTGTTATTGTTATCGTGTTTTTTGTTAGTATTATGTTTGAAGTAAAAGACGATGATAAGATTGTTCAAAACTCAATGATGCCGCGTATCGGTCAAAAACTCTGGTCATACAATATGAATAAACATCAGTGGCGTTCATATACAGAAAAAGATAACGATGGGTCAAAAGAAGAGATTGTTTTGCAGGTTCAGCAAGCAGAAGGCAACGGGGGCTATACTTCTTATAAACTTTTAACTGATAATGCACAGGTTCCGAAAGAAGATGTCTGGATTGGCGAAGGCAGTCAGGAATTTCTGTTGGGCAATAAATTGTATTCATATTTCCCTAAAAATTTTGAATTTTACGAGGTCATTTTTAACGGTGTAAAATTTGTTACAAGAAAACTTTCAGATGAAGAAATCAACTCTGTAATGAAGGATTACGAGGTGATAAAGGTTTCCGAACTTCAAAAGGGTACTATGAAAATGCCTTTAAACCGTTCACACAACAGTTTTGTTATAATAAACGATACGGGTGATGAATTTTATAAATACTACATTGTGCCAAACGACAGTGATAAGCTAAAAATCGGCGAATTTTCTAACCAATTTACCGTAAAAGATAAGACAAGTGTAAAAGTCCAACGGCTTGAAGGTTGTTCAAAGGCTTATCCTTGTTATGAGATTGAAATTCAATAGCAGGAGGTGCGAATGACAGCAAAAACAAATGATATCACGGTAACAAGACCGATTAATCAGACTTCTACAGTGCAAATTGAACCGATAGAACCTGTCAAACCTTGCTGTCCGGGGCTTTGGATTGAAGCAGCAATTCTTATATTGATTGTAGTGATTGGACTTTTTGGTTTTATAAACGCAGTAAAAGCAGAAGCTGAAAAAGATATAAAGTAAGTTATTTTTGCTGATGTTGAAAAACAAATTTCTCAACTGCTTTTACAAACCCGTCATTTTCGACCGTATCGGTTATAAAGTCTGCACATTCTTTTAATTGAGGGGTGCCGTTTCCCATTGCAACACCTATTCCGCCAGCTTGAACAAGGTCAATATCGTTGTCCTGGTCGCCGATTGTCAAGACTTCATCTTGGTTTATTCCCCACATGTCGCATAAAAATTTAAGCCCAAGTGATTTTTTTGCTTCTCCGTTTCCTATTTCGCAAAAATACGGAGTTGATTTTACTATGAAAAGTTGCGGGTATTTTTGTTTAAGTTCATTGACCCAACCTGTTACTTTATCAGGATTGTGAAGGTCGATTGCAAGAATTTTATTAACGTTTTTGATTTCCAGGTCATCAAAATTGCATACTGTGTAATCCACAAATTTTCCGTCTGTGTAAGCTTTAACAATTTCATTGTCTTCTTCGACGTATAATTTATCATCCAGATACAGATTAATATGAATTTTATTTTTTCTTGCCCAATTTATCACTTCTATAGCGTATTTTTCGTCTAAATTTTTTTGATAAAGCGTATTGTTGTTAAAATCTTTTATAAGACCGCCTTGATACGAGATTATCGGTGTGTTAAGTTCAAGCTTGCGCGCAACAGGCATGGCTGCACAGTGCATTCTGCCGGTTACAAGAACTACTTTTATGCCACGTTGCGTAAGGTCTTTTATGCAGACTTGCAACGCCGGTGTGAAATCCAGTCCCCATCTTAAAATTGTTCCGTCAATATCTGTTGCAATCAGTTTTATCATAGGCTTTTCCCAAAGGCTCTGGCAATTGTGCAGATTGTTTTTGCGTCATTTATTACACCGGTATTTATCATATCAATTACGTCTTTGATTTTGTATTCAAAACATTTTATGATTTCGCCGACATCCGGATGTGCACCGGAAAAAGTTAGGTCTTTTGCCAGATAAAGGTATAATTTTTCCGTACAAATTCCGGGTGTTGTGTTTATGTAGCCTAATGATTTCCAGGTTTTTGCGCGGTAGCCGGTTTCTTCTTCAAGTTCGCGAATTGCGGCTCTGTCCGGATCTTCATCAGGTTCAAGTTTTCCTGCCGGAAGTTCCAATACGGTTTGTTTCAGCGGGTAGCGATATTGTTTTACAAGAAGAACCGTGTCATCGTCTTTTTGTGCAAGAATTACAACTCCGCCGGAGTGTAGAACAACTTCTCTGAACGACTTGTGACCGTCTGCAACTTCAACATCATCTTTTATGACAGTCATAACTTTACCGTCATAAACAATTTGTGAATTCAGTGTTTTTTCTTCAAAATTCATATGCTACCGCCTATTCAACAATCACGCGGGCAGGGAAGTTACTTTTTAAAAGCCCGTTTGCTGCTTGTTGAGCTTTTTCTCTTGATGTATAGGAGCCGACTTGTAATGTGTAATAGCCGCCAAGGTTTTTGACAATCGGAGTTACGCTCAATCCAGCATCTTGAATAATGCTTTTGGCAACTTCTGCTTGTTTTTCTGTTGCATAGTAACCTACAACAACTTTTGCATTTACTATTGGTTCGCCAACAGGAGTTGTTGTTGGTGCTTTTTGAACCGGAATTTTTGTTTCTGTTACAACCGGTTTAAATGTTTCTGCCGGTTTTTGATGTTCCTGTTTTTCTTCTTGTTGGTGTGCAATTGTCTCTGTGTTTGCCTTTTCAGCTTCCATTTGACCTACTGTTTTTCTTACTTGCCGCGGAAGAACTACACGCTCATCAAGTTCAGGTGAAAACATCTGTTCATCTTCTGCTCTTTTGCCTTCGTCTTCCAGTTGAAGTTTGCGCAATCTTTCATCAACAACAGAACCTGCACCATCATCAGTGTCATCAAATACCGCTGCTGTTTCGTCTTCTACGTGTATGCCAACATCAACATTTGGGGATAAAATCTTTGCAAACCCTAATATAATAAGTACGCCGATTATAAATACCGAAGCAAAAACCATCACATCTTTATTTGGTGATTTTTTAACTTTTCGTTTGTATTCGTTGTATGAAAAATGAGCTGATGTCTCAAATTTATCAGTATCTTTAAGCATTAAACACCTCTAACCTTCGTACTTGCAAGGACAATATCATCTACTTCTTCTGTGTAATTTTTCATGACTTCTAATGCAAAATCCTTAATGTCATCAATTCCCAAATCGCTTTTAAGTCCGGAAACTTGAATTGGTGCGCCTTCTGAGAGTATATTAATTCCTGTGTGGATTAAAACTGAATTAACAGACTTAGTTGCAATTGAAACAGATAACTTTTTGTTGTTTACAAAAAGGTCATCTCCGTTGCGTTTTAAATTAAATCCTCGTTTTTCAAGCGTTTCTTTTATTGTGCTTATTAAAAGCCTTTGTCTCAAAACACCTTCAACAAGTCCTATATTGAATTGCTCTGATATAAAACTTAACATATATTTGCTATAAATCGGTTCATTGTTTATAACATCTTCGATGTCGACCATTTCGGTTAATTTTACTTCGCATTCGCCGCAAAAAGCGACTATTGCATCTCCTTGAATTTTGAAGTTCTTGTAAATCCAATGTGGAGCCAATTGCGACCCGATATATTTAATCTCTTCTTCTGTAAAAAGTGTTTTCATTCAAACAGAACCTTTATATAATAATTGTCATGGTTTTGTATAAGTGCATTTTTAAGCCTTGTACAAGATTCACATATCCCGCAATGCCCGTCCCCGTCCTGATAACAGCTCATTGTTAATTCAAGCGGAATTTTATTTTGCAAAGCTAACATGACTATATCATTTTTATCCGAATTTATCAAGGGGGCAACGACTTTTGGATGTTTTTGCGTGGAGAATTCAAATTCGCGATTTATGCTGTCAATAAACTCCTGTGTGTTATCCGGAAAAGTTGTCCCTTCTTCTTTATTTGCGCCGATTAGGATGTAATCGTAACCGTATGAATCAGCAAAACTCCCCGCGATATTTAAAAAGAGCCCGTTGCGGTTTGGAACCCATACTTGTTTTGCGCTTTGTTCAGGATTGTTAAGTTCATTGCCGGTAGGTATGTTTTTGTCTGTCACAAGTGAAGTTTGCGTGATATTTTTAAGCCAGTCAAGCTTTATAATGCGATGTTGAAGTTTGTAATGCTCACAAATTTTTGCAGATGCAGCAATTTCTTTTTGCACTGATTTTTGACCGTAATCAAATGTTAATGCAAGTTCAATGTTTAACTCATCCCGTTTAAGTCCTAAACTTACTAATGAATCTAAACCGCCTGAGAGTAAGATTATTGATTTCATTATTATTCTTCCTCATCTTGTTCGTATTCATCAATAATCGCAACCGCTTCCACTTTCAAACTGTCCGGATACTCAGGTGAGGAAATTACTTCATCTAAAATACTTCTGTCTGTCATGTTGTACAATGCTATCATTGCGTTTTTTTTCACTTCTTCGTCTTTATCTGTTTCAAGACATTTTTTTATTGTTTCAAAGGCTTTTGGGTGTTCAGAATCCATTAAGGCTTCAATCGCATTTATCCGAACTTGAGCAGATTCATCAGATAATGAATTTTTCAGCGCCCTAAAAACCCGTTCATTATCGCATAATCCAACTTTGATAAGTGCTTCAATTGCCCGTTCTTTAAGGAAAGAAAACTTATCCATAATGCCTTGTTTTGTTTCTAAAATGCTTACAAGCGGGTCAATTGCTCTAACATCACCTAAAAGTCCAAGTGCTGATACAGCGGATTCTCTCAGGTAAACGGATTTCTCATCTTCATCTTTAACAACTTCAATTAATGGTGCAACAGCAAACCTGTCGCCAATTCTCCCAAGCGCATCCGCACATGCCAGTCTTACTCTGTAATTTTCGTCCTTGTTATTTAAACAGTATAAAAGCGACGACACTACATCGGTATTTTTCTGATTAGCAATAGCTTTTGCGCACATGACCCTAACACTGTTATATTTTTCCTTTGTTGTGTCATCTGAATTTAGTGCATTTTTCAAAAGTAAAATATCCACAAGGTATTCAAGGCTTGATTTATCACGGTAGGTATCAACACAGCGTATTAAATACATGATAATATCAGGTTCTGAGGCATGGATTAGCATGTAATTGTATATTTTTATTAAGTCTTTATCTTTATATGTATTTTTTAAATTATCAATATTAGTAATGACAGCATTGGTATCAAAGCCCGCAAATAATCCGCAATTTTGGGCTATTAATTTTAAATCAATATCTGTACCGCTGCTCACTTCAAAACCCTCGTATTGCAAATATATTATAATAAATACGAGATTATTTCAACAAGAAATCAGTATTAGCAATAATAATCGTACTTATTACAATTAATTGTAACATTTTTGTAATTATATGACAAAAAATTTTTTTCTTTGATTTAAAATGAATGTACAGACAGTTAATTAATTTTAGATGGTGTGAAATGAATATTGATTCAATTAAAAATTATCCCGCCGGGGCACTTACAAAGCAAAAGCATGGAAACTCGCTTGAGCACAGTAAGAAGAAGAGTGCGGGTTTGTGTGAAAACAATAAAAGTGTGAATAAAGAATATTATAGCGGCAGCTTTACGGGTACAAACGTAGCTGCCGCTCTTAATAGCGCTGCTTCTGCAGCCGGCGGCAAGTTTCCTAAAGAAAATTTGCTGGATAAAATCCTTAAACTTTGCGACAAACATACGGTAATTGCTCAAAACCTTGTAGCATTAGTTTTAGCTTCAACTTTAAGACCTTTGGCGATTATGTCGTTACCTGGTAAGAAAAACAAAGAAGATAAAGCTTACGCATCAGGGCATGCAATAGCATCAGGGCTTATCGGTTTTGGTTTCTCAACTATTGTTATGTACCCTCTGGGTCAGGCAGCTAAGAAGGCTAAGGCAATAGCTAAAGATCCGGCATTCTTGTTACATGATGCTAAAAAAGGTGCTAAATCAACTGTTGAAAAATTGAAAAAGATTTACGGTGTTAAATCTCTTGAAGAACTTGAACACTCAAAAGCATTCAAGAATGTTACAAGAATTCTTGATATGGCACCGGATGTATTCGTATTCGGTATCTTAAAAGCTGTATTAACAATAAAACTTATTAAACCGATATTAAAATACATATTTAAAGAAGGAAAAGATAATAAACCTCAGCCTGTAAAACCTGAAGTTAAAACAGAAATTAAACCGGATATGAACAAATTTGCAGGAGGGATTAAATAATGAACGTAACATTACAAACTAATAATTTTAATCCTCAATACAAAAACAATTATAATAATCAATATAAAGCAAATGCGGTTTATAATTATCAACCGGCGTTTAAAGGAATAAACGATATCCCTGCAAAATCAAACTTCCTTACACCGCTGAAAAAAGTTTATAACAAATTTGTTACTAAACCGCTAGGTAATTTATTTGATAAATTCACAACAGGTATTGCAAAATACTACACCACAAAGATGTATACATCCGGCTTGGCTGATTTTCTTGCAAGCAAGACTGAAAAATTAGACAGCGTTGTTGACCACATGCAGGTGCTTGGCTCTGTTATAATTTCCGGCATGTATATGATACAAACACTTAGAAATAAAGACCTTGATGAAGACAGAAGAAGAACACTTGCCGTAAACCAGGGCTTAACCTTTGCTCTGTCAACACTTGGTTCATATACAATAGACAGAAGCCTTGATGACTGGTGGGAAAAAATTACGGTTAAATATGCTTCAAAACAAACAGGCGATAAAGATTTAGCAAATAAGATTAAAGTAATCAACGATGAAATTATTGCTAAATACAATAAACAGTTTGAATCCGGTAAAGCACCAAAAGGCAAAGGACCAAAACTTGTTAATACATTGAAGTATATCGAAGACAATATGCCGGATACAATGCTTGAATCAAAACTAAGAGGTATGGGCGTATTGAAAAAACTCATCATCTTCGGTACGGTATACAGATTCCTGTCACCGGTTCTTGTAACTCCGTTTGCTAATATGATTGGCGACAAGTTCGCAAGTCATAATGCTGACAAAAAACAACAAACAGAAGCTAAAAAAGCAGCATAAAATTTCTGCATTATAATTTAATAAATAAAGCCTGTGATGAAATCACAGGCTTTCAATTTTTTATAACTTTTGAGGTTTGCAAAAATACGGGTTATTTTGATATTTTGCCCAAGTAATATATGCTTTATTCCCTTTTATCGTTGTAGTACCTATTGTAACATATTTGATTTTGCCTGTTTTAGGGTCTGTTTGTTCAGCAAAATTTTCAAGCTCAAACTTTTCAACTTCTTTTGACTTGTTTTTCATTGCCTCGTAAAGTTCGTCTATCTGAATACTTGTAAATGAACAATTTAGCTGATATTTACCGTCTTTTGACGAAATAGTTTCCTGATATTTGCAAAACCCGTTTCTCCAGCCCTGTATTTTACGGCTTGTAGAGAAGGTATTTCCTTCAAACTCGCTGTTAATTGTTTCTTCGTAAGGGTCACAATCTTGAAAATTTTTCATGAATTTTGATGAGAACTTTGTATACGTAGCCGCAAATACACAGCTTAATCCAAAGCTCAAAACAATAACCAGTGTTATTAATGCTGCATAAAATCTTTTCATATCCATCTCCTCTTGTTAGTATTATAGCAGAAAGTTAGCATAAGTCTACTAAGACCAAAATTGTTAATATTAAGTTTTGTAACAGTTTTAATAATCTCTGAAATTATATAATTTATATATACTTTATATATGTGTAAACATTAAATAAACACGAGAGATATTAAGAAAAAGAGATTTCAAAACCGTTTAAATAAAGAGAGAACATTAATTCCTATTCCTAATTCCTAGAAAAATTTACACCCCGCCCAAGCGGGGCTTTTTTTTGGTATAATTATACATATGAAAAATGATTTAACAATTTCAATAGCGCACTTGTACCCTGAATTATTAAATTTGTATGGTGATTTAGGGAATATAATTACCCTTACAAAACGCTGTGAGTGGCGAGGGATTAAGGTTGAGTTTGAAAACATTCACGTTGGGGATGATATAAAAAGCCATGATTTGTATTTTATTGGCGGGGGGCAAGATAAACAGCAGGAAGAAGTTGCGCAGGAATTGTATTCACATAAATCAGAGCTAATTGCTCAGCGGGATGACGGGGCTGTATTTTTGGGAATTTGTGGAGGTTATCAGCTTTTTGGACATTACTATCAACCTCATGATAAAGATAAACTTAAAGGTATTTCTTTGATGAATGCTTATACTGTTGCCGGAAAAAAACGTTTTATCGGCAACGTTACCGTAAAAACCGATTTTCTGAACCCTCAAACACTGGTTGGGTTTGAAAACCATAGTGGTTTGACTTATTTAGAAGACGGAACATCACCGCTTGGTGTTAGCGTTGTCGGAAATGGTAACAACGGAGTTGACGGGTTTGAGGGCGCAAGATTTAAAAACGTTTTTGGAACTTATCTTCATGGCTCATTACTTCCTAAAAATCCTCATTTTGCGGATTATTTAATCACACTTGCTCTTGAAAAACGTTACGGTGAAAACATTGAACTTGCACCGCTGGATGATAAATTTGAACTTGATACGCATAATTCATTGATAAATAAAGCTTATTAGTTTTTCATTTTAGGTAAGATTAACAATCCATTATCGATATGATTTATCACTTTCGTTTCCTACCACATTATATAAAAATCCTTAAACTAAAAATTTGCTTTTTATAAACATATTTCTTTATATAGGATTGAAAAATTTGAGCTGTTTTTGTACAATAAAGCAAAGACATAGGGAGTTTTTATGACGGAGATACAAAAACGGATTTTAATAATCGATGATGATGATGAAATACGTGAACTTCTGGAATTTGATATTGCAAGCAGCGGTTATTTTGTTGATATTGCAAAAGACGGTATGGAAGGCTTAAACAAAGCTTTGAATAATTCGTATGACTTGATATTGCTTGATGTTATGATGCCTAAGATGAACGGGTTTGAGGTTTGTAAAAACATCAGACAGGCAAAACTTTCAATTCCTATTTTAATGCTTACTGCAAAAGGTACAATAGATGATAAAACAACCGGTTTTGACTGCGGTGCAGATGATTATCTGGTAAAGCCTTTTGACATTCAGGAAGTCTTGTTAAGAATAAGGGTTTTGCTGCGTCGCAATAATGTTCAAGTTGAGGCATCGCCTTTATCTGATGAAGTTTTAAGATGTGGCGATATTGAGATTTTCCCTGAATCCTTGGAATGCGTTATTGTCAATCGGCGGGTAAAACTTACACCAACAGAGTTTGAAATTCTTTATTGCCTTATGCAGCATTTCAACAATTCTGTTACATTGGCAACTTTGTTAGATGAAGTTTGGGGTTATGACAGCAATGAGGATGTTAGAATGCTAAGAGTGCATGTCGGCGGGTTGCGCAATAAGATTGAAGTCAATGCAAAATCTCCTAAATACTTGCACACAGTAACAAATGTAGGGTATAAATTAACACCGTTTGCACAAGAATAGTTATGAAAAAGTATAGTTACGGTTTAAAAAAACTAAAAATGATTGAACAAATTGCGATAGTATTTTTTATTGCAGTTGTTATTCCTATGTCAATAAGCGGTTTTATTATAAATAATATTAACCAGCAGTCAGTCCGTCACCAGTTAAGAGAATCTGCAATTCTTGTTGCCAGTATGGTGTCTGATGAAATTGACTTTTTCTTTAAAACCAATGAGTCTACCCTTGCACAAATTGCAGACACGTTAGAATACTTGCCGTCCAAAAAATTGAAAGATAAGTTTATAAAAGACGTTGCACAAAGGTATCCAAACTGTGAAGATATAGTAATTGTCAGAAACCCTCTGGAACTTGAAAAAGTTACGGACGATGCACATATCAACGAAAAACCAATACTATCTACTCAAATGAAAGACGGCTCATTTCTGGTTATTATATTTAATGCTAATAATTGGGATAATCAGCTATTCAAATCTCTGGAAAATGACACCAGACAGATTTATATAATGGATAAAAATAATCACCTTATTTCATCGCATAATTTTACTCCTGATGTATTTAAAGAGACTTTAGACCTATTACCGGATGACAAGATTGAAGATGCGCCTGTGCTTTTTGGGGATGAGAAAAACAGACCTAATGTGTATTTATACAGAAAAAATCCGGAATTAACAATCGTTGTAAACACAACAGAAAATATTGCAAAACATGCAATTATTGATAATAGGGTCAAAATAATACTTGCTGTTTTGACAACTATACTTGCGATGATGACTTTGGTTGGTTTTTATATTTATTATTTGTACATAAATATTAGACAGTTGTTTAAGGCTATAATTGCAATCTCAAAAGGTAATTATCAGCGGCAGATAAGACTTTTAACCACAGTATTTACTCCGTTTGAAATAGTCTTTCTTGCAAACGAGTTTAACAATATGGCATCTGAAATTCATAAATCCTATCTTGAATTAACCCGAAAAAATATTGAATTAAAGGAACTAAACGAGTTTAGAACCAATCTTATTGATACAGTTAGCCATGAGCTTCGTACTCCGCTGACAAGTATTCAAGGATATACTTCAAGGCTTATGAGACAAGATATTGTGATAGATGAGCAAACAAAACAAAAATCTTTACGTATAATAAAAGAGCAATCAGAGCGGCTGAAACGACTTATTGAGGATTTATTGACAATTCCGGATATTGAATGTATGCGGCTCAGAACAGAGAATACTAATATCAGCTTGGATAAAGTATTAGAGCAATCAGAACTTCTGTTGAGAAAACGTGACGGGCATGCAATAGTTGTAAACCTAGCGGATGATTTTCCTGAAATTTATGCAGATAAAAGCCGTTTGGAACAGGTTTTTGTCAATTTGTATGAAAACGCTGTCAAGTATGCTTACCCCGAAACCCCTATTATTGTAGATACAGAGGTAGTTGGTGATAAGGCTGTAATACGGGTTAAAAATAGCTGTGATAAAATTCCTAAAAAGAAATTGGATACCCTGTTTGAAAAATTTGTCCGCCTTGATGATAATATGACCCGAACAACGCGCGGCAGCGGACTTGGATTGTTCATTGTAAAAGGGCTTGTGGAAGCTATGGAAGGAACAATTACATTATCCTCTGATGATGAAGTTGGTTTTTGTGCACAAATAACCCTAAATTTACTCAGGGAGAATAATTATGGACTATATGGAGTTGGCAATTGAAACCGCTAAACTTTCAGACGGAGACATACCTGTAGGCGCGGTGATAGTAAAAGACGGTGAAGTCATTGCAACTGCATTTAATACACGGGAAAAAGATAATGATATAACTTCCCATGCCGAAATCCTTGCAATTCGTAAAGCTGAACAAGTTTTGAATAACTGGCGGCTTGAAGATTGTGACATTTATGTAACCCTTGAACCATGCCCAATGTGTGGTTGGGCAATCCTGCAAGCCAGAATTAAATCAGTATATTTCGGAAGCTATGATACAAACTACGGGGCTTTTTCTTCAAAAATCGATTTACGTCAATTGGCAAATTCTAAAATTCAAGTTTATGGCGGGATAAAGGAAGATAAATGTAATAAACTTCTTCAAAACTTTTTTAACACTCTACGAAATTAATTTACCTGAATGTTTTGGGAGTAGGTAAATGATTTTCAATTAAATACGGTAACTGCTCTTCAAACGGTGTTTCTATAGTTGCTTTACCTTCAGCAAAAGCCTTGAACATTATTTTTAATCCACAAATAAAGGATACGTCACCTCTTTTGCGCACATTTAATTTTCGTAGAATGGATGCAACATGGAATTTTGCTGTGTGGGTTGATATATGAAGAACTTTTGCAATTTCTTCATTTTCATATCCTTTGCCTAAATATTCTAAAACCTCGCACTCTCTTGGGGTTAATGTTTCTTTTTCACTCATTTCAACTAATCTCTCCTTTACAAGTCGATTATACTTGTAAATTAGCTTATTGGCTACTAACCGTAAGGATAGAATATTTGTTAAATTATATTACAATTATATATTAAGTAACGAAAAAATAGCAATTTTTTATCCATGAAATACTTTATAAATATGTAAGGGAAAATACACAAGGGAAATTTAAAGGAGAAAAAAATGGCTAGAGTATTGATTTCAATGCCTGAAAAGTTTCTGGACGAGATAGATTCTGTTGCGGATTCTGAAAATCGCACACGTTCTGAATTAATTCGTGAAGCATTAAGAACTTATATGTACAGAAGTCAGGTTAGAAACGGAAAAAAAGCAGCCACAAATGCTGAAATTCTTGATGCGCTGCTTAGCTAAATTTTGTTTAGAGAAAATTTAAAGAAACGGAATTGGGGAAAATGAAAAACAGTAATTATGAAATGGTTACAGTGAACGAGTACTTGAAAATGCTTGACAATGAGGTCAAGTATCTTAATCATGATGCTAAAGAAATCAGAGCAAGTGTTGAAAAGTATTTGTTAAACGCGCGTAGAGCGCAGACTAATGCAAAGATTTTGGAAGCTATGCTTGCATAAGCTTCCTGTTGCTTTTTACTCGTTAAAAGATTTAGTAAGTAAGAGAAAAAAAGACTTGATAGAAATATCAAGTCTTTTTTAATGGTTTTACTATTGTTAAAACTATTCGATGATAGAGTCAACAACACCTGCACCAACTGTTCTACCGCCTTCACGGATAGCAAATCTCATACCTTGTTCGATAGCTACAGGAGCGATAAGTTCAACTTCCATAACTACGTTATCACCAGGCATTACCATTTGACCGTCAAATTTGATTGAACCGGTTACGTCAGTTGTTCTGATGTAGAACTGAGGACGGTATCCAGGGAAGAACGGAGTATGACGTCCGCCTTCTTCTTTAGTCAATACGTAAACGTTTGCAGTGAATTTAGTGTGTGGGTGAATTGAACCCGGTTTAGCAAGAACTTGACCACGTTCAATTTCAGTTTTATCAATACCACGAAGTAATGCACCAATGTTGTCACCAGCTTGACCTTGGTCAAGTGATTTTCTGAACATTTCAACACCGGTAACTGTAGTTTTCTTAGTTTCGCCTAAACCAACTAATTCAACTTCGTCACCAACTTTAACAATACCACGTTCTACACGACCTGTAGCAACAGTACCACGACCGGTGATAGAGAAGATGTCTTCGATTGGCATCAAGAATGGTTTGTCTAATTCTCTGACAGGTTCAGGGAAGTAAGAATCTAAAGCATCCATTAAATCCCAGATTTTGTCTGTCCATTCATTTTCACCGCGTTGGATAGAAGGGTTAGCTTGAACTGCTTCTAAAGCTTTCAATGCTGAACCGTGGATGAACGGAATGTTGTCACCGTCGAATTCGTATGAAGAAAGAAGTTCTCTAACTTCCATTTCAACTAATTCTAATAATTCAGGGTCATCAACCATGTCGCATTTGTTAAGGAATACAACAAGGTTAGGAACACCAACCTGACGAGCAAGTAGTATGTGTTCACGAGTCTGAGGCATAGCACCGTCAGTTGCTGCAACTACAAGGATTGCACCATCCATTTGAGCAGCACCGGTAATCATGTTTTTAACATAGTCAGCGTGACCCGGGCAGTCAACGTGTGCATAGTGTCTTGTATCTGTTTCATATTCAACGTGAGCTGTAGAGATGGTAATACCTCTTGCTTTTTCTTCTGGAGCAGCGTCGATTTCATCGAATTTTTTAGCATCTGCTTTACCTGCTGCTGCTAATGTTCCGGTAATAGCTGCTGTTAATGTAGTTTTACCGTGGTCAACGTGGCCGATTGTACCTACATTGACGTGCGGTTTCGTACGTTCATACTTTTCACGTGCCATGAGATTAATCTCCTTCTTTTCTTGTCTACTTTATAATACTATATACATTAGTATCTTACGATACTACTAATTCTACGCGCTCATAAATTTTTGTCAACAGGCGGGAATTTTTATTCTATATTTAATTGTTAATTTTTGTAACAAAATTTTTGATTTTCTGCAATTATGTCATTAAAAAATACTTTATATATGTAAGTTAGATTATGAACTATGGAGGATACGATAATGTTCGAACACGAATACTCAATACCAAAATTTACAGCCTCATTCATAGACGGCATTGGTAGAATGGTTGATGAGAGAAAATATAAAAATCAGCATTCGCAGAATTTGTCGCCACTGGCTTTTTATAATAATTTACCTGGAGCTCACCTTGGAGGAACTACTTCAAGCTTAGGTGCTACCAGAGCGGATTAAACTTAAAGGTTTTGCATGAAAACTATGTTTGTAATAAACTAGTCCTAGAATAAGGACTAGTTTATTATGCTTTTAACTGCTGATATTGGAAATACTAATATTACCCTGGGGCTTTTTAACGGGGATAATTATATTAATGAATATCGTTTAGCTTCTGATAAAGATTTGTCAAAAGAAGAGTATGAAATACTTTTGAAATCATTATTTAAAGATTATGATATAGAAGGCTGTGTTATCGCCTCAGTCGTTGAGGAGTTAAATATTAAGTTTAAACGTGCAGTTGATGATGTTTTTGGTTTAAAATCAGTTTTTGTGGATTCTACAATTGATTTAGGTATAAAAGTTAAAGCTGATAACCCGCGTGAAGTTGGAGCAGACAGACTTGCTAATGCTGTTGCCGCCTCAAAGATTTATCCCGGGAAACCTGTTATCGTAATTGATTTTGGTACGGCAACATCATTTGATGTAATAAATTCTGACGCGGAGTTCTTGGGCGGTGTGATTGCACCCGGGATAAATACTCAGGTTAAGTGTTTGAAGAATTCTACTTCAAAACTTCCAAAAATTGATGTATCTATTTCAAAAAGTGCAATAGGTCATAATACAACAGATGCAATTTTATCAGGTGTAATCAGAGGAACAGCCTGTATGGTTGACGGGCTTGTAAAACAATGTGAAGCAGAACTAGGACAAAAAGCCGTAATCGTTGCAACCGGCGGATACTGTGGATTGATTGCAAATTATTTAACAAGACCGTTTGACGATGTTAATCAGATTTTGACGCTTGTTGGTTTGAAATATATTTATGACATGAATACTTCTTCTATAACAAGAGTATGTTTGCAAAATAAAAACTGATAACAGAAGTTCGCTATCAGTGATGAAAGATGATGAATTAATTACAACTATGAGATTGGTTAGTTTTCTATATAGTCTTTAAAGTGTCTAAATTTAGCGGTGTTCCGTAGTTTAGTTAGAGCTCCCTCTTCTATTTGCCTAATTCTTTCTTTTGAATATCCTAACATGCAGCCAAGTTGTGCCAGTGTTTTAGGTTCAGTGGTGTTTATTCCGAAACGTGATGTAAGGACTTTTCTTTCGCGTTCTGTTAAATATTCAAATAATTCCGGTAGTCCGTTTTTTAAAAAATCTTCTTTAGCCTGTTGCTCCGGTGAATTGCATGACTTATCTTCGATGTAATCTCCTAAACATAAATCATCTGTCACAGCAGTTTCAAGGCTTACCGGTTCAAGAATGATTGACTGCTTTACCCGTTTGAGTTTGTTTAGTGAAAGCCCCATTGCTTCTGCCATTTGTTCATCTGTTGGTTCCTTATTAAATTTTGTTGATAATTCAGTATAAAGTTTTTTGTATTTTCTTATTTTGTCAGCCATATGAACCGGAATTCTGATTGATTTTGAATTGTTTGCAATCGCTCGAATAATGGACTGTTTTATCCACCAGGTTGCATATGTCGAAAATTTGAAGTTCTTTGAATAGTCAAATTTTTCAGCAGCTTTAATCAGCCCGATTGAACCTTCCTGAACTAAATCCATAAACAAAACACCTTGCCCTACATAGCGTTTAGCAATACTTACAACAAGCCTAAGATTAGCCTGGATAAGTTTGCGTTTTGCTATATCAGAATTCTGCTCTTTTATCAGCTTGCCTAAACTCTTTTCTTCTTCTGATTTTAGCAGTTTTACCCTGCCGATTTCTTTCAGGTATGTTTGTAAAATATCATCTTCATGTGCGATTGTGCTAAATGTTTTAACTTCATTATCTTCAGCTTCGGCAATATTGGTTAATTTGAAACTTTCCATACTCTCCAGATTTAAACTCACAGTACCCTCCTCAAATGAATATTTCTTCCTGCTAATTACTATGACGAAAGTAAATCAAAAAAGTTTCAATAAAAAACTTGACAATAAAAAATGTTCTTGGTAACATATTTCTTGCGGAGGATGAAAGTCCAATGCAATTGTCTGGTCAAACTAGCTGAAAAGTAAATAGTATTTTGGGTGTTTAGCTCAGTTGGTAGAGCGTCTCCCTTACAAGGAGAGGGTCGGGGGTTCAAGTCCCTCAACACCCACCATCTAAAATCCAATATCCACAACCTTCTTAGGTAAGTGGATTGTTTTTTTATTTAGCGGGCTTTTTTAACTCAGTGATTATAAACTGGTTAATAACTACTAAACATCTTTTTGCTTCGTTCATTAGCACCATAAATTATATTACCGGCATTTATCCAGGCTTCCTGTTTTTCCTTTGATGTCATTTCATCGTAAGATTTAGTGGGTTCAGGGTCATCAGGTTTAAGTACTCCAGTAAAGATACCAATAAAAACAATAGCTAGTAAAATCCAAAATAAAGTCCATAGAGTCTTAGAACATCCGTCTCCGGCTTTTTCTATATTTTTGCATAATTTTACTTCCTTTTCTATTCTTTGTTGCTCTTGTTCACGATTTTTTATTTCCCATTTATGTCCGCATTTTTTGCAAATCCAAACACTGTCGCCGGAACCTGCAAAACCGGATAAGAAAATGATAATTAATAATATCCAAGAAATTCCAAATGTAAAAAATCCAAGAATACCAAGTATGCAGCCGCAACCAATTGCGTCATCATTATAACCCTTTTGTCCGATATGAATATCTGTAGAATTACATTTTGGACAGTGAGCTCTGTCATCAGGTTCAGATTGTTTTGTTGTTGAAACTTCTTCGCCTTTTAGGCTAAAACCGCATTCCGGACAATATTTTGTATTGTCATCAACTTCCTTACCACAATTTGAACAAAACATCTTAATTCCCTTTCTCAAACCTACTGTATCATATAAAGAATAATAGTGCAAATTAAAACACTTTTGGAATAAATCTGTATTTAACCTTTTCCACGTATTGTTGATATTTTTCATCTTTTATCAAATGGCGTTCTTCGGTTATTGAACGTAGATAGTAGATATAAATCCAGGCAAGCGTTCCTATTGTTATAAATATTTTTTCTCCGACGTATTCTGATTGTATCAAATAAAGCGGAATTGTGGTGAATATTATGTAGCACACGCGCATGGTATAATCAGGATGTCTTATTATATTATATGGAAACCCTGTGACAATTCCTCTGTTTGTAAGGTTTCCGGCTTTTGTACCAAGCCTTAAAATTGCAATCATACTTCCAAAATTAGCCATGATAACAAGGATATTTAAAATTACCAAAACTGTTTGGTTATCCACAGGAATTAGCGAATTTTGGGTAACCTGAATGAATTTATTTGTCAAAATAATTATCGGATAGTAGCAAATTATACAGGATAATATTCCAAGCGGGGTGGTATCTGAAGATTTAATCTTGTTTTTGAATAAATCAAGTTCTGTCAGGTAACTTATCGCAAAAACAGATGTCGTAACCGTGAAGATTATTTTAACCCACATATCGCCCGTATCAATTATGTATTGACTAATTCCGCCGCCAACTATTCCTGTTGACCCTATATATTGTTTAGCCTGAGCGAACATAACTTTTAGAAAATCAATGTTGTAACCAAGGCTTGGTAAGTATTGGTTGCAAAGCAGAATTACACAGTAAACCCCGAAAAATGCTTTTACAAAAAATGACATAAATGCCTGTTGTTCTTGTTCATTTGGTGCAATATTGGCTAAAAATTCTTTTGTTGATGGCTGTTTTTTGAATTGGCGTTTAATATAATCCATAACAAGGATACTTTTAGAATTTAAGACTGATTTAGGTTTAACAGTAAAGAATATTATTGGAGCAATAATAATATAAAGCAGGTAGTAAGCTACAAAAAATGTTATGTAGTCAAAAGTTTCATTTTCAATAGTTTCGTTATATGCTGGACATAATGATATAATAGCAAGGATTATGCCGTATATGACAACTGATGAAAAATAATGTTTAGCTATATCTTTGAATGTAACTTCTGCAGTATTGTTTTCCATGATTTCCCTTCTTTTAGTCTAAAATACCTATTTATTATAACATAATTTGAAAGGTTGAACAAATTCTGCTATAATTCGTTATATCTTATAAGAGAGGCGAAAAATGAAAAAAATTATAGCAATATGTGGAATTCTGTTTTTGACGGTTGCGGCAGTTTATGCAGCAGAGCAGTATAACAGTGAAAATTATGGATTGCGTAGCCAGGTTGCAATTGGCAAATTTAGAGGTGTTTATTCTGCATTAAATGCAAATATTAATGTAGCTAAAGACCGTAGGGGCTCTTATTATAAGACATTTAATGAAGTTTTGAATTACGGTATAAAATCAACTTCTTTATTTACAGATATTCCGGGCGGGCTTGCTTATGACGGAACAAGCGGACCTGAAATCAGGTATACAAAATTGAAAGATATTTGTTCGCCTATACCGGCTAAACCTTCAGAAGCAACGGCTTGCGGTAAACTGATTATTGATACTAACGGGTTTTCAAACGGTGATAACAAGTTTATATCAGATACATCAACGCTTCTTGTTAAAGACAGGTTTGTTGTTTATTTATATAATAATGGAGTTAGAGCAGTAGCGGATTCAATTGAAGAAACATTGATTTTTATGCAAAATATTAATTTTAAATAAATCTATAGGTTTCTTAAACTGCTTTGAACAAATTCATCTATATCACCGTCCATAACAGCGTCGACATTGCCGGTTTCAGTGCCTGTTCTGTGATCTTTTACCATTTTGTACGGATGAAATACGTATGAGCGGATTTGTGAACCGAAATTTATATCTGAGGTTTCGCCTTTTATTTGTGATAATTTTTTCTGGTATTCATCTTCCTTTATTGCAAGAAGTTTAGATGCAAGAATTTCCATTGCATAGGCTTTGTTTTGGAGTTGTGAGCGTTCTTGCTGGCATTTGACAACAATTCCGGTAGGTTTGTGTAGTATTCTTACCGCGGTTTCTACTTTGTTTACGTTTTGACCTCCGGCACCGCCTGAACGCATGGTTGTGATTTCTAAGTCATCCGGCGGAATGTTTATTTGTTTTTCAAAATCTTCAATAATCGGAGTAACTTCAACGGAGGCAAAACTTGTTTGACGTTTACCGTTTGCGTTAAATGGGGAAATTCTTACAAGTCTGTGTACTCCTTTTTCAGTTTTTGCATAACCAAAAGCGTATTTGCCGGTAATTTTTATTGTTGCTGATTTAATTCCTGCTTCCTCGCCGTCGAGTTTGTCCAGAAGTTCTGATTTCCAGCCACGTTTCTCAACCCAGCGAATGTACATGCGCAAAAGCATGCTAGCCCAGTCTTGAGCATCTGTGCCTCCTGCACCTGAATTTATTGTCAAAATTGCATCTGCACTGTCGTATTCGCCTGATAACATTTGTTCCAGCTCAAATTTTTCTAGCTCTTTTTCAAGTTCTTTTACTTTTAGGCAGCAATCTTGTATTAAATCCTTGTCTGCAAGCTCTAATGCGGCATTTCCGTCTTCTACAATGCTCATCCAAATGTTTAATTTTTGCAGGATTTCTTTTTTGTCTTTAATCTCTTGACCTGTTTTAGTTACTTTTGCTGTATCAGACCAGATGTCCGGATTTTGCATGAGTTGTTCCAGTTCGTTTAGTTCTTTTTCCAGCTTTGCGGGGTCAAAGATACTCCTTTATTTTTTCAAGGCGTAGCGTTATTTGATTTAATTCTTGTTTTAATTCTGTTTCCATAATCCTATTTTATTATAAAAAAGACGGGTTGCAATTAGTTTTGATGTTGCTATAATGGGTTAAAGAGAGTTTTTTATGGAAGTTTTTAAATATTTATTCAAATTATTTAATAGTAAAGATGCTTTGATAAAACAAGTTTCACTGTTTGCGCTGGTTGGGATTATGGTAATTTTTTTCAATAATTACGCGTCAAACTGGACAAACATGCTTTTTGATAATTTTTATATTAACCCGCCAACAAAAAAGATTTATATGCAGCTAAGTTTCGGGATGTTTCTTTTTATCCTGATTTATCTTGTTGGATATAGGTATAAATTTTTGGGACAAATTGCCGAAGGCGACAGAATTGTTTTGCCGCAAATATCGCTCCAGCCATTTAAGGTATTTGTTAAACTGTTGCCGTTATTTCTGGCATGGGGATTTTATTATTTTGTAGTCATTTCTGTTGTGTGTTTTGTTCTTTTTAATTATCAGAATATGGCGTCATATTATGTATTTTATTCAATTATGCTTTGTCTTTTGCCGTTTGTATTTATCATTTTTACGGAATTTGCAAGCACGCTTCAATATAAGAAGAAATATTTTAACCCGTTATATTTAATAAAAGTTTTAGATAAAACACTTGGCGATGTTATTTTATTATCAATAGAAATTTTAATTCCTGCAACAATTGTTGGGTATATAATTTACGCGTGGTTTTTGTACGCTTCAAACATAAAATCCGAAATGTGGCTGTTTGGTGTTCGGTATTTTGGAATTTGTCTGAGTGTGTATTTGTTGTTGATTTTGAAATATGTTTATTTTACAGGACTTGCAAAAATCGCTTATAAGAAGTTTAACCGGGAATAATTTGAATTCGTCCGTCATCTGAAATTTCAACAGGCTCTTTGGTTTTTAACAGAACTTCTTTTACGCATTTTGTTGCATCAAACGGGTATTTTTCCAAAATATTATATGGCTGGTTCAGTACTGTAAATCCGTCATTTCCTTGCGCACAGTAGTCATTTAACACTACTGTATAATATTTGTCCGCTCTTGGATTTTTTATATCAATCGGAGTTTCCTTACCTGATTTATCAATGAAAGTCATTGATTTTAGGCTGCCGTTTGTTGCAACTGTGTATTTTAGACCTGACGGGTAAAATATTCCGGGTTTGTTTGCAGTGTTGGTGAAAGATTTTGATGCAAGTTTAAACCCTTCGACTAAATCTTTTTCTGAATATTTCATCTTGTAAAGCTTGTTCTGAAACGGCAAAATGTCGCCAAGAATTCTTGTATCAACTTTTCCGGCTTCAAAATAGCCGCGAATGTTTGGAGACGGAAGAATTGCAATATCGCAGTCAAGGTCTTTTCTGATACAGTCTGTAATATAGTAAGCATGGGCATTTGGTTCTATCAGGTCATGTGAAAGTGGAGCCGGAGCTGATTTTATATAACCGTAAGTTTCTCTTGCGCCGAAAATTTTGTCAAATATGTATTTAACCGGAGCATTTCGTTTGAATTCTCTTGTTGTTCCGATATTATTTTGAACTTTCTTAATTATGCCATTCTGGTCAAATTCAAGATTGAGTATTCCAAAATTCTTTCCGTCTCTCCCTGCCTGGGTTATAATTACAGGCTCTCCTGATTTTGAGTAGAATAAGTTTTCTCCTTCTTTAACATCAAAAATTAAATCGTGCGAGTGACCGCCAAGAATTACGTCAATTCCGTCTGTTTGGTTTGCTACAATTTTATCTAATGTGTTGCCAAGATGTGACAGCAGAATGATTTTATTAATTCCTTGGGCTTTTAATTTGTCAGCTTCTTGTTGAATATCGTTTATGGTCTCTTTGACTTTACTTACCTTAATATCCTGCTGAATAATTCCGACTTTTACCCTTTTGTATAAATCAACAGGCGAAGTTCCTATTATACCGTATTTATTACCGTTTCTCTCTTCAACAACAGAAGCTTTAATCTTGTGGCTCCAAGGGTTTGACGGATTAATTTGAACATTTGCCGCTAAAAGATTGTATCCAAAAAGCGGGAGAACAGAGCTTATTTTTTCCTGCATGTCATATTCGTGGTTTCCTACGGCAGAAGATGTTATGCCGATAATCTTTTGAAATTTAACGGCAAGTTCGTTTGTTTTAAAGTCTTCTCCAATCATTATATCCCCGGAGGATAGTTTTAGGGTATCAACATCTTTTTGATTTTTCATCCTGGCATCAAATTCATTTGATGCAGTTACCGTGCGTTCCATGTTTATGGACTTGCCGTGATAATCGTTTATGTAAAAAATGCTGGTTTTTACATTATTCTGTTGAATGATTGGATTTATCATCTCGCGTCCCTTTAGCATGAAAACACATCAAGATGATTTTTGTTTATTGTTATATACTTTTTTTTACAAATTTTAAAATTTCATTATCTGAACATGCCAGTGTTTTGATAATTCATCATAAATCTCGTTTACTTTATCAATTACTTCGAGTAAGACCACACCATAGTTTAAGCACTTGTATTCACCCATATCATGCAAACCAATTCTGGTTTTTATAACACAGCCGTAATCAGTTAAGATGTTTTGTAATTTTGCGGCTTCTTCGCGTCGATTTTCAACAGAAATCCCGATTATCGCTTTCATTTTATACTCCTTTTAATATTATTTACCATTATTTACCAGGCAAAAAAAAATAATACCCTCAAGCAGGTATTATTCTTTTTGTTTAAGTTATTTGACAATCTATTCAATATCAAGATTATCTTCGGCTTGAAGCTGTTTTTTTCTGATGTTGTGCATGACAGCATCTACTAACAACTCATAGGATTTCATGCTCTCAATGTTTGGGAACTCCTTTTTGAGTTGGGCTCTGACCATTGCTTCCAGCTCATATTCGTCAGAAAGTGATTTAAGATTATCCACACCGCTTATTGTTTCTAAATAGTCAGTGGTGCTTTTATCTAATGTATTCTTATTGGAAAACGCAAGCCAGCGTAATTTCGGGCTAACATTTTCCCTAAGTTTTTTTACTACCTTTAAATTTTTTAATCGGTCAAACATATCTACCTCTATATTTTGCCTTCTTGTACTATTTTAAAGTATCCTGAAAAAAATAATTGACTTTTTAACATTTTAACGTTACAAAAATTAACATAATGCCGTAAAGCCTTGCTAAATCTTTGAAAAATCTGTTAAATGTTCATACTTATTTTTTAATAATGTCAATAAAGCAAGCCTGTTTTTCTTAACATTTTCGTCTTTGTCCATGACAAGTACATCGTCAAAGAACTTTGTAACTGTCGGGTTAAGCGCTTCTAATTCACTTAAATAAGCCTGATAGTCAATATTGCCAGGAATTTCTTTGATTTTGGTATAAAGTGTTTTTTCTATTTCTTCTTTAAAGAAAGCTTCGTTTACACTGTCTTTTGAATTTTCTTTTAGTATTCTGATAACTCTGTTTGCATTTTCTAAAAGTGCCGGAGCGTCTATGGTCTGGACGATTTCAACACGTTTAACATAATCTGCAATGTCCGTTAGCGGATTACGAACAGAGCATGCCTCTAAAACATTTTTCTTGTATTTATCAGCTAAGAAAATAATCAGTCTTTGTACGAAAAATTCATTAACTTCATCAGCACAATCTCTTTGCACCGGCAGAAGTTTCAAAGCTTCTTTAATATACTTCTCAATATTAATTTTTAATCCCGCGTCTAAAATTGTTCTTATAACGCCTAATGCTGCACGTCTTACACCTAGCGGGTCAGAAGAACCTGTTGGTTTTTTGCCTGCCGCAAAGACCGCACATACAGTATCGATTTTGTCTGCTATTCCGACAATTTGACCTTCTATACCTTTTGCGGTTTCACTTTCAGCATTTAGAGGGAAGTAGTGTTCTTTTATCCCCTGGACAACATTGCTGCTTTCTCCGGAAATCCTTGCGTAATCAGCACCGATAAATCCTTGAAGTTCAGTGAATTCAAACACAAGTTTTGTGGTTAAATCAGCTTTGCAAAGTTGAGCTGTTCTTGTAATATCAGGTGATTGGACTTTTAAGTCTGCTGCAATTTCATCAGAAAGTTTGATAAGTCTTTGAGTTTTATCAAACATTGTGCCCATGCCTTTTTGGAAAGTCACGCCTTTCAGGGTTTCAACGTAGGCTTCAAGAGACTTTTTCGTGTCTTCTTTGAAGAAAAATACAGCATCGTCAAGTCTTGCTTTTATTACTCTGACATTTCCGGCTTTGATGTTTGAAAATTCATTGCCAATGTAGTTTGTCATTGTGATAAATTTATTTATTAATTTGCCGTCTTTATAAAGCGCAAAATAGCGTTGATGAACAGCCATAACCGTTACTGTGACTTCTTCCGGAATTTCTAAAAATACCGGGTCAAATTCACAAATTGCAGGCACAGGATATTCAGTGATAAAAGTTACTTCTTCAAGTAAATCATCTGTGTAGTAAGGTTCTGCACCTAATTTTGCGGCGGCTTCGTTTGCCTTGTTAATGATAACTTGTTTTCTTTCATCCTGGTCAACAATTACGCAAGCATTTCTCATTGTCTCAACGTAATCTTTCGGGTCACCGATTGCCATTTTCTGTTGAGCAAACCTGTGTCCGCGGGTGAAAATTGATGATTCTTTATCAATAATTTTAATTTTAACTTCTTCATTATCAAGAATAGAAACAACCCATTTTATCGGACGGGAGAATTTTTCATCGTTATACCCCCAGCGCATAAAGTGTGCACCTTGAAGTTTCATAAAAACAGACGGAACATTTTCCGCTAAAAGTTCAGAAATTGATTTACCCTTAACAACGATTTTTGCGTGAACGTAATTATCTTCGACGTATAAATCGTCTTTTGTAAGGTTATTTTTTCTTGCAAAACCTTCGCCGGCTTTTGTAAGTTTTCCGTTTTCATCAAATGCAACAGTTTTTATTGGTCCTTTTATAATTTTTTCTTCATCAGCGGTTTTTGCTTCAAGACCGTCAATTATGACTGCAAGACGTCTTGGGGTTGCATAAACTTTTATATCTGAAAATTTAACTTTATTATCATTCAAAAAATTTGTAAATCCGGTATTAAGCTGCTCTATTGCTTGCGGGATAAACTTATACGGCAGTTCTTCTGTTCCGACTTCCAATAAATATATACTCATCTTTTGTCCTTCTTGTTTTTCTATATCCTTGCAAACATTATAGTAAAACCATAGATTGATGTAAAGTTTTTAGTCGTCAAGCTTTAGTGATTTTTCAAATTCTTCAACATCAAAATTAGGGTTAAGCTCAAAAGTTTTGTCATAATCAGCTTGAGCTTCTGCATCTTTGCCCTGTTGTTTATATATTTTGTGGCGTAGAAAATATTGTTCTTCAGCAGAGTATGATAAGCCTTTATTTATTTCGATTGCGAGGTTTATTTCATTAAGCGCTTTTTCTGTATCTCCAAGAATATAATAGAAAGAGCCTTTTATCCTGTTTGCATGGAGATTTTTAGGGTCGATTTCCAGTGCTTTATCTACATCTTTAAATGCACCTTCAAAATCTTTTAGATAGAATTTTATACATCCGGATTGAGCCCAACCGTCTGAATAGTCAGGGTTAAGTTCAATTGCTTTTTTTATAAAATCAAGTGCTTCTTCATATTTTTGCATATCATACAGGCTAAGGCATTTGTTTACGTAAGGAGCATAATAATCGGGGTATGCTTCAATAACTATATCACAGCATTTTATGGCTTCCTCATGTCTTTTTAATTCATAAAGACAGTTTGATTTTGATAAATTTGTAGTTATATAATCAGGGTCATTGCGACTTAAAACAAAATCAGCATCCTCAATTCCTTGTTCATATTTTTTTGTATAATATCTTATGTCAGCACGCATTGAATATAATCTTAAATCATCCGGATATTTTTCAATAAGTTGGGTGTAAATTTCTTCTGCTTTTGCGTAATTAAATAACCATACATTAACCGCGGCAAGCCCGATATACATTTCTTTTTGCAGTTCAGGATTATTTTCATGCTCATTGACAGCATTTTGATAAAGTTCAAGTGCTTTTTCTTTCCGGTTGTTGTAAGCGTAATTATTTGCCAGCTCGCGGTATGTCGTATAATCAATATCGCCAAGCTCAATTGCTTTTTTATAATCCTCAATTGCTCCGTTGTAATCACCAATTAAGCTTTTTCCCTCAGCACGAGCTGAGTAAAACCAGCCGTTTTCTGGCTCAAGTTCAATAACTTTATCCCATGCTTTCATAAGTGCGTCATTATCAGTATCATTATAATCTAATGTGTAATACAGAGTTAATCCAAGATAATTTTCAACATTATCCGGTTCTAATTTTATTGCGCTTTCCCATTGCTCCAGTATGATTTTTTTATATTTAGCTTTGTCTGTTTCTTCAAGTTCTTTATTTGTGTAAATTTCTGATAAAATTCTTGCGTATAATCTTAAATATTTTGTTTTATCCTCCGGCGGGTCAAGGTCAAAAACCTGTTCGATTACGTCTTTTGCTTCCCATAGATAATCATAAGCAAGTGCAAATTTTGCCCATATATAAAAGATTTCAGGATTTTTAGGGTTCTTTATGAGTGCAAGCAGACAAAGGTTTTCCACATAGAAAGTTTGCATCATATTTGCTGCAACATTTGCCTTGTGGACTAATTCTTCTTCTGTATATTTATCAAGATTATTGAAAATCTCTGTTGAAATTTTTACATATTCTTCATAGTTGTCGATATTTTTTGATTGTGTATCTGCATTCCATTTATTAAAAAGTTTGTAAGCTTTTTTATAATCTTTCTTTTTAAAGGTGTTTACAAATTTCTGTGAGATATCCATAAAGCTCCTTACTGCCTTGTGAAAACCCAACGACCCTTGCTATTTGTCGTTACATTTACTTTTTTGTTTTGATTTCTTCTTTCTTCCCTTTGCGCCAAAACCTCTTTTTTTTTNACATTTACTTTTTTGTTTTGATTTCTTCTTTCTTCCCTTTGCGCCAAAACCTCTTTTTTTTTTGATTTTGTTGCGACTGTTGTTTTGTCTTTTAATGAAGTGTCATTGAACGCGCCAGCCATAAGTGTAGTTGTATAAACCGGAGTTGTATGTGCCCAATCAAAGATTATTACGCCATTTGCGTTCATTTTGCGGGTTTCATAAATCTGTCTAATCAAGTCTTCTGATGCTCCGCCCATAAATGTTACAAACAAGCCCGCGTAGAGGTCTGTACAAGGAGATTTTACGTTTATTACATCGTTCATCATCGAAGCCAGCATTTTTGAATCGTATGTTAAAAATAGCGGAGTGAAACCGTCAATATAATTCTGGACTGACCATGTTCGCCAATCCTGCTGCTTTGTTGATAGTGCAGATGCTAAATCCGGAAAAATTACAGCACTTATGTAAACTCCTTTTTGCTTACCCATTTTGCCAACTTTTCGGACAAAATTTGTTATGTTGTTTCTTCTGTACTGGTTCCAGTCGTACCACAAAACATCTGATTTTGTAAGTTCAATTGGGTCAACGCCATACAAAAGTTTAAAATCGTTTCTTGCGTATTCAGTGTATCCCCAAGCGTTTTGGTCGTTGCTCGCATTTGCGTTAGGATATCTGATGTAATCAAGATTTATCCCGTCCGGGTGATAAGTGTCCATGATTTCAGTCAAAAGGTCAAGTAAAAATTCTTGTACTTCCGGATTAGCAGGGTCAATAAAATACCCGTTATGTTCTGATGCTGATTTTGTTCCGCCCGGCATGTCCGCAAATTTTTTTGTCTTATTTCCCCAATCCGGTCGCACTGCAAGAATGCTTGACGGATTTAGTTCCGGCGGATTGTTACCAACATAAAATGATTGGAACCAGATGTGAACTTTCATATCACGTTTATGAGCTTCTTTTATCCAAACATCAAGCGGGTCAAAGCCTTCAAACTGTTCGTTTTGAATAGTAAAGCCGTATTTGTTCATTGTACGGCTAGGAAAAATCGTTTTGCCATGAAAATAAGTTTCTAAAAATATACTGTTAAACCCGTTAGATTTCATATTATCAAGTGTTGCGATAATTTGTTCGGGTGTAGTTTCTGTTGGGCGAATCCATGTTCCTTTAAGTTCGTTTGGCAAGTAAGGCAGCGCGGTTTTTATTGCCATATTTGCGCTGTCAATAGCTTCTTGTGTATATTGGCGAAGTATTGAACTGTTTTGTTTTTCGCCTTGCGCAATTTTTAGATAATTTTCAGCGGTCTGAATGTGCCCAAGGGGAAGTGTATAATTGTAATTTCTGCAATTATACTGGTAATATTCCATCATTGATTTTGCTTCTTTAATTTTTTGCTCAGCTTCAAAGGTGTAACTTTCTGATGTTGTGTACACTGTGATTTTTTTGTTGACATCATCAATGTAAACTTTTGAACCCACTGTTATATTTTGGGTAATCCAGTTTTTGGCAATCCCATGCCCGCTTATGACAACTCCGTTTAGCGGAATTGTTGAATCCGCCCCGCTTAAAGATGTTACAATATTGTCTTCAACAATAGCTTCAGTTCCAAATTCGTTTGTGCCGGTGTGGATACCAAAATTAGGGGTATAAATAACCAGTTTGTTTGCTCCTCGTCCACCGGGGTAAAATGTTGCAGCAAGGCTTGGGTCAATGGCATCAACTCGTGTTGAAGTTTGTTTGAAAATGATTTCGCCTATATTTGCATTGAAAGGCGAAAATGCAGGAAGATTTAGTTGTAACATGTCTTCAATCGGTTGTTCAAATTTTATCTGCTGTTCGGGTTCATCAGCGTTGGCAAATGTTACGGTGGATAATAATGCGATTAATAAAATTATTATGTATTTTGTTTTTTTCATTATTTCCTTCTTCTTTTGTGATAATAACCAGTATTTTGGTATCTTAAAGCTTCCAGCTCTCTTATTTTGTCCGGAATTTCCTGATTATCCGGTTTTACCAGAAACGCTTTTTTATAATACTGATTAGCTCTTAACAGGTCTCCCAATTTTTCGTACATTATCGCCATTTTTATAAGTACATCGTAATTCTCTTTGTAGCCGTTTTGAAATGCCATGTTATAAAAATACAGCGCACGTTTGTAATCTTCTCTTGTGTAGTAATATTCTCCGAAGTGATAATTTGTTGCGGCATTATTTTTGTCAATTTTCAAAGCTTTAAAAAAATAAGCTTTTGCATAGCTGTTTTGATTTTCAAAGTCATAAACTCTGGCTAATTGGACAATTGAATATAAATCCCTTGAATCAATTCTTGTCAGTATAAAATATTCCCCACTGGCTTTTTGCAAAAAGTTTTTTGTATCGGCTTCGTCTTTCGCATTCATTGCCTGCTCAAAATAGAAATCCGCAAGTTTCAAGGTTGACCCTTTATCTATATTGGAATAGTCAATGGGTGCGTTGTTGTTATATTGAACCTCCCCAAATTCGACTGCTTGTACATTATAAGTGCTTCCACAAAAAAAGAAAGCACTTATAAGTAAAACAAGCTTATAAATCTGTGTATGACGGTGTCGTATCTGTGTCATGGTGGTAGAATGAATAATCTTCAGCCGCTGGGTCTGTGTAAACATACAACTTTCTCCAGAATCTTACAAATTTATTTTGTTTTTTGTATGCAGCTTCATCCGCTGTATAATATTCTTCACCAAGCACTCTTGCCTTGCTGACATTAACCATATCGGCTGTCTGTGCAGAATATCCGTTTGCTCTCATTACTGCAGGGTTTGTAACTTGGTCAACAGAAATAGCTGCACTTGCTTGCATTTGAACGGCTGTTGCTGCAATTACCAGTAATAATAATTTTTTCATAGTCACCTCATCTTTATTTCAATATTATAAGTATTTTTATACACTATTGCAATAATATTATAATTTGTTTACAAAAAGGTGTCATGTATTATTTGAATGATTTATTTTAAATTTCAATTAAGTCATTTTTTATTAAATCATAAAAATTTTTATCTATTGAATTGTAGTCAGTAAAATTTATAACATAAGGAAGACTGCTTTGGTCGAATTTATATTTTAATTCTGTAATTATATGTTCAAATTTATCTGATTTAACTAAAATATCTAAATCTGATAATTTTGAAAAATTCCCTTTCACCCGCGAGCCATAAGCGAAAAATTTGCACGGATAATTTTTCAAAATATTTTTGATTATATAATATTCATCGTTTGTAACACCTTTAAGCATGCAGTTTTTCTTCCAAATTATGTATTAATATTTCTGTATCTTTAATAAAATCAGGAATAATCTCAAGTAATTTTCTTGACTTTTCAAGACTATATTCGTGGGCGGTGTTATTACGTTTTTCATAATAATTTCGCCAATTTTCCCAATTGGGAATGAAGTTATAACCTTGCATAAATCTGAAAGTATTATTTACAGTTAGTTCTTCTTCAGATTTAGCATAAATATTTTTCAAAACTCGTTTCATTAGTTTGCGGGCGATTTCGAGAGTGTACTCAAATCTTTTTATACAAGAGTCTTCAAGCATATCAGCAAAATCACTGGATTTATGTGCTTCAAGTTTTTCCATACTGGAAACAAGCGTCATATGCGCGGATTTTAGTTTTGTAATATCAAGTCTCATAAGCTAATATTAGCATATTCTGTTTAATTTTACAACGCAAAGTCTCGACACCTGGGAAATACCTTTTTAATGCGAATTCATTATCACTTCTTCCAACTTATCAAGCAGTTGGGCTTCCGGAACTCTTGCAATTATTTGACCTTTTTTAAATATGTAGCCTTCGCCAATGCCGCCGGCTATGCCAAAATCCGCGTTAGAGGCTTCGCCAGGACCATTCACCGCGCAACCCATTGTGGCGATTGTTATGTGTTCATCCAGGTTTTTAAATCTTTCTTCTACTTTTTTTGCAAGCGAGATTAGGTCTATTTGAGTTCTTCCGCAAGTCGGGCATGAGATGAAATTAACCCCTTTTTGTCTTAATTTAAGGCTTTTGAGAATTTCATATCCTGCAAAAACTTCTTCAATAGGGTTTTCAGTAAGAGAAACTCGTATTGTGTCTCCAATTCCTTCTGCTAGTAATGTTCCTAAACCTACTGATGATTTTATCAAACCGTTTCGGAGAGTTCCTGCTTCTGTTACTCCAAGGTGAAGCGGATAATCAACTTTTTGTGCCATAAGTCTGTAGGCGTCGATTGTTGTCATCACATCCGATGATTTTAGTGAAATTTTTATTAAATCAAAATCTAAGTCTTCAAGAATTTTTACGTGTTTTAGANATTTTAGTGAAATTTTTATTAAATCAAAATCTAAGTCTTCAAGAATTTTTACGTGTTTTAGAGCGCTTTCAACCATTTTTTCAGCAAGCGAAACATCTTTTTCTTTTAGTTCTTTTTCTAAAGAACCCGCATTTACTCCTATTCTAATCGGGATATTTTGTTGTTTTGCTAGATTTACAACTTTTTCAACGTTTTCCCGTTTGCCGATGTTGCCGGGATTTAACCTGAGTGCTGAAATTCCGTTGTTGATGCAATCAATTGCAAGTCTGTAATCAAAATGAATGTCTGCAATCAGCGGTACCGGTGAAACTTTTACCAGTTCTTTTATTGCCGCTGCCGCGTCTTTATTTAGTACCGCAAGTCTTATCAATTCACAACCTGCCTCAGACAGTTCCTGTATTTGATGTGTCGTGTGTCCGATATCACGCGTATCCGTGTTACACATTGATTGTACAGTTATCGGGTTATTATTACCGATTTTTACATTTCCGATTGAAATTTCTTTAGATTTTCTTCTTTTTATCATACAATTATCTTATCACAAATTAAAAATGAGAGGGAAATTATATGAGAATTGCGGTATTATCTGATTTGCATGCTAATGCACAGGCACTTGAAGCTGTTATGAACGATGTTGTCAACGAGCAATGCGAGCATGTTTTTTGTTTGGGCGATTTAGCTTTAGCTGGTCCTCAGCCAAAAGAGATTGTGGATTACGTAATGGGGCAAAATACCTGGACAGTAATTCAAGGTAATACTGATAAAATGATTGCACAATATGGGGCTGATGTTGTTGAATTTTTGGAAGCTCAATATCCTGTTATGGCAAATGCTATCGCTGATGATGTTTTGGCACTCGATGATGCTCATAGAGCCTATTTGGCTGAACTTCCGCCGCAATTAAGCCTTGATGTTGAAGGTTGCAGTGTGCTGCTTGTGCACGGTTCACCAAGAGCAAATAATGAAGATATTTTGCCGGGAATGCCTATTGAAATCATTGAAGAAATTATTGAAGGAACACAGGAAAAACTAATTCTTTGTGGGCATACGCATGTTCCTTGTGCTTACCAGACAAACCGCGGTCAAACAGTTGTAAATGTTGGTAGTGTAGGACGTCCGATGACGCAGGAGCCAAAGGCTTGTTATGCTATAATTGATTTTTCTCAAGGTTCTTTTGAAGTTCGTCACCGTTTTGTCAAATATGATAATGTATTAGCAGCACAACTTATGTCACAACGTGGATTTATTGGAGCTGACAGACTTGCAGATATATTGCTAAACCCTGTTGAAAGACATATTTAAAGCAGTTATCCTTTTACGGCGCCTTCATTCTCGCCTGAGATGAAGTATTTTTGCATTGCAAGGAAAAATATAATTATTGGTATCGTTGATATTATTGAACCTGCTGCTATGTAACGCCAGTTAGATGAAAACATTCCCTGTAAGTTATTTACGCCAACCGGCAAAGTGTACATGGTTTCTTTTGTAAGCACGATACTTGGCCATAAGAATTCGCCCCATGAACCGATAAAAGTAAATATAGCAAGTACAGCCAGCGACGGCTTAACCATTGGTAATAAAACTTTCCAAAATACCTGAAATACATTACATCCGTCAACAATTGCAGCTTCTTCCATTTCGCGAGGGATTGCAAGAAACGCCTGTCGCATTAAAAATATCCCGAAAGCACTTACTGCAAACGGCATTATTAACCCGATAAATCCCATTGTATCATTCACGCTGTCAACAAGGTGTAGTTTTAATGTAATAAGATAAACAGGAAGCATTATTGCCTGGAACGGCACCATAATAGTTGCCAGAATTGCAAAAAAAGTTATCTTTTTTCCTTTAAATTCCATTCTTGCAAGCGGATATCCGGCAAGTGATGACAGAATAAGATTTAATAAAACTGTTCCGCCGGCGACAATCATGCTGTTTATGAAATACCGCATTAAATCAACTTTGTGCCACACCCCGACGTAGTTTGCCCATGTAAAATCTTGCGGAATAATTGTTGGCGGGTATGCAAAAATATTTTCGCCGCTTCCTTTTAATGACGTTGATAATAGCCAGATAAAAGGGAAAATTGATAAAATCGATACAAAAATTAATACCACATGAACCCAAAAGTTTTTTGTTAGTTTTTTTAATATATTTACCCCTGTCATAATTGATATTTATTCCTTTCAAAGCAGAAAATATTTATAAGCGAAAATGCCATTACGATGATTAAAAGGATTACAGCCATTGCGGAAGCGTAGCCTAAATCAAGGTTCTCAAACGCTTTTTCGTAGATGTAATAGACAATTGTTTTGGTGGAGTTTAATGGTCCGCCTTTTGTCATAACATAGATTTCTGCAAAAACTTTCATTGCTGAAATTGAACTGATTGTAGTAACCAAAGCGATAGTAGGCATAATATGCGGAACCGTTACGGTAAGATGTTTTCTTAAAAAGCCGGCACCGTCTATGTCGCAAGCCTCGTAGAGCTCTTTGGGCACACTCATTAACGCTGCAAGATAAATCATCATATAGTAGCCGATACCCTTCCAGATAGTGACGATTATAACTGAGTAAATGGCGTATTTCGGGTCAGTAAGCCAGCCTATTGAGTTTATGTGCAGAACGTTTAAAAGGTAATTTAGAATTCCCTGTTCGGCATAGAGCCACTTGAACGCGATTGCAGCCACAACGATTGAAACAATTACAGGAAGATAAATGAGAATTTTGTATAACGTAATCCCGCGGATTTTTTGGTTAATAAGTATTGCCAGAAACAGCGGTACAATTGCCAGAACCGGAACGGCAGCGACAAGATAGATAAAAGTATTAATCATGACCTTGTAAAACACAGGATTGTGAAGAATGTCAACGTAGTTTTTTAATCCGGCAAAGCCGGCATGATAAATGTTTGTTGAGTAATCCTGAAAACTCAGAAAAATAGTTTGGAAAAACGGAATAAAGAAAAACACAGCTAAAACAATAACAGCCGGTAATAAAAAAAGATACGGTGCAGTTTTCCCATAATACTTGAACATACAACGATTATTGCATAAAATGTTTCAAATGTAAACTAAACACTTGCGAACTTAAATAAACAGTGTTATAATATATATGTAAGATATACAATATAACGAAATGTAAAAATTTGCCCTAAAAAATTAAAGAAAAGTTAGCCACATGTCGATAAGGGAGTTATCGATGTGTAGAATTAAATATGAGGATTGTGAAATGAAAAGAAGTTCAAAACGCGCTCTGCAAGCGGGAAACCGGGGGGGGGGTAACCCTTAAAGCTTTATCTGTAGCCGCTTTAGCAGGCATGACGGTAATTGGTGTGCAGCCGGTGAATGCAGCTGAGCAAGATACTATATTGAGCGATAGTGGCGCATACACTTTAACACGAGTAGAAGAAAAAGGCGAAAACACAATAACAAAATTTGAATACGACGCCACAACCGGCACCATGAACCCTAAATATTATGAAATCACCGTAAACGAGCCATCCCCTGATAGCTTAAATGTAGTGGAAGAGGATGTTGTTGTACGAAGGAGTAATCATAAGACTCCTTATTTTTATTCCATGACAGCACAATCTGATAATTCCTATTATCTCAATAATATTGATAGTACAAACTATTCTTACGAAATAAATATCGATGGCTTATCAGAAGTGTCAGTACTTTTGTCAGATAACTATTATTATTATTATTCTGCAATTAGCCCAATAAATGTAACCGGGAATAATGGCACGATATCAGTCGATGCTTTAAATAATTATATTAACGAAGATGACCTGTTACACAATGACGGTTATATAGAAACTCTCAAAGGTGATTTCATAAATAATAAAATTAATAAAATTTTGGGCGTTGGTGAGGTGTATGATATTAAAGTCGACTATCGGGCTTATGTTACTACAAGCGTTAGCCCATATTCAATCATAAATAATAACGGTGCAATCGATACCATCACCGGAAACTATATAGGAAACACAGTAACGTGTGTGAGTGTCGCATTTGAGGATTATAGGATTATCTTATATCCAAGCCAATCAGCCGGGGCAATCAGTAACACAGGTACAATCGGCAACATCGAGAACTCAACGTTCATCGAAAACGGCGTAACCAGAGCAAGCTATGACTACCAAGACAATGCCGGTGCAATCTATACAAACAGTGACCTAACAATCAGCGCAAACAACGGCACAACAAGGTTTGCCGGCAACTACGTAGAATACCAAGACGGTACCGTCGACGACAACGCAATCTATGTAGATAATGGTGCAACAGTAAACTTCTCATTAAAGAATAACGGTACAATCATAATGTCCGATAACATCCGCGGAGCAGGAAATGATACAGAAGATACATACTCAGTCAACATCGAAGGTGACGGCACAGATACAACATTTTACATGCTAAACGACATGTATGACGCCAATGTAACATTAAACAATACCACAATCAATACTGTAAATAACAAAACCCATACATATAACTTCAACACCCTAACTATAACTGGTGACACAAAAATGGTCGTCGATGTAGACCTTCAAAACGAACAAATGGACAGACTAACGGCTACCGAATACGGGGAGCACACAGGCACCTTAACAGTAAACGGCATGAACATGTTATCAGATACAACCAAAGACAGCGTATCTATCCTATTTGCAGATACAGGACTAAAAGACCATGTATCCGGCAATGTTCAGTTACCAGACATAGATCACCAAACAACACTTTATACCCCAATCTATAAATACAACCTGGTCTATGACAATAGAGACGATGGCGGTTACTTTGTATTTGCAAAAGGCGATAAAATCCTGCAACAAACACCTGGTGGTATTGTTGCAGGCGGCAGCACCGGAAATGCCTCAGACGCATTCAACCCATCCGTCCTAACCTCCCCAGTCGCAGCGCAAGCCGGCGCCCAATCAACAATAACAGAAACGTTCCACTATGCCTTCCAACATGCAGATAGCTTCACCCAACTACCATCCCTGGAACGCTATGCCTTGCTAACCTCAAATAAATACGCAATAGCAAGTACGGACTATAACGCAAACACAACATACCAACCAAACGACCTCCATAATAAAGGAGCATGGGTACGCCCATACGTAAGCTTTGAAAAGATGAACCTTAAAAACGGACCCGATGTAAACGCAACCACATATGGTACATTGGTAGGCTTTGATACCGACTTCAAACAATTAAAACATGGCTGGTCAGGAGTAACTACAGGCTATATCGGGTATAACGGAAGCCAATTACGTTATAACGGAACAGATACCACAATGAATGGGGGCTTGCTAGGCGTAACCCAAACGTTTTATAAAGGAAACTTCTGGACAGCACTAACAGCAAGCGCGGGCGCAAGCGTAGGCGAAAGCCATACAATGTATGGAAAAGAAGACTTCACCTCATTGCTTGCCGGTATCGGGTCTAAAACAGGCTATAACTTTGAATTTAAAGAAGGCAAATTCATCGTCCAACCGATAATGTTTTTNACCGGAGCGCAAAATCGTAAAACAACTAACACCAACCCAAAAGACTGCCCTAGGTGCAAAACCACAGAACACAACCAGAACCACCAATAATGGAACCTTGCGACAGTTGTAAGCCAAAACGAGGGACATAGTCTCTCCCATTAGGGGAGAGAAAAGAATTTGTTAGAGAACGCTAGTGAACTTACAAATTCAAGAGAGGGGCTTAGATAAGTAAGAATGTTCAAGCCTTGTAGCCCCTCACCCGAATTTCAAACTTTCGGTCTAACGCCCTCAAGTTGAAATTCTACCCTCTCCCACAAGGGGCGAGGGAACCCCCCTCGCGTTTTGCGGGACAATAGTCTCTCCCATTAGGGGAGAGAAAAGAATTTCTTAACGAACGTTAGTGAGTTTAGAAATTCAAGAGAGGGGCTTAGATAAGTAAGAATGTTCAAATCTTGTAGCCCCTCACCCGAATTTCAAACTTTCGAGCTTAGGCTCTCAAGTTGAAATTCTGCCCTCTCCCCAAGGGGGCGAGGGAAAAGTCCCTCAATCTGCGCGAAATATCGCTTTAAAAGAAATATACTTCCGGTTTCTGTATAAAATCTTCCACAAATTCTCTTATTTCAAGATTTTTAAACCGTAAATCTTTTGACATGAATTCATCCAGTTCCGAAATTGTATTAAATCCCATTCGTCTTGAAATCCTGCTTACATAATACAAATTCGCCTGGCGTTTGGCTTCCGGAACTTTTCTAAATTCTTTGCTACTCATTTTTAGCAGTTCGGATTTTGCAAAATCATCTAATTGGTTTGCAAGGTATTCAAGTTTTGCTATTGAATTTTCGTATGCAGGTACAAGTTTTGGGGATTTTTTCTGTGCATATGCTTGATGTAGTCTTATTCTGTCAATCAGCAGTCTTAAATCTTGCAAATTATTGTCATAGTCTGCTCTGTAGAATATTTGCGTTAAATCATCATTTGTAAGTTTGCTAAAATCTTTTGACATAAGGCTTTCAAAATAAACGTTTTCTTTGTAAAGTTCAACAAGCTCAGCCGGCAGCTGTTGCGGTTTTAATTCAGCTTTGGTAAGTTTGTTAAACCTGTCTAAGTTTGGAAGTCTTGAATATGACGGAGCAAACTCTTCTCCAAGTCCTAAAATTTGCCTTAGCGCCGCATAGGCATCCTCAACAATTTGTTTTTTGACAGCCATGCGGTTTTGGCGGGTATTTGTGATTGCTTGCGCCATTTCAGAGTAATATTTTTCAAAGACTGCTTTGTGGTTTAGAAATTTATGAACAGTCATTTGCGAAAGGGTTAAGCCTGCTGTATCGCGAAGATCACCTTCTGATTTTAAAAGAAGTTGTTCGTATTTGCTGTCTTTAAGCTTAGGAAGTTTGCAGTAATCATTGAACAAAAGCCGCATAAGTTCTTTTTGGTGCTCTAAATTATCTGAAACGTTTTTAAAAACATTCCCGATTACTACTGAAAAGTTTCCGATAGCTGACGCGCCGGCTTTTTGTCCTTCTGTTCCTGCAAGATTTACTGCTGAATATGCGATATCCTGCTCTTTTAGAAGTGTTTTTGGCTCTTTTATATGTCTTATTAGAGTAATTGGTTCAAAGGTATTATCATCAATAAATTTTCTGATATAGTTTGCAATTTGTTCATATGAACTTGAAATTGTCTCATCAACAGCCTTTGTATAAACTCTTAAATTCGATTGGATTTGCTCTGTGCGCTCTTTGACAAGTTTATTTATTAACTGAGTTTTTGTCGGTGATTTTATCCCATAATAAAGCAGTATGGCGCCGCTTGTAATTAATCCTGCCGGAATGAAGTAATCACTCATTTTCTTGTGTTGAGTTTTTTGAGGTTGCTGAACTGTCCGGCTTTGCCGGTTTTGAATTTGAAAATTTTGAAACGTATTAGGAATGTTTTCAACCATAGTAATCCCGCATTGTATATATTAACGCAGAACATTTATTTTTTTGCTAGTTGGCTCGATTTATTCTTCGTCCGGTAATGTGCCCTTGACATCAGCAATTTCATCACATTCAAGTTTAAATACTTCATGAAGTGCTTTTACTGCTTTTTGAGCGTCTTCTTTGTTAATCAGACAGCTTATTTTTATTTCACTTGTTGAAATCATTCTGATGTTAATTCCGTTTGAAGCAAGTGTTTTAAACATTGTAGATGCGATACCAGGTCTGTCAATCATGCCGGCACCGATTATTGAAACCTTAGCAATATTGTCATCAATTTTAACATCACCGGCATTGAGTTTCTTTTTAACATCTTCAAGAACTTCGGCTGTCTTTGTTAAATCCGCTTTATCAATAGTAAACGCAATATCGTTTGTGTGTGATGCTTTTCTTGCATAAGATTGGATAATCATGTCAACTGAAATATTTTCATCAGCAAGACAGCCAAACAGTGTTGCCGCTTCACCCGGGGTATCAGGTACATCGCAAACAACAATTCTTACTTGTGATAAGTCAGCAGCCACACCGGCGACAGGTTTATTTATTTCCATTTTTTCAACTCCTAATATTAAAGTTCCCATATTGTCTAAATTAAAACTGCTACGAACCCTAAGCGGCACAGCATACTGTTTTGCAGTCTCAACACTTCTTGGATGAAGAACGTTTGCGCCTGCATGAGCAAGTTCAAGCATTTCTTCGTATGATATCATATCAAGTCTTGAAGCGTTTGGAACAACTCTTGGGTCAGTTGTGTAAACTCCTTCGACATCTGTATAAATATCACATCGCTCAGCGTCTAACGCCGCTGCCAAAGCAACTGCTGAAGTATCAGAACCGCCTCTTCCAAGTGTTGTAATCTCACCGTCTTCTGTTACACCTTGAAATCCTGCAACAACAATTATATTACCTGCTTCAAGATTTTTTCTTAGTTTATCTGTTTTAATGTCAACAATACGAGCTTTTGAATGTACGTTTTCTGTTAAAATTCCTATTTGCATAGCATTAAAGCTTACGGCTTTATGTCCTGCAGCCTGGATTGCCATTGTCAACAAAGCGATGGAAACGCATTCACCGGTTGATAAAAGCATGTCCATTTCTCTTGCTGAAGGGTTAGGGTTTAAGTCTTTTGCCATTTTAACAAGGTGGTCTGTTGTGTGTCCCATTGCTGAAACAACTACCACAACATCATTCCCGTTGTTTTTCTCCCTGATTACTGTCTTGGCGACATTTTTTATTTTGTCCGTATCGGCAACTGAGGTTCCGCCAAATTTTTGTACTATTATCTTTTTCAATTTATTTTGTTCCCTGTATGTCTTTTAAAATGGTTTCCAGTTCAGCTTTTTCGGCTTCGTAATCAAAATTTCCTAAAGTCTGAACTTTATTTGCAAGCGTTAATGCTTCTTTTATATTATAGTCACAAATGTTGTGCTTGACAAGAGTGTATGAGGTAAAAAATAACAAATTTAAAACATCAATATTTTTGTCTTCCAGTTTTTGAGCTCTACGAAGTTTTCTTTGGGCGTCTGCAAAATCCCCGATACTAATCAGCCACCTTGAATATTCCAAAAATCCTTCAATATACCAATCAGCTTCTGAGATAAATTTTTCAAAGAATTCGCGTGTCTTGTCTTTATTTTCAAGTTTTTGATAGGTTTTTGCCAGATTAAAATAATTGTAAATCTGTTTAGCATCAGTTCTGAGTGCTCGTTTGAACATTTCAACCGCGTCTTCATATAAACCTTTTTCAATCCATTCAAGTCCGATTGCTTCCTGTATATAAACATTACTTCCGTTTTTTTCTTTTAATTCGTCCAGCAACTCAAAATCGCCTGAGTAAGAATTGATTAGAGCAAGTCCTATTTTTGCATTTTCATAATCATTATTCATGTTAATTGCGGTTTGGAACTCTTTTTTTGCACTATCAAAATCAAAAAATCTTGTGTATGCTTTTCCCCATTCAAAATGAAGTGTATCGCTGTCTAATCCGCGTTCAAGGGCTAAACGGAAAGTGTTTTGTGTGTTTTCAAAGTCTCTTTGCTGTGAATAAACTTCTCCAAGCACAAAATACGCCGGGAGCATATGTTTATTGATTTCTATTGATTTTTTTGCAAATTTTTCAGCTTCTTTGTAATCGGATTTTAATAGTTTTAAGTTTGCATATTCGTATGTGCTGCCTTCGTTTGGCGCAACTTTTGCTAAGAATTTTAATTTGACTTCGGCAGATTCATAGTCACAGAGCCGGATTTCCATAATTGCAGATAACAAAATTGCCGTAAAATTGTACTTGCTGATATTTGTTGCTTCAAGAAATTTATCGCGTGCAAGAGCGTATTTCTTTTGTTTCATCAAAGTCATTCCCCAACCCGTAAATACATCAGTATTAAACGGCGTAACCTTGTTTGCACGCTCAAACGCGGTAAGCGCATCTTCTAAATTTTTGGAATTCAATCTGCACATTCCAAGCCGAAGCCAAATTTCTTTGTCTTGCGGGTTCAATCTTGCTGATTTTTCATAGTAATTTGCAGCGTCCGAAAATTTGTTACCTATCTCGCTGATTTTCCCAAGGTATTTGTAAACCCTTGAATCCTGAGTTGAAATATCAAGCGCCTTTGTTAAAACTTCTTGTGCTTTTTCGTAGTGCCTTTCATCAATTAGTTTTTTTGCTTTATTAACATAAGCTACTGTAGGCAAAGATTGGATAATCGAGTCCTGCTTGTAATTATCAACAGTCCCGCTTAAATCTTTTATCTTATCAAAAATATTTTTTACCCAACTAAACAATCTGCTACCTCTCTGAATGCGCCGTCTCCTGCAGCATTTTGTGTTACCTGTATGGCATCAATTTTTTTGAGTTTGTCCGGTGCATGCGGAACTGTAATTTTGTACTTTGCAAACTCCAGACATTCTAAATCATTCACATCGTCACCAATGTAGACGTAATCTTCGGGTGAAAGTTCGTATTTTTCAACAATGGATTTTAACACGGTAATTTTTGTTCTGATGTTTTGGTGAATTTCGTTTATCCCGAACTTTTGGGCAAGAATTTCGATTGCGGAATTCTTTTCCCCGGAAATTATACCAATATCAACCCCGTTTTTTTTAAGGAGAGAAAATGCCATAACGTCTTTGAAATTGAGTTTGCGGCTCATTGTAAAGTCTTCGTTTACATACACGCAATTATCAGTTACCACTCCGTCAAAATCTGTGATAACCATTTTTATTGTCTCCGGCAGCTTTATTTTTGACATTTTTGTTTTCGTATTCCTAACCTATACAAATCCGGTACTATTTGCTATAATTATAACATAAGTTATAAAAAGTATAAAGTGTGGAGCTGAAAAAAGTAATAAATGTTTTCATATTTTTATTTGATAAATATCTGTGTCATTATAGTTTTTATCTGTCTGTTTTTTATAACCAGAAAGACAAACAAGCGCTGGTCAAAGATTAACGATTATCTTGGCAAAGTCACAACGACCGTTGATTCAATTCGTTATGGAAACTTATCTACAAAAATAGAAAAAATTGAGCACCCTACTTATCAAAACGTTACAGATAGTATCAACAGAATGGTTGAAACACTTGATGACAGAGAAAAGATGATTATTGAGTATCAAGCAGAACTTATGCGACAAAACAAGCTGCTTGAATCCGTTATCAATTCGCTTTCTGACGGAATTTTAATCATTAATGAAAACAACGACATCTTGCGTGCAACCCCGAAAATTCTAAAATGGTTTGGCGTTAAGGGCAAAGACATTATCGGCAAAAATGTTTTTGAATTTATTCAACTTACGGATGATACAAACTATTCTATTTCAAAACTTAATAATGTCGAAATTTTTATAAAACACACACCGACAAATAATTTTATTATAAACTCTCAACCACTGTCATCGCTTGAAAAGAAACGTTTTGTACTAATTATAAAAGACATTACAACTGAAAAAGAAGTTGAAAACTTAAAAGAAGATTTTGTTGCTACATTAACACACGACCTTAAAGTGCCGATTGTTGCCGCATCTAATATGATAGACTTGTTTCTGGCAAAGAAATTTGGCGAGATTTCCGATAAACAAGAGTTTGCACTGGAAAGCATGAAAGCTTCTAATAATAGCCTTTTAGAGTTGGTGCAAATACTTCTTGAAACATACAAATTGAAAGAAAAAGGCATTCAGCTTGTAAAAGAACATGTTAAGTTAAATCCGTTAATTACCGGTATTGTTAAAGAAATGGAACCTCTGGCAATTGAGGCTAAAACAGGGATAAATTTCACCGAAGACCCTAAAAACCCTGAAATTAATGCAGACCCAATGCAATTAAAACGAGTAATAAAAAACTTAATCTCAAATGCAATAGACCACAGCAACACTAAAAAACCGATAGATGTAAAATTGGGCAAAATGCAAGGCTTTACAACGATTTCCGTGATTGACTACGGACAAGGAATTTCAAAAGACGAGTTAAAAATGATATTTAATAAATACTACTCTGCAGCAAAAAAATTGCGCAAAGTTGGCACAGGGCTTGGACTTTACCTATCTCAGCAAATAGCAGTAGCTCATGGCGGAGAAATTATCGTTGCTAGCAAAGAAAATGTCTGTACGGAATTCTGTGTTAAACTCCCGTCCTAGCTTTGTTTGTAGACTTTTTTGGTGTAGTTTTGAATGTATGGGGTGTCGATTTCAAATACGTGGATTCTGCCGGGACCAAGGTTTGCCGCAACTTCTCCTTGAGATACTTGGAATGTGCTTTCTTGACCGTATGATGGTAGAAGGTTGACAAGTTTTTGGTCAGCTTTGAGGGACGGAACTTTTACGATTGCTGAAACCGGACGGTTTACGTTTTTGTTTGCTATGACAAGCAGAGTTCGTCCTTGTCTGTGGCGGGCGAAGGCGATTATCTGGTCTAAATTGTCTTTTTTCTTGTCCAGCACGATATAGGAACCCCGTTTTAAGACGTCATCGTATTTGTCTCTTAATTTGAAGGTTTCAGTCATGAATTTACCTATTTGCGGATTGTCGCCGCCAGGTTTTCTTGAAAGGTTAAAGATATCAAGCCGCCCCTGGTGAACAGTCATTTCGTGGTTATCCGTTGTTGTGTACGGTGAATACTTATCGCCATATGAATATCTGTACCAGTCGCCGGATTGGAAGCCGTCAACATAGTATGGGTTGAGCATCGGAAGAGTTGCTTGAAGTCCGCTTGTTAAGTTACAGAAAAGTTCTCCGCCGTTGTGCATAGGTGAAATGTCATCGTGGGTTGCAAATGAGCCGATTAAGGACTTACCTTTTTCAAGTCGATAGGACATATTTAGATTGTCTATGACATAGTCATGTAATTCTTTTGCTGTTGTCCATTCATGGAAGATATGGTACTGTCCGTAGTAGGAATCAAAACCAGCACGCAATAAGTCTTCCGGGCGGTCGTAAGGCATGTTTGCCTGCGGTGAAGCGTCTTCATATGTATAAGTTTCAGCAAGCCAAGCAAATTCAGGGTTACGTTTTCTTGAATACGGAATGATTATGTCCCAAAATTCGACTGGTTTTGCCCTTGCAACATCGGCTCTAATTCCGTCAACGCCTGCATCTATCATCATGTCAACGAATTTTCTGTGATATTCTAGCAAGTCAGGGTTAAGTGTTCTAATCCCTTCGTCCTCCCAAGGTTGAAACATTCTGATATCTTCCCAACCTTGCGGTGTTTTTGCAAGCCCGTTGCGTTCTTTTGCCATCAATTCAGGTCTTGCTATGTATAAATCATATGATGCACAGCTTGGCATATCTACCATAACTCTTATTCCGCGGTCGTGACAAGCGTCTACAAATTCTTTAAACTGTTCTTTGTCAGAGCGCGGGTCGTTTTTGTCAATCAATACCGGGTCAATTTTTAGTAAATCAAGCGGTGCATATACAGAACCGGCGGTTCCTTTCGCATTTTCCTTGCCTGGCGGGTTTATTGGCAGCAAGTGTAGGGTGTTAAAGCCTTCGGCTTTAATTTCGTCCAGTCTTTCGATTGCGTTTAAAAATGTTCCGTGGAGTTCGTTTCCGTCAATGTATTCGTTGTTGTTGGTGTCTTTTGCATTGAAAGTTCTTGGAATTATTGCTAAAATCTTTGCACTGTTGGTTAAAAACAGTGTTCTAAGGTCGTTTTTGTAAGGCTTATGCACAACCTGTGCTGCTTGCGGTTTGGAAACAGCAGGAGTGTTGATTATAGCCTGGTTATTAAGGTATTGGGCAAGCAAATTTGTTCCAGCACTTTGTTGCTGAGGCGCTGTAGTAACGGGCACAGTTTGTTGAGGTGCTTGGGGATTTAGCTTTATGCGTTGAGTTATTAGATTAGATGAAACATTTAACATAGCTATTTTTGTGCCTCCTGCTGAATTTTTTTAGCGTCTTTTGTACGCCCGATAAAGAATTGTGATATTAAAGTTACTCCGATTAGCCCTGCACCTAGTTTACCGACCATTGAGAACCATTTTTTACTGTTATATTTCTGGTTAAAGAGCTTGTACATCATTTCATCAGGCGCACAACCCATTAAAATGAATTTGAATAACGATGATGAAGCGTGCTCTTGACCGTCTACAAGGTGGTATAATTTTGCAAAATATTTTTCTCCGCCAATGTATTTTAGAGCGTCTTGTCTGTATTTAATGAATTCTTCATAGAACGGAGTGTTTTTAATTCTTTCTGTTATGTCAGGGTGAATTTCTCCGCCAAACATCATTTTCATTACTTTTTCAAAGTATTCGTTATCGTTTGCAAATTCAACCATGTCTTTTGCAGCGCGGGTACCAAAGTATTTGTTTTTAACCCGTCCGCCTTCAACTTCTATTTGTGAAAAATCATTTTTGTTAGGGAATTTGTATCGGTTTTGAAACAGTTTAACTGAAGTATCAGATGTATGACCTTCTAACAGGGTTACTTTAGCAAGTTCAACAGCTTCTTCTTTTGCTTCGCGGTACATATTAGCCGGAAGTATGTCGTCTAACTTGTAACCTTGCGCTATTCTGTAATAGAATGCCGCTGTGTCAAAGAACCTGTGGAATGAGTATCTGACACTTTTAACCCTTTCTGTGACAAAACTCATATAGATATTTTTGAGTGATGTTTCTGCTGTACTGTTGTAGCCTACAAGACTGTTGCCTGTTTTCCACATGTTTTTGGCATAGAGTTCTCTTGCCGTATCATCAAAAGCAGATGTAACTTTTTTGTGATAAAGATGAGCTTCTTCACCTTCGGTATTTAGAAGAGGCGCCATTTTGGATTCAAATTCGGACAACAGTCTTGAGAATTCATCCATAAATTTAGCAAAGCCTTCTTTATCTGTAACAAGTGTTTCCAGTTTGTTTCTTAATATTCCTGCTGCAAGTTCTCTGTCAAATTTTGCCAGACGGATTTCTCTAGGAGAGAAGTTAAGCGATTTTAAAAGTGTTTCAGACATTTCATTCCAAGAGTTTGCAAGTACTGTTTCTTGAGCTTGTGCAACTTTTATGAATGCAAACCTGTCAAATACATTGCATTTTGCTTTTAATTCATTGAGAACTTGAGAAACTGATTTTAGAGTTTCGGATATGTCATCTGTTAAAAGTAGTGCAGGTTGTGTTTTGAATGCTGTTTGGAACGCTGTATCCTGACCGTGTGCAATGGCGTTGCCCATTGTCCGGCGAAGAAGTCTTAATCTTTTTGCTTGTATACTTGTTGTGTCTTCGCCAAGGAATTTGTCGATATTAGTGTCTAATAAGTTTTGAATAACCATTGTAGGTTCTGAGAATTCTTTCATTTGACCGTTAAACAGGTTTTTCTCAGACATTGCGGTTCTTATTGTATCAATATCAGGGATTATTTGTTTTAATTCTTCTGCTGAGAGATTTAATGGTTTAAAGTGGTCTTGTAAAGCTGTATGGATTTTTGTTAATGCTTCATCAGACACAACATGAGTACCTTTCGGCATAAGTCTTTCAAGGTCTTGTCTTATACTTCCGGAGGTCATTGGGTCTATGTCTTGAGAGATGTTCTCAAAAATCTTTTCAAAAAGTTCCGGTGTAATCGGTTTGCCCTTGTTTTCAGCCAGAAGTTGTTCTAATTCTTTTTTATTCTTAGAGAAATCGTATTTTAAGATTTCATCGTTCAAGTTTGTCATCAGGGCGTCTGCTTTGGCATTCATCTTTTTATCAAGATATTTTGCCACAGGTTTTTCAAGAGCATTACACATTAGCGCACTCAAAATAGGGGTTGCAAAACCGGCGGTGAGCATCCACATTGTGTTATTTTGGAGTGCGATTTTGCGCATTTTTTCCTGAATGTATTCGCGGCGGTTTGGAATATCTTTTGGTACACCAAGTCTGTTTCCTATTTTGTTGATTTCTTCATCTGAATACAAATCCCACGGGATAAACTGGTGATCCTGGTAGAACATTTTCTTTCTGCCGTAGTTGTCTTCGTATTTTTGTCTTATATTAAATCCGTGGATAAGATAAGCAGGAAGCTGTAAAAAGAGTTTTGGCCAAACATCCATTGCACCGAAAAAGGTTGCAAGTCCGATAAATTCAAATATTTTTGTCATCGGAGTTTGTTTTCTTGTAAATAAATATGCTGCAATGCTAAGCCCGCCAAGTTTCATCCCAACGTCGTTGAGCCTGCCAAGTTCGTGGTCGTTAGCTTCGCCTTTTACTGCATGTTTGAACGCACGCATGTCATATTTCATATCCTTCCAAACTTCTGATGTGAAGTTTGAAATGTTTGTTTTTACCAGTTTTCCGTTGCTTGGCAGCGGTTTGATAAATGTTCTGTTAGCAAGTTCTTTATGAACATCAAAATCTTTTACAATTTTGTCTTGCTGGTATTGTTGATTTTGGTTTGAAGTATTTAAGTATGATTGAATTAAATTTGTTCTCATCTAACTCACCACACTTTCTTTGTTTTTGTCTATGACATTTACCTGCTTTGGCTTTTTGGTTATATGGACTGTATTTAAAATTCCTAAAATTGTACTTAATGCAGCAAGTCCAATCATTGCTTTGCCGGCATGTTTTTCAAATTTTGTTTCAGCGTTCGCTGCGCCTTTGTAGAGTGTTCCCCAACTTTCAACAAAACTCTTTCCAAAGGTTTTAAATTGAGAGTAGAAATCTGTTTTCCAGAATTTCAATGTTGCGGCTTTGAAGTATTTCTCCATAGGTTCCTGGAAAGCTAAGCAAACACCGGTTGCAGCCCATAAAAATGACGAAATACTTTTTGCAAGTTTTGATTTTATAAGTACTTCTTTGTACATTGGTTTAACTTCCTGGTCTGAATCGTTTAAGTCAGTACCAAGTCCGTTTTTCTTTGCTATTTTGTCGTAGCGGAAGTTTATACTTTCACCTTTATTCGGGTCGCCGTAGAGTAAATCCCAACGAGGGAAATCAACGCTTTCTCCGACTTTGTGGTATTCAATGCTTGTTAAATTGTAATCATCAGGTGATTCTTGCAGTAAATGATTAGTTTTAACGTATGGTATTTCTGTATCAATGCCTGTTTTCCATTTTACCGGATAAGTAATAAATGTTTTTGAAAGCTCTTTGAATATACCGTAAAGAATTACACCCATAGCCATTTTGTTACCAAGTTTTGCAGCTTTTGCTTTTGCAGAATGTTGGAACGAGCCATATGCGTTAAAAATAGCAATCAGACTTGCGCTGCCTATGATATATGGAACAATCCCCATTGTTAAAAATTCGTAGAAATTAGAATTTCTGTTTCCTGATAAACCTTTAGCCGGATATATTGTAAAAGCTTTTGTCAGTTTATCAAGTCCAATTCTTGTGCGTGTAGAAAAGTTATTCTCCAGTAAAGAATCATCTTCATGCTTTTTCTGTTGCGGTTCCTCTTGTTTGGAAACGGAAACTTGTTGTTTAAATGTTATGTTTTTCTCGCTAAAATCCCTGATTGCTGATATCATGATAACTCCGCATTGTACATCATTAGAATACTTGTGAAGATTATTTTTTGTTACCTTCTTTTGTTTATTTTTACAATTATTAACAAAGTTTTTTATTTAAAAATGTTGAAAAATACAAGTGTGAAAATCCCCATTATTACACAATAATAGCCAAAAATATTTAATGAAAATTTTGAGATAAATTTCATAAAATATTTTATACATAAGTACCCGACAATACCGGAAACAATTGTTCCTGCAATTATGGCAATCCAGTTGTAGGAAATTGCTTCTGCAATATCAATTTTTACAAGCGGGTATACCATAGAGGCTCCTAAAATTATCGGAATACTTAGCAAAAACGAATACCTTGCCGCGGTTTGCCTATCCAGTCCTGTAAACAATCCTGCTGCAATTGTCCACCCTGAGCGCGAAAACCCGGGAAGTACCGCTAAACCTTGTGCTAACCCGATTATTATTGCCTGTTTCCAGTTCATTTTATCTGATTGGTTTTCTCGTTTTTTAGACAGGTATTCACTTAAAAATAATACTATACCGGTTATTATAAGCAATCCCCCAACCAGTGCCGGGTGAAAGACTAAATGGTTTGCAATTTCGTTAAACGGAAGTGCTAAGGCAATTGTCACAACAGTACCTGCAATAATATACAATCCAAGTTTTGCATTTTTTTCAGAGAAATCTCGTGTTTTAAGTGCTGTAAATAAAGCTTTGCAGATTTCCCAAACGTCTTTTCTGAAAAATATCAACACGGCAATCAAAGTCCCAAGATGAAGCATTATGTCTAAAAAAACTTCCTGAGTTGATTGCTCTTCTATTGGTATATTTTTAAAAACTTTGTAAAAATTTGAGGTGAAAACAAGGTGTGCCGAACTTGATACCGGCAAAAACTCGCTTAATCCCTGAACTATCCCCATTAACACGGATTGTATTAAATTCATTTTATATCTCTTTCTTCTATTTAGTCATTTTCAAAATATGAACAGCAAGATGTTTGTGTTTCCCAAACACTGATTTTACTTAGTTGAACAATTCTTTCTTTCAGTTTTGTATAAATGTATGCTGAAATCATTTCGCTGGACGGACTTTCTCCCTTAAAGTCCGGAAGTTCGTTTAAGTCTTTATGGTCTAATGTCTCTAAAACCGCATTTAATTCACGTTTTAACACTTTGTAATCAATTAAGATATTACTTTTGTTAAGGCTTTCACCCTGAACAAATGCTTCAACCATCCAGTTGTGACCGTGTTGATTTTCGCATTCCCCTTCGTAGTTTAAAAGGTGATGTGCTGCTGAAAAAAATGCTTGTGTTTTTATTTCGTACATTGTTTCTCCTTATCAATACTTACAGCGTTAAATACATAATCGCAAAGCTCTCTTACGGCGCCTTTGCCCCCGTCTTTGTTTGAGATAAAATTGCAGACTTTTTTTACGTTATCTACTGCATCCGCCGGGCATGCTGAGATTGCGACTTTTTCCAAAATGCAAATATCCGGTTCATCATCTCCCATATAGGCAACCTGTGAAAAATCAAGTCCGTATTTTTCCATAATTGCCTCCAGTATCGGAAGTTTGTTTTTTACCCCCTGAAATACTTCTGTTACCCGTAAATCAGCAGCGCGGCAGTCTACGGTTCCGTTGCGCCTTCCGGTGATTATGGCTGTGATAAACCCGTTTTTTGCCATTTTAGCTAATCCATGACCGTCTTTTGCGTTGAAGGTTTTGTATTCAACACCGTTTTCATCGTATGTAATACTTCCGTCTGTCATTACACCGTCAACATCAAAAGCCAGAAGTTTTATGTTTTTAGCTGCTTGTTCTAATGTCATTATGCAACACCTGCTCTAAGTAGGTCATGAACGTGGATTACGCCAACCGGAATATTGTTTTCATCAACAACTGCAAGCGCTGTGATTGAAAATTTTTCCATAAGATTTAGTGCTGATGCTGCATAAGCATCTTCTGTTATGCGTTTTGGGTTTGCTGTCATAACGTCTTTTATTTGCAGATTAGAAAGTGACGGGTATTTAATAACCGTTCTTCTGATGTCACCGTCTGTCAATACGCCTGATAAAGTCTTATCAGAACCGATTATCATTGCCATACCAAGTTTGTACTCAGAAATTGTATTGATAACGTTTGTAAAACTTTCTTCTTCTGATACAATCGGCATTCTATCACCTGTAATCATCAAGTCTTTTACTTTGTATGTTAAGCCTTTGCCAAGTTTTCCTGATGGGTGGAACATTAAAAAGTCTTCTTTTGTAAAACCTTTTTTCTCCATAAGACAAACCGCCAGAGTGTCACCCATTGCAAGAGTTGCTGTGGTGCTTGCAGTAGGCGCTTTGCCAAGCGGGCATGCTTCACGCTCAACTGAGATGTCTAAAACAACTTCGCTTGTTTTTGCCAGTGTGGAATTCATATTTCCGGTCATTCCAATCATCGGACAGCCAAAACGCTTTATTAATGGTAATAAGTTCATCAGTTCTTGGGTTTCACCGCTGTTTGAAATTGCGATAATAACGTCTTCTCTTGTGATTACCCCCGAATCGCCGTGTGTGCTTTCTGCAGGATGCAAAAAGTATGCAGGTGTTCCGGTTGAAGACATTGTTGCAGCGATTTTTTTACCGATAAGCCCTGATTTTCCCATTCCTGTAACAATTACTCTGCCTTTGCAGTTATAAAGTATATCAATAGCCTTATCAAATTCTTCCCCGATATTGTTTTTTAATCTCAATATAGAATTTGCTTCAATTTCTAAAACTTCTTTTGCTAATTCATTAATTCTGCTTATTGTCATAGCTGTCATATCCACCTCACTTAACTCTTATAAAATTATACTATAAATATCCTACAAATGAAGTGTCTTTACAAAAATTTTTATAATTAATGAAGGTAGTTCATGTTTTCAAAATGCAATATATAATACGCGCAACCCCAACCTGTGGAACCTTTTTTGCAGCTATCTTGCCAAGGTGAGTCATCTTCTGTAGGGTGTCCGTCCGGAAATAATCCCTTGTCAAATATATAAGTTATTGCAAACAAATCTTTGCCAACAGTGTTTGGTTTTGCTTTACCGTTCGTGTCAATAAAAAAGTCAATTTGTCTATTCAAAAAATATCCCCACCACATGGTTACTCCATTATTTAGAACAACTTTATAAAAACCGGTATCTGTCGCATAATTTCTTGCTTGACCACCAGCTAGATATTTATAATTTTTGTTGACAAGGCATTTCCCGTCTGAATCATCCGTGCCGCAATCTAAAGTTATCTTTAACCCTAATTTCATCTTGTCTGCTATTTTGTTTGCAGCATCTTCCTCATAATTCCAAGAACTGCTTAATCCCCAATTCTCCGGTGTATCATATTCTTCTTCTACAATTTTTAGTGCTTGAGCTATTATTGACTGAGTTTCCCTAAGTTTGACAATGGTCTGTCTTTCAAAATTTTTTGCCAGAAGTGTCGGTATTGTCATTGCAGCAACTACGCCAATGATACCAAGTGTGATTAAGACTTCCGCTAAAGTAAAACCTTTTTTCATAACTAACCCTCCTTATTAAGTGGACATAATTATGTCCACAAGAAACAGTATAAACTATAAAATAAAAATATGCAAGAGCAAACAAGAAAAAAAGAACTATCAGAGGCGCTTGGACGCGTTGTTTCCAGGTTGCGCAGCGAAGCAAATATCTCCGCAAGGTCACTTGCTTACGGAATTAATATGTCAAAAACAACGCTTTTATTAACTGAGCGCGGAAAACTTGACCCGCAATTATCTACATTTTGCAAGCTTGCAGAGGCGTTTTACAAAAAACCTGATGAATTGATGAAACTTGTAATAGATGAGCTCCCTGAAAACTGGTTTCAGAACGACTAAATTCCCGCAAAATTCATTGCTGCCTTAATTGCAGAAATCATGCCTTCTTCGTTTGCAATATTTTTACCTGCAATATCAAAAGCTGTGCCATGCCCAGGTGAAGTTCTTATTATGTTAAGTCCGATTGTTGTATTCACTGTTTTGTCTGCTGCAACTGTTTTTATCGGAATTAAACCCTGGTCGTGGTAATTTGCTATGTAGCAATCAAATTCATCCTTTTCACCTGCAAAATAATTCTTTGCGGCTTTTACAAAAAGAGTATCCGCCGGCAACGGATTAGTGATATCAATTCCCGATTGTCGAAGCTCATGCACCGCCGGAATAAGTATATCAATTTCTTCTCGACCTAAAATCCCGTCCTCGCCGGCATGAGGATTGAACCCGCAAAGTGCAAATTTTGGTGATTTTATACCAAAATGAGTTTCAAAAGTTTGTTTCAAATTTTTTATCTTTGTAACAACCAGTTCTTTGGTAAAATTTATGTCTTTTAATGCACAATGACGCGTAAGCAGCAGCACTCTAAACCCCCCGGCAGTAAAAAGCATTTCTGCAAGCTGGTTATCCTGAGCTAAAAATTTTTGTAAAATCTCTGTTTGACCGTTGTATTTGTGCCCTGCAAGGTGAAGCGCATTTTTTGCAACCGGCGCGGTAACTATTGCTTTTGGATTAAGTTCACAGACAGTTTTTAAGCTCTGGTATGAAAATTCACCGGCATGCCGGGTAATTTCCCCCGGTTTGATATTAGAAGCGTCAAAAGGAATTTCAATAATTTCGTAATCTTTATCTAATTTCCCGTAAAAATCTAAAACAGCACTATTTGAAATCAAAACGATTTTTTCAGCAGGCAAGTCAAGTTTTCTTAATGCTTTTATCGTAATTTCAGCGCCAATCCCGTTAGGGTCGCCGGTCGTAATTGCAATTTTATCCATAATTTATTCTTCGTGTTTTTCAAAGTATTTCAGAATTTCAATAAGCGTATTAACTCCGCCAAGGTTGCCTGATTTTGTGACTATCCACTGGTCAGAATTCGTTTTTCTGCTTAATGCAATTGCCGGCAAAACTTCATCAATCAACTGTAATTGATTTGCATTCAGACAGTTGCAGCATTTGAAAGATGTTTCGCCGCCAAGAGTTATCAATACAGCTTTTTTTGTTGATAGCACACGTCTTGTCAATTCTGCAAGATAATCAGTAATTACGTTTGCCAGACCGGATTTTGTTAAATCACTGTTCATTGTGTCATCTGAAAAACCGTCAAAATTCATAAGTAATTTTGACGTGTGTACAAGCACTATATTATCACTGTTCAGGTTTGAGACAATTCTGTTTACGATTTCATCTGTTACGCCAGCTAACACGGTTTTTGTGTCAAGTTCAATAACAAGTGAGTTCTCTTCATACTCATCACTCTGTTCAAATTTGACAATCTGGTTTGCGGTAATTTGTGTTGCGCTCCCGGACACTATAAACTTAGGCAATTTTGGTAATTTTACCGGCAAAACTTCCCCTTTTTGCTCTGGTGGAAACCAGACGTTACTAAACACCTTGCCGGCTGCAGCCGTGCCAACAGGAAGAATTTTGTATTCTGATTTTTGCATTGCAAGTGCAATTTGTTCTAAATCTGTCGTAGAAACAGAATCTGCAACAATGATTTTTGCACCTTTTTCAATCATTTTGTTAATCTTTTTTAAAATTGGTCCCGCGCCGTCCATTACGGTTTTTAATTTGATTTCATCAACTAAATCTTCCAACTTTTCACCAAGCTGGTCTTTTAAAAGCGACGGAAGATGAGATTCTGATATTGGCGAATGCGGGTCTCGCGCCATTTCCGTGCGCTCAATCGGAACACCTTTTAACAGATGATATCCGCCAACAGTAATTCGACCTTCTTGCGGAAAAGCCGGCATTACAACCGCCGCGTCCCAACCTAAAACCTCAAGCATAGATAAAACTTCAACTGCAATGTTACCTCTGATTGTCGAATCTATCTTTTTATAATAAAAATCAGGATTGATTTTTGTTTGTAAGAATTCTGCTGCTGATTTAACTTTTTCAAACGCATTCTGCGGGCTGATATTTCTTGATTCTGTTGAAATAGCCCAAGCTTGCGGGTGGTCTGAGGCAACAGGTTCGGTTTCTGTGTTAAGCAGAATATTTGTGTCTGCCCCGTTTAATTTAAACTGTAAAGCAGTATCTGTTGCGCCGGTTAAATCATCGGCAATAATTCCTACTGTTGTTGAACTTATTATCATAATGCAGCTTCTTCAGCGTCACGTTTTGAGCCTAGAAGTTTTATGTTGTTGGCTCTTACGTAGAATGCTTCTCTTTCATTATTTGTTGTTTTATCTACCCAGCGATTGTTTGCAATAGCACCGTCAACTGCAACAAGTCTGCCTTTTTTAATATATTCTGCTGCAAATTCAGCTTGCTTATCCCAAACATCAACATTAAACCAGTCTGTTACTTCGGATTTTGTTTTTGAATCCCATCTGTTTACGGCAACTGAAAATCTTGCCTTGGTTTTGCCGGAGTCAAAAGATTTGAAGTCTTCTGATGCGTCTCTGCCAACTCTGCCTACTAATGTAACTGTATTCATATTATTTTACCTCTTTGATTTTTACATTATACTGAATAAATTTTATATGTCCAATTTAGTACATTTTTACAAGTTTACGGACTTCTTTTAGAACTTCTTGCGCCTTAATCCTTGCTTTTGCAGAACCTTCGTTAAGTATCTTTTCGACTTCCTGAGGGTTTTGTTCGTAATATTTACGTTTTTCTCTTATTGGTGCAAGTTTTTCGTTTATTTTATCCCCAAGACAGCGTTTACACTGAGCACAGCCTCGTAAACCTTTTTCACACTCGTGGCGAACGGTTTGGACTTCTTCTTCAGTTCCAAAAATTTTCCAATACTTAAATGCAACTTCGCATTCATCAGGGTGTCCAAGGTCATCTTTTCTTAGTCTTGAACGGTCTGTGATTGCTGTCATGACTTTTTTAGAAGTTTCTTCTGCCGTGTCTGAAATTTTTATATCATTGTTAAAAGATTTACCCATTTTATTGCCGTCAAGTCCGCAAATTAACGAGCAGTTGTTAAGTAATGGTTTTGCTTCGTGGAAAAATTCTCCATAAAGATTGTTGAACCTTCTTGCTATGTCTCTTGTGATTTCAATGTGTGCAACCTGGTCAATCCCAACAGGAATATAATCAGAGTTAAACATCATAATATCAGCGCTCATCAAAACAGGATACCCCATTAGTCCGTAGTTAATCTGTGACCCTTGACCTTCTTTTGTTTTAAGAATTTTTGCCATATCTTTAAGACACGGGTCACGTTCAACCCAGTTTTGCGGAGTTATCATACCAAGATAGATATTAAGTTCAGCAATTTCAGGAATAAGCGACTGAACATAGATTACGCACTTTTCAGGGTCAAGCCCGCAAGCAAGCCAATCCATAACAACATCAAGTGTGTTTTGTCTTAAATCTTCAGTTTTATCGTATTTTGTCGTTAAAGCATGCCAGTCAGCCGCGAAAAAATAACAATCATACTTATCTTGCAGTTCAACCCAATTTTGGATTACACCAAGATAATGTCCTAAATGTAATTTTCCCGTCGGTCTCATACCGGATACAATAACTTGTTTTTTCATAAAACTTTTGTCCTTTCATTAACTAAAGTCATTATATAACAAACACTTTTGCCCGTATAATTTTAAAAAATGTAACGATTTATGAAGCGTATATATAAGATATAGACAATTAATATATCAAAAATTTTTTTATATATAAGTACATAAAAACTGAGGTGTTAAAATGAGTGTAAACAATTACGTTGATGTTACTGTTAAAATCGGGAATACTACCCAAACAGTAAAAATCGAAAAAGGATGTGCTTTTGAAAACAACGGCGGAAAATACGTTGTAGACAATAACGGAAAACTTAATATTTTTGATAAAAAGACCGGACAATGGAAGCAGACATCAGCAATCAATATGACTTCCTACCNTATTTTTGATAAAAAGACCGGACAATGGAAGCAGACATCAGCAATCAATATGACTTCCTACCAGATGAATGCTTTTAAGGCTATGGCTAACAATGTAAACGAAGGTAATGGAGTTATCCTGAGTAAAAAAGATATTTTGGAAGCTCAGAAAAAGTTTAAACAGGGTGAGTTTACAGAAGATATGTCAGAATTCTTAGTAAACGGTTATCACGTTGAAAAAGCTAAGATGTCGACTGCTGATAAATATGTTCAAGCCTATGTTACAAACGGGAATGAAAGCCAAAGTGCAACATTAAAATTTCAAATAGCTGAACTTGAAGACCTTAAAAAGGCAAGTGAAAAATACGAACAGACAAAACAAAATGCGCCGGATAATGGAAGAAGTACAACAGTTTCTAAAGAGGCACTGGCGGTTCTTGACCCTGATGGCGACGGCAAATTCAAATTTGACCGTAAAGATTACCAGAGTTTTTATAACTTACCAATTCCGCTTGGCTCATGCGGTTTGAGTGAAAAAGCTGAGAAAGCATTGTTTGCTAAACTGGAAGCTTTAAACGGGCAAAAAATCACTCCTGACTTAATTGATAAATTAACAAACATTTTGCTTGATGCAAACGATCCGGCAAGGGGTCAGGATTTGACATACGATGGTGAAGGCTACACAACAGAGTCCATTATGCACAGTGTTGCAAGATTTACACCTTATCTTAGTTCATCAACTATTCAAAAATTGTTGAATGAACCTAATGCGGTAAAAATAGATTTTGTAGACCCTAATGATAAAACTTTAACAAAAGTACATGCAAAAAATGTTAAAAATATGAAAGCCTTATATAACAGATTAACTCCGGCTCAAAAGCAGCAGTATTACAACCAGATTTTATCTGCTGATGCAAATTCCTGGTATGGAGCAGTACAATCATCGCAAGCCGGCGGAGATGCTTTGGCAGACCATATTTTTGAAAAACCGGTATCTACTCAGGTTTACACAAGGATAAAAAATCTTGTGGCAGAAATGAATAAACCAAACGGCATTGCACGTACAAAAGATGAATGTAAATTATTAATTAAAACTTTACAAGCCAGAGGGCAAATAACAAGCGCTCAGGCACAAGCTCTTTACAAAGCAGGAAATATTAAACCATAATATTATGCAATATAAAATACCAAATTTATCAAAAAATCCGCAACCAGCATGTAAATTGTTGATAAAATTGCAGCCTGAGTGGTTGAAGTTCCTACTTCTTTAGCTCCGCCTCTGGTTTCGTAACCTTTTGTAGCGCAAACAAGAGCAATTAGTGCTCCAAAAATACATGCTTTTAAAAGACTTATGTAAATATCTTTAGTCGCAATCCATGCCCAAACAGATGCCATATATCTTGCGGGGTTAAGGTTAATTGTGCCCAAAGATACAAACATTCCGCCTAAAATCCCAATGTATTCGGCAACCAGAACGACCATTGGTACAGTAATTGCTGCTGCAATAATTCTTGGTGTGAAATAATAACCTATCGGATTAATTTTTAGGGTTTTAATCGCGTCAACCTGAGATGTAACCTGCATATTTGCGATTTCTGCTGAAATCGCGGTTCCGGCTCTTGCTCCGATTGCAAGAGCTACAAATCCCGGTGCAATCTCTCTTATCATAACAATTGCAATTGTACCGCCAATGTAAGTTTCAGCGCCGGTTAAAAGGAACTCTTTTGATACTTGGATTGCGATAACCGCAGCAGAAATAAACGCGATAACAAGGGATATAGGGAGCGAGTCATAACTTATTGCAGCCGCCTGAGTAACCACTGTTCGGAATTTCATATTTCCGCCAAACAGATATTTTATACACTCTATGAGATTTTGTACACAAAGTCCTAAAAACTTAATCAAAATTTGAACCTCTCAAGTTTAAAATATCATAAATAATCAAATAAGTCTAATATTGCTTGACAAAAATTCTAAATGGTATTATATTTAGTTGTATACAAACAAAAGGAGAGTATAGTATGTTGAAACTCAATCATAGCTTGAAAAACGGGGGGGGGGGCACCGTTAAAGCTCTCCAATAAAGGGTTTACGCTTGCAGAAATATTAATTACCCTTGGTGTCATTGGTGTAGTTGCGGCAATGACAATTCCAACATTAATTGCAAATACAAGAGCGACAGAGTTACAAACTGCATTCAAGAAAACTTATTCTGAATTAAATCAAGCATCAAGACTTTTTTTAAACGAAAATGAGGAAGATATCTCAACCTGGACAGCACGAAATGGTATGTCTGCCTTCATTTCAGAATTTCCTAAATATATAAAAGGTATAACAAAGACTTCTGATTGGATATGGAGTGATGTTGAAACTAATAGCGATGGTACTAAAAATTATAACTATCCATATGATATATATTGTATGAATGGTAATCAATGTAAGTTAGAATGTGATGCTTCTGGTTTTAGAATGGATATATCGGGGAAAATGTATCTGTTTGACGACTCACCTAAAAAAGGTTTTAATGGACCTCGAATTTGTGTAGATATAAACGGCACTAAAAAACCAAATATAATTGGCATTGATATTTTTAGTTTTATATTTACTACAGATGGTCAGGTTATACCGGAAGGACAAGAACATCCGGATAATGACTATGATACGGTTTATTATGGTGGTGGAACATTAACCGGTTCAACATATTGCCGCGCTAACAGTTCCATTCACCAAAGGGCTTTAACTTGTGCCTACTATGCCCTAAACGATAAAAGCCCGAAAGGTGACGGGCATAGATATTGGAAAGACTTTGTTGCGAAAAAAGAGTATAAATGATTAATTTTTTTTGCTACTGGAAATTTTTGTCTTGTCAACAGACGCAATAAATTTCACAGCTTCGTTTGAGGGAATTGCAAACCCTATACCGATGTTTGAAATGTTGTGGTCAGGGTTGTAAATTGACTGGCTTATTCCGATGACTTCTCCTGTTGAGTTCAATAATGGACCTCCTGAGCAGCCAGGGTTTATTGCAGCGTCTGTTTGAAACCTGTTTTTAACGTAGTCAATTCTTGATATTATCCCTTGAGTTAAGGTGTTTGAAAATCCAAAAGGATTGCCTATACTAAGAACTTTTTGTCCGACTTTTACTTCTTCGGAGTCCCCGAAGGAAACCGTTTCGAGCGGTCGTTTAGGGCTGATTTTTATCAGTGCTAAGTCTTTATTCTTCCCCATTTGAGCAACAAATTTTGCCTTGTACGTTTGTCCGTTATGGGTTGTAACTTCAATATCTTTGAAATTTTCCACAACGTGTGAACCTGTTAAAATAAGCCCGTCCGAAGATACAATACATCCTGTTCCGGCTGAAACTCCGTCTTTTACTTGTGCTTCTATTGCAACAATTGCAGGACTGATTTTTTCATAGACGCTTATATTTACCTGTTCATCCGGAGCATAACTCACACGGCATTCTCCGGGAGCTACTCCAAGAAAAATAAATAACATAAAAATAAATATCTTTTTTTCCATATTATTAACCTCTTTAAGTAAATTATTTTTTTACTTAATCGGAAAATGTATTCTCTGGAATTATTTATCGAGGTTAGTTCTTGATAATATTAAAATTTTAATGTATAATTCAGAAAGGATAAACCGTAATAAAATTAGGAGGAAATTATGGCAAGAATAGATTTATTTAAACAGCACTTAGAAGAAAAACGTGCGGTAAAAGTTATTGCAGGTATTGATAACTTTGATATAGAAAATATTAAAAAAGTAGTATCATCAGCAGAAAGTGCAAAAGCTTCTGCAGTTGATATTTGCGCAAGAGAAGACATTGTTAAAAAAGTTCGCCAAATGACTGAACTTCCGCTGTTTGTTTCTTCAATTGTGCCATCAGAACTTGTTAGAGCAATTGAACTTGGCGCTGATGCGATTGAACTTGGAAACTTTGATGTTCTTTACAAAAAAGGTATGTCATTTGATGTAAACGATGTTCTTTCACTTGTTGAAGAAACATTATCACTTTTTGACGGCAGAAAAGTATTTTTCTCAGTTACAATCCCTGGTGAAATCTCAACTGCTGACCAAATCGCGTTAGCTGTTAAACTTGAATCAATGGGAATTGACTTAATCCAAACAGAAGGTCACTACTCAAAAGATGCTAACTTAACAGGTGCAAGAGCATTAATGGATAGAGCAGAATTAACTATTTCTAACACAATTGAACTTGTAAGAAATGTTGAAATGCCTATTATGACAGCAACCGGTATTAACCCTACTACAGCACCGTTTGCATTTGCTGCAGGCGCTTCTGCTATTGGTTGCGGTTCTTGTGTTAATAAATTAACTTCAACAATTTCAATGATGGCTACAATCTCATCTTTAGTTGAAATTGCTAACAAAAACGCAACAAAAATTGCTGAAATGGTTTAATCTTATATAAAAATAAAAAGCCGCTGATGAATTTCATCAGCGGCTTTTTTTTGTGAAAAATTTATTTCCCGAATTTGTTAATAAATTCTTCTTCTGTCATTACTGTTGTTTTTTCTTTTGCTCCAAGATAAGAATATTTTGTTGTAACTTCATAAGTTCCGTCTTTAAGAATTTTGACTTTTGTTGTAGAGCCAATCATAACAGGAATAGGAATAACTTCACCAGTTGAAACCCTTACAAATTGTCGAACCTGACGTCCGTCACCCGGTATTACAATCGGTTTAACTTTTTTATCAGGGTCATGGGTTAATACGCCGTTTGGGCTTGTAATCAAGTCATATACTATCGGAATTACAAACGGATTTAATAACATAAGAGTTTTAAGCGCGTGTAACTCATCTTCGTTTGTTGGCTTCTTCCGCGGAGCAAAACAACCTCTTTCGTAATTTCTTTCAACGTCACAATCACAATACCTGTCAACAGCAGGCATAACCCCACACTTTTCTACATTTAACATTCCAAACCGCCTTTCATCATAATACAATTACCACACATATCTATAAAAGTATTTTTTTGAAAATAATTGCTAGTGATGAAAATTAAATTTAATAAATTTTAACAAAATTTAGTCCGGAATATACTCAAAAATATCCTGAATTTTACAGTCCAGTGCGTAACACAGCTTGTTTATTGTTTCAAGTTCAATAGTCTTAGTTTTATTGTGATAAATTCTAAAAACCGCCACATGACTAAGTCCGGCAAGCCTTGCAAGCTCAGCCATATTCATTTTACGAACCCCCATCATTATAGAAAGTTTATTTTTAATCATATACAAAGTGTAACATTTCAGATAAAGACTTGATTAATATTATCTATATGTATAATAATATTATTTAATTAGATAATAATATTGTAATACTGTTTAATCATGGAGAATAAAATATGAGTAAAAATGGGTTCACTCTAACCGAAGTACTAGTCGCGGTGGTGATAGTCGGAGTAATCGCGGCATTGGTTTTACCCTCAGTAGTAAGTCATTATCAGGAAAACTCATTTCAACAAGCATATAAACGCGAAACCCAAACAATCCAAAGTGCGGTAGAAGGTCTGGCTGTCAATGAGAATAAATCATCATTTTTTGAGACGATGATGTATACAAATGAAGAGCCAACCACATATACAGATAGTGCGGAAAAGTTTATAAAAACCTATCTTCGCCCCTCAAAACTATGCGGGGATAATAACGGCGATTGTTTTGCAACAAGATATTATGAATACAAAGACAATGATAAGAAAGTGTACACACCAACGTATAAAGGTTCATGCGCAAAACTTAAAAACGGTGCTTCAATATGCTTGACCCCTCAAACCGGCGCTCAGGCAATCGAAGGACTAATAGACATAAACGGTACAAAATCCCCAAACGTGTTAGGTAAAGACTTACGAACATTTACAATAGATGTCCAAACTCGAGCGGGGAGAAACACAGAAGTAGCAGCGGTATTAGAAACGGAATTTACGCCAATCCAAGACGGTGAAGACCCATGCGAGGGAAAGACTTGCGGTTGTGGCACGCTTCCTGATTGTGACCCATGTGAAGGTCAAACATGTGGCTGTGGAACTTTGCCGGATTGCCCTCCGGATTGTTCATCAAATTCAAACGAATGGGATTTAACCTGCTGTGAAGCAAATTTATCCAGCATAACCTCAAATACTCATCATTGCTGTACGTTTGACAGTATTAAAAACAGCAATGCAACTTGTAAACCTAAGATGTACTTATATATTAGTTGCGCTAATTATGTCAACTCTAGCACAAATGAAATAAAATGTAGTTTTTCACTATCTAATAATTATAAATTTAGTGATATGACAAAAGATATAAAAATGTCACTCTTATATGGTAGTTTTCAGTCAGATGTTTCTGCTTCCATGAATGTAACTCCATACTGTGAACGTATTCAACAAATATATGAAAGCGAAAGCTGTGTAAATCATTCATATTGCGGGCATGTTACCTCTCCTGTTTCATATGGGAGCCAGGTTGAATATACTTTAAGTCGTACTACTCCGGGAAGTAGTATAATGGTGACATTTACAAACGGAACAGAGCATATGTGTATGAGTTCGTCAATTAGCAAGACAAAGATTTGTGCTAATGGTTCCTGTACTAATGGTTCTGGTATTGTGATATATAATCCTTAAACTTGATGAGATTTATTTTGTTGTTATTCGCTTAAAATCGAAAGGTTCATAATCTCGATATCATCGTAGTCAATGTGGTCGCTTGGCATGAGATTTTGTCCTGTTTTGATTGTAATCTGGTTAGGCTTATCTGCCAGAATTAGCGAATTTGGAATTTTTATCCGCTGCCCGTCTCCGTTTACGTGGAGTTGTCCTATCATTTTACCGTTAAAGTAGACTTCTGCAGGGCTTGAGTATGCGGTTTTAATCCTGTTTTGCCCCATTGATTTTGCAAGCTTTGTATCAAGCCCTACAATTGAACCGATTACAAGGTAGTTTGAACTCTGTTTTGCGTTTTGGGTCATGATAAAGTCTTTTGAATAATAAGGTCCAATTGATTTCAGTCGAAAATCAGAAGCGTTAGCAGAGTTTTTTGAAAAACTGTCATCCCCAAGGTGCAAAATTTGCGTGTCAAGTGCAATATCTGCCGCTTCACTTTTTGCAATTTCGATTTTCATAGGATTAGAAAGACTTTCCCCGTTGTTAATAGTAAGTGAAAACGGTCTGTAGCCTTCTTTTTCAACATTCATAATAGTTGGCTGAGTAATTTGGATTTTTGGTAACTCAAAATTTCCGTTTGCGTCTGTGTATGTTCTGTAATTTTTTTGAGGAATAGAAACTTTTGCAAACTCAACAGCTTGCCCTGTTGTAGAATCTACGACCTGATTGCTTGCCTGTTGTCCGACTTTTGAAACCCCGCCAGTGAAGGTTGTTGCAAAAGCTTCACTTGTAAATAAGATAAAAATCGTTAAAATGTAAATAAGTTTTTTCATACAAATTTTATCTTATGTTTTATGAATTTTAATATCCGCCGTTTGAGTATGGAAAATCCGGCGGTATAATTTCAAAAAGTTCTTGAAAAATAATATTTTTAAGTTATGATAAACATACAATCACGAATAAGCCGATGTGATGGAATTGGTAGACGTGCTAGACTCAAAATCTTGTGAGGGCAACCTCGTGCCGGTTCGACCCCGGCCATCGGCACCATTTAAAAAAGACCTAAAGAGGTCTTTTTTGTGTTTAATATTTGCAAACGTCAACCCATTCCTTGCAATTTGAAATATGGAACAATTCTTCACAGGTTAGTTCTATTGCTGAATTACTGCTGCCGCAGGCCGGAAATACTGTTTCAAAGCGTTGCATTGATTTATCACAGTATATTTTGATGTCAGGGGTTGTTAATCCAAACGGGCAAACCCCGCCGATTGCATGACCTGTAAAGTCAATAACTTCATTCGGAGTTAGCATTTTTGCTTTTGTTCGGAAAAATTCTTTAAATTTTTTGTTGTCAATTCTGGTATCTCCGGCTGTCACAACTAATAAGCAGCCGTTATCTACTTTGAAAGACAGAGTTTTTGCAATTCTTGCCGGAATAACCCCGAGTGCTTTTGCTGCAAGTTCAACTGTTGCACTGGATTGGTCAAGTTCAATAATATCTCCATCTTTACCGAATTTGCTTAAATATTTTCTAACTAAATCAATAGACATTTGCTGCCCCTCCGGTTAAAAAGAGTTTAGCAAAAAATCAGGCATGGTGCAAGATTACACCTCTGCACTGTAAAGCTTGTTCATTGCGTCAATCAAAATACTGTCCGAAAGTTCAATATTTTCTTTTGCAATTTCGCGATTTTGATTAAGTGCCTGAGTAAATCTTAACTTGCGCTCATCTGTCCAGAAACGTTTGAAAAATGCGTTCTTATAGTGTTCTTCTATTCCTTCAAGAGTTTTTGCCATTGCGTCTGTGTCAAATTTAGCCTTGAAATCTTTAAATCCCTGACTATTCAAAACAGATTTGTTCATGTCCATTGTACGCATGCTGTGATAAAGCCGTTTTAAAAGACTTATTTTTGTTTTATCCATATTCGGATTATCTAAATATTTCAACAATGGATTAACCGCGTCTACGTCGCGTTTTCCGGCTTGATACATTGTTAGAAGATATGAATCAATCAGTTTTTCTGTTGGGTAGTAAGTTGTTTCAGGGAACATTGTTTTTTGCCAGACGGCTTTAACAAGGCTCCAGTCTTTTTTATAAGCTGTTTCATTACCTAAATCTCTACGAAGTCCGCTCTTTTTCCAGGTTTCTGTCATAACTCTTGAGCTGATTTCTGTTTTGCTAAGGTTTTTCAGTTCTTCAAATTCTTTTGCTGATTTTTCAGTATTAGCCAAAAGTTGTTTTAAATTTTTGTCAAGAATGCCAAACGGATGTCTTCTTTTGACATTCTGCGCCATAAAATCATAAGCCGGTGTTTTTACAACAATTTCCGTGATATTTTTTCCATCAATGTAGTTCTGTCTTAAAATATCAAGCATTACAGCATCATAATCCGTTTGTAAAAATCTCAAAAGAATATTAACCTGCGGATTGTTGCCGTATTTAAAATATGTTCCGGCAACTTCCGGCTTTGCAAGCGGATTTCTAGGTGTTCCGGAAAATTTACCGGCAAGAATTTCTTCTCTGATGCTGTCACGTATTTTCAAAATTTCCGGATAAACATCTGATTTTTTAATCTGTTCTGACATCATATCATCAAATGCCGTGTTAAAGAATTTTTTCTGTGCTTCAGGGTCAGTGATACTTCTAAGTGTTGCACATGTTCTTTCACCGATAACACCTTTAATATCTTTGGTAACAATCTGTAATGGCGTTTCATCAGGAAGTTTAATTTCAGGATACATTTTGCGAACATCATCAAGGCTTGTACATTTTTTCAAACCTGAATAATACTCAGATAATGTTTTGGTTAAAGAAAAATTCTTGTCTTCAACACATGCCAGAAGTTTTCTGTACAAAGCTTCCGGCAATTCGTCTTGAAATCCTGCAAGCCTATTTTTAAAGTTATCTACAAACTCAGTAAAACTCTGGAATAACTTACCAGGCTTAATCCCGCGGTAAGCCTGTAACAGTTCTCCGCTGGCTTGAGGCAAATTTTCAACCGCTTTTGGAGCTTTTTCACTTACGGCATCTGTTACTGCTGTTACTACTTTCGGTGCATTACTTGCAATTTGTTCTACTACTTTTATCGGTTTAATCATATTAATTTAAAAACATATTTATACTAAAATTTGTCAGTTTATTACAAAATTTTAAGAATTACTATTTTGTCGGATAAAAAGTCATATTTATGAAATATCATAACCCTATGAAAAAACGATATTTCTTTTTACTACTTTCAATAATAACAACAATTGCATATTTAGATATGGTAGATAGCTGTCGCCGGATTGATAAAGCAATTGCAGCGGTTTTCAGTGTAGATGAATACTATAAAAAACAGTTGCCCATGACAAAAAATCCTTATTTCAAGATATTGGAAGCCAATACCGATTAAGTTATGGACTTAAATCCGTTTTGTCATGCACGCCTTCGTTTTTAATCTGAATAACTTCCCCGCCGCAAAAGTCGCACACTTTAGGGTTTCGTCCTTCTCTCCAAAATTTTCTGTGACATTTTTTGCACATGTATTTTTTCTGTTTATTTACAAAGAAAAGTAAAATCAAGGGACCAAGAAGTTGACCGAACAGTAAAAGTACCCCTATGGTAATCATAAGAATTGCAAACGACGGAGACATGTTGTAGTAAAACGGAAGTCCGTAATCATTTTCATATTGGGTTGGAACTTGGGTTGTTGTTTGAACAGGCGTTGATACCTGGCGTTTGGTGACTGTGCCCATTCCTGTAAAATCTTGGTTTGGCATTATTGTAATCCTTTTTTTTATAATTATAGCATATGTTTCAAAAATATGGTATAATTATAATATGTACAGAATTGGTATCGGATACGATATTCATAAACTTATTGAAGGACGCGATTTAATTATCGGCGGGGTAAAAATTACCCATGAAAAAGGATTGCTTGGGCATTCAGATGCTGATGTATTAATTCATGCTTTAATTGATGCAATGCTTGGCGCGTTAGCGCTTGACGATATCGGAACGCTTTTTCCTGATACTGACCCTCGATATAAAGATATTGACAGCACAATTTTGTTAAAACATGTTTATGAGCTAATAAAAAAGCGCGGGTATACGATTGTAAATATTGACAGCAATATCATTGCGCAAGCTCCGAAAATGATGCCGTATATTCCGAAAATGAAGGATGTTTTGTGCCGGATTTTAGAAGTTGCCCCTGAAAATTTGTCAATTAAAGCTAAAACAAAGGAAAAACTGGACGCCGTAGGTCAAAAATTGGCTATAGAAGCTAATGCTGTCGTACTTTTGGAAAAGTAATTTCTGCAAAATAAAAGCGGGTTCGATTACATGTTTCCCGCTATTTGTATCCAAAATTGTTAATTGTTATAGTTAAAATTAAAATTTTAAAATGTGAACATATATGTTCATTAATTAAATTATATGATGTAATAATCCAATGTCAAACACGTTACAATATTAAAATGTTCAGTCGGGATTATGTATTGAAAAAATTGGCGGAAAATATCAGGGTCGAGCGCGCCAGAAATCATTTTTCACAGGAGTTTTTGGCAGAACAAGCTGACATAACCCCTCAGCATCTTTACCGCATAGAAAATGCAAAAACATGCCCTACAATTCTTGTTGTTGCAAATATTGCAGCCGCACTTGGAGTGCGGCTTGACCAATTGTTAGACATTTACGGTGAATAAATGACCTAAAACCCCTTTCTAACAATGAAAATCGCGGCTTAAATAACCTAATATCCTACATTAGGATGTTTTTTAGGTTAAAAAGTGTTAAATTTCGTTAAAATGCTTGCATGTTTTGCAGTTTTTTATATAATAAACTTGTACATAAAAAGAAGGAGTTTTATTATGAACAAAGAAGAATTAGTACAAGAAATCTCTAAAAAAGCAAATGTTACACAAAAAGAAGCTTCTGAAGTTTTATCTTCATTAGTTGAAACTATTCAAAAAACAGTTGCTAAAGGTAAAAAAGTAACTTTAGTTGGTTTCGGTACATTTGAACCACGCAAAAGAGCTGCTAGAACTGGCAGAAACCCACAAACCGGTAAAGAATTAAAAATTCCTGCAAAAACAGTTCCTGCTTTCTCAGCTGGTAAAAAATTCAAAACTGTTGTAAACGGCAAATAGTTTTGTTTTATAACAAAATAAAAAAGGACAAATGATATTCATTTGTCCTTTTTTTGTTTACCACGGATAATTTTTTTCTATTTTCCAGCCTCCGCGTCGGATTTTTTCGGCACAGCACTTGCCAGAGCTTTTTGTACACATACTTTTTATTGTCGTGTCAGAAAAATTATACCCAAAAGGTTGAATACCGGCGCCGTCATCTTCTACTCTTGTCAGATAAAATAAGTCTTTACCTACGGTATTTGGTTTAGCGGAACCGTTTATATCAACCATTAACCACTTTATTGGTACGTATGAACCAGGAGTACTGCCACCACCGCCTATGAGAATTACATACAAAAAACCGTCTAAAGTGTAGAAAGTTGTTCTGGCTGTTGGTGCAACCGCATTAGTGGAAACAATGTTTCCATTTTGAGTTTTCCAGGGGGTATTACTGCTTAATCCACAATCTTTATAAGTTTTGCAAATATGTGCAGTCTTTATATAAGGTGCCCAATATGTATTGAAATATTCTTCAGCACCCATGTTGTAAGATTCTTCAATACTTGGTTCTCCTACATCATCAAAGGATAATTTGTATGCCTGATTTAAAACAGAAATTGCTCTTTGCAATTTTGTAACAGTTGTTCTTTTCTGGTGTTCGGCTATAAGCCCCGGTATTGTTATTGCCGCCACTACTCCTATTATCCCCAGTGTAATTAGCACCTCTGCTAATGTGAACGCTTTTTGAAATTTTCTCATACCAATCTCCTATTAACTATAACTAATTAGATATAATCAGAATACCATATCTAATTAGAATTGTAAATATGAAGAAACAAAAAGATGATAAAAAAGCTTTATTGCTTGAAGTTATTGGCGAGTTATTAAAAGAAAAGCGGCAGAAGCTTAACAAAGGTATCTTGCTGCTTGGATATGAGTATGATATTTCTAACAGTTCTATTGCTCAAGTTGAAAAAGGTAAAAGAGATGTGCAGATTACGACTTTATGGAAACTTGTTGAAGCTTTGGGGATGAGTTTTCCGGAGTTTGTTGATGAGGTGACAAAAAGACTTCCTGATAAATTTAAACTTATTGATGATTAAATCTAAATGATTTACTAACAACTTTATGATATACTTACATAGTAAATTTTAGGGAGAAAAAAATGTTGGATAGTATATTATCAGCTCTTATAGGCTGGATAGAAAGTGTAATCAGCGCAATGGGAGCACCGGGAATTGCGCTTTTAATGGCAATTGAATCATGCAATATTCCGCTGCCAAGTGAGGCTGTTTTACCGTTTGCGGGATATCTGGTATCAAAAGGTGAAATGGGTTTTCATGCAGCGGCAATTGCAGGCGCTGTAGGATGTGTAATCGGTTCTGTACCGTCTTATTATCTTGGATATTTCGGCGGGAGAAAATTTTTTGAAAAATACGGAAAATATCTGCTAGTATCTAAAAAAGATTTGGATGATGCTGATAAATGGGTTGATAAATACGGTGATTGGGCGTTTTTTATTTGCAGAATGCTTCCTGTTATAAGAACGTTTATTTCACTTCCTGCCGGTATTTTAAAAGCCAGAAAACGTACATTTTTTACTTTAACATTTTTAGGTTCGCTTATTTGGAGTTATATTCTTGTGTATGTTGGTGTAAAACTTGGCGAACACTTAGACAAGCTGAAATCTGTCTGGCATAAGTTTGATATTGTAATTGTTCTGGCATGTTTAATTCTTGGCGGAATTTATGTTTGGAAACATATCAAACATCTGAAGCAGAGTTAAAAATTAAATAATAATTAACTTTCCTTTATAATATCTATTTTTGGGTTAAAATATAGGAAGATAGAAAGGGTAAAACTATGTGGGATTATTCAGAAAAGGTTATGGATCATTACAGAAACCCGCGCAATGTCGGTTCGCTTGAGAACCCTGATGCGGTTGGTGTTGCGGGTTCTTTGACATGTGGTGACCAATTAAAAATATATTTAAAAATAAAAGATAATATTGTAACAGATGCTAAATTTCAGACTTTTGGCTGTGGCTCAGCAGTTGCAAGTTCAAGCATTTTGACAGAGATGATTATAGGAAAAACTGTTGATGAAGTCAGAAAGATTACAAACAAAGATATAGCAGATGAACTTGGCGGGTTACCGCCTGAAAAAATGCACTGTTCTGTTATGGGTTATGAAGCACTTGAAGACGCGCTAAAGAATTACTCAGCAGACGGTTACGTTGATTTAGATGAAATCTTGGACGAACATTACGGCACTGAGAAAAAAGAAAAAATGGTTTGTACTTGTTTTCAGGTAACTGAAAACCTAATTTGGGACGCGATTAAGCAAAACGGTTTAAAAACAGTTGAAGAAGTTACAAATTACACAAAAGCCGGCGGCGCTTGCGGCAAGTGTAAAGGCGCTATTCAAGATATTATTGACACTTACTACAACAAACAGAAAACCGAAATTGAAAAACTTACGCCAACTCAGTGGATTTTAAAAGTTAATAATATTATTGAAACTCAAATTTCTCCGGAACTTCAAAAAGACGGCGGAGATATTGAACTTATTGATATTAAAAATAAAAGTATTTATGTCAAATTAAAAGGTCGTTGTTCAGGTTGTAAAAATTCAACCATGACGTTGAAAAATTTTGCTGAAAAAGTTCTCAAAGATTCTTTGGGCACTGATATTACTCTTATTGAGGTAAAATAATATGACAAATAAACTTATATATTTAGATAATAACGCGACAACAAAGGTTGATGAACGGGTTTTGGAAGCCATGCTGCCGTATTTTAAAGAAGAATACGCAAACCCGTCCAGTATGTATAATTTTGCAAAAAAATCAGCAGATGCAATCAAACAAGCGCGCGGAGTGATAAAAGATTTTGTAAATGCGCAGAGTGAAAAAGAAATAATCTTTACTTCTTGCGGTTCTGAAAGTGCGAATACTGCAATTCGTGGTGTTTTAAACTACAATAAAACCAGAAAACACATAATAACCTCAGCAGTTGAGCATCCGTGTGTGTTAAACCTTTATAAAGCACTTGAAAAACAGGGCTACAAGGTTGATTATATCGGAGTAAACTCAAACGGTGAACTTAATCTGGAAGAGCTCGACGCGGCGATAAATGAAGATACAGCGCTTGTTTCAATCATGTGGGCAAACAACGAAACCGGTGTTATTAACCCGATTGAAAAAATTTCGCAAATCATTAAATCAAAAAATAAAGAGACAAAATTCTTTGTAGATGCGGTTCAGGCAGCGGGAAAAATTCCGATTGATGTTCAGGCAGCAGGAATTGATTTACTGGGTATTTCAGGACACAAATTCCACGCACCAAAGGGAATAGGCGCACTTTATGTTAATTCAAAAACAATGATTACTCCGCTAATCATTGGCGGTCACCAGGAACGCGGCAAACGTGCCGGAACTGAAAATACTCCGTATATTGCAGGGCTTGCAAAAGCAGCAGAACTTGCAATTGATGGCTTAAACTACGAAGCAACCGAAATTAAAAGGTTGAGAGATAAACTTGAAACAGGTATTGTTAGCCGAATTTACAATGCAAGACTGAATACCGGAGCAGCCCAAAGAGTTCCGAACACTACAAATATCGGGTTTGAATACATAGAGGGTGAATTGATTTTACTTCACCTTTCAGACCTTGGCATTTGCGCCTCATCCGGTTCTGCTTGTACATCAGGTTCACTTGAACCAAGCCATGTGCTCAGAGCAATGAATGTTCCGTTTACGGCAATCCATGGAAGTGTCCGCTGGAGTTTAAGCAGATTTACTAAAGAAGACGAGATTGACTATGTGATTGAAAAATTGCCGGGTATCATAGAAAAAGTCAATTCGATTTCGCCTTACCAAAAAGAACTTGCAGCATTGAAAGCGTTGCGCGGAGAATAAATATTAAAACATCCCGAAGAAACTAAATTCTTCGGGATTTTTGTTGTCTATTTGAGTAATTAACCGTGAATTTGGCTCATTACTTCTTCTGCAAAGTTGTCTTGACGTTTTTCAAGACCTTCGCCTAATTCGTATCTTGTGAATGCTTTGATTGTTAATTTGCCTTCAATCAATTGTGCAATTGTTTGGTTAGGGTCTTTAACAAACGGTTGTTCAAGCAAACATCTTTCTGACATTAATTTGTTTACTCTGCCTTCAACAATTTTAGCTCTGATGTTTTCAGGTTTTTTCAACAAGTCTTCTTTACCCATTTCAATTCTTGTTTCTTCATCAATAACAGATTGAGGAATTTCTTCTCTTGAAACGAATTTTGGAGCGCTTGAAGCGATATGTAAGCAGATGTCGTTCAATAATTCAGCATCGTTTTTGTCAGCGTTTAGTAAAACACCGATTTTTCCGTTGTGAATGTATGAAGCAACGGCGCCTTCATATCTTACAAAACGTCTTACAGTGATTTTTTCACCGATAGAAGCGATTTTTTCTTTTAGCGCGTCTTCAACAACTTTGCCGCAATCAGGGCATGTTGAAGCTAGGAACTCTTCAACGCTTGCCGGATTTAATTCAGCAACGTGTTTTGCCATATTAGCGGTTAAAGTTTTGAACTCGTCATTTTTAGCAACAAAGTCAGTTTCGCAGTTTACTTCAATCAAAGCGCCGCAATCATCTGAAACGAATGAATCAACTCTGCCTTCTGCTGCAATTCTGCCCATTTTCTTTTCAGCAGATGCGATACCTTTTTGGCGCAAAACTTCTTGTGCTTTTTCCATATCACCGTCAACTTCAACAAGCGCTTTTTTAGCATCCATCATGCCTGCACCTGTTTTGTCGCGTAATTCTTTTACCATTTGAGCTGTAATATTCATTTATTTTCTCCTTCTTTTTTAGGAAGACTATACAGTTTCTTCAGTCTTAACTTCTTCAGTTACACCGGCATCTTCTGCTGAAATCTTTTCGATTTTTTTAGCTTCGTTTGCCTTGTTTTCTCTCAATTGTTTACCTTCCAAAACAGCGTCTGCCAGTTTAGATGTAATCAATTTGATAGATCTGATAGCATCGTCATTACCAGGGATAATGTAGTTAATGCCGTCAGGGTTAGCGTTTGTATCAGCTAAACATACAACAGGAATACCTAATTTGTTAGCTTCTTTAATAGCGATTTCTTCTTTTGCCTGGTCAACGATAAAGATTACGTCCGGTAATCCTCTCATTTCCTTGATACCGCCTAAAGTTTTAGATAATTTAGCAAGTTGTCTGTTAATTTGTGCAACTTCTTTTTTCGGAAGTTTGTCAATATAACCGTTAGAAATGAACTCTTCCATTTCTTTTAATTTATTAACTCTGCCTCTGATTGTTTCAAAGTTAGTAAGCATGCCGCCTAACCATCTTCTGTTGATGTAGTAAGCGCCTGAACGAGCAGCTTCTTCTGCAACAACTTCTGCAGCTTGTTTTTTTGTTCCTACAAATAAAACATTTTTGCCTTTTGCGGCGTAGTCTCTGATTAAATTGTATGCTTCATCCAATAAATCAGTAGTTTTTCTCAAGTCAATAACGTAAATCCCGTTTCTAGCACCGTAAATATACGGTTTCATTTTAGGGTTCCATCTTTGAGTTTGGTGTCCGAAGTGTACACCTGCTTCTAAAAGTTCAATCATAGATGCTGTTGGCATCGGTTTTCTCCTTATGTTTATGTGTTGTACTACGGGCTGCAAAGCCTCATCGGGGCAAATAAAGCTCTAAAACTTTATCAAACACCGCCGACTAGGGCTGAACCTATCAGGCTAATGTAACCAATATAATGATATACCAAAAACATTATTATGCAAATAATTCAGCAATAAAACTTAAAACTCAAATCATAACTTTACAAAATTTGTAAAAAATGCTAAACTTATTTTGTACAAACAAAAGGAGAGTATAATATGTTAAAATTCAATCATAGCTTGAAAAACGGGGGGGGGGGCACCGTTAAAGCTCTCCACTAAAGGGTTTACGCTGGCTGAGGTTTTAATAACCCTTGGTATCATTGGTGTTGTCGCTGCCATGACAATTCCTACATTGATGTCACAGATTAGGTGGATTGTTTTAAAACAGCAATACAAAGAAGCTGTCAGTACGATGAACCAGGCTCTGAAGCTTGTTTATGAGAAAAATGATACAATATATGACTGTTACTATATTGAAAGTACGGGATATAACCAAGGTCTGGCGGACCCGGCACAATGTACTGCCTTGTATGAAGAATTGAAAACAGTATTAAAAGTTTCTCATATATGTGAAAATCAAGCATATAAAAATGGCTGTATTCCAAATTATAAAGGTCTTGACAAGGTTTATGAAGATAACAATGACGGTAATGAATTAAGCGATGAGATGAAGGGTGGTTGTGCGGGTTTTTTAACAAATAATATTCTTAACAGCAATCCGGCTTGGGTATTAGCAGACGGAACTATTATCGGATTTTATAACCCGTTGCCTACAACTTATCCAAAAATATTTTTTATTGATATAAACGGGAATAAAAAACCTAATAAATGGGGATATGATATTTTTGCATTTATGATAATGTCTGACAAATCCGGTTCAAAGTTATATATAAAACAAAGTGGTTGCTCATATAGAGAAAAAGGCGGTAAGACAGGATTGCAAATGCTTCAATAAAAAAATCCCTCTTTATAGAGGGATTTTTGTTTATTTTACTGCTTCTTCACAATCTGAACATATGCCGTCGTTGTTAAGTTGGCGGTATTTCCAACATCTTGTGCATTTTTCGCCTTGAGCTTTGGTTACCCATACAGTGTACCCCTCTTCGTTGTGTTCATTCAGAACTTCTGTTGGTGCCTCATTTGTTAGAGCTGCCTGTGACACGATATAAATATCAGCAAGGTCATTTTCGTTTGCTTTTAACGCTGTATCATCGTCTGCTTTAACCCAAACCGCAACTTCTAATGAGCTTCCTACTTTTTTGTCAGCTCTTAATGGTTCTATTGCGCGGGATACAACCTCGCGGGATTTGAGAATTTTACCGAATTCTTCTTCTAATTCTTGGTTATTCCATTTGTCATTAACTTTTGCCCAATCAGCCAGCAAGATACTTACCAGACCGCCTTTTTGAACATCCGGAATATTTTGCCATATGTCTTCTGCCTGGTGAGGCATTACAGGTGCAAGCATTCGGACAAGCGCCATAAGGTTTTCATATAAAACTGTCTGGCATGCTCTGCGCGAAAGTGATTTTTTGCCTGCTGTGTACAATCTGTCTTTTACAATATCAAGGTAGAATGAGCTTAAATCGTTTGCCGCAAAGTTTTGTAAGCATTGGAAATATTTGTAGAATTCATAGTTCTCAAATGCTTCTGTGACTTCAGCGATTAGTTTATTTAATTTGTGCAAAGCAAACTTATCAATATTTTTAAGTTTGTCATACTCAACATAATCAACGGCAGGGTCGAAGTCAAACAGGTTTCCGCTCAAAAATCTTGCAGTGTTACGAGTTTTTTTGAATATTTCTGTTAGTTGTCCGATGATGTTGTTTCCGATTTTGATGTCGTTTCTGTAATCAACTGAGGCAGCCCAAAGTCTTAATATATCAGCGCCGTAGTTTTTGATAATATCGTCCGGTCTGATGTAGTTGCCAAGTGATTTAGACATTTTGCGTCCGTCTTCGCCAAACACAAAACCGTGTGTCAAAACCTGTTTATAAGGTGCTTTGCCCTGAGTTGCAATTGATGTTAAAAGTGAAGATTGGAACCAGCCTCTGTGTTGGTCAGAGCCTTCCAGATACATATCAACAGGTGTGTGCCCAAGTTCTTCTGCTCGTTTTTCAACTACCGCACGCCAAGAAACTCCAGAATCAAACCAGACATCCATTATGTCTTTTTCTTTTCTGAAGTGAGTTTTGCCGCATTTTGGACATACAAAACCTTGCGGAAGAAGTTCTTCTGCTGAATATTTTACCCAAGCGTCTGAACTTTCTTTATCAAAGATTTTTGCAACGTTTTCAATTGTTTCATCTGTGCAGATGACTTCACCGCAGTCTTCACAGTAGAAAATCGGAATTGGCACACCCCATGCTCTCTGGCGGGAAATGCACCAATCTGTGCGGCTTTCAACCATGTTACCAATTCTGTTTTCTCCGCTTGCAGGAATCCATTTTACTCCGTGGATTGCGTTAAGTGTTTCATCTCTGAATTTGTCAACTTTTACAAACCATTGCGGTGTTGCGCGGTAAATAACCGGTTTTTTACATCTCCAGCAGTGCGGGTAACTGTGTTGGATATCTTGCTGCATTAGTAACGCTCCGCAATTTTGAAGCATTTCAATAACCATTGAATTGCCTTTGTAGTAAGGTACCCCAACAAGTTCCGGAATTCCTACAACATCTGTCCAAATTCCCTGTCCGTCAAGCGGTGAAAATACCTCAATATTGTATTTACATCCCACCTCGTAGTCTTCAAGACCATGACCCGGTGCAGTGTGAACTGAACCTGTACCGGCATCAAGTGTTACGTGTTCACCTAGAATTATTGGTGATTTTCTGTCTACAAGCGGATGTTGTGTATTTAAAAGTTCTAAATCCTGCCCTTTACAAGTTCCAAGGATTTTTATGTCCGCTTCATCCCATTCAACATCTTTTAGGAATGAACTTAAAAGTTCGGTTGCTGCAACATAAACGCTGTCTTTGTAGCTAAAGAAACTGTATTCAAACCTTGGGTGCATTGAAATAGCCATATTTGAAGGAATTGTCCATGGTGTTGTTGTCCAGATGATTGCGTAAACGTTTTTGTTTGGAAGGTTAATTAGTTTTTCTATTTTATTAACCGCTTCATCATCAAATTTAAACCTTACATAAATAGATGTTGATGTGTGGTCTGCGTATTCGACTTCTGCTTCTGCAAGCGCGGTTTCGCATGCTGCACACCAGTAAACAGGTTTTAAACCTTTTTCAATGTAACCTTTTTTGTACATTTCCCCAAAAACTCTTACTTGTTCAGCTTCGTATTGCGGGTCAATTGTGAGGTAAGGTTTTTCCCAATTGCCTAAAACCCCTAGACGTCTGAATTCATTTTCTTGACCTTTGAGGTTTTTGTGTGCAAATTCTCTGCATTTTGCTCGCAATTCAACTTCTGAGATGGCGTGGCGTCCGCCTTTGATGTTTTTTACTACCGCGTTTTCAATCGGCAGTCCGTGTCCGTCATAACCCGGAACATACGGTGCGTAAAATCCTTGCATTGATTTGTATTTGATTAGAATGTCTTTTAAAATTTTATTTAAAGCAGTACCGACGTGGATTTTTTCAGAACTCAAATAAGGTGGTCCGTCGTGCAATATAAAAGCATTTGTCTTGTCTTTATTTGAGGTCATTTTGTCATAGATTTTATTTTCTTCCCAAAATTTTTGGATTTCTAACTCTCTGACTGTTGCATTTGCTCTCATTGCTAAGGTTGTTTGAGGCAAATTAAGAGTGTTTTTGTACTCAGTTTTAGTCGTTTCTGCCATAATTTATCCCTCTGTTTTAGTTACTTTATCACAAATCTTTTTTATACCGCCGAAGTTAAAATCTGATTTTTCTTCATCGGTTTCTTTTAAAAATAATTTCATTTTATCATAATTAAATTCATTTTCCCAACGTGCAATAACAACTGTTGCAACACAGTTTCCTACAAGGTTAACTGTAGTTCTACCCATATCAAGAATTTGGTCGATGCCAAGCAAAATTGCAACACCTATAATCGGAATGTTAAAACTTGAAAGCGTTCCGGCAAGTACGACGAGTGAAACCCTTGGAACACCTGCAATTCCTTTGCTAGTGAGCATAAGTGCAAGCATCATAAGTATTTGTTGGTTAATATCAAGATTTATTCCGCAAATTTGAGATGAGAAAATAACCGCCATTGCAAGGTAGAGCGTACTTCCGTCAAGGTTAAACGTGTAACCGGTTGGCATAACAAAACTTACGATATTTTGAGGAACACCAAACCGCTCCATAATTTCGATTGCTTTTGGAAAAGCTGCTTCTGAACTAGCAGTTGAGAATGCTAAAATCGCGGGTTCCTGAATTGCTTTTAACAAACTTCTGAACGATATCCGCGCGTATTTGCAAGCGATAAAAAATACTATCAGAACAAATACGGCAAGCGCTGTGTATAGTGAAAATATTATTTTTGCGTAGTTTTTAAGAATTGATAACCCGTTCATCCCAACAGTTGAGGCGATAGCGCCAAAAATACCAAGCGGTGCAAAATACATTACGTATTCTGTAAATTTGAACATAATCTGTGAAACCGAATGCAAAACGTCCATAACAGGTTTTGCTTTTTCGCCTACCGCGCATATCGCAATTGCCATAAATATTGAAAATACAACAATTTGCAGTAAGTTTCCTTCTGACATTGCCTGCACAATACTTGTCGGGAAAACATTGACAATCATTTCTGATATTGAGGTATGCGGAGTTGTTACAGCCATTAAGCCGGCTTCTTTTAACAGTTCGGGGTTTGCAACAGTGCCTGTGACAAAGCCTTTGCCCGGGTTGAAGATATTCCCCATTGTAAGCCCGATAATTAGCGCTAATGTTGTGACAACTTCAAAATAGATTATTGTTTTAATCCCGATTTTGCCAAGTTTTTTAGTATCGCCATGACCGGCAATACCTGTAACGAGCGTCGCGAATAACAAAGGTGCGATAATCATTTTTACCATGCGTAGGAAAATGAGTGCAAATGCGCGCATTTTTACAGCCAAATGCGGGGCAAAATGACCAAATAACACACCTAATATAAGCGCTATAAATATCAGTAATGTAAGTCTTGAGTGTTTCAAATTATAACCTCTTAATTTGAATTATAAAACAAACATGCTCAGCATTGTACATTCGGGCAATTTTTGTAAAATTTGTTAAAATTTAAGGATTATTTCTTTTTAAGATAGTCCATTGTACCAAAATTTAAAACATAATAAGCACAACCATATCCTGTTCCGCTTATATTTGCGCAAGTCTCTTTATATGTATTGTTAAAATCAGGGTGTCCGGAAGGTACAAGTCCTAGTATAGGTCTGTAGGAAAATTCAAATATATCTTTGCCCCATGTGTTAGGTTTTGCAGTGCCGTTTGTGTCTACTAAAAAATACATATATATGTCGTTGACTATAGCTGCACTTTCAATTGCAACTGATGTCCCGTTTAACAGACTGATATAGTATTTTTTACTGTCGAATGTTGATGAACTTGAGCTTGTTCCGTTTAATCTTAAAGTACTGTCCGGAAAACATTTATCATTATTTACGGAACCTAACCCGCAATCAACAGCCACTTTTATGTAAGGTATAATTTTAGGTGCAATAATTTGTGTACTTTCTGCATTTCGTCCTGTTAGCCCCCATTCTTCCGGGTAACCGTAATCTTCGCCTGCTAATTTTATTGCTTGAGACAGAATGGAATAAGTTTCTTTCAGCCTTGATACGGTTTGAATTTCTTGAAGTTTTGTTTGAAGCATAGGAATTGTTATTGCCGCAACAACCCCGATTATCCCTAATGTAATAAGCGTTTCAGCTAATGTAAAAGCTTGTCTTTTCATAGATACCTCCTTAATAAGCATGTTCCCATATGGAAACACTGTAGGTATATGATAACTTTATAATTTAGATATGTCAAGTAAAGGTTTAATCAACGCAGCACAAAAGGAACAGGAATACATAAAAGAATTCGGCAAAAGCCTTAAACTTCTTAGGCAAAGTGTTGCTAAAAAAAGCCTTAGAATTTTTTCTTATGAAACCGATGTTCCCTGTGCAACTTTAAGCCGGATTGAAAACGGGATAAGAATTCCTAATCTTGTTATGCTAAAACGTCTTGCTGCCGGATTTGACTGGAGTGTGTCTGAATTGCTTGACAATGTGGAAAACAATATTTCTGATAATTTAAAAAATTTTGAAATCTAATCCCCGCTTGAAAATATATTTTTAACGCCTTATAATTTTTCTGTAAATGGTTTAATGAAAGGAGAGTTTATTATGTGGGAAAAAGACATTAATATTAATGAAGTGCGTGAAATCCGTACAAGAACTAACGTTTACTTTGGCGTTGGCGCAATTCATAAAATTGATGATATTTTAAAAGATGTTAAATCAAAGGGAGTTGACAAAGTTATCGTAATGTCCGGGCGAAACGCTTACAAGGCAACCGGTGCCTGGGATGTTGTTGAAAAAGCCTTGAAAGATAACGGAATAGGTTATGTTAATTATGACCAGGTAACCCCAAACCCTAACACACATCACGTAAACGACGCATTTAAACTTGCAAAAGATTTTGGAGCAAAAGCCGTAATCGCAATCGGCGGAGGTTCACCAACAGACGCCGGAAAATCAGTTGCAATTTTGTTAGAATATCCGGATAAAACAGCGGAAGAGCTTTATGATTTTACTTTTGCTCCGACAAAGGCTGCACCGATTATTTCAATTAATTTAACTCACGGCACAGGTACTGAAACTAATAGGTTTGCGGTTGTAACAAACCTTGAAAAGAATTTTAAACCTGCAATTGCATACGATTGTATTTATCCTGCTTATGCGATTGATGACCCGCAATTGATGACAAAATTGTCACCAAAACAGACAAGATATGTTTCAATCGATGCGGTTAATCACGTTGTAGAAGCAGCAACATCACTTGTTGCTTCACCTTATTCAATTGAGCTTGCCAAACAAGTAGTAGAGCTTGTTGCAAAATACTTGCCAAAAGCAATTGCTAACCCTGAAGATTTAGAAGCAAGATATTTCTTGGCTTATGCAGCAATGATGGGCGGGGTAAGTTTTGATAACGGCTTACTTCACTACACTCACGCTTTAGAACATCCGTTAAGTGCAGTAAAACCGGAATTAGCACATGGTTTAGGTTTGGCAATCCTGCTGCCGGCAGTTGTTAAAACTATATATAAGGACAGAGCCGCAACATTGTCAGAAGTCTTAGCGCCAATCGTGCCGGGCTTAACAGGCGACCCATCAGAAGCTCAACAAGCAGCGGACGGAGTTTATGCTTGGTTAAAATCTGTCGATGTTCCTGAAAAGTTGACAGATATGGGATTTAGCGCTGATGATGTTGATAAGTTGACTGATTTAGCGTTTACAACTCCATCGCTTGATTCGTTAATCAATATTGGACCAAGCGGCAACTCTCGTGAAGTTGTTAGAAAGATTTATGAAGAATCTTTAAGTGCATAATTTATAAGGCGCCGGATTGAAAATCCGGCGCCTTATTTTTATCTTTTTCTTTTCCATACAGAATCTGTTATAACCCAACCATTGTCTTTTAGGTATTTTAAACACCAGTAACCGTTGCCTTGCTCGCAATTTTGTTTAACTTGTTCTTTAGTTCGACTGTCTCCTGCCGGTACAAGCCCTTTGTCAGTGTCGTAGACCATTATATATATATCTTTGCCTATAATGTTAGGTTTTCTGTCGCCGTTTACATCAAAATAAAATTGGATAGTAGAAGAATTTGTGTCTACTCCAAATGTATTTCCTGTTGAGCCGGCTGAGGAAATATCAATATCAAAATACGCCCCTTTGGCGGTTCTAAAAGTTAATGATACCCAACCTATTGTTGCGTCATTTTCTCCGACAGATGTTTCGTAGTTTGGGGTTTGGTTGTTTAAGGTTTTTACTACCCCTTTTTTGTGCCAGCAGCCGGCTTGTTGATAGCATATTTGTTCAACTTTTAGGTGAGGAGCTAAAAAAGTCTCAAACCACTTTTTTGAGTTTTCTATAGACGTAGAAGGGATAACCATACTTCCGGTTTCATCATATTCGCTAAATTTCATTGCTTGCGCAATAACTGAATAATTTTCCTTAGCTTGTGCTTCAATTTGCAATTTTTGCAGTTTTGATATTAAAACAGGAATTGTCATTGCTGCAACAATACCAATAATCCCAAGTGTAATAATGATTTCTGCAAGTGTGAACCCTTTGCTGTTTTCCACTCTGTCCAAATTTATACCCTCCATGTCAGTGTCACTGATTTTATATATTGTCAGTGTAGCTGATAATATATAAATGGACAAGCCTTTTTTACAAAAATTTGCAAAAAATTTAAAAAGAATTAGACAGGAAAAGAAGATAAAACAAGATGATTTTCTTGCTACAAGCGGAATTTCGCGTTCAATGATTGCAATGGTAGAAACCGCACGAACTGATATTACCCTGTCAAAATTAAAAATTATAGCTGATGTGTTAGGGGTGGAACCAAAGGAGTTGCTGGATTTTGATTATTAAGATTTATTGAGCGGAATATTACCCCCGTTCGACGGTTGCGGTTATTATTTTGTAATACATTTCAAGGTCTTTTTTGGGTGCGTTTTTGATTATGTAGATTAGTTCGTCCTGGAGCTCTTTTTCGGATTTTAGATGTCCGAAGTTAAAAAGTTCACGGTATTCGACGTCTAATATTATGGCAATTTTTTCGATATTTTCCTCTTTTGGCAGTTGTCCGCCATTTTCGAGCTTACAGAGGTTTGTTGTTTCCATACCGATACTTTCGGCTAGTTGAGCCTGTGTTAAGCCGCGTAGTTTGCGTAATTCTTTTATCCTCATCCCCAAAAGTTTGCTCAGTAACGCCATTTCTACCCCTTTTTATTAATTTTATCTCATACTTCCGGACTAAAAATGACACAATAGCATAATAACACTTGACAAACTTGGCATGATACGACATAATAAGTATAGGAAGTTGTTATTAATCCATAAGTATTAATGAAAAAGTTGGGTTAATACAATAAGAGTAACAAAGAAAGGATAAAAGTTATGACAAAAAGATTCGGTTTTACTTTGGCAGAGGTTTTGATTACCCTTGGTATCATTGGCGTTGTTGCAGCAATGACAATTCCTACATTGATTGCAAACACCAACGGTGCAAAATTCAGATCACAGTTTAAAAAGACATTATCAACATTGAACCAGGCAGGCTTAATGGCACAAGCACAGTACGACTTTGACTATGCAGGTACAACAATTACTTGTGATGAAGGCGACCGTACAGGTGCTGAACAACATCCGGATACAGAGATGTCTTTCTGTGCAATCTTGAACGGTACTTTAACAGGTCAAACATACCAAGGTACTGTTGGTGACTTAATACGTAATGCTAACGGTTCAGAAGTTGAATATGAATTAGTTTCACAAGCAACAATCTCAGCTGATTATGCAGATTATAAAGCTTATACATTGGCAGACGGATCTATCGTAGCGTTTGACGCCAGTGCTACAGGTTGCGAACTTGCTATCGGTACACAAATGACTGATACAGTACTTGCTGCTGGCGGTGCTTTAGAATCTTGCTTAGGCTTTATCGACGTAAACGGTGTAACTCTTCCTAACAAAGAAGTTACTTGTACTGAAGGTGACACTACCCAAGAAGTTCAAACTCCTTGTGCAGTTAAAAACGATGCTAACCACATGACAGACGTATTCCCAATCGTGTTCCACGATGCAACTGTTGAACCGGCTTCAAATGCGGCTAAATACGTATTAACATCTGCAAAATAGACTTTCTTTTAAATAATGCCGACAGTTAATTCTGTTGGTACGCTTTACATTATTGAGGACTGAATCTTAACTATGTTCAGTCCTCTTTTTCTTATTAATATTTACCTCTTTTATTTTTGTAGTAAAATATAAATTGTATACAGAGATATAAAATGAGAGGATTATTAAATGACAAAACTTTCACCATTACAAATTGAGAGATTGAAATACCAACCAAAACTTCCTTCAAGTTTACAGAGTGGTGTTAATTCATTGGAATTAGTAGAAGGTTCTGCTACAGAATCTGTTAGAGACCAGGAACAAATTAAAGCATTATTTGCTAATACTTACGGCAAACCAACCGTAACTTTTAAATCAACATCTTCTTCTTCAAATTCTGAAGTTAGAAATGTTGGGGTTATCTTATCAGGCGGGCAGGCTCCTGGCGGACACAATGTTATCGCAGGTTTGTATGACGCTTTAAAAAATGCTAATCCGGAAAATAAATTATATGGATTTTTAGGCGGTCCATCAGGTATTATTGACGGTAAATACATTGAATTCACAGACGATATTATTAACGCATACAGAAATACCGGTGGTTTTGATATTATCGGTTCCGGCAGAACAAAATTAGAAACCGAAGATCAATTCCATGAATCTTACAATGTTTGTAAAAAATTAGGAATTAGCGCAATTGTTATTATTGGCGGCGATGATTCTAATACCAATGCAGCTCTTCTTGCTGAATGGTTTGTAAAAAATAACACAGGAATTCAAGTTATCGGATGTCCAAAAACAATCGACGGCGACTTAAAAAATGAACAAATAGAAATATCTTTCGGGTTTGATACAGCTACAAAAACTTATGCTGAACTTATCGGAAATATCCAAAGAGACGCTAATTCAGCTAAAAAATACTGGCATTTTATCAAAATAATGGGAAGAAGTGCTTCTCACGTTGCATTAGAAGCAGCTCTTCAAACTCAGCCAAACATCACTTTGATTTCAGAAGAAGTTGAAGCAAAACAAATGTCATTAGACTCTATTGTTAATTATATGTCTGATATTATTGCAAGACGTGCACAAGCTGGCAAAAATTTCGGTATTGCAATTGTTCCGGAGGGTTTAATTGAATTTATTCCTGAAATGAAGTCTATGATTGCAAATCTGAATGATATTATGGCTGAACTTGAAACAGATTCAAGTTTCTTAGCTGCATCAAATATGCACGATAAATTTGAAATTGTTGAAAGAAGATTAGATGATAATAATGCATCAGTTTACAGCTCACTTCCGGCAGGTATTAAGGTTCAACTTCTGGCAGACCGTGACCCGCACGGAAATGTTCAGGTTTCTAAAATTGAAACTGAAAAACTTTTAATCGAAATGATTTCAACAAAACTAAGCGAAATGAAGCAGCAAGGCAAATTCAGCGGCAAATTCTCAGCACAATCTCATTTCTTTGGCTATGAAGGTCGTTGCGCTTTCCCTTCAAACTTTGATGCTGATTACTGCTATTCACTTGGCTACAATGCGTTTGCATTGATTAACTTTGGCTTAACCGGTTATTTATCATCAGTAAGAAACCTTACTGCACCTGCAGAAAATTGGATTGCAGGCGGAATTCCTCTTACTATGATGATGAATATGGAAAAACGCCACGGCGAAATGAAACCTGTTATTCAAAAAGCCCTTGTAAAACTTAACGGTTCTGTATTTAAACAACTTCAGGACAACCGTGAAGATTGGGCAATGAATGACAGATACCTATTCCCGGGTGCAATTCAATACTTTGGACCAAGCGAAGTTTGTGATATCACAACAATTACGCTAAAATTGGAAAGAAGTAAAGAATTGGCTTCAGTCTAAAATACAATAATATGACTTTAGGAGTAAGATTTTTCTTACTCCTATTTTGTTGTATTAAGCACGTATTTAGCTGCATTTGTACGCGGTTCAACCGTCGCATCGTGGAAAGTTATTGGGAAAACATCTGTAATGTCGTTATTTTTAACAATGCAAGGTTCTGTTGTATCATCGTATGTTGTAGTCCCAACGGAACATTTAACTTCTTTGTTAGGAAGGCTTGTACCATTAACATCAATAAAGCCTGAACATATATCACGTTGCGTCAAAGGTGTATCCATTAGTTTTTCTCCAATGTCGAGTTTACAACCCTTTGACCAGGAATGAAATGCCACAATCGACCCATCTGCCAGTGTGTATGCTATGTATAAAGTTTTGTAATAACTTGGAATTGTCGTTGTTGAAATAGTGTATTCTTTCTCTTCCCCATTAGAACTTCGTTTTAAATCTCTAACAAAACCATGGTAAGTTTGACCGGTTAATGTTCCGTTCAGAATTGCACAAAAAGACATATCACTGTCCGGATGCTGCTGTGCTCCCTGGCGATCTCCGTCATCGCAAACCAGTGTTGTGCCGGCATAATTAAAATCATACTGAGCTTCAGCCATTAAGCCGGCTTGAGCTAGTGTAGATAATGTCTTTTTAAACTGAGACCGATATTTTTGACCATTAGTGTTTGCAATTAATGTTGGGATTGTTATTGCGGCGACAACGCCAATAATACCAAGGGTTATAAGTACTTCACTTAGCGTAAACCCGCTACTGGAGAGGTTTTTACGGTGCCCCCCCCCCGACAAGCAGGCTATTCTTGGTTTTTAGCATATTTACTCTCCTATTCCTTTGTACATGCCAAGTATAGCACTTTTTTTAATTGGTGTAAATATATGAAGTATAACTTTTATGTTAAACTAAACTTATGAATATCACTGCAGGAAAATACAAAGGACAAAAAATCACAGCTCCGGATGAACATATTACTCGTCCAACCTTGTCAAAAGTTAGGATGAGCGTGTTTAATTCTTTGCAAGCAATGATAGATTTTGAGGGTGCAAGTTTTTTGGATATGTTTTCAGGTTCCGGCATAATGGGGCTTGAAGCACTTTCGCGAGGATTTAGTAATGTTGTTTGCATTGAGAAAAATAAAAAAGTTTATAATGTGATAAAATCAAATTTTAAAAAATTTGAAGGTAATGATTTGCGGCTTGTCTTAGCAGATAGTTTAAAGTATTGTAAGACGCTTTCTTGTGAATTTGATGTAATATATATTGACCCTCCGTATTATTCCGGTGTTTACGAGGCAAGTCTTAATGCAGTATCAAACGTCGCCTCAGGAATTGTAATCCTTGAACATGTTTTAGATGTTGACTTTGGAGAATTCAGCGTGATTAAACAAAAAAAATATGGTGACAAATTTATAACATTTCTTAGGAAGTGAACAAAAATTTTAGTTTTTCAGGTATAATTTTTAATATGGAAACTCAAAAACAAAAAGTTCTTTTGATTAAACTGTCATCTTTGGGTGATGTGATTTTCAATATTCCGCTTGCTAATGCGTTGAAAGGCGCGGGGTATGAGGTTACCTGGCTTGTGTCTGAAAAAGGGTATCAGGTGGTTAAGGATAATCCGTGTGTTGATAAGGCGATTTTGGCACCTGTTGTAAAATGGAAAAAACGCGGGTTTTCGTTGGAGAGTTTTAAAGAGTATTTGACGATAGTGAAACAAATTCGTGATGAGAAATTCGATATTGCAATTGATTCACAGATGATGTTAAAAAGTCTTTACTGGATGTTATTTTGTGGAGCAAAGCGCAGAATTATTTCAAAAGAAGCCAGAGAATTTGCGATTTTAGGCGGAAATGAGTGGATTGACGATATTTCGTATGCGCCGGATTCCCCGATTGTTTTAAACTATTTGAAATACGCTCAGTATCTTGGGATAAATGTTGATAGTATCAAGGTTTCACTGCCTGCACGTTCAAAAGATACAGTCGAGCGTGTTGATAAGTTTTTAAGTGATATTGATAAAACAAAACCGCTTGTTGTTATTGCACCGGCGACAACATGGGTTAATAAGCATTGGAACAAAGATAATTGGCGTATGGTTGTTGATAATATTGCTCCTAAATGCAATATTGTTTTTACCGGCGGAGCCGGAGACAGCGAACTTATTGAGTATATCAGCGGCGGTAAGTTTTTAAATCTTGCGGGCAAAACTGATATTATGGATTTAATGGAAATCTTTTCGCGCGCTAATCTTGTTATGGCACCTGATTCCGGTAGTGCTCATTTAGCTTGGGCAACGGGAAATCCGGCGGTAGTTACTATTTTTACATGTACTCCAAAACAGGTTTTAGCACCTTTTGGCAATCCTGATAAGTATGTTGCATTGGGTGGAGAGGGAATGTCGTGCCAGCCTTGTTTTAAACGTAAGTGCAAATTAAAGAAAAATCATAATGCTTGTACTGCTTTTCCTAATCCCAAAGATGTTATTGCCGTAATTCATGACTTGATATTTTAGGCGAAAAGTATTATAATTAAAGCAATATACAAAAGAATAAAGGGCGTTAATGGGATTATTCGACAAATTTAAGGAAGTAACCCGCAAAGTACACGAGGTTGAGAATAATATTTATCACGAAAAACGTGACTATTTAGAGATTTACGAACGTAATCTTGAACTGGAACGCGAAATTGCAGAACGCACCGAAGAGTTAAACGACGCAAATAAACGTATGTTTACTTTGCAGCATATTTGGGACATGATGAATTCTTCAACTCCGCTTGAAAATGTTCTGGAAGCCATTGTCAACAGTACCCAAGGTGAACTTGGTTATATGCACTGTGTGATTATCAGAAAATATCATGATGATCAGGGCGATTACATGCATGTTATTGCACAGTCTAATGACGGGTTAATTGACAGGCTGAATAACATTATGGGCGCGCCGGGCATTCAGACAAGACGTTTAAATTATTCCACGGAAAGCGTTTTCGCTGATACCATGCGCCAGCGTACAATTATTCAGACAAAAGCTATTGACCTTTCTTTAAAAGCTGTACTTCCTGAACTTAGCCAGGAAACTGTTAATAAAATTATTTCTAACCAGCCGGTAAAATCTGTTATTGTTGTACCACTTGTTGTTCAAAAGCAGGAATTTGGCTGGTTTTGTGTATTTTCAGCAAGGGAAGAACTTGCCGGCGTAGAAATGGATTTTCTTGGGCTTTTTGCAAAACAGATTGAGATGGCAATAACTATTGCCGACCTGTTCCAGGCAGTTCGCGATCAGGCTGTAACAGATGCTTTGACAGGGTTGTATAACAGAAGATACTTTGAAGAAGCTTTAGGAAAAGAAGTTCAGCGTGCAAAACGTCAGCAGCAGCCGTTTTCGATTATCGGAATTGACCTTGATTATTTGAAAAAAATCAATGATACTTACGGGCATGTCTATGGTGATGCAGCAATAAAAACTATTGCAGATGTTTTGAAATCCAATGCGCGTTCTGTCGATGTTCCTGCAAGAATCGGTGGCGAAGAGTTTAACGTTCTTTTGCCGGGGATTGGTTCAGAGGGTGCAATGGTTGCGGCAGAAAGAATTCGTAAATCAATAGAAGCTGCTGAAATTGACACAGTTGGGCATATTACGGGTTCTCTTGGGGTTGCGACTTATTTTGAACATACCGAAAATGTAGAAGAATTGCTTGAATTAACAGACCAGGCTATGTATACTTCAAAACGGGAAGGGCGTAACCGCGTTACCCTAGCAAAACCTGTTTCTGAGACTTACTGGCAAGAGATTGCAGTTAATACGTTTATTGACATTTTGTCTAAAAATAAAATCCCGAAAATTAAACATCTTTCAAAAGAGTTGTGTTTGAAACTTCAAGCACCGGCAAATAAGAATGAAAGTTCAAAAGAAGCACTTTATACTGTTGCAGATATGCTAAATAAGCTTTACAATCCGGTGCACTCGCCGGGAAGTATTAAAAATAAAGTTATTATGGCGGTAAGTCTTGCAAAACGTTTCGACTTGCCAAAAGAAGATATTGATAATCTACGGGTTGCCGTGCTGCTTTACGATATAGGAAACTTAATGCTTCCGGACAGCTTACTTCAAAAAACAGCTCCGCTAACTGATGAAGAGCGGGAAAAGATTAAACATCATCCGCTGATTGCGTCTCGCGAGATTTTAAAACCAATATCATATATTCAAGATGTCTTGCCTATTATTGAACATCACCACGAAAATTGGGACGGTTCAGGGTATCCAAATAAGATTTCAAAAGACGAAATTCCGATTACCTCGCAAATTATACTTATTTTAGACCAATACTTTGCATTGATTGAACCTCGCCCGTACCGCGCTAAACTTTCAAACAAAGACGCGATTGAAATAATTAAAGCTGATGCAGGCAAAAAATGGAACAAAAATCTTGTGGAAGAATTTATTTCCCTTATTGAACATGATATAGTTTAATTATGAAGGAAAAAGAATTCATATCAGTAATAAAAAATGTTCTGAATTCGGATTATATTGGCGATGATTGCGCGTATCTTAAAGATTTAGGAATTGTTGTAACTCATGACAGTTTAGTAGAAGATGTTCATTTTAGACTTGATTATATGAGCGTATGGCAAATTGGATTTAAGTCTGTAATGGTTAATCTTTCTGATATTGCAGCAAGCGGTGCAGAGCCAAAATATTTAACCGTATCGCTGTCGCTTCCTCCAATGACAGATAATGATTTTGTGGAAAATTTTTATCAGGGTGCTAAAGCCGCTTGCGGCAATGCTGTTGAGATTGTTGGCGGTGATATTACAGGCAGCGATAAGGTTTTTGTGTCAATTTGTGCTATTGGAGTATCGAAGGGAAGAAAAATTTCATCGCGCAAAAGTGCAAAACCCGGTTATAAAATTGTGGTTTCCGGCATGCACGGCTCAAGCGCGTCAGGTTTAAAACTTTTGGAGCAAGGAAAAAATCAGCCTGAGAAATTTATTAAAGCTCATCTTGAACCACGGGCACAATTGAATTTTGGCAAAGAAATCGGCGCCAAAGTTGAACAGGATTATGCAATGATGGACACATCAGACGGACTTATGGACGCGTTGTCGACTATCGCAAACGAGAGTGGAGTGTTGCTGGAAATTGATTTTGATAAAATACCGTATGATAAGGAGATTGAACAGTTTGCCGGCTGGCGCGACATGGTATTGTTTGGCGGAGAGGATTACGGACTTGTTGCGGCTGTCCCGGCGGATTTTGACTGTAATGGTACTGTTATCGGGCATGTTAAGCAAGGAAAAGGCGTTGATTTAGCTATCAATGGGGAAATTTTTCACTACACAAAAGAAGATGTGGAGAAGAAAATATTTGAACATTTTAAAAGTTGAGGAAAGTTTATGAAAATTACGGCAATAATAACTGCCGGCGGTACATCATCCAGGTTCGGCACTAATAAATTGTTAGAAAAAATAGACGGGAAAGAAATTATAAAATTCACTGTTGAAGCTTTTTGCATGCCGGAAATCCGTGAAATAATAATTAGCGCAAATAGTACAATAATAAATGAATTGCAAGAAATTTTTAAAACTTACAAGAATGTCAAAATAATCAAAGGCGGCAATACCCGTCAAGCTTCGGTTTATAACGCATTGCAGGTTGCAGATTGTGATTATGTGTTAATCCATGACGGCGCAAGACCTGTTATTACACGTGAAATAATTACAAGTACTATTGCAGCAGTCTGTGACAAAAAAGCTGTAAGCGTGATGACAAAAACAATTGATACAATAAAAGAGGTTGATGAAACCGGTAATATAATAAAAACCCTTGACCGTTCAAAACTTTACAACACTCAAACTCCGCAAGCGTTTGAACTTTCACTAATAAAGAATGCGCATGAAAAATTTAAGGGGCAATCTTTCACAGACGATGCGGCAATGGTCGAAGCACTTGGAAGTCCGGTTTATATGGTTACAGGGGATTATCGCAACATAAAAGTTACGACCAGAGCAGATTTAGAAGTTTTAAAAAGCTATCTTTACAAATTATGAAAAAAATGTTAATATTGTTTAGTATAAATAAAAGGAGAGTATTGTGTGCTAAAATTCAATCATAGCTTGAAAAACGGGGGGGGAGGCACCGTTAAAGCTCTCCACTAAAGGGTTTACGCTGGCAGAGGTTTTAATAACCCTTGGTGTAATTGGTGTTGTCGCCGCGATGACTATTCCGGGGCTTTTGACAACTTTGAATAATATAAAATTGAAGTCACAGTTCAAAGAAGGTTACTCGCTTTTAGCTCAAGCTGTCAAAATGTACAACGAAGATGATGAGCGTGGTGATACTTACGTTGGAAATACTATGGCTAGTAGAAAATTTTACAAAACTTTTATGAAGTATTTTAAAGGCGCTACGGACTGCGGATATTATGCTGATTCTGAAAATGAAAAATCGAAACTTCTTTGTTTAGAAGGTACAACTGATAGCTATTATAAAAATTATTCTAAAACTACGCAATTTATTTCTACTTTACAACTTAATGACGGGCAATTTTATTTACCAAATAATATGCTGATAATGTTTGATAATAATTATGCTGACCCGTTTGTAAGTATTGATATCAATGGTAAGCAGCAAAAACCAAATGTTTGGGGATATGATGTTTTTACTTTTGTTTTAAAAAGTTCGGAAAAAGAGGGCGGATATGAACTTGTCCCAATGGGAACTCCCGGTACTGCATATTCTAACTTGAATACTTATTGTTCAAAAACGAATAACAGCTCTACCAATGGTATAGCCTGTGCTTATTACGCCATGCAGGATGAAGACTATTTCAAAAATTTGCGATAGTCTGGCTTGTTGAAAACCATTCATGCTTGTGATATTCTTTTTGTGCTAATTGTAAAAAGAAAGAAGGCTAAAAAATGTCAGAAGTTAGAGTAAGAATAGCACCGTCTCCAAGCGGCAATTTGCACATTGGGACAGCAAGAACGGCGCTTTTTAATTATTTATTTGCTAAAAAAAATAATGGAAAATTTATTCTAAGAATAGAAGATACAGATGCTGAGCGCACCTCTCAAGAATATATTGATAATATTTTTGACAGTTTGAAAGCGCTTGGGCTAAATTGGGATGAAGGTCCTGATGTTGGCGGACCATATGGTCCTTATACTCAATCTGAGAGGTTTGATATTTATCCGAAATACGTTCAAAAACTTTTGGACACAGGTTTTGCATACGAATGTTTCTGCACACCGGAAGAGCTTGAACAGGAAAAAGAAGAAGCTGCACAGGCTAAAAAACCTTATGTTTATTCAAGAAAATGTGAAAATTTAACAGAAGAAGAAAAAGCAAAACTTAGAGCTGAAGGCAGAAAACCTGCAATCAGATTTAATATTGCAAAAGCTCAAAAAGCGTTTCATGATACATCAATACTTGAATTTGACGACCTTGTAAAAGGTAAATTACACGTTGATACAAACCTTTTAGGTGATTTCGTTATCCAAAAATCAAACGGAGCACCAACATATAACTTTGCGGTTGTTGTTGACGACGCTTTGATGAAAATTACCCATGTAATCAGAGGTGAAGACCATATTTCAAATACTTATAAGCAAATTTTGATATTTGAAGCTTTAGGTATTGACGTTCCTCGTTTTGGGCATTTGGGAATGATTTTGGCACCGGATAGAAGCAAACTTTCTAAACGTCATGGGGCAACCGCTGTTTCTGATTTCGTTAAACAGGGTTACCTCACAGATGCGCTGATTAACTTTGTTGCACTGCTAGGCTGGTCTCCATCAGACGGCGAGGAAATAAAAACAGTTGATGAAATAGCTAAAGATTTCAGAATTGGCGAGATTTCATCATCTAACTCTATTTTTGAGTACGACAAATTAAAATGGATGAACGGTCACTATATCAAAATGCTGCCAATGGATGAGTTGAAAGAAAGGTTAAAACCTTACTTAACTCAATACGACTTAACTCAGTTGACAGACGCGCAATATACTAAAATGGTTGAACTTACACGCGAACCGCTCACATTGCTTTCTGATATTACTGATGCGGTACCGTATTTCTTTGACAAAGATGTAGAAATTCAACCGGAAACTCAAACCGGTACGCTTGATACAGAAACTGCTCAAAATGTTTTGAAAGATTTTGTTGAAAAAGCTCAAGGTTGGGATTGGTCAGAAGAAAATCTTCACAATGTTCTTGCTGATTTCAGAGCTGAATGGAAAGAAAAAGGTGTCAAACCAAAAGTCACCATGTGGGCTGTAAGGGCTGCTATAACAGGTAGAACTTGCGGAGCTGATATGGTTGGAATCCTTGATATCCTTGGCAAAGAAACCTCTTTATACAGAGCAAAAAAAGCAATTAAATAAAACAAAAACCCCGGGAACTGATTGGCTCCCGGGGTTTTATTATGCCTTAGCTTTTCCGCTCAATTGACCGCAAGCCGCGTCAATATCAGCGCCTCGTTCCAATCGGACAGTAACCTTTTTCCCTGAGTGCTCCATCAACGATTTAAAACGCATTATCGAGTTGTTTGACGGACGTTGGTAATCGTTTTTTGCTGTTGGATTATACGGAATTAAGTTTATATTGCATTTTATGTCTTTCAGGTAGTGTGCAAGCTCTTTTGCGCAATCCATTGTGTCATTCAAGTCTTTAATCAAAAGGTATTCAATTGTTATTCGTCTTCCTGTTTTTTCAATGTAGTATTTTAATGCTTTGTGAAGTTCTGTCATGTCGTATTTTGATTCAATTTGCATTAATTTTAATCTTGTTTCGTGATTAGAAGCATGCAAAGAAAGTGCCAAGGTTGACTGCATATCAAGTTCTGCTAATTCCTTAATTTTAGGCACAATTCCTGATGTTGAAACAGTCAAGCGTCTTGCCCCAATTTGGAAATTTTCGTTAAAAATTTTCATTGCTTTTAATACATTATCAAGGTTTAAAAGAGGTTCTCCCTGTCCCATAAATACGATATTAGTGACTTTCAGCCCTGTATCTCTTTGTATTGTTAAAACCTGTTCAACAATTTCTTTATAATCAAGATTTCTGATAAATCCTCGCTTGCCTGTTGCGCAAAAAGAACAATTTACCGCACAGCCAACTTGAGAGCTAACACACGCGGTTAGGTTTGACCGGTTGTCAAAACGCATTAGAACTGTTTCAACGCATTCTCCGTCCGGAAATTCCAGCAAATACTTTATTGTACCGTCTGAACTTACCTGTTTAACTTTGATTTTTATATCTGTCACAACTGCGACTTTTTTGAGTTCATCGCGGAATTTTGATGACAAGTCAGTCATTTCGTCGATTTCTTTGACTGATTTCAGGTAAATCCAATTGTGAATTTGCCGCGCCCTGAATTTTGAAGCGCCAAGCTCGTCTGTAATTTGTTGGATTTCTTCTAAATTTAATCCTGATAATATCTTCATTTTAGCAGTTCCTTTATTTTGTTTTTGTAAAATTCCACGATTTCAGCTTTTGCTTTTGTCTTGAGTGCAAGTTCTAAAGAATTCTGTTTCCACTCGTTATAACCGCATTTTAGCGGTAAAAATGCGATTGGGTTGTCCGGAAATTCTCTGCAAATTTGCGGTCGATTTTCGTAATCCGGGCAACGATTGTCTTTTGTAACTTTTGGGCAATGATAAAAATAACAATCGGTTTGGTTGTTATTTTGGAGTAAGCTAATATATTGCGGGAAAATTTTTTCTAATTCTGTTTCATCGTCATATGGAACAAAAGTCGAAGTGAATTGTTTTGCGTAATTATCACCGTTTTGAGCCTTTTTAGCAAGTTCATCCGGTGAAAATTCGCTTACTGCAAACTTGCAGCACACACCACAGCCGGCACAGTGATAATCTTTTTGACAAGTTTTTATATGTTTAAGTTTTGATTTAATCTCATTTATGGCTTCGGCTTCTATATAATTAAGAACTTTTTTTTGCCAGATTTGCCCTGTTGAATTTTTTGTGTAGCAGCCAAAAATTTCTCCGTCAAGTTCTTGAGGTTTTAGAGTTGTAACTTTTGCACAAAAATTCTCCGCTTCTTCCAAAAAAGCTTTGCGGTATTTATGTTTGAGCGTATCAAGTTCTTTATCTAAGTTATCCATACAAATAGTCTAGCAAGATTGAAAAGCTTTATCAAGCATGACTAGACAGTCTGCAATTTTTTTGCGGTGTTTGAATAAGCATTAGTAACAAATTTTGCTGCCGGCTTGTGATAAGAACCCGTAAATGTCAATGGCGGATTGTTTTCCGGAACGTGATACAAAATTAGTGTTGAATCTTTTATCATTATCGGAACATCTTTACCGTTACAATGTCTTACTATATAGTATTGACCGTCTTTTACACGGGAGAAGTAAATGTCATTTTCATCATTTGCGTTTACAAATTTTGTTCCTTCGCGCATGCCGGCAATACCTTCTGTGCAGCCGTCACCGTTTAGGTAAACTTTGTCAACATAAATTGTTTGTTGTTCATTTTCAACTCTATAATCAGAATGAAGTGCAGATGTGTTAAATAAAGACAGCGCCATTCTTCCGTCTGTACTAAGTCTTAAAATTGCAGGAACTTTCAATTTGTTTTGAGATTCTTGTAGCGGAAGTAAATGAATATCACCGTTATTTAAAGCATTACACTTAGGGTTTGTACGAACTGCCATTACATCATCAAAGTATTTTTTGTATTTTGCAATATATTCTTTATACGCCGGATTACCTTCTTCTACCCACTCATCATGAATTCTTTGTCTGCATTGCAGATAGATATTTTTTGTTTTTGTCTCGTAACCTGTTGCACCTTTATCATCACCATCAAACAGTGTTGGCGTACCCGGAAGAGCTACTAGGTATTTCATCATCGCAAGAACTTTTGACAATGCAGGTTTCATAACAGCTTCAAAAACTTCATTTTCATAAGTTTTCTCTAACTCTGCCGGAAGTTCAAAACCGTAAACTTTTTTAGCCTGTTTCAGAACCATTTTTACATTGATATCAATTGGTTTAATTCCAAAAGCGTCCGGGTCAAACGAACCGTCTACAAATTTACCTTGTGCTAAATCGCTGATAGCTTTAGATATTGGAATGTAAGCCTTGTCAAATGCTTCTTTTGTTGGGAATTTGTCGCGGTGTTGATTTAAAATATTAACAAATGCCGGTCTTAAAACATCAGCCATTGCCATTGCTTTTGGAGATATATCAGCATAGTTAAAGTGATTAACTTCATGGTCTTTTATCGGATTATTTACTTCATCAAACCTGTCATTGACTATTTGGAAAGCTTTTTTTCTGTAATTGAAATTATGTACATCATTCAGGTTTGTGTAGAAGAAATTCATATCCAGAGCTGCTGCATGCAGTGCACGCGGTTTGTCGTGGTTGCCAATGAATGTATAAGCATAAATAATTGAATCCAGTGTGCCATTGCGAAGATAATTGCCGTTGTTTACATTAAATATTTCATATATTTTTTTCTGGCGAGCTTCGTCTGTGTCAAAAGATTTACCGGTTTCTGAATTCTGAGCGAACATCATTGGTAAATCATTAAATATAAAACTGTATTGCGCTTTTGCAGACATGCCGGTTTCTCTAAAGAATTTTTTCAAGATAGAAGATTGTTCATGAAATTTAGATGAATTCCCGCCATAGCCGTGGTTATGAAGGTCATCTTTGTCTGTAACTTCGGCAACAATGTATGAGTTAGGGTTTTTTGACAAAACTCCGTCATTAAACGATTTCCAAAAATCAATTATTGTTTGCCAGGTCTTTTCAAAATCCTGTTTTTTTGCTCGTAAAGCTTGTACATCAGCAATATCTTTTGCCGCGTCAATTCTCCAATCTAAACCGGATTGAGTTTTGTCAATAATTAAATCAGCTAGTTGGAAACTTGCAAGGTTTGTTCCGGCAAGAGATTTACTCAGTGCTTCTACCAGTTGTTTTTGAGAATTTGCGTTTATTGCCGGAATTCCGGTTTTAAGTTTTGTAAGAACTTTTATTGCTTCATCTTCCGGTGTTAGTGATTTTTTAACCCCGATAGTTTCTAAGTGTGTTTGTTTTAATGCTTTGTAGTCGTAAGCAATTTCGCCATTTTCTTCATTTACGGTTACTTTTACTTTCGGAGCAAAGGTTTTAACTGCTGCAAATTTAGCAATTTCTGGCAGTAATAGAGGAAGCACATACTTACCGTATGTTGTAACTTCATCACCGTTAAACAGTTTTCTGTCCGGTTTTTGTTGTTCATCAACGGCATTTAAAATCTTTAGAGCAAATTTTGACATTTCCTGCTCATAGATTTTGTCCATCATATTGTAGGTTTTTCTGTATTCTTCCGGAAGGTTTTTGTTTCCGTTTTGGTAAACTTCATATCTTGATAGTCCGATATCTGATTTTACGCTTGCTCTTTTGGATATTAAAGGAGAAGCTAAAACAGCAGTTAGATTGTCGCCAAATTCAAATGTATCAAGCGGAGTGTTCATCAAACCTTCAAGAATTTGTGCTTTTTTATCGCCGTTAGAAAGTTTGCGTTTGTTGTTATAGGCGCCGATTAAGACATTTTCAACTTCTTCTTTTGAAACTTCAGCCTTAATTGATTGCGGCAGGATTTTATTATCAGAAATGTTTTGAATGTTGTCGTATACCTGCTGAGGATTTTCAGCATCCGGATTTTTCAAAAGTTGTGCAGTATAAAGTCTTAAAATATCATCGGTTTTTTGTGTCCAGTATTGACCTGATGTTACTGCATAGTCCTGTACTTGATAGTTTCCGCGTAAAATCTTTTCTTCTTCTGCTTTTCTAAGGTTCATCGGAAGATTTTTTATAGTTTGCACATCATTGTATGAAAATGCAAAATTTAGTTTTGCAATATCAGGGTTAGCATCCCAGGTTTCAAAGCCGCTTTCAAATTTGCCGTCGACATTGTAGTTTTCGGCTTTTGATAAAAATCTTGCAGCAATGTAGCTATCAAGGTTAATTTTTTTGTGCGGGTTAATTCTGTTGTATTCTTTTAATCTTTCAAGATTTATGTCGTAAGTCTCAGGATTAATCTCAAACGCATACGGGTAAATTGAATCGTTATGTGTGTGCATTTGATAAACATTATCAACACTCATTTTCATCTTGTAAGACTCGATAAGGTTCTGTTTATCGTTTATTTGCAGCGGAGTTACAAGACGTTTATCATAAAACTGGATATAAGTAGGTCGTTTTGCGTCATATTGACTGTTTTTCGGATGGTTGACAAGTTTGACCCCGATAAATTCTTTATTTTTTGAGAAAATCCCTAGAGATAGAGGGTTATCTTTAAGGTTTCCGGCTTTAAACCAGTAAAAATACGGAGAATTTTCGCCCCATCTCAACATATTTTTAAAGTGAATACCTTCTAAACCTTCGTTTACAAATGCTCCGTCTGATACAAAGTTAAGCCCGTGTGCAAACATTTTTCTTTGGAGTGATGCGTAGTTGTTTATGTTGCCTAAAGAGCTTGCCATTTGCATGCAGTTTTTGTTCCAGTAAGCATGCGCTGAAAAATCATCGTCTGTAAACACCGGCAATGAGATTATTCTTCTGTAAGGAGCATAAGCTCCGTCTTCGATGTCCTGTTCCAATCCTGCTAACGTTCCGCCGTATTTGTTTGTAATAGTTTTGATACCGTCTAATCCGCGTTGTTTTAGAGTTTTATCTTCAACTATCATATTTTTATCGTTATAAACGTAACCGACTTTTTGTGAATCAATTATAACAAGTTTCATTGAGCCGCCGCGGGAGAGGTCTGATTTTGTTGGAGTTACAACATTAAAAATATGACTTGCCCCGTTTACGTCTTTGTGCTCGTCTATAACATCACCGGCATCAACTAATGTACGTTTCCAGCCTTTATTTTTGTCTTCAAGTACAAAGTGGTATGCAAAAGCCTGGTTATCCTCAATACCAAAAGTATTGTATAAATCTATTCTGTTTGCACCGGGTTGCAGTTGAAGTTTATCTGCACCTTTTTTAGAATAGGCTCTGGCAGTGGTAAAATAGTTTCCGTCTGTATCTTTATCTACTTTGTAGATTTCAATATAACAGTTATCCTTGTTTTGGTCATATGGGCATGACACTTCAAGTTCTCTTACACCATCTGCCGATTTAGTAAATTTGTATGCCTCAAAAGAGACTTCCTGTTTGTTTTTCGGCTTTTCATTCCTTAAATCAAAACTAACTTTCACAAAACACTCCTTAGTGTTAATTATAACAACCATAAAGAAAAAATTTTGTCAGTCACTTGGGCATTATTAAGAAATTTTTACAAATAATGTAAATTATTAGGAATAGCATATTTTTTGGCTATAATTATACGTGTAGAAAATACAATCAATATAATCAAGGAGAAACAAATGCTGATGACTGACATTAAATGTGATATAAAAGATATTAATTTAGCAGAACAGGGTAAAAAACAGATTGACTGGGCTTTTAAAGACATGCCTGTTTTAAAAACAATCAGAGAAAGATTTATAAAAGAACAGCCGTTTAAGGGATTAAAGTTATCAGCATGTGTTCACGTAACAAAAGAAACTGCTGCATTGTGTACAGTAATGCAAGCAGGAGGAGCTGACGCGGTGCTTGTTGCGTCTAATCCGTTATCAACTCAAGATGATGTTGCTGCAGCACTTGTTAAATACTATAACATGCCGGTTTTTGCTGTAGCAGGCGAATCTGTTGAGCAGTATAAATCTCATATTGAAGAAGCAATTAAACATAATCCGGATATAATAATTGATGATGGGTGTGACATGGTTTCAACAATTCACGCTAAATATCCTGAACTAATCAGCAAAATAATTGGTTCTACTGAAGAAACCACAACAGGAATTATCAGACTTCAAGCAATGGAAAAACAGGGCACTTTGGGTTTTCCGGCTGTTGGTGTTAATACAAGTTTGACAAAACACTTGTATGACAATCGTTATGGTACAGGTCAAAGCTCATTTGACGGAGTTTTGCGTGCCGCAAACATACTTATAGCAGGAAAAACAGTTGTTGTATCCGGTTACGGCTGGTGTGGTAAAGGTGTTGCACTAAGAGCAAAAGCACTTGGAGCAAACGTGATTGTTTGTGAAGTTGACCCGTTGAAAGCTTTAGAAGCTGCTATGGAAGGCTACAGAGTTATGCCGATTGCAAAAGCTGCAAAAGAAGGTGATATATTCTTAACAGTTACCGGAGATAAACATGTAATTGATGTTGAACATCTTCTATCAATGAAAGACGGTGTGTTTGTTGGAAACGTTGGACATTTTGATTGGGAAGTCAACGTTGGCGATTTAAAAGCGCATGCTAAAGAAATTAAGTCTATCAGACCGGCATTAGAAGAATATGTTTTAGACAACGGAAAATCAATTTACGTTATTGCGCAAGGAAGACTTGTCAATCTTGTTGCGGCAGAAGGTCATCCGGCAAGTGTTATGGATATGAGTTTTGCAAACCAGGCACTTGGTATTGAATTCCTTGTTAAAAACCATGGCAAGCTAGAAAATAAACTCTACACTTTACCATATGAAGTTGATGTAAAAATTGCAGAATTGAAGCTTCAATCAATGGGAATTGAAATTGATACGCTAACTGCTGAACAGGAAGAATACTTAAATAGCTGGAAGATTGACTAAAATTCATAACGTAGCAATAAATTACGGTTTTTTATGCCTGTGCCATAGCGCTCATATAAAGTCTCATTTTCACTTGTTGAAAATGCGCAATTACCTATAGAGCCATTAGCACCCATGCAAATGTTTTTAATACGATTAAAATCTATACTTCCACCACCATCAGTTATCTTAATAGGACTGCTTGGTTCCTCGTACACAAATATTTCGCATTGGCTTGCGCCGCTGCCGGTTATGTTGTAACTTAAACCCGCACTATCAACGCTTGCTATAGTCAGTAAAACCGTTGCATAACATCCATAGCGGCAAGCTGACATATTATATAATTTAATATAGCTATATGTGCAGCAGTGATGAGTTGGTTCAGTTATTGAAGTTAAATTTTCTTTACAGCAAGTTAAATCCCATTCATTCGGATTAGATGAACACTCAGTAGGACAATCAGGAAGTGTGCCACAACCACATGTTTGACCTTCACATGGGGCACAGGCAGGAAGTGTGCCGCAGCCACATGTCATACCTTCGCAAGGGTCTTCTCCGTCTTGGATTGGGTTNGGAAGTGTGCCGCAGCCACATGTCATACCTTCGCAAGGGTCTTCTCCGTCTTGGATTGGGTTAAACGAGAAATCTAATACTGCTGCTGTTTCGTTGTTGTGTCCGGCTTGGGTTTGAGTATCAAGTGTAAATGTTCGTAAATCTTTATTCAAAACATTAGGTGCTTTTGCCCCGTTTATATCAATTATTCCCGATATTGCTTGTGCTCCGGTTTGCGTTGTTAAGCAAATTGAAGCGCCGTTTTTAAGTTTTGCACAGGAGCCCTTGTAGTTTGGTGTGTATACTTTTTTGTCGTTATTTTCATATTTATAATAAGTTGTCGCAAAACAATCTCCATTGCTGTCGCCACAGAGTTTTGACGGACGAAGATATATTTTTATGAACTTTTCTGCACTGTCGGTGTATGATGTTGGTTCTTCTGTTGTATACATCATTGTCTCAAAAAACGAAGCTTTATTCTCATTGACCGCAAGTCCATTTACTGCACTTTGAATAGTTTGGGTTTCGCGTTGAAATGCCCGGTCAAATGACTTCTTCTGATAATGGCTTACTACTGAGGGTAAAACCAATGCCGCGATTACACCTACTATTACCACCGCTACCAGTACTTCAGTGAGTGTAAATCCCCTGTTTTTTCTCTTAATCATGCTTTTCCCTTCTCAGTTATTTTGATTATTTCATGAATATTATCACTTATTTTGCTAGTTTTGTCAATCACAGTGCTAATTTAATTAATTATCTCAATATTTTAGTATGTTTTATGGAATGAAAAAATTATAAAATTAATTCCAGAGGGCTTATGAATACAAAAGAGTTATTAGGGTTAAAAGTTAAAGAAATAAGAAAACTTCGCAAAATTACACAGGAAAAACTTGCGGAATTAATTGATGTTGACAGCGGATACATCAGCAAACTTGAAGTAGGACAAAATTTTCCTTCAATCGGAACTCTGGAAAAAATAGCAAAAGTTTTAGATGTTGAATTATATGAACTTTTTCAATTCGCTGTAGTAAAAGAGATTGATTTTAGAAACGAATTGATTTCAATTTATGACAGACTAAACAAAGAAAAACAGTACACTTTGTATCGCGTGGCAAAAGATTTATTGTAAAGCTGAGCTCTTTTTATTATGTATAATTGATGATACAAGCGCTGCAACGATAAAGACTAAACCGATTAAACCTGTAACAACTTCCGGAACTTCTTTAACTGTTGTTACAAGCATTATTACAGCTAATGCACCAATAGCCCAATGTGCGCCGTGCTCAAGATATAAAAATTGAGCCAGGGTTTTCTTTTCAACCAGCATTATTGTTAAAGACCTTACAAACATTGCGCCGATTGCAAGCCCAATAGTGATTATTATAATGTCATTGCTAAGTGCAAATGCTCCCAAAACGCCGTCTAAAGAAAATGATGCGTCAATTAGCTCCAAATAGATAAAGCTAATAAGTCCGGCACATTTAATTGTATCCGTCGCGCATTTTGCCTGCCGCATTTGTTCGTGTTTTTCCAGAAAATGTGCAACGCCGTCGATTGCTAAGTACGTTATAATCCCTGCCATGCCTGCAATAACCACTGCTAATTTTTCATCCTGCGGAATAAAATTCTGTGTAATGATAAGCATAATTAGTGCAATTATCACTTCAATTCCTTTGATATGGTCAAGATGTGAAAGAGGTGCTTCTATTGGCTTAATCCAATGAACATCTTTTTCGTGGTTAAAGAAGTAATTAAGAAAAAGCATTATTAAAAACATTCCGCCAAAGGTTACAATCGGGGCGTGTGTTGCATGAAGGTAACTTGCGTATTTTGCGGAATCTGAGATTGCTATTTTGGTAACCGTAACCATATCTAAATGAGCGAAAATTGAAACAACTAATACCGGGAATAAAAATCTCATTCCAAATACTGCAATGGCAATCCCCCAAGTCAAAAATCTGTGACGCCATTTATGTGACATTTTTTCAAGTTTCATAGCATTGACTACAGCGTTGTCAAATGACAAGCTTGTTTCTAAAACTGCCAGTACTGCAACAATAAAAATTGCTGTTAAACCTGAACCCGGATGAACATGTTCACCCCATATATACGCGGCAATTACACCAACAATTGTAATAATGTATGAACCTAAAAAATATTCAAGCATAATCAAATTCCTTTATCAAAATATACTCTATTATCTTACCGCGTGATATCTCTCTTGTTATCCTTTAAACAGTTGACATCTCAAATAAAAATACCCTCTTAAATAAAGAGAGTATTTTTATTGTATCTTTTTATTGCCGCTAGTTCATGTCGCTTACGCTAGGTACGTAATACTGGAATGTATCAGGACCGTTGTTAGGGAATACAAGTGAAAATGGCTGGTTTTGTCTGATTAAACCGCTTTTACCTTTGTATGCTGCCGGATATTCTTTGTCAATCGGTAATTTTTCTTCCTGATAATTAACATAACTTACCGGAACAAAAATAAATCCTTCGCCCTGTTTAACAATTTTGCCTGTAACTTGAAATCCTTGGAATAACATTAAATCGTAGTCAAGTCTTGTGTTAGCATTCATCTGAACGTGTAAAACTTGCGGCGGGTTTGATGTTTGAAAATCTTCTAATGCAGTTACCTGAACAGTTTTAGCCTCTACTCCCTGAAATAAAGAGATTGAAAGCACTAGTGCTGCAAATGCCATAAATAATTTCTTCATTGTTATTTACTCCTTTTCTATTGTAAATGAATAATTTTGTCCTTTTATTTCATCTTCATTTTGTGTCTCTGTGACCTTTTTGGCGTCCGGAAATTTTAAATAAAAATTTTGACCGGCTTTTATATCAAGGTCTTCGCCTTTTTCAACGTATGATAAAGGTGATGCTTCGTATACTGAAACCGCTGAAGATTTAAGTCTTTGACCTTCTTCGTTTTTGACTGCTCCTTCAACAGCCGCAACGCCCATTGACAGCCCTTTTACAAAATAGCTGCCGACACCTAACGCTGCACTTTTTGCAAGTTCGCCTTTGTCAATAGTTTTTGTATATGAAGCTTTAATGTCCGATTTTATTTTGACAGATTTTCCGTTTGTGTCTGTATATTTTTCAGGTTTGAACGAAAATCCTGCGTCTCGTTTAAGCCGTTTTGGGCTTACAACGTCCGTTAATTGACCTGTTAGTGTTACACCTGAATTTAAGGTTTGCCCCGGTGTGATTTCTAATGGTTCTGTAAGCTTTACAGATATGGATTTAGGCGGCTCCAATGTCGTAAAATCAGTTAATGAAGTTACTTCAATCGTTTTAGCGTATGCCTGTGATGTCATACCTGCTATTATTATTAAAAAACAAGAATACAAAAATTTTTGCCACATTTTTCTACCTTTTTTAAAAACATAATAGCAATTTTTTTGAAAAAAATCAAATTATTGTGTAAAATCAAGACTTTTTAAAAAATCTTGCAAGATATTTTCCGGTATAAGAATCTTTACATTTCGCAACTTCTTTTGGGGTTCCTTGCGCAATGACCTGTCCGCCGTCAATACCGCCTTCAGGTCCAAGGTCAATTATATGGTCTGCAATCTTTATTAAATCAAGATTGTGTTCAATCATAAGTATTGTGTTACCCTGGTCTGCAAGCGCGTGCAAAATTTTTGCAAGTTTGTCTAAATCAGCCCAATGCAAACCAACAGACGGTTCATCAAGCAGATATAAAGTTTTTCCGGTTGAGCGTTTATTAAGTTCAGAGGCGAGTTTAATTCTTTGGGCTTCGCCTCCTGATAGTGTTGTAGCGCTTTGACCAAGTTTCATATAGTCTAAACCTACGTCATTTAAAGTTTGCAGCTTATTTTTGATTGCGGGTATACTGTCAAAAAACTCAAGTGCTTCTTTTACGCTCATATCTAAAACATCAGAAATTGTTTTGCCTTTGTATTTTACTTCTAATGTTTCACGATTGTATCGTTTTCCTTTGCAGATGTCACATTTGACATAAACATCTGATAAGAAGTTCATTTCGATTTTGACAAGCCCGTCACCTTTGCAAGCTTCACAGCGTCCGCCTTTTACGTTAAAACTAAACCTTCCCGGCTTGTAGCCGCGGACTTTTGATTCGTTTGTCCTTGCGTAAAGTTCGCGAATTGGTGTGAATACGTCTGTGTAGGTTGCAGGATTGGAACGCGGAGTTCTGCCAATTGGTGATTGGTCAATATCAATTACTTTATCAATATTTTCAAATCCTAATATCTCATCAACACCTTGCGGTTTTGGTTTGTTTTTGCGAAGTTTATGTGCTGCGTATTCAAACAAAAGCTCCTGCATAAGTGTTGATTTTCCGGAGCCTGAAACTCCTGTTAGCACAACGATTTTACCAAGCGGAATATCGACATCAATATTTTTTAGATTGTTAAGATGTGCATTTTTTATTTGTAAGCAGTGCCCGTTGCCTTCGCGTGTTTTATCAGGAATTGGGATGAATTTTTCTCCGCTTAAATATTTTCCTGTGATAGACGATTTTGCGGCGATAATATCCTCAACTGAACCTTTGGCAATGATTTTTCCGCCGGCTTCGCCTGCTTTTGCTCCAATGTCAACGATGTAATCAGCACTTCTGATTGTGTCTTCATCGTGTTCGACGACGATTAGTGTGTTACCAAGGTTGCGCAGTTTGAAAAGTGTCTTAATGAGCATATCATTATCTCGTTGGTGCAAACCAATTGACGGTTCATCAAGTACGTACAGAACTCCGCTTAAACCGCTTCCTATTTGTGACGCAAGCCTGATACGCTGAGATTCTCCGCCCGATAAAGTGCCTGCCATTCGCGCTAAATCAAGATAATGCAGCCCAACATCAGATAAGAATTTAAGCCGCGCTCTGATTTCATCAAGAATTTGACGGGCGATGTTTAGTTGGAATTCTGTCAATTCGAGATATAAATCTGTCACGAACAGCAATTCATCATCAACAGACATTTTTGTAAATTCGTAAATATTTTTGTCTTTGATTTTCACCGCGAGTGGGAAAGGTTTTAACCTTGCGCCATGACATTGCGGGCAAGGTTTTGCAACCATAAACTTTTCGATTTCTTCACGCCAATAGTCTCCTGAGGCGTCGTTGTAACGTTTTTCAAGGAACGGAATAACTCCTACAAATTTTTGTATATGCGTTTGATAACGGCTTGTTCCAAACTGTTTAACCCTGATTTTTATTGGCTCATCTGTGCCGTAAAGAATTATATTTTGCTCTTTTGGGGTTAATTTTTCAAACGGCGTGTCCATATCAATCCCGCATTCTGAGCAAACTGAGCTCAAAAGGTCGTGATAGTATGAAGTTGCGCTGCGCGTTGCCCAGGCATAAATGGCGCCTTCGTCGAGTGTTTTTTTGCGGTCAGGAATGATTAAATCCGGGTCAATGATAAAATCCGCACCTAAACCTGAACACCGATCACAGGCACCGTATGGCGCATTGAATGAAAAAATTCGCGGGGTTAATTCTTCAAAACTGAGATTGCAATCTGGACAAGCCAGTTTTTCGCTAAAAACAACTTTTTTTTCGCCAACAACATCAACAATAACAATTCCGTCAGCTTTTTTTAGTGCAATTTGGACACTGTCTGCAATTCGAGAGGTTGCGGCTTCTTTTACTACAATTCTGTCAACAACGATGCTTATGTCGTGTTTTTTTGATTTTACAAGTTCGATTTCATCATCGTCAAGGTTAAATATTTCCCCATCGACTTTTACACGTACAAAACCTTCCTGGCGGAGTTCTTCAAATGTTGAAGAGTATTCACCTTTTTTACCTCTTACAATCGGTGCTAAAATCTGGATTTTTTTACCTTCGCCAAGTGCGAGGATTTTATTAACAATCTCATCTAAAGTCTGCGGCTTAATCTTTTTACCGCAAACAGGACAGTAAGGTGTGCCAACACGGGCGTACAAAAGTCTTAAATAGTCGTAAATCTCTGTAATAGTACCAACAGTTGAGCGAGGGTTGTTGCTTTTTGATTTTTGGTCAATAGAAATTGCAGGTGACAGACCGTCGATATATTCAACATTAGGTTTGTCAAGTTGTCCCAAGAATTGTCTGGCATAAGTTGAAAGGCTTTCGACATAGCGTCTTTGACCTTCTGCAAAAATCGTGTCAAACGCAAGTGAACTTTTCCCGGAACCCGATACTCCTGTAAAAACAATCAGTTCGTTTTTGGGGATTTCTAATGATACATTTTTTAAATTATGCTCTTTTGCTCCGACTATTTTAATTTTATCTGCCATATTTCTATTATGATACGTAATAAATAAAATTCAAATACTCAAAGAAAAAAATGCGGGCGCCTTTGGCGCCCGCATTTTTTTTATATATCTAATCTTGCCAGTTAAAGTTTTGATTTGTTAGGGTTACATTAGTCCAGCCCGCGTTAGTTAATTGTTGTTTCATTTGTTTAGATAGGGCTTCCATTGCTCTTTGGTGGGTTCGTGAAAAACCTGTTGAAACTGTATATGTTTGTCCGTCCGGAGTTGTTACTGTAGCTGTACCATTGTTCCTAAGCATTGTGTGGATTGAGAAGTTAATTTTTAGTGTTATTGGTTTAGCTTTTTCTGCAGCAGTCCATTGTTTTTCCTGTGCACCTTGTGTATTTCCAGTACCTTGAGTTCCTGAAGTGGAAGAGGTTGAATCTGATTTAGGTGATTGGCTAAATTTGAAGTTAGGGTTTACTAACGTTACATTAGTCCAGCCAGCGGCTTTTAATTTTTCTCTCATATCATTTGCTAAAGCGTTCATTGCTCTATTATGAGACAGAGAAGGTCCTGTTGTTACCGTAAATACGGTGCCGTCTGGCATTTTTACTGTTGCGGTACCACTATTTGTTGAATTTGAATGAATAGAGAATTGAATTGTTACATTTACCGGGTCTTTCTTTTTGGCTGCTGTCCACTCAGTTTTGTTACTGTTTGCAACACCGGTATTACTATTTACTTTGCCGTTGCCTCCACTTTGAGCTTTGTTTGCATTGGTTGGTCTATGGGAAGTGGATACCGGATTCTCTTTTCCACCCTTGCCATCATTTTCAGCTGGAGTTTCTTCTCCAGGGGTTTTCTTTCCGTCTGGTTCATCCTCTTCTTCGACCGTATCTGGGTTTTGATTGTCAACGGTAGGTGTATTTTTTTCTGCATTCCCTAATAATTCACACATAGTATTATAATCAGCAGGACCATATGAGTTACCGCTTTTATCTGTGGCTCTGAATTGTCCGTTGCCGTCATCTACTATGTTAAAGTCAGGGTACATAGTCTTTAAATTACTTAAATAATTAACATTACCTTGTTGTTGCGGCATTTGAGCCTGGTTAAGTTGAGCATATGGGCTTGCCTGTTGTTGTTTTCCGTCAAGATATTTATCGGCAAAGCCAAATAGCATACCAACACCTACTGCCCACCAGTTAGTTTTTGGTTGTTCAGGCATCAGCATCGGTGCATGCCATTCTTGTCTTATTTCAACTTTGACCGGTTGCTGTGCCGGAGGTCTGCAATTTACATGTCCTCGCGGTACATATGTTGACCTTTGTTCAAAACGTTTCATAAAAGCTTGACCTGCGCCATACGTGCCCATAATTCTGTCCTCTTATTTTGTATCTTATATATACAAAGTATATACAAAGTAATTAATTGCCTTCTTCTTGCTAAATTGTTAAGATTTTGTTACAATTTCTAATTTCGTTCATGATTTTTACAACTTGCAGATGATAAATTAAATCCCGCAATAATTTTTGCCGATAAGCAGAAAAAGAAAGGAATTTTATATGGCAGAAATTATTGAAGGACAAAGAAGAATGATTAGACTAAGTGTAGACGATGTTTTAAACATTGTACGGGAGTATCAGCGATTAACTCACAATAGCTGTTGCTATGAGCACACAAGAGAAATCCTAAAGAAAAATGTTTTATATCTTCCTGAGGGATAAATTTGTATATTTATATTACATTTTCTTAATAACTCTGTTAAATCATGCAAAAAATTTTTTGACAGGTTTTTAAGAGAATGTAATCTTAAAGGTAGAAAAATGATTAATGTGCCAAATATAAACCAATTTTCAATGGTAAATAAACCGGCTGCATCTATACCAAAACAGTCGCAGCCTGTAGCATCACAGTCTCAACCGGTTCAAAATACTTATACAACAACAATTTATCCTCAAACAACTATTCCGGTGTATACAACAACGAAGCCGCAATCCGGTGAGCCTGTAAAAACAAGTATTTTTTACATAAATGACTTGCACGGACAAAATATAAGGATGGAAAGATTGGTTAATGCAGTTAATCAATTTGACCATTCCGCATACGCAAAAACCGCGGATATGATGAAATTTGCGTCCGGCGATATAATGCTTGGAGAAGATGAAAAACATGTCAAAGTTGCTGATGAATTCTTGAATATGTCCGGTTTTCTGGCTCTGGCAATGGGTAACCATGAATGCGACCTGCCAACTGCTGATTTTGTAAAATTAATCAAAGATAAAAAGTATAAACTTCTTGGATTAAACCTGAACCCGTCTGAAACTAATCCAATACACAACTATATTGAAAAATCATATGTTCAGGAAATTAATGGACACAAATACGGTATAATCGGGCTTGTGCCGCCGGATTTACATAAACATGTTAAGCTGCAAGAGCATTTGCCGGATTTACACATAGAAGAAGACTTCAAAAAATCTTTACCGGAAATTCAAAAAGAAGTAAATAAACTTCAAGAGCAAGGAATTAATAAAATAATTGTGCTTTCACATTCCGGTTACAGACAGGATGTTCTTCTTGCAAAAAGTATCAGCGGTATAGACATTATTCTTGGTGCCCATACTCATAATTTATTAGAAGGTGTTGAAGAAAACAAAAACTTGTTCTATTCTCCAAACGGCGAGCCGGTTGTTATCACACAAGCAGGCAGAGACGGCAAGAATTTTGGTGTTCTTAACGCTGAATTCAATGAAAAAGGTGTTATTACAAGGGTTCAAAATAATATTGGTAAAACAGATTCTTATAACAGAAACCTTGCAGCACGCTATGCTTTTGAAAATATTCTAGGAAAACCGGAGCAAGTCGGCGTCTTAAAATACGTTGAAAAATATCCAGAAGACGCTCTTGGCAGAGAAAATCCGCATTGTGATTTTATTGTAGATGCCTTGAGAAGCGAACTTGATACGGATATTGCCTTAATGAATGCTGCAAATATTCGCGGTCAATTTGAAGAAGGTCGAATTGACACAAGAGACCTGGCAATAATTTCTCCATTTGCCAATAAGGTTTGCGTAATAGAAGCTACGGAAGAAGAAATTGTAAGCGGGATTAAAAACAGAATTAAAGCATCTATGAAATCATCTTCTCACAGACCGGGTATTGTTCAGGTTTCAGGGTTGAAGTATTCATTTAATAATGATGGCGATCTTTTGTCATTATCATTTGTTGATAAACAGGGAAAAGAAACCCCTATTGATATAAACAATCCGCGTAAAGATAAAATGTACACAGTTGCGTCTGATGATTTCTGCATAGGAAATACTGACGGCGGCGGAATGAACTTGCCGCATCGTTTGGAAACTGCACTCAAAAAATTTGACTATGATAAAGATATTGTTGTTGGTGAATACATAAAACACCAAAAAGACCCGATTGAAATACGTTCAGACGGCAGAATTACAAAAGTCGACTAATTTTAGCGGGTTCTTTTCCAAGATTGGTCAGGAATTACCCAGCCATTTGACAGAACTTTATTAAGGCAAAATCTACCAACACCGGTTAAACACTCTCTATCAATCTCTGATTTTGACTTTGCGTTTCCGGCAGGAACAAGACCTTTTTCTGTCCAAGCCATGATATATACATCTTTACCTAATATATTAGGTTTTACTTGCCCGTTTGCGTCAAAAAAGAAAACAAGTCCGCTTTCGTTTGTGTTTACTCCAAAAATATTTTTCATATTATATGCGCTATATCCGTCAACTGTAACTGAGGCTCCTTTTGCAATTTTAAATCCTATAATATTACTTCCAATCCCTTCTGCGTCTCCATAATTAGCTCCTGCCGCTGATTTTACTTGATGCCAGCAGCCTTTTGGGTTACGATTAATACACAATTGCTCAACTTTCATATGTTTGCCAAGAAACGAGTCAAACCATTCCTTTATCGCCGCGTCACTTCCGTCCGCTACATTATTGTAGGAAATATCTTCATACTCAGCAAATTCTATTGCCTGCTGAATTGTAGAGTATGTCGCTTTTATCTGAGCTTCTAATTGTCTTTTTCTGTAGTTTGAAACTAGTGTAGGTATTGTTATTGCGGCAACAACACCAATTATCCCAAGTGTAATTAAAACCTCAGCCAGTGTGAATGCTGATTTCCGGTTGCTTTTTGTTGGCATGTTTTCCCTCCTTCTATAACTATTTTAATAAATACTTTAATAGTTTACTATTTATAAACATAGTTTAATAGTTAGATAGAAAAAAGTCAAGAATATACAATTAAAAAATGAAGGATGAGTTGTTGTTTAAAATCGGGCAAAGTGTTCGATACTTGCGTTTGAAAAAAGGTATATCGCAAGAAGAACTGGCTTTTCGCGCTAATCTTAACATGAATTCGATTAGCACTTTAGAGCGTGGGGTTAATAATGTTAAAATCAAGACCCTTTATGCAATTGCCGGTGCTCTTGATATTAAGGTAGAAGATATCCTTAACTGCAAATTTTAAGCAATTTAACTTTCTAAGCCTTCGCCCTTACGGATTTTTGCCTGTAAAACTTTATCAAGGTTTGCGCTTGCTGCATTATCAGTTTCTGTCGAATTCGTTGTATCTGATGTACTGGCGTCACTTGCGGTTTTTCCGCCTTCGTCTTTTGTTTCTTGCGTAGTTTTATTGTCTGTTTCTTTAGCAAGCGATATCCCCGGCACCCCTGTTTTTTCTTCAATTTTGCCTTTGTAGCTTACAGCTTGAGACAGGTTTGAAGAATTAGCGTCTGAGGCTTGTGCTTGAATTTGTTCTGTTGTTTCAGAGAATTTGACTGTTCTGTTACCTGTTTTAATCGCTCTTTTGGCTGCAATATAATCAAAAATGAAATAGAAATGATGTCCGATTGAATTCATTAAGTCATTTCCAACATTGACCGTTTCTGTACCAAAGTCCTGCCCGTGTGTTATTGCAGCGGTTTGGTCGTTTATAATTGTTTCATATCCGCTAAAATCTGCTTCAGATGATACTGTTTTTGATTGTGCTTCTGTGCCGTAGCGTTCAAGCTGTTGTTCAAGTCTGTTTATTTTATCAAAGGAATTTGCGTCGCTTCTGTTATTATTAAGTTTATCAACTTCCGATTTTAGTTCGTTTTGTGCTGCTTCTGCATCGGACAGAAGTTTGTTCATATAGTTTTCAAGGCTTTCTATTTCGTTATTTGATTTATCCTCTGTTGTCACAAGCGTAATGATTGACTGCATAAGTGCTTTTGATGCTTCTTTACTGTAGCCGGTAAAGGTTTTTGCTTGATTTCGTAAGCTCATGCCGGCGTCTTCAAGTTCCTGGCGTTTTAGTTGGGCTTCGGTTTTGTTGTCTTCTTCCGGCGTTTCTTCTGTTTCTGTGGCTTCATCTGTAGGGATTTCGTCTGTTGAATTTTCAGTATCTGTTTGTGTTGGTTGCTCTACCGTTTGAGAATTTTGCATATCAGAAGAATGTGCCATTTCATATGTGGTCTCGTCTTTATCACTCGCATCAATATCTGCACGGAATTCTTTTGCCCACTGCAAGTATTCAGGAGGCACATTGACGCCTTCCGCGTCATATTTGATAATTTCTTTTGATGTTAGTTTGCGCCAGTCAATTTGTTTTGGCGAAATTGCTTCTATTCTTGATACGTCCATAGTAAGCCCTTAGTTTTACTTATTTGCTATTACGGCAAGTTTGCATAAAAACTTTAATAATTTTGAAAAATTTTACAAAAATTAAACTTACTCATCTAATTAAGGGATAAAAAATTTTTAATTAAAGTTATAATAAAGAAAAAGGATTTATTATGACATACGAACAATTATTGGAAAAAGCAAAAGAAGCATCAAAAAATGCTTACGTGCCGTACTCAAAATTCCCTGTAGGAGCTTGTATTTTGGCTGCCAGCGGACAAATTTACTGCGGGTGTAATTTTGAAAACGGAAGCTTAGGAATGACAATTTGTGCTGAACGCAATGCAACAGGTTCTGCCGTATTGTACGGAGAAAGAAAATTTAAAGCCATCGCAATATATTCGCCGCTAAGAGATAATTGTACGCCATGCGGTGCTTGCCGCCAGGTCTTGCATGAATTCTGTGAAAAAGATGAAGAGTTCGATATTATTGTAAAATCCGGTGACGGAATAAAAGTTTATACCCTTGCACAACTTTTGCCGGAGAGTTTTACGCTGTAAATATGTATGTATTTGAATTGATTTTGAACTTTTTTCAAAAGAAAAAATACAACGGTAAAACTTACAATCCGTTGGATGAAACGCCAAACGAGTTATCAGATGAAGATGTCTGTGAACATTTATTTTTGCCGCTTGATAGTTCAAATACCTTATTTGCCTGTAAATATTGCGGAATAATTGTTCCGGCTGAAAAATTGAAAGACCGAAATATTTTTAGACAATAATTTAGTAAAACGTGTAATACAAAAATTTTCCTTCTTTTTTAAACTTACAAAAAAGGAGGAATTTATGTCAAAAAATTTAGGCGAAATTATTAACAAAATCATGGAAGAAAACGCAACAAGACGCGTGCTTTTCCTTACAAACCATATGCAAATTATCGGAACTGTTCACGATTATTACGACAAATGCGACAACTGTCACGATTGTTTAATTGCGCTAAAAGATGTAAAAATTGCGCGTATTGAAGATGTTTGCAATTGTGCCAAAGATGGTTGCGAATGTAATCTTGAAATTTACACTGAATACAACTGGTTTAATATAAGTGCTCATGCGGTTGTTGGTTTCAGTGTTTTAGGTGAATAAAAACATTAAAAAAGGAAGATTTTAACAATCTTCCTTTTTATTTTTATAACATTATCTTACACTTTTCTTTTGCGAGCAGCTTCAGATTTATGTTTTCTTTTAACGCTTGGCTTTTCATATCTTTCGCGTTTTTTGACTTCTGAAAGAATTCCCGCTTTTTGGATTTTCTTTTTGAAACGTCTTAAAGCACTTTCGATACTTTCGTTTTCGCCAACTTTAACTTCTGCCATTTATATTTTCACCACCTTTATAGCTTGTTTATATTTTTGGGTACACTCAAGTATAATATAAACCCTAAAAAATATCAAGTTTTGCTAGTATGTAAACATTTATAAATTTCTACAGTTTTGGGTAATTGTTTGGTATTTTCCAACCGTTTTGTCTTATTAGTGCAGCACAATAAAGTCCTACACCATTTTCTTTGCAATCATTTTTTATTGTGTCGTAGCTTTTGTCGCCGCCATATGGAATGATTGAATCGGATTCTTCATCACGCAGAAAAAAGAATACGTCTTTTCCTAAGACATTTGGCTTATCAGAACCATTTAGGTCTATAATTATCATTTTATCATTATCTTGAGATATTGAACTACCAGAAGCTTTACTAAAGAAATACATAAATCCGTCAGCGGTTTGTAATCCTTGTCTGTTAGTATTAAATGGCGAGCCATATACACCATATGCACCGCTTAAATATGACCAAATATATGCTGTACTTGTTTGATAATATCCACACGGATTAGAAGTGTTACATACCTGCATTATTGTCATAAATGGTCGAAAATAAGTATTTATAAATTCTTCCTCTGACAGATTTTTGTTCCAATTTTCCATTTGTCCGTTCTCATTTTCAGAAAGTCTTATTGCTTGATTTATGACAGAGACTGCTCGTTCAAGTTTTGTTGCTGTAGCGTGTTTTTTATATGCAGTCATCAAACCTGGTATAGTTATTGCTGCAACAACTCCTATTGTGCCAAGCGTGATTAGTGTTTCTGCAAGTGTGAATGCAAATTTTGCCATATTTAACCTTAATTTCATCATTTATTTCCTTTTTGTTGATGTAATATATCTTATTCGTATGATACATAACATCATATTATTTGTCAAATAGTAAAATTATATCATTTAATTTCTAAGGTAATAATTGTATCTTTGTAAAAAGAGGGTAATATGGCTGAATTAAAAAAACTTTTAGGCAGAAGAATTAAAGAATTAAGGAAAATCCGTAATATAAAACAAGAAGAACTTGCAGAGTTAATAAATATTGCTCCGCGAAATTTAAGCAATATTGAAACTGGACGGTGTTTTCCTTCCCCTGACAACTTAGAAAAAATAGCTCAATCTTTAAATATCAAAGTTAAAGAATTGTTTGATTTTGAACATCAACAAGATAATGAAGAGCTTTTTACAGAAATTATAAATCGAATTAAACCAGCAAACAGAGAACGATTACAGGATTTTTATAAAATAATTTGTTCTTTAACTAATGAATAGTCTATTTTCTGCGAAAATAATCACAAATTAGGTTTTTACGACACGGGAAAAGATGCTTTATACGACTTATTATAGAGCTATTTTGTAAATCTTCTAACTGTTTTGCCATGATAGCTTTTTCTATTATCACTTTATTGTATAAATCTGAACAAACTTCACTTTTGTCAATATGCTCTTGTAATTTCGACAGTTGAACTTCTTTCTCTTTTATTGAATAAATGAGTTCCTTTTTCACTTTAGTTAAACCTCTCATATATCTCATGATAAGAATAAACTGTCCGGGTAAATTTAAAATCAACTTTTTAGGTGATTTTAGCTCAAAACCGGTAATAAATCATACTCATAGCCTAGTTTTAAAGCTTCAAGATTTATAGGAATTAAATTTTTTCTATGTGCCGGAATGACGTTATGCAAAGCTTTTTCAAGAGTTTCCAGTGAAATAAGCCGGCTTACTTTCGACAGTACGCCTAATGCAAGTACGTTAGACATTTTAATGTTACCAAGTTTTTCTTGCGCCAATTGGGTGATAGGTACAAAAATGTAGTTTATATCATCACGGATTTTTTTGACTTTTGCAAGGGAAGAATTGACAATAATTGTGCCGCCCTTTCTTACCCAAGAGGTGTATTTGTCAAAAGATGCTTGATTTAACGCAATAATGAAATCAGAATGCGATTTTTGTACTGCACTGACTTCGCTATCAGACATTACAACTCCACAATTAACGGTTCCGCCGCGCATTTCCGCTCCGTAGCTAGGATACCAGGTGACCTGTTTATTATCAAGCATAAATCCGTTTGCTAAAACTTCTCCGGCTAACAATACGCCTTGCCCTCCAAAACCTGCTATTATAAAATCTTTTTCCATGTCATTCCCTTAATTTTCTGCTGTTACGTCTTTATACACACCAGGTTTGAAAACCTGCATCATTTCATTTCTAACTCTGTCATGAGCTTGTTCCGGTGTCATTCGCCAGTTGGTCGGACAGCTTGACAAAATTTCAACAAACCCGAAACCAAGCCCTTTTAGCTGAACTTCAAATGCTTTTTTTATTGCCTGTTTTGCTTTTCTTATATTAGCAACAGTGTCAAGTGATACTCTGGCTGAATATGCAGTTCCGTCGTTTAGAGCAATATGCTCAGCTATTTTGATTGGATAACCGTAGTATTCAACATTTCTTCCTGTTGGCGAAGTTGTTGTTACTTGTCCTAAAAGAGTTGTTGGTCCAAGCTGCCCACCGGTCATGCCATATGTGGTGTTATTAATACAGATTGCTGATAGATTTTCGCCTCGCAACGACGCATGCATGCTCTCAGCCAGTCCAATTGATGCAAAATCCCCGTCTCCCTGATATGTGAAAACAAATTTGTCCGGTTTTGCTCGTTTTACACCTGTTGCAACAGCCATTGCTCTTCCATGCGGTGCTTCTATTGAATCTATATTTAAAAAATCATACAACCCGACAGAGCAGCCAATTGAAGTTGCTGTAATTGTGTTTTCAGTCAAACCCATTTCATCTAAGCACTCAGCAACAAGTCTAATTGCAACACCGTGGTCACAACCTGGACAAAATGAATATTTTACACCTTTTTTAATACTTTCAGGTATTTTAAATACTTGAGTTGTCATTACGCCCTCCCTGCAAGTCTTTCAATTTCTTTAACCAGGTCTTCAACATCAATCATTGAACCTACAGGCTTGCCTAAGAATTTAACCGGAACTTTGCCGTTTACTGCAATGTTGACATCTTTTAGCATTTGCCCCATGTTGATTTCCGTGACGAGGAATTTTTTAGCGCTGTCTGCAAGTTCTGATATGCGTTTTGTCGGGAACGGGAATAAAGTAATCGGTCTGAATGCGCCAACTTTTATTCCTTTTTCGCGGCAGATTTTAACTGCTGATTTAACATTTCTGTGCATAGAACCGAAGCTAGCAATGATTATTTCAGCATCTTGTGTCATGAATTCTTCGTATTCAACTTCGTTTTCCTCAATCTGTTTGTATTTATCAAACAGTTTGTTCACAAATNCTTCGTATTCAACTTCGTTTTCCTCAATCTGTTTGTATTTATCAAACAGTTTGTTCACAAATACGCACTGGTCAGAAGCTAGCGGAGCATAAGAACGAATTATTCGTGAATTTCTTCCCTTAGCACCGGTCAAAGCCCAATCAGAGGCGTCAACTTCCGGGTATGGATATTCGTAGAACTCGACAGGTTCCATCATTTGCCCTAAAAGCCCGTCTGCAAGTATTATTGTTGGGTTTTTGTATTTGAAAGCAAGATAGAAAGCTTTGTATGTCAAGTCAATACACTCCTGAACTGTTGAAGGTGCAAGTACAATCAGTTTGTAATCTCCGTTGCCGCCGCCAACTGTAGCCTGGTTATAATCACCCTGAGATGGGTAAATATTTCCTAAACCGGGTCCGCCACGCATTACACTTACCAAAACAACAGGAAGTTCGTCTGCTGCAGCGTATGACAGGGCTTCTTGCATTAGGGCAACCGCGCAAGATGAAGATGAAGACATTGCTTTGGTTCCGGTTGAGCATGCCCCGATTACCATATTAATTGCTGCAAGTTCACTTTCTGCTGAAACATAAGCTCGTCCAAGTTCTTGCATTTTACCGCTTAAATATTCCCCGATTTCGCTTTGCGGGGTTATCGGGTAGCCAAAATAGCATTGACATCCGGCTAAAACAGCAGCCTGTGCTATTGCATAATTCCCTTTTATTAGTACTTTTTTGCCTGTAGTTATACACTGTGAAGCCATGATTTTATCCTCTATAAACCTCTGTAATAGCTAAATCCGGACATCTTTGAGCGCACATTGCACATCCAAGACACTCATTATCAGGGTCGCAAAATTCTACAACTTTATTCCCAAGATTATTTGTGCGTTCACTTACACGGATTAATTTTTTCGGGCACTCTTTTATACATAAATAACAAGCCTTGCATTTGTTTTCATCAATTACGATATTGCTCATTATATCCCTCTTTCAAAATCTATCTTAATAGTATCATAACACCAATAATATTTTTTACGCAGCTAATCTTAACATTTGTAATAAATATATCAAATTGAATTTACTAAAATTATTATGCCTGCTAATATTATAATGTAGGGATATTTTTTAAGGACAATAGGATGGCTCAGGATATAGAATTAATTGTTGAATTACTAAGGGAGATGAAAAGGGTTAATAACTTGAATTCCGACAGTTTTGACAGGTTATTGACAAATATTAATAACAGACTTGATGTTATGGACAGAAATTCAGCTTCTGCTGATTTTATCAAGGCTTATATTAAAGAAATTGTTCAGGAAGTTGATGATAAGTACTCCACTACACTTTTAAAGTTCCAGGATATTGAATCAGCCTTAAAATCCCTTTACAACAATCTTGATGAGCATGTGAAAACTGATGATATAAGAGAGTTGTTTGACATATTTTCTAAGAACATGAACAACGTTTACTCTGAAGCTCGCCAGCAAAAAGCTGTATTATCTGGTATTGAGGCAAAATTATCAGAAATTAGCGGAAATAAATCAGACAAAGAAGATATTTTGCGCACAATAACTCTTTTGAGAAGTGATTTTGAAAACCTTAACCACAGCTACAAAAACACCATAGATACTGTTAATTCTGATCTGAAAACAATTCTTTCAAATGTTATAAAATCAGAACAGGCAGCTTCAACGAGTAAAGAACAACTTGATATTATGTATAAGGCTGTAAGTGATATTATAACTTACTTAAATTCTTTGGATAAACGAGATGCGAATTTTGAAAAACTTCTATCTAATGCTGCAACAAACGAAAGTCTAAAACTAACGCAGGGGGTTTTGGATTCTCTTATAAAAAAATCCGAAGAAATCTCCGGACGAGTTTCGCTGCTTGCAGATAAGGCAGATATCGAAAGCTTACAATCAGCAGCCGGTATAATGATTAAAAGGTTTGATAACACTGTTTCAAAAGAGCTATTTAAGCAGATTACAGATAAAACAGAAATTATTGTTAATCAAACAGACGAAATTAAACAAGTTTTGGCAAGTCTTTCAAAAGACATTGAAACTCTGCCGGATACCAGTTTGCTTGAGAGCATGCTCCAAGGGCTATTTAACAATCTTGAAAGTTTGAGAAACGATTTAAGCAAAGCTAATGTCAAAGAAAATATCCACGAAATCCAGAGTAAAGTTGAAACATTTATCAGCGAATTGTTTACAATAAAAAATATTGTCACAGATATAAACGAGGTTGTGGCAGAGAAAGTTTTGCGGGCAATAAATGATATTTCGTTTGAGAATGAAAGTTATGACATTAAAAATCATGTTTCCAAAATGCTTTCAATGCTTCCTCAAAAAGAAGATATTGACCGAATTTTAGAAAACAATGAACTTAGTAAAAACGCGCTGGATGAATTGATAAAAAAATCTGATATTCTTGCGGACAGGCTTGACAGTCTTCCAACACATGACGATATGGCAGCATTGAATAGCAACCAGTTAAGTCTTGTTGAAAATTTGCAAGATGTTGCAACAAAAGATGATATTGAAGAACTTTCCGCTAAATCAGATGAAATCGAGAATATGATTGACAAACTCAACTTTGACGCTGAGTTTGAAAATATTTACGATAAAACCTCTTCAATAGAGGAATGGCTTGAAAAATCAAAAATAAAAGAGAATTCAGAAGAAGTTTTGGCACAAATGCCGGCGAAAGCTGAACAAAAAGACCTTGTTGAAATTTTGAAAACAACTGAAAAGATTGTTTCAGGGATTGAAGAACTTTCAAACAACGTTGATGTTAAAAAAGTCAACCGTACTGTTGCTGAAGTCTATTCAATGATTGAGGATTTGAAAAACGACTTCATGAACACAACAGAAATGCACCATGACTCTGTTGTTGTTCAACTGTCTGAACTTCAAAAATCTATTACAAAGCTTACAACAGCCGAAGATTTTAACAATTTTGTTGACGGTTTAAAATCTTTTGTAGAAACAACTATTGAGAATAACAGTGAAATTGCCGCAAATATTGCAGAAATTAAAAACTACGAAGAAGCAATTATTGATAAACTCAACAATATTAATACATCCGCAGTGGAAGAGATAATCAGCAAACAAGCAGTAGCGGCGGGGAATAAACTTACCTCTTTGTCCGAATACCTTACAAACCTTGCAAATACAAATAAAAATGAGCTGCAGTCTTCTCTTGCTGAGATTATTGAAATTTTGCAAAACAAAAAATCTAATTTTGAAGAGATAGAAAAGATAAGCTCTGAAACATTTTTGTCTATTGAAAATTATTTAAAAGAGATAAAAAATGTTTTAGATACGCAAGATTCAGGGATTGGTTCAGATTTAATTGAGAAAATTTCAGCCCTGGAGCAAGAAATTGTTACTCAACAAACTTCTAATCGTGAAATCCTGGCAGATATCTTGAATAAAGTAATTGAATACAGAACTTTGCTGGATGCAGAAGGCGGGTATTCAAAACGTGATTTAGATAATTCTTTTGATGAAATATCGGAAATCAAAGAACAAATAAAAGCATTAGGCGAAACTTTTAATGCTTTGAATTATGAGAAGGATACGGAAGAGAAGTCTGTTTCTGAATTTGTTTCTGAAAAGCTGAATGAGTTGAGTTCAGATTTAGAGAATTTGACTAATAATGTTGAAAATCAACTACAACAGGGCTTTGCATATAATGCTGAATTGGTTGAAGAAAAAACAGGAGCGCTGCTTGATTTTATAAAAGATTTAAGACATGCCAATTCTGAGAACATTGACTTATATGAGCGTTTAACTGTTGCAGACAACAAGTTAATTGATTTCAGACAAGAATTGGAATTAATTAATACCGATGTAATAAGCAATTTGAATACTAAAACAGAAGAATTGATTGCAGAGATTGCACCTATCCGTCAAATGCTGGAAGAAATTACCAACACTGTACCACAGCCTACCGGCGGAAATGTTAAAGAACATTTAGAAGCAATACATGATTCTGTTCAGGATGATTTAACAGAGTGTACAAAATATTCAAAAAGCACTTATGACAAGCTTGAAGATATGTATCAGCGGATTTCTTTGAGCTTGACTGATACAGAAAATAATTTGAGAGATTTCATTCTTGGAGATATTGATTCTGTTCTTATAAAAGTTGATAACCTTAGAACTGAATTGGATGATGCACTTAATCGTATTTCACCGCCTGAAGCAGAAGCAATGGGCGAATTCAGGCAGTTTGTCAATGAGATTAATCAATTTAAAAAAGAGCAAAAATCTCTAATTACTGATACAGCAGAAGATATCAAGTCTTCAATTACAGACAAGTTATCAGCACAACATGAAGAGTTAAAGTCAATACTTGCCGTGTCGCTGAATAATGAAGAAATTATCAGTGCAATAGACAGTTTGAAAAGATGTTTCAGAGCAAAGATTAGAGAACTGAAACAAGTTCAAGCAGAGACAGTTGCAGCTTCCGCTGTTCAGGATGAATTTAGCGCTAATCAATATGAGCAGGCTTTTGAACTCAATAAAAATGCTAAAATCATAGAAGAAATTAAGGAAGACTTTAATAAATTTTCTGACCTTGTTAAAGAGTTGTCAGATGAAAATCCGGAAATCCAAGAAGTTCTTGAACTTATAAAGTGCAAGATGGAATCGGTTTCTGTTGCAAAATCTCCGGATATTGTACCGGAAATTATTGAAGATGATGACATAACAGATTCTGATGATGAGACTTCACCGGATATTTCTAACGTTGATTTTGAAGAAGACAACGAAAACGAAGAACAGGAAGAAGATGTCGAAGATGATGAAGATGATATCCTGGTCGGAATAAATAATTTTGATATTGTCAAAGCTCTTGATATATTAAAACAGGATATTCAAAAACTTCATAATGATGTGGAAAAGGTTATATCAAAAGATGAGCAAAAGACTGCTTCGGCAACATTGAAATCTATTCCGACATTAGGTAATGACAACTTGCTGATGTCTATCAATAACAAGATAGAACTCCTGTCAAAGGCTGTTAATAGAGATTGGCTTGAAGAGATTAAAAACTATATTGCCGGTAGTGAAATTCACTCAATGCTTGAAGAAATCAGCGGCAAAATTGATATTCTTACACTTTCTGATAATAATGACTGGGTAGATGAAATTAAAGAGTCCCTAAAACAGTTAAATCAGGGCGATATTGCAACTGTATCGGATTCAAATAAACAAATTCAATCGGCTTTGAACTTAATCAATGAAAAAATTGATATTCTTGCCGCGGCTGATGATTATGAGGTAATAGAAGAAGTTCGAGACGCTTTAGAACGAATTGAGGATAGCTCATCTGATGATACCGGTAAACTTTTAAATCTAATCAATGAGAAAATTGATGTTATTGCGGCGTCTGATAATTATGATGATATTGCAGATATCAAAGATACTCTTTCTGCAATTGAAGAGAAGATTTCATCAGTGCCGGCTGGCGTACCTGTAGAAAAGGCAATTGACAGCACGGATTTAGATGATATCAAAGACACTCTGTCATCAATTGAAGAAAAAATTTCACAGACCCCTGCTGAAAAGGCAATTGATAGTACAGATTTAGATGATATTAAGTACACTTTATTAAACGTAGATGAGAAAGTCGAAGGGGTTAAGAAACTTTCTGAAGCAGACGCAAAGATTACTGCAATGCTTGAAACTCTTAACCACAAAATTGATATTCTTTCTGATGATGAAACCTTTAGTTCAAAGCAGGATGTTGAAGATGTAAAACATTTAATTCTTGCTCAGATGGATTACATTGAAAAGCTCGACAAGAATAACAAAACCGATGCGGTTAAAAAGTGTCTGAAAGAGTTGACATTAGAGGTTAATAACCTTAATACAACTGATAATACAAAACAAATACAAAAAACTCTTAAAGACATGAAAGAATCAATTATGGCTGCTGTGGTAACCATATTTGAACAGGTTTCGTTTGTCGAAGAAACAGAAGACATCAAAGACTTTGTAGAAGAAAAAACAGATGAGATTAATGAAAATCTTTCTGCTGTAACAAAACAGTTAAAACAGATTACAAACGCTGATGAAGACCCTGATTATACGTATTCTATGCAGGATATTGAATCTGACCTGGCAAAACTTAGACTTGCACTTAACAATGCACAGGCAAGCGAACAGGAAACTCAAGCAAACAGACTTTCATTTATTCTGGATAATATTAATCAAATTGGTTCAGCGGTCGAAGATTTGCAAGATTCTCTAACAAGAGATGAACTTTTTGGGCTGAAAACTAAATTTGAACGCATAAACACAGATATAAAAAGTCTGAATGCTGTAACAAACCAACTTTTGGAAAAATCCGGAGAATCTTACAATGCTCTGAATTCAGGACTTGAAGGCTTTGGGAAAATTCTTACAGACCAGCTTGGTGCAAAAGTTGATAGAGTTACCGGCATGCTTGAAAAATCTAATGCGTCTGATAAGGTTATGCGCCAAGCGCTTATCTATATGGGTGAATGGATTGACGCTGCAAGTGAGAGTATGAATAAGATTTCTACTAATTCTGATGAAATAATAGAAGTTAAATCAGCAATTGACTCGCTTAAATCCTCAATTCCTGAGCAGACAGACATATTGAATTCAATTGAAGAAAAATTTGATGAGCAGCATCAGCGATTGATGTTTTTTGAAAAGCAGATAAGCAAATTGGGCAATCTTGAAGACCGTTTTGAAGCACAGCAAGAAAGAATTGACCGCCTAGAAATGTCTTTGGAGAAAATTTTATCCGCGGTTGAAGAAATCGACGATACAAAAGTTACAAGAAAAATTGACAAGATTGATAAACAAATTGCAAAACTTAGTACAAATATAGAGAAATTGGCATCGTATGTTGACTGATAACTTGATAAAAGAACTTAATAAAACCCTACCCCGAAATAGTGTACGGTCAACTGTGGAAGAACGTTATGTGTATTCTACAGACGCCTCAAATGACCCGTTTTTATCAAAAAATCTGGCGGACGCGGTTGTTTTTGTTGAGAATATTGAGCAGGTTCAACAAGTTGTCAAACTGGCAAATAAGTATTTAACGCCGGTAATTTGCCGCGGTGCCGGAACTAATACTGTTGGTGCGTGTGTGCCAAGTCATGGCGGTATTATTTTAAATTTTTCCAAGATGAGTAAAATACTTGAAATTAATCCTGAAAATATGACAGCACGCGTGCAGCCCGGGGTTATTGTAGGCGATTTACAAGAAGAAGTTGAGAAAATAGGACTGTTTTACCCGCCTGACCCTTCTAATTTGAAGGTTTCGACAATCGGCGGCAGTATTGCACAGAATTCAGCAGGTGCAAGATGTTTTAAATACGGTTCAACAAAAGATTATGTGCTTGATATGCTTGTTGTCACAGCGGACGGACAATTGATAAGAACCGGTTCTAACACAATTAAAAATGCTACCGGTTACAACCTTGGCAGTCTGTTTATCGGTTCAGAAGGCACGCTTGGAATTGTTGTTGAAGCAACTTTAAAACTTATTCCAAAACCACAGGATTGCCAGGTTATCATGGCTTATTTTGATACAATCGAAAGCTCAATAATTGCGGTTAATAAAATTATTGAAAACCATATTTCTCCCGCAACAATTGATTTTATGGATAAAAATGCGCTTGTTACTGTTGAAAAATTTTATCCGGCAGGACTTTTGACAGATAAAGAAGCTGCACTTATTATTGAAGTTGATGGAATGAAATCTGCTGTAAATGAGCAAAGGCAAACAATTTGCAGTCTTTTGAGAGAAAATGGAGCTGCAAGTATTCAATACGCATCTAATAAATCAGAGGCTGAAAGTATTTGGTCTGCAAGGCGTTCATCTATGGCGGCATGTACAAAACTTCGTCCGAATGTTACTACAGACGATGTTATTGTCCCAAGACAAAATCTTGCCAAACTTGTTAAAGGTATTAACGAAATTTGCAAACGTCACAATTTGAATATCTGTATGGTGGGACATGTTGGTGATGGCAGTGTTCATCCGCAAATACCTATTGATTACAATGACAGAGACGAATACAGACGTTACAAAATCGCAAAATCTGAGATTTATCACCTTACAGTCAAGCTTGGCGGAATAATTTCCGGAGAACACGGTATTGGACTTGAAAAGAAACCGTTTATATCAAAGGTTGTAGAAGGCGGTGCGCTTGATTATATGCGCTTAATTAAAAAAACGTTTGACCCTAAAAATATACTTAATCCGTATAAAATATTTTAGACTTCAATAAAAAGTCGACGCCCGACTATATTTTGTTTTCCATTATAGTAGCCTGCAAAATATCCGCCTTTAACAGGTTTGTTTTGTGCATAATACTGATTGTAGCGGTTGCCGTTGTAATTTACAAACGGGTTATTGCTGTAAGGGTTGTTTGATGTCTGGCGTACAACCGGAGCTGTAGTATTAACGTTTGGTGATTGAAAAACATTTGATAAAAAATTTACTAATCCTGCCATTTTTCTACCTTTCTACTTATCAGCAATTTAAGGATTTTTCTTAATTTGTCATAATTATATCATAATTTAATCAGAAATTTTAAAATAACTTAACAAAAATCATCTGTTTTATGTAGTATAATTTTTATATGGCTACAGAAAAGAAAAATATATTGATAGTTGGTTCAGGGGCTGTAGTTTCCGCGCTGGCTAAAAAGCTTTCATTATCACCATTTGCCGGTAAGATTTTTGCAGCACCCGGCGGAAAAATCAAGTCCGATTATTATGAAACTGTTGATATCAGAGAAGATGACTTAACAGGGCTTTTAAAATTTGTTTTGGAAAATGATATCAATTTGACAATCCCGGTCAGCCAAAACGCCTTGAAAGCAGATATTGTAAGCTTTTTCTTAGAAAACCAGCAAAATATTTTCGGAGCAACTGAAAATGCTTGTAAAATTGCAACAAACAATATTTACGGCAAAAAATTCTTGTATAAAATCCATGCTCAGACCGCTAAATTTGGAGTTTATGATAAATTAGCGCCTGCTTTAGAATATTTAAAGAATGTTGATTTTCCTGTAACAATAAAATGCAGTGAGTATAACGGAATTGAAGACAGGCTTGTTTGTCCTACAATGCCGCTTGCGGTAAAGTTTTTGGACACCTTGTTTGCTAAAAATGAAACCGGAGTAATGGTTGAAGAGTATGCTTATGGCTTAAATTTCACGGTGTACTATGTCACAGACGGATATAGCGCATTGCCGATTACGGTTGTTCGCAATTATAAATTTATGGAAGACGGTGACGGCGGACTTTTGACAAATGGTGTCGGTTGTTTTGCACCGGATTATAAGGTGTCTGAAATCGCGCTTGGTCGAGTTGATAATGTTGTCAAAAATACTTTGAACTCTCTTGAGAAAAAAGGTTCACCGTATGTTGGGATTTTAGGGGTCGATTGCACAATGACAGGTGAAGACAAATTCTTGGTTAATGAGTTTAAACCTTTTTTGCAAGACTTTGATGCGGCAGCGGTTTTGAATTTGATTGAAGATGATTTGATTGAAGTTTTTTCGGCTTGTGTTGACGGAATTTTTGCTGATGAATGGGAAGAAATTAAACTGAATAACCTTGCGTCTGTGTCTGCTTGTGCTGTTTCAAAACATAATAATAAAGTTATAAACGGCTTGGAATATGTTGAAGATTTAGACAATATTGATTTTTCTAATGTGCAAAAGACCGCTGATGAGAAATATTTGACAGGTATCGGACAAGTATTTGTGATGACAAAAACAGCATCAACACTTACACGTGCGAAATCTTATTTATACGAAGATATGGCGTGTTTAAAATTCGACGGGATGAAATATAGAAAAGATATTTGTTTGTAAATTTAATATATGCCGCAGCTCAGATAGTGGTCGCCGCAGTCCGGAATTACTGTAACAATGGTTTTTCCTTTGTTTTCTTTTCGCTTTGCTATCTCAATAGCCGCCCATAGGTTTGCGCCGCCGGAAATTCCTGTTAAAATCCCTTCTTTTTTAGGTAATAATTTCATCATTTCAATGGCATCTTCATCTTTTACCGGGATAATTTCATTAACTGATTGCGAATTGTAGTTACCCGGAACAAAGTTTGCGCCAATCCCCTGAATTTTATGAGGAGCAGGTGCCTTGCCTGCTAAAACTTGTGAATTATAAGGCTCGACTGCAATTGCTTTAATATTTGGATTTTTAGCTTTTAGTCCTTTTGCCGTACCGGAAACGGTTCCGCCTGTACCAACTCCGGCAACGAAGATATCAATTTTACCGCCTGTTGCTGTCCAAATTTCTTCTGATGTGGTAAGCGTGTGAGCTTTTGTGTTTGAAGGATTGTCAAACTGTGACGGAATAAATGAATTAGGGTATTTTTCGCATAATTCTTTTGCTTTGTTTACAGCACCTTGCATGCCTTCTGCTGCCGGGGTTAGAATTAGTTCTGCTCCGTAAGCGCTTAATAACATTCGACGTTCCGCGCTCATTGATTCCGGCATTGTAAGAATAATTCTGTATCCTCGAACCGCACAAATCATCGCAAGTCCAATTCCCGTATTGCCGCTTGTAGGTTCTATTATTACGGTGTCTTGGTTTATCAGCCCTTCTTGTTCCGCGTCAAGTATCATTTGTAATGCTGCGCGGTCTTTTATTGAGTTTGCGGGATTGAAATATTCAAGTTTTGCTAAAATTTCAGCATTCCCGGTGTTTAGTTTGTTAATCCTTACTATTGGTGTATTTCCTATTAGTTCTGTTAAATTGTTTGCTATTTTCATTTGAGCTCCTCTCACACTTTTATTTTGCTTGCTAAATTTCTTTTCGCAACTAATCTTGTGAAGGTCTGAGAAATATGTTATAATTATTATAAGGATAAGCGAGGATAATTTTGATGGATAAAAAGAAACGAGCCTTTACATTGGCAGAAGTTATGCTAACCATGACAATTGTTGGTGTTGTTGCAGCACTAACTATTCCAACACTGCATTATCAAAGAGTTAAGAAAGAATATTCAGCAAAACTTAAAAATTTCTACAGCAAAATGAACAATGCTGTTTTAGACATGGAAACGGATAAGGGTTCTTTTCGTGATATGACTATACCAGCGCAGGGTCAAGGATATAACTGGTATATGACAAATATTGACCCGTATGTTGGACATGAATTCACTAAAAATAATGAGGTTTATTATAGTGACGGCACAAAACTTACAACATTTCATACCGGCGGATGTCTTGATGTTGTTTATGATTTGAACGGTGACAAAAGTCCTAATAGAGAAGGATATGATAGATATAGATTCTTGTTCTGTTTTAGTGATGCTAATAGATCAGCCTGGTTTGGAAATATGGATATCTTCTTTGGTACTTATGGTTCCGGTATGACTGGTGCAGGTGTCACCAGAGAAACTATGATTAATAGGTGTAGAACTGAGGGCGGTGCTTGGTGCACAAGACTTCTGCAAAACGACCAATGGGAATTTAAGTCAGATTATCCATTTAAGTTTTAATATAAAACCGCAAAAGCCTCCGACCTTGTCGGAGGCTTAATTTCTATCCCAAGTCTTTCGCCTTTTTCCTGCCGCTGATTAGCCCAACAACGTTTCAAGCATGTCCGCGTTTTGCATTGCCCCGGTGTTGCCTTTAATCCGCTGTCGGTAAATGTAAGTTCTCAGTGCTTCTCTGATAAGTTCACTTCTTGAACGATTTTCGCCGTCTGCCACCTGGTCAATTTTGTTCAAAAAATCTTCAGGCATTGAAATCAATACTCTTGCCATATATTCTCCTTTTTATTTATTACTGAGTGCTTACATTAATATAAAAAATTTCTGTGATAAAAAAGTGCTATTTTTTATGTAAGAAATATATACTTGTTTATAACATTGTTGATATACTTGGGTTTGAGACATGTAACTCAACTTAATATTTCTTAATAAAAGAGTCTTGATGTTAAATTTTTCCCAAAAATAATTGCAATACATGTCAAAAGCATGAAATATGTCATGATATTTCTGGCAAAGAAAAATCTGAAATAAAACGGTGCATCCGGTGTGTTTTTAATCAATTCCCAATTATCAAGCGGTTTATGCCAGGGGTAAATTTTGGGGACGTTGGTTTTATCCTGATTATATATTTTTAGCGACTGATAAAGGTCTTCAATTAACGGAATTGTCAGCCAGGTAATAAAGTACAAGTAATTTCTTGTCATGTAAGCAAGCATGCCGGTCATCATAAATCCGGCAATATAAAAAAACAGAAGGAATTTTAGCGCGTTATCCTTGGTTTTAAATTTTGTGCAAAGCGTTGTTTTATGCGAACACTCATCCCCATCAAAATCCATAAGCATATGCACATATAAAATTGAATTTGTTAAAAAAGCACAGCCAAGAGACAATAAAAGAACTTCTACTGAAAAACTCTTTGTCATAACGTAGTAAACCCCTTCAAACAACAGTGGTCCAAACGCAATTATCACCGCTATATCGCCAAGTCCGCAAATTGACATTCTTTGATAACAAAGGGCTACTATTAATCCGCAAATTGCAAGCACTGCAACATAAGCTCCTGCACTAAAAAATAATACTGCTCCAATAATCGCTGCAATCGCTAAACATATTATTATTGCGTTTCTAAATTGTGTAGTCGTTGCAGCTCCGCTTTTTATGTAGGCACATTTACAGTTTTGGGCGGAATTTATGTATTTTTCATTCTTTATCAGAATTTTATAATCAAGATAATCATCTGTAAGGTTTGTTGCTAAGTGTGCAAAACTAATCCCGATAAGCGCCAGTATCCCGTTGATTACAGAGCCATTATGAAGTAGCGAGTATATAAATATTACCAGCCAGTTTAAAATAGTTATCGGCAAAGAATATGCCCTTGCGCAATTTAGCCAAAATTTAGTTTTTTCAATAAGTTTTTTCATATTATTTTGTGAAGATGTTTTTTATTGATATTACTGCTTCGTAACTCGCTCCGGCTTCAAGCAGTTCTTCTGCTGTCAGACCAAACATTGTAATGATATTTTTTGCGTCTGTTGAATTACCTGAATTTAGAAACTTTGCGGCGTTTACAATTGCAGATTCCCTTGTCATTTTGGTAATCTGGTCGTTTATTCCTTTTCTCAAAATTCTGGTTTTAGATTTACCCATTAATCCCCCCGGAATTTAGTGCCAGAAGTGCTGCACCTATCATGCCTGAATAGTTGCCGGCGGTTGCTTTAAAAATTTTGACCGGTGCTGTTATAATTTCGGAATTTACCTCTTTTTCTACTCTGTCTGTTTGTATGAATTCCGCCATTGAGCCGGACAGAACAAAACATTCCGGGTCAAAAAGGTTTGCTAAGCCAATAACTCCGCTGATAATATAATCATGCCATCTGTTATATATTTCAATCATTTTATCATCACTATTTTTCACACCGTCAATAATATCATATGTCGTAACATCAGGATTTCCAGTCATTTCTGCTGCTGTTTTTGCAAGTCCCGGACCGGATGTATAAGCCTCAAAACAATCCCAAGCCCCGCATGTGCATTTACGGCGTTTATCAGGATACATTTTAAAGTGCATTGAGCCTGCAGCTCCGCTTTTTCCCTTAAATAGTTTGTTATTGATAATAATTCCGCCGCCAACACCTGTTCCAAATGTTATCATAACGGAGTTTTTGCTGTCTTTTGCCGCCCCGATTTTAGCTTCTGCCCAAGCTGCACAGTTTGCATCGTTTTCAACATAAACAGGTTTTGTTGAAAGTTCTTTGAAATTCATATTCGGGTATTCTTTTGCAATGTTACCTGTAGAACCTACGATTTTTGTGTTTTCGTTGTTTACTTCGCCACATGTTGAAAACGCAATGATATCCACATCTTTTTCGTATTTTTTAATGATTTCTGTAAATATTGCTTTTATCTGGTCGAAAGTTTTTGGTGTTGAATGTTTTTCGACATCAGACAAAATTTTTCCGGTTTCGTCTATAATTGCGTTATATATCTTTGTCCCGCCAACATCAATGGCTAAAGCTTTTTTCATTATTTTACCCCTTCCTAAATACAAAGCGTTTGGTAATTAATTGCGGACGGGTTATTGCTGAACCTATCACAACGCAATGTGCTCCTAGTTCAAATGCCCTGTCAACCTGTTCCGGTTCCCAAATTCTACCTTCTAATACTACAGGCAAGTTTGTCTGTTGTGTAAGTTGTTTTAAAAGTTCAAAATCCGGCTCGTTAGCTGGAGAATTTGCGGATTCTAATGTATAACCTGCAAGCGTTGTTGAAAGAATATCAGCACCAAGTTCTGCTGCTTTTATTCCCTCTTCAACTGTTGATATATCAGCCATAGCAAGCCGTTTATTTATGTGAATATATTTGAATAAATCCTGTAACTTTTCACCATTAGGGCGTTTTCTTTGTGTCGCATCAGTTGCTATTATGTCCGCTCCGGCTTCAATAAGTTCGATTACATCTTTGATTGTAGGTGTGATGTAAACGATTTCTTTCCAGTTTTTTGGTATCTGATTAGGCTTTGTTAAACCGATTACCGGCACATGAAAAAGCTGTTTTGCGTTTTTTACATCTCTTGCGCCTGCAACACGCAATGCAGAAGCTCCGCCGGTTATAACGGATTTCATCATAGCAGCCATACATTTTTCAAGATACAAAGGTTCAGATGGCATTGCCTGCACTGAAACTACAACAGTTCCCTTTATTTGTTTTATGATATCTTTCATACATGAATTATATATTAAACAAATAAATTTTTTATTCACTTTACAAATTTGTAAAAAAATGTTATTCTTTTTATTGTAAGGAAAAAGGAGAGTATGATATGCTAAAACTCAATAATAGCTTGAAAAACGGGGGGGGGGGCACCGTTAAAGCTCTCCAATAAAGGGTTTACGCTGGCTGAGGCTTTGATAACTCTTGCCATTATTGGTTTGGTCGCGGCGATTACCATTCCGGGACTTATTACTAATTACAAGGCTCATAGGCTTCACAGTCAATTTTTAAAATCTTATTCTACTATTCAGCAAGCTCAGAAGCTTATACAAGAAGATGAATTGTCTTTGGATGAAAAAGATTATTCTGTTCATGGCAGCTTTTATAGAACTTTTGCTAAATATTTGGCTGGTTCTACTATGTGCGGTTTGGTTGGAGAAAACTGTTTTAAGAATGAAAATATTAGATATAAATATAAAAATATGAACAAAAGATCTTTAGCTAATAGTAATTTTATAAATTATCTTGACGACGGTTTTCTTTTATTGCAGGATGGAACTATTTATATGTTTGAGAATCTCGGCGGAGTAAACCAAAATATTATGGTGTCTGTTGATTTGAATGGTTATTACTCTCCGCCGAATATGTTCGGATATGATGTTTTTACATTTCAGGTGGTTGATGGTTCTATAAAACCTATGGGGGCGCTGGATACAGCTTATTCAGATTTAGATATATATTGCAATTTGAACAGTAAGAATGATTTTAATGGTATTGCGTGTGCACAAAAAGCTCTCAGCAATTCCGATTATTTTAAATGGGTCGTGAAAAATATAAAATAGGTGGACTTTAAGTTGCCTTATTGCTATAATTCTTGTATAGAAGAGGTATACATGAATGAAAAAGACTTTAGTTAAATATCCGTTTTTAACGCGTGATGTTGAGATATATGAAAGAGATAACGGGCATAAAATTGTTCTGGCACACAAAGAAGGTGATATGGTTAATGTTTCATCTTGGGTTAGTACCGGTTCGATTAATGAAGATGACAATAACAACGGTATTTCACATTTTTTGGAACATCTTATGTTTAAAGGAACTCACCGTTTTAAAGTCGGAGAATTTGACAGAATGCTGGAATCTAAAGGAGCAATTGTCAATGCCGCAACCTGGAAAGACTACACCTTTTTCTATGTAACTCTTCCAAAAGGTGCCGAAGGTAAAGATTTTAAGCTGGCATTGGATTTACACGCTGATATGATGATGAACCCTGTTTTTCCGTCCGAAGAACTTGGTGCTCCGTTTGATATAAATGATACAACAGTAACTGATAAGCGCGAACGCCACGTTGTTATTGAAGAAATCAGAATGCGCAAAGACCAGCCTTGGACTAAGGTTTATAATATTTGTAATCGTAATATGTATACTTCTCATCCTTATAAGCGCGATGTTATTGGTACGCCTGAAATTATTTCACGACTTACCAGAGAAGACATTGATAATTATTATAGAAAATTTTATACTCCAAAAAATCTGGTAACAATTGTTGTTGGAGATTTTGACCATGATGAAGTTTTAAATACCCTTTGTGAAAAGTTCGACTTTCCTGACAGGGTTGAGGCTGAACCTCGTATAAATTCGATTGATAAGCCTGTTGAGACTACAAAATATATCGAAACAAAATCTAATGTTCAGACTTCTTATATGATGTTTGGTTGGCTTGGCGCAAGAGCGAGTGAGTTAAAACAGTCAATTTGTCTTGATTTAGTAAGTCTTATTTTCGGTGATGGCTCAAGTTCACGTTTGCAGCAAAATTTAATTGAAAAACTTCCGGAAAAGATTTTCAACGCAATCGGTTCAGAACATTATCAATTCAAAGACGGCAATAATTTCTTTATCCAGGCTAATTTCAATACTGAATACAAAGAAAGAGCGCTTGAACTTGTAAAAAAGGAACTTGCAAACTTGCTTGATGTAAAAATTTCTGATGAAGAGTTAGCTAAGGCTAAAAAACGTATAAAATCAAGGTTTGCTTTTGCTGCTGAAACCGTTTCTGAAATCGGCGAAACAATCGGTTATTATATGACTGTTTGCGAAGATTTAAAGCTTATTGAAGATTATTTGACTGATTTAGAAGCTATTACGGTTGCAGATTTAGAAGACGTTATCAGAAAATATTTATCTGTTGATAATGCGGTTATTTCTGTACTTTTGCCGGAGGAATAATGGCAACGGAATTTGATAAACAATTAGAAGAAGTTAAAAACAGATGTTTATCCTGTGATAAATGTTCGCTTTGTAAAACTCGAACAAATACTGTGTTTTCAGGTGGTGTGCCTAATTCAAAGTTAATGCTTATTGGCGAAGCGCCAGGGTATTATGAAGATCAAAAAGGAGAACCGTTTGTTGGCAAAGCCGGTCAACTTCTGGATAAAATCTTAGGTTGTGTAGGTTTTTCAAGGAAGGAGCATATTTACATATGTAATACTTTAAAATGCCGCCCGCCTGAAAACCGCGACCCTTTGCCTGAAGAAAAAGCAGCTTGCCGCGAATTTCTTGACGCGCAGGTTGAAATTTTAAAACCAAGAATAATCTTACTATGCGGAAGAGTTGCTGTTAATTCGTTTATTGATACAAAATTAGGGATAACAAAACTTCGCGGAAAATGGTTTGAAGGTCCTTATTTTTCCAAAATGATGCCGATATTTCATCCTTCATATCTTTTACGCAATGACAGCCGCGAAAAAGGGTCGCCAAAATGGCTTATGTGGCAGGATATTAAAGAAGTTAAACGGGTTTATGACCAAATGGCGGGGTAAATAAAGTTTAGTCATGAATTTTTTTCATAAGCCATGCTATATTTTCGCCTAAATTTATCATATTTTGTTTTGCTTCTTCATCGGTTTGTACATCACCTTTATCGCGTCCAATACCGAAATTCCAATACAAAGAGCCGGGGATAATCATTTCACGCATTAAAAACATATGATGGATTGAACTTTGAATAGCTGATCCGCCGCCTCTTCGTTGGGCAACTACTGCTGCTCCGATTTTGTGTTTAAACGGGTTGCCTATACTTCCAGCNCTTCGTTGGGCAACTACTGCTGCTCCGATTTTGTGTTTAAACGGGTTGCCTATACTTCCAGCAACAACTCCGGCTCTATCTATGAAAGCTTTTAATTCAGGTGTCATATCAGAAAAATATGAAGGCGTTCCTAAAATCAACGCGTCAGCAGAAAAAACTTCGTCTAAAATTCCGTTTAGCATGTCATCATCAAATACGCATTTCCCGTTTTTAATTTTAGTGCATGCCCAACATCCGCGGCACCCGTGAATATCAGTTCCGCCAACTTGAATTAATTTCGTTTCAATTCCGGATTTAGCAATTGTGTCAAGTACTATGTTTAATAACTGTTCTGTGTTGCCGCCTTTTCGCGGACTTCCGTTTATTGCGATTGCTTTCATGGTTTTCCTTTCTACAAGTATTTAAAGATATTCAGCCCCTTATCGAGTGCTTTTTGGGTATTTTCATCTGGAACGATTTTTTTGTCTTTGTCAAAATAATATATACATTCGCTAAACGTTGAAGCTCCCATAGGGAGGGTGTATGAGGCACGAATTAAGCAGTTTCTTTTATGTATATCACATTGATTTTCATCAAACCTGTTAAATATAATAGTATAATCAATGCCGTTTTTGAATTTAACTAATGCGGTATTTATTTCTACCTTGCTGTTACTGTAAAGAGACGCATATTTTTTTGCAATCTCATTTTCTGATGTCATATTGTTTATTGATATCGTTGGTAATCTTTTGCTTAATACGTGGTAAGTTGTTGTACATTGTGCATTTTGAGCAAGCTCTAACATGTTATCAGGGGATTTATTTATAAATCTGAGGATAGAGGATATAATCATTAACGGCACAATAATGTTTAACAAGATTGCTGTAACCGCCCATTTTGTTTGGGTTTTTCTAAAATCAGCCGGCTTTTTCCAGTATTCAACCTGATAAGCCCATTCATTTCCCTTTATCCCGCAATATATTTGTAATGCGAAAAGTAAAACCCAATTGAACCCAAGCGGCATCTGAATAAAAAACAGAGGAATTGCAAGCAGTGTAATCCAAGCTTTATACTTTATTCCCCATATAAAAGTTAATAAGAACGCGCCCCAGTTGAACTCTTTTAATTCCGGCGGTATGTCTTTGCCTTTATATCCTGTTATGAATTCTTTTAAGTCCATTGTTTAATTATAGGCGTATTCACTAGGTTTGTCAATTTTTATACTGTGCAAAACTTCTTGAATTAAATGTTTTTCATTTCCGTCTAATATTATTTCAGATATATTGTTGACCTTAAAGTTTGAGTTAAGTGAGTATATATGAAAAATATTTTCAAATTCATCATCTTTAGTTTTTTCGTGATATTTGTTTAGTAGTTCATCAAATAGAAACTTATTAGTCCATATTACATCAAGATTTTCTGGGTAAACTGCCGTGAGATTATATATTCCAACGCCTGCCAGTACATCACAAATGCCAGAACGAAAAGAAACTATATGTTTAACTTGTTTTGCTAATGCAATAAAATCCATTACCGGTAAAAATGTAGTCTTATATTTTTTGTAAGCTCTGTTTGAACTGTTAAAAACAACATCATAGCCTTTGTTTTTAAGCTCATCTGCTAATTTTTTCCAAGTCTTGGGCTTTACTTTATTATGGTCAAACATTACAGCTTCCGGAATAAGTATTATTGTTTTGCTTGGTTCAATGTTTAGTTTTTTTATTTCTGTTTCCGCATTTATTATATTTTCCGGACTTATCAACGGAAGTTCTCTTTGGGCGTCTAAAGCTACCCCTAATAAATTAGCATAGGAGTCTGCAAATACATAATTTTTCTTCTTACCCCTGTAAGGAAAGTATAAAAAGTTTAAATGTCCTTTTCTAATTTGAGACTGAAAAGGAGCTTCTGATTGTAAAATATCAAGGTTTTTATTAACAATAACTTCATCAATACTTTTAAAGGTTTTTATATAATTTTCTAATTTTGGTTTTTCTGTTATATAAATTACTTTTCCCGGATGTGTTTTTTTGAATTCTTTTATCAAACTTGCCGTAAAAAATATATCCCCAACTCCGTTTCTTGAAAAAATCAGATAATCATTTGGGTATTTTTCCGTCAATTCAGTTTTTGTTATCTCTATTATTTTTGTATTGAGATAATTTCGTACTTTGTGTCTAAGTTTTTTATTAAAAAATAGTAGTATATTACTTATTTTTTTTAATTTAGCAAAATAATCAGTTTTATTTTTTATCATTTTTAATTTCCTATTCTTATTTTAATTTTTATTCCCAAAATTGTTATTATTTTATGTTTCTTGGTATTACTGTAAGTATTTGTTACAGAGAATATATTTTGCAGTATATTATTCCTTTTTTGTGGTCTAACAATACCATTGAGCTTACTTTCAATAAGATTGGTATAATCATCAATCAATGCCGAATACATTTCCTGTTCATAACTTAATTTTTTGGTTTTAGTGCTGTCAAGCGCGTTTTTTAACCAATCAATTGACCGCTTTGCTTCTTGTTCAATTTTTTTATTAACTTTTTCATAATCAATTTCTTTAAATAAATCTTTAGATTTGTAAATATCTTTATTTTTATAGAAAAATCTTGAAGATAAGCCGGTTATCCTGTCAATGGTTATAAATCTTGAAGGATACTCATGTTCGTGTGGTAATACTGCAAATTGTTTATTAAAAATTATCGAAAAACAGGTTCCGTGGAAAGAATCTGTAACAACGAATTTTGCATTTTTTATATACCATAACCAATTTTCTATTGATGTTGGCGGATTAAGATATATTGCTTTTGAAATGTTGAGTTCTTTTTTTATATGGTTTATTGCCTCAGTTTTTTCTTTTGTTGGCTGCATTATGTAGTAAGCAATGAAATCTTCTTTTATTTTATCTGTAGATTTTTCTGCCATATCAATATATTTTTGCTTATCAATACAAAATACAGGGTCTAAAACTTGTTCACAATTGATGTCAAATTGTGAATTCATAATATCAACTCCGTCTAACTCCCGTACTGAGTGATAATCAAACCGGTTAAGGTAATGTTTTACTATATTTTTTTGATTTTCTGTTGCTTCAAATTCATTCACTGCAAAACTTGCACTATATGATATTAATTTATTTAAGTTGGAGTTTACCCAACCCATATAAAAAATCATTCCGTGTGCCTTGCAAGGATAATACCTGAAAATCTGGTCTGAACCTGCTATAAATGTTCCGATTTCATTGTTCAATGTCTCTAATTCGTTTTTATTGTTTATCCAACGTGTTCGTTTTATATATTTATCTGCAAATTTTTGAGCAAAGCTATTTTCAAAATTTTTCCGTTCAAAAGGACTGATATAATTTATTGTAAGCGCGTTATATCCTAAATTTTTTACCATCTCATTTAGCGCGTAATTTGTTAAAATGGCTCCTCTGTTATTAACAAACCACCAATTTATTATTCCGACATTACTTTCTTTTGCTGCTTCGTTTACGTTCCTGTTATAAGTTTTTTTATCAATATTTTTGTAAAAATTTATACAGGCAGGAGTTTTATAAATTTTATTTTTAACATCAATTTGCCATCCTGCACTACTTGTTGGCATTTCTTTAAGCTTGCGAAATTGCGGTTTGATTTTTTGAAACAATTCGGCAGCTTTTGCAGAGTTAAGAAAAATTGCTGATGTCCCTTTGTTATCGTTCATATCAGGTGCAACTTTTTCTATTCTCCAGAAATCTCCGATTGTGAAATCTCCGGGTCTGGGAAATTTTTTAAATTTACAATTTTCACAATGTGAGCCTTTAAAAAGCCTGTCAAGATATGGTGTCATATAATTTTTATCTAAAATTATACTCTCATCTTGTAATTGTAATTGTAATATGGAGCAACCCCAAGTAATGTTTTCTTTACTGCGAAATTTTATATATTTTAGTGATTGTTTAGAAAAATTCTCTTGTAAATATTTGTCAAATACTTTTGGTGAAGGTGCGTAAGCGCATATTAAATCTATTGTGTAAAGATTTGGGTAATCTTTATTCAAATAATTTTTAAGCCCTGCAACCTGGCAAGGAACACCTGTAAATAGGACTAATCTTCCTATATCTAAATACTCTTTTAATTGTTTAAATAAGGTTTCGCTAATATAACTCTGGACATATTTGGAACCTCTTAACTTTTCTAAATCTTTTTTGTTATCTATTATTATAATGTGCTCAACTCGCCAGTCTTCACTAAATGCAGCCCCGCAAATTATGCCGTTATTGTCTAATATCTCATTTGCTATAAGACTGAACGCACCTCCGGATGAACTTTTCATTCTTATACTGTCATCTGCTATGGCGGCATATAATTCGGGGTTTTTTGAATTGTTCTCAAACGTGTTATTCTCTATAGTGCAAATTTCAAGGCATTTGCCGCAAGATACACATATATTTTCGTCTATTTCAGGTTTGTAAAAACCTTCTTTATCTTGTATGATTTTTATAGCACCAACAGGACAGATATTTGCACAAGCACCGCATCCGCAGCATTCTGTAATTTGGGTTTTTATATTATTGATTGTTTTCATTATGAAATTGCCTCCTGCAAATTTTTCTTTTTTATCAATGCTATTGCATCTTCAAACGTTGTATCTTTTCTAAATAATGTTGCTGTGCCAAGGATAAATCCTTTTACACCTTTCGGGTTCCAGTATTTTATACGGTCTGATGTAACGGCACCGTCTAAGATGATTTCATAGTTATATAGAGGTTTCATTGCCAGCAGACGTTCGATTTTTCTATCAACATATGGTAAATATTGTCGTCCTGCATGTCCCGGATTTACCCCTAAAATTAGTACTCTGTCTGCTGTGTTTAGAAGTTCCTCTATACTGGAAATTGAGGTTCCCGGATTTATTGCAATACCGGCTTGAGCACCTGAATTTTTGATTTTTTCAATTGTTGTTGCCGGATCCGGGTCAACTTCCGGATGAATATATATTATGTCAACACCTAACCCGAACAATATATCCAGATAATTATAAGGATTTTTTACCATAAGATGCGCATCTACAGTTCTCTTTGTTACGCTTTTAATGTATGCCATATCCTGATAGCCCATTCCAAAGTTGTCTACAAAACTTCCGTCCATAATATCAATATGGAAAGAGTCAATGCCCGCGGCTTCGAGTGATTTAACTTCGTTTTCCAGGTGTGAATAGTTTGCACACATCATTGATGCTGATAATTCTATGTTCATTATTTTGCTCCTTTGGTTACGGGTCTTGCCATAATAAATGTTGAAGTGTTTAAATTTACCTCTTCTTGCGGCTCTAAAACAATTGTTGTTCCTGCCTTTACACATATGCTGTCTATAGTTGTTTCACCTGAAAGCAGCGTTAAACATTCCAGAGTGTCTGAATTGTTTTTGTAGCAGGTAATGTATTCAAAAAGTTTTGTAGAATAAAGTCTTTCTGAAATTTCTTTGCCGTTGTATTTTTGCGTTTTTGATTTTACTTCCGGTTTTATCGCTTTCAGGGCTTTGTCAATATGAAGTTCGCGTGAATTCCCGTTTTTATCTTTTCTGTTGTAGTCAAAAAATCGGTATGTTATATTACAGTTTTCCTCAATTTCATAAAAAAGAGCACCATGTGTTGCAGCATGAATTGTTCCCTGTTCCACAAAAACATAGTCGCCTTTTTCAACTTGAAGTCTGTCTATAACATCTTCTTCCACACGATTTTGGATAATTTTTTCTTTGATTTCATCTGTTGAATTAACGCGGCAGCCGTTGTAGAGCCAATGATTTACCGGAGGTTCTATAAAATACCAGGATTCGTTTTTCCCGTAATTTCTGTTTTCGATTTCTCTTGCGCACTTATCATCAGGGTGTACCTGAATACTTAAATCATCTTTTGGGTCAACAAGTGCTGTTACAAAAGGAAATTCACTGTAACCGCCAAGATTTAATCGTGTTTTATTTTCATCAAAATACTGTCTGAAAGTTTTATCTTTATATTTGCCGTTTAGAATAACGCTTTCAAATTCACCGTTTGACACAAGCGAATAAAGATGCCCAAGCCTTTCATGGTGTTCCGGCGCGAATGGTAAAAGTTTTTCTCCGCCCCAGATTGTTTCGTGTGATATTGGTTTTAGAATTAGCATTATTTCTCCTTATAAATTCTCATCAATAATAACTTCAACTCCGGCTAAACCTTCATTTCTCTCAGGCGTTACCGCGTATGCACAACGTAATCCTGAGGGTTTGTTGTCATTAAACAAAATTCTTTCACCCATCGGCATTTCAAAAAGTATTTCGTTGTAACGGATATTGTTTGCTTTCAAAAATTCTTCCGTAACTTGTCGGGCGGATTTTTCACGTGCAGTCATAATTATTACAAAATCATCTTTTGGAATTGACTGCAAAAACTCTTTTGCACCCGGTAAAAATCTGTCTTGACCGTTTTTGTAGCCGTTATGCTCTACAAGTGTACCGTCAAAATCAAATATCCAGGTTTTATTAAGCGGTGACAGACGCAGTTGTTTTTCTTTCAGCAGCATTGTTTTCTCCTTCCAGGTATTCATTTATCAGGTAAAGTCCGTTATAAAACGCAAGGCACATTGAGTCAAAATCTTCCCAAGTGTGACTTGCTAAAGACAGCCAAATTATTGCGTGAATTTGTTTTATTTCATCAATGTTTACGTTGTTGAGCTTTGAAATAAAATAGTTGGTTAATTCTTTCCAGCCCGCTGAATGAATTTCGTAGCAAACTGAATTTTGACTAATTTCAAGGTCAAAATTTTTGATATTAAATTCATCAAAGCAGCCTTCAATTGAGTAATAAAGCTTTGCCCAATCGTATCTTATGTCGCCTAAAACTTTTTGCGAGCCGAAATAGCCGCGAGCATCAATAAAATAGATTTCGCCGTTTTCATCTGTCATTGTGTTTGTTAAGGTACAATCTCCGTGTATCGGACAGTATGTCGTATTTAGTAAATTCTTTTTAACAAGGTCTTTTAACAGATTATTATCATAGATAATATTTTTGCAGATTTTGCCGTTGATTGTAATAAATTTATCTTGAGCAAACGGGATTGCATGCTTTATGCTTTCTAATCTTTGGACAGTTTTGGTAAAATATTCTTGTACTAAATCGTTTCTGTCTGCCGGTTTTGTCTCGTATGAGTGCATAAGATTAACGGCATCAATTAACTTATCAAGAGTTTGTTTTTTTTGTGTTGGTGTAAGTTTTGCATTAAAAATATTTGTGCCATTGATTTTTTCCATTGTAAGCGGATTTAATGAATATATGTTTGGAATTTTGTTAAATCCATATCCGCTCATTTTTTCATACCAGACAACTTCTCTTTCTATAAGTTTTTTACCCTCATCGGTCAAACCTGTTTTAATTACTTTATCGTGTGTAAATTCCATTTTGTTATATGGTCTGCACCTGTTTTCTGTAGGAGAAATTTTTTCAATAGCTTCAAGTGTTCCTGTTTCTTTTGAATGTTGCATCGAGATTGGTGTTAGCGGTATTGCAGAATTTTTCAACCAGCTTGCAAATGAGCCGGTTTCAGGTATCCCGTCAAATTTGCTTTTGTCGTTAAAAATGTAGCAGCCGGCAACTCCGAACTCTTTTGATGAAATTTTGTCTAATTTACCGTTTTTAAAGCTCCAGGAGCATTCAAAATCTTCAGATATGCCGATGTAGGATTTTGATTTATCAAGTTTTTGCGGATTAAATTGTTCACTTAAAATTAAATCACACCAAATTAACATAAATTGTTCTTTGCTTGCAATGATTTTTAGTGCATTTTTAATGCCGCAAATGTTACCGGAGCCTTGTGCTTTTATAAGTGTATAGTTGACACCTTTTGCAAAGGTTTTTAGGTAGTTTTCAATCACGCTGTATTTATAGTCACCGATTATGATGAACTCTGAGCCTTTAAATTTTTCAAATAAGTGAAATATAATCGGGCGATTATTAACCGGAACAAGACATTTTGGCTTGTTCTGTGTAAGTTTCCCAAGTCGTGTTCCTTTCCCGCCTGCTTGTATAATAATTTTCATACGTTTCTTCCTTTGCTATTATCTTATTTACAATTGTTTTTATAATTTTTAATTCTAATTCCTTTTGATATTCAATTTCATAAATCTTGAAGTTGTTCGGTTTGTAGTGTTTTAGCGAATAACCGCTCAATACCCTGTTTTTGGGTAATTCATCAAACTTGTATCTTTGTCGAAAATCTGTGTAAATGACGAAATGCGGTTTATCAATATCGGACAGAATTTCTGATAAGCCGCTTCTCAATGTTATTATTGCCTCTGAGCGGCTTGCAAGTTCATAAGCATCTTCAAGTTCTAAGTCTGAGGAATTCTTTATCACTGTTAAATTAAGTTCTTTTTGCAAATTTTCCCAAAATTGCGGTTCAATTTTTTGACAAGTAGATGCTTGGCTGGCAATGAATACGAATTTACCAATGTTATTTCTTATCAGATAATCATTTACTGATTTTTGGGTGCCTGAACTTATTGTTATTCTGTTAAATTTTCTTGAAATATTTGAAGTTAGTCCAAAATTCTTATACATGATTTCTGGATAATTTCTACTAGCCAAAAGGATAATTTTTTCAGCTTCAATATAAAAATTTAGTGGAAATACCACATAAAAAGTCTGTGCTCCTATGCTAAATATGCTTTCATTAACTTCGTATTTAAAAGATTTAACATACAGAGTATCAATATCTAAACCAAGCATGCTTATGAGTTCTAAATGTGCAGTATTGTTGGTTATAATAAGTACGATATCATTTTCTGTGATAAGTTCATTTATTATGTTTTTTAAAAACATATAAGCTTCGCCAAGATTGGATTTTAAAATAAAGATTTTATTGTATTTGCTGTCGACAAGTTTAGAAAGTCTTTTTTTTGTCTTTCTAAGCTTATTTATGCGCATTCCAAAAATCTCAGGTATTGAAAAGTCAATATAATCAGGACTTTCAACCCGCTTGTAAATGGTTTTATTACTGATTGTAAGCGTTTTGGTTTCTGTAAGATTTTCAAAAACTCTTTCGCTAAGTATAAATTTCAGCAGCTCTTTCTTTTTATGTTTTTGATTTCTCTCGATTTTACAAACCGGTAAACCAAGTAGTTTATAGGTTTGTTCAGATGTTTTTTCTTGCATAAGTACCATATTAATTTCTAAATCAAGTTAATTTTAATATGGTAAACTTGTATGCTGAATTACCCGAATGGCTAGTATTCGTTATTTATAATTTTTTCAAAACCGCTCCAGTCAAACTCTTTTTGGCTGACTTTATCGCTAATTTGGGCTATATTTATATTTTTAAGTTTTTTGAAATTGTCTTTAAAATCGGTTTTTAAATCAATCAGCGGCAGGTCAAATTCAGCGGCAATTTTTTCAATTTTTATGTCATAGTTTATTGCAAGTGTTTTTACGCCTGCCAAAAGTCCGATTATTATGGCATGAAATCTCATAGCAATTAAGTATTCACATTGTTTTATTTTGTTTATAATTTCTTCGTCTGTTAAATCATCATAAAGAGTTGTTTTAATTTCAGGATTTAACATGTTTAGAGCATGTTGAAATTTTTTTGATATTTCGGTGTCGATAGTCTTTTGTAACGGGAAAATCTCAATATTGTAGTCTGAGAATTCTTTTGACACTGCCATAGCAAGCCTGTCAATAAAATCTTCATTCATGGCATTGCAGTTGCGAAGTTGAATTGCCACTGTTTTTGTTTTTTCGACTTTTTCTATTTTTGTTGAAAATACAGGGTCACAAAGCAAGTCAGCAACAATTCCGTATGCTTTTAAAAACTCATGACTTTTTTGGTCGCGAACGCTTACATAAGTGCAGCGGCGCAAAAGTAATCCGGTCATGAACTTGCCAAAAGGATTTTTTATTGGTCCTATACCTTGAGCAAAGATTATAACTTTTTTCCCTAAAATGAGCGCTATAAAAATTATTACCAGGTAATAAATCAAACTTTTTAGACTGGTTGCGTCTTGCAAAAGACTTCCGCCGCCGGAAATCAGACAGTCTGATTTTGAGATTGCACCGATAATATCTGTGAGTTTAAAGGTGTAAACACTTCTGATATGTCTGAATTTTGAGGCAGTGTATTGCGGGTCAGAAGAAATTACGGTAATTCTGTGTTTATATTGCTGCAATTTTTGCACCAAAACAGATAAAATCGCTTCATCACCAAAGTTTTTAAATCCAAAGTAGCCTGATAGTACAAACCTTTTTTTCTTCATTAAGGCTCCTCGTTTTTGTAGATTTTGTAAACCTCATCATAATACGGAATAGATTTTATTGCGCCAATCCCCTGAGCTTGCAATCCCGCATCAATCGAGGCAATTTTAGCAGCTTCCAGGTTAGAATAACCGTTTGCAAGCGCTGATAAAAATGCGCCGTTAAAGGCGTCGCCTGATGATGTTGTGTCAACGATATTATCCGTGTAAAACGGAATAAATGTTGTATTGTGCTGATTGTAAAGGTAATAACCTTTGTTAGGGCTTGATTTTATAACAATTGTTTGAACTCCGAAATCTGAAATATTTTTCATTATGTTTTCAAGCGAATCAATCTCAAAGATACTTTTTGTATCGTATTTTGAACTCATAAACAGAATGTCTGTATATTCTATTATTTCTTCAAAATACTCTTTAGCGTCTTCTTTTGTTGTAATTAGTGTTGAAAAATTCGGGTCATATGCTGTTATAACCCCGTTTTCTTTCGCGATTGTAAAAGCTTTTTTTACAGCTTCGCGAGCAGCAAGCGACAGAGACTGTGTAATTCCTGAAGCGTAGATTATTTTTGCACTTTTAATATAATCTTCGTCAATATCATCAATTGAAAGTTTTGCCGGTGCAATTCTTTTTCTGTAGTAAATGAATTCTTTATCATGCTCTGCTGCTCGAGATACCATATAGAGCCCGTTTTTTTCATCAACAATTCTTATATGACCCGTGTCCAGTCCTTCTTTTTCCCAGCTTGAGAGCATAAAATCTTTAAATGCGTCATTGCCAAGACATGTAATAAACCCGACCTTTGAGTTTAATCTTCTTGCAGATACCGCAACAACAAGCGAATCTCCGCCGTAATACTTGTGCAGACAATCAGCGTCTTTTAATTTCTGGTTAGAGGAAAGCTCTACAAGACTTTCGCCTATTGTTATTAAATCAAAACTTTTTTCATCTGTCATTATTTATTTAATTTCTCCAGTATTTTTTTTGTACGTTTAGTTATTTCAGAGTAAGAATCAGCATTTGTTAAATCTCTTCCTACTCCTACAGCCAGCGCGCCGGCTTTAATATAGTCTTCAACTTGTGATAATTCAACATTTCCTTGCGGAATAACATTCAAAAACGGCATGGGTCTTAATAAGTTTTCAATGTATCTTTCTCCGCCCATTGCTGTAATCGGGTATATTTTAACAATCGGAATTCTTGATTTCCAGGCATTATAAGCTTCGTTTGCTGTTGAAGTGCCTGCAATAAACGGAAGTTGTTTATCTTTTGATATTTTAACAAGGTTTGTCTGGAATATTGGTGAAGATATAATCTTAGCTCCGGAGTCAATTGCCGCTTGCGCCTGCAATGATGTTATAATCCCGCCGGCACAAATGATTGCTTTATCAGAAATCTTTTTTATCGCATTAAAAATATCAGGGGTCTCCACATTGACTTCCATTACATCAAGTCCGCCGTCTAACAGTGCATTTACCTTTTCTATTACATCTTGTTTATTTGTACTTCTGATTATCGGAAAAACTTTATTTTCCCGTAATTTTTCTATTAAGTTTATGTTCATAATCTACCCTTTTTTTCTAATTTATTATATCATAACATTAATATCAGACAGGGAGCATTTATGAAAAAGTTGAAAAATAAGTTGTTTTATTTATATGCAGTGTTAATATATTTTGTTCTGGCATCTGTTATGTTAATCCTGTCTGCAATCTACTTAGAACCTGAAATGAGAAGTTTTTTTATTGACAGGTTTTCTGCTGATAAAATCGGCTCAAGCGATGTTGTCGTTGTTGTAATTGATGATACATCTATAAGTAAATACCCCTGGCCTTGGGCAAAAAATATGTATACTGAGCTTTTGGATTTCTTTGACACTTACGCTAAGCCAAAGGTTATAGGGTTTGACCTTTTGATATCTAAGATTAACCCAATGAGCAAAGCTGATGTTGACTTTGTTAATAAAGTTTCAAAGATGGATAACCTTGTTTCAGGATTTGCGCCGGAATCAGGTATTTTGGATGAAACATCTGAACCGTTTATGAAAAAATTTAAACAAAAATACTCTGTTAATGCAGATTATCAGGCTCTTGACTTTAACCCGTATTATTATAAAACCGAAATGATGCCGGCATTGTATGTAGACGCGTCTAAAAATCTTGCGTCCGTGAAAATTAATTCTGATGAAGTGTCCGGGCTGTTCTTTGCGGCAATCAATGTTATTAAAATCGGTGACGCGTATTATCCTTCTTTACCATTGAGGATGTATCTTTGGGAAAATAATACAAATGATATTATCGTTGATGACAATAATATTATCGTGCCTAAAACAAATTTAGTAATTCCTCACACCCTTATAAAAGATTCCATGGTGTCAACTAACCTTAAATTCTATGATAATGTTATTTACAAAATAAATGATTCTTATCAAAAGAGCGATTATACGCATTATTCAATTCCTGCATATAAAATTATTGAGTCTTACAGAAACCTTAAAAAAGGAACTCCGGCGCCGGATGATATAAATCCTGAAGCTTTTAAAGACAAAGCGGTTTTAATCGGAGCCAATGTAAACGGTCCATCTGCCGATGTTTTGAAAACTCCAAAAGGCTCAAGACATCCGGGCGTTGATATTCAGGCAACAATGTATGACAATTTTATTCATAATGAATTTTTGCATACTGCCGGTGTGCCCGTTAAATTTTTATCAATATTTCTTCTGGCTTTAATCACATTTATTTGTGTTATCAGAATGCGCTTTATTAAATCACTTGTTCTGATACTTCTTTTGGATGTGCTCTATTTTATAACAGTTGCGTTATGTGCATCACAAAATTATATGCTGAGTTTTATTAATCCTATTGCAGTTCAGCTTGTTACGCTTATTTTTGGGTACTCATTCAAATTCATATCTGAAAATCGCAACAAAGAAAAAATAAAACAGGCTATGGGAAAATATTTATCCCAAGATATTATGAAAAACGTTGTAAGCAATATTGATGACTTGAAACTTGGGGGAAAACGTGCGGTTGTTACTGTTTTATTTTCAGATATAAGAGGTTTTACAAGCCTTAGTGAAAAAATGTCCGCCGAAGAAGTTTCAATGATATTAAATGAGTATTTTAGCGAAATGGAGCCTATAATCAGCAAATACAACGGCGTGATAAACAAATTTATCGGAGACGCTGTAATGGCAATTTTTGGGGAGCCTATCCAGGATATTAACCATGCTCAAAACGCAGTGAAATGCGCTTATGAAATGCTTAAAACAGTTGAATATCTTAGGGAAAAATGGCTCTATGAAGGCAAACCAAAAATTGAAATCGGGGTTGGTATAAATACAGGCGAAGTCTTTATCGGCAACATTGGTACCGAATCCCGTATGGAGTACACTGTAATCGGCGACACAGTAAACCTTGCCAGCCGTATAGAAAGCTACAACAAGGTTTACAAAACAAACCTGCTGGTAAGCAGTTCAACCTATGCCGCGATTGCAGATATCGCTGATGTTATAAAAATCAGTGAAGTCCAAATTCGCGGCAAGGCAAAAAAAATGAATATTTACGAAGTTCTACGTATTGACCATTAATCTTTTTTGTTTGAACCTGAATCTCCGCGGTTTATACAGTTTCCAAACTGGCAATTCGCATCATAAGGTTGTGTATTTTCTTCCTGAATTGGTTCCATGTTTATATTATCAGGAATATGCGGCTGCCCGAGGTTTGTTCTGTTATCAAAGCTGCTGTTAGGTTTAGTAATCTGCTCCAGATTGTTAGGTAAAATCTTATCCTGCAATTTGTCATTTATCCCGGAGCCAATATCAGCTTTGCATACACCCGGTGTGTTGATTGGGCATGCTGCAAAACTCTGTGGCAAGGTCAAAATTGCACAAAATACCGAAAACATTATAATCTTTTTCATCATTTTCATATCTCCAAAATATGTCTACATGTCTAATTTAAACCATGCAAACAGCCGTTTCATTGGAGGAAAGTATAATCTTTTTAAAACAATTTACGAATAATTCTTTTTCGGCGCTGCTTATTTTCAACATCTTCCAAAACCTTTGCAAACGGCACAATAGGCTCCATTTTGTAGCCGCAATCATCAGATAAGGTTCCGCCCATTGAAAAAAGTTCTTCCTGAGGATAACGTCTGCAAATTCCCGGGCGCCAAAAGTGTATTTTACAACGCTTGGTCTCAGGGTCTAAATTTGTGCATTCAAAAATCAAGCCAAGTTCGTCTTTGCCAATGATTTTTAAATCAGCATAAAACTTATGCAAATATTGTAATCGTTTAAACTCCTTCTCATCTTGCAAAACATGTTTAAAATGTTTTACGTAAATATGTGTGCAGCACATTCCGCAACCCTTGCATTTTCCGGTGCGCCAGTAGTGCTTTCTAAGTATCTTAGATAAGAAAAATTTTCTTAAACTATCCCACATATAAATATCTTATTATCAAATTTGCAAAATGTTTGTTAAGAATTGTAAATATCTTAGGCAAAATAGGCAAATATAAATCTTGAGGAGAATTTATCACAATGTAAGAAATAAACAATTACCCCTAACATATAATAACCTATACAGTTTTTTAACTGACATAATACTATAACATAACCAAAAATAACCAACCTTGACCTCGACCAGAGGTCTTTTTTTTTTGTGGAGGGTAAATGTTTTTTATTTACCCCCAAGTGAGTTTGCTTTTTGGGCGGTTTTATCAATTACATCATAAAATAATTTTGTGGAGTTTTGTTCTTTCATTTCGCTTATTCCAACGAATGTACATCCGCCTTTTGTTGCAACGTTATCAATCAATGTTTGAACAGTTGTTTCTCCTCTGTTAAATACCATTTGCGCTGAACCAAGCGCGGTTTGTGTGGCAAGAATTAGTGATTTTTCATACTCCAGCCCTAATTTTTCACCTGCTCGAGCCATGTCTTCAATTACCTGATAGAAAAATGCAGGTCCTGAGCCGGAAATCGCGGTTACTATGTCCATTTGGTTTTCTTCTACGGTTATACATCTGCCAATTGAGGATAATAGTTCTTCAATTAAATTAACGTCGTTTTCTGTTGCGTTAGTCCCTTTGCAAACTCCGAACATAGCAAGGCTTACAAGTGCCGGTGTGTTTGGCATAATTCTAATAAGTCTGATATTTGGTATAATATTTTCTATTTTGTTTGTGCTTACGCCTGCTGCAATTGATACTACAAGCTTTTCCGGTGTTATGTTTTGTTTAACGTTTTCAAGAACTTCTGAGACATTGTTAGGTTTTGTTGCGATAAATATTATGTCTGAAGACTTTACAAGTTCGTTATTGTCTGTAATTACCGGTATGTTAAGCCTATCAGAAGCAGTTTTAGCAATATCTGAGTTGATTTCAGAACCTATAAGGTCATAATTTGCGGCTAAGTCTGATTTTTTTATCCCTGAAATTATTGCTCCCGCCATTTTTCCACAGCCGATAAAACCGATTTTCTTCATAATATTTAACCAATCCTTTCATTATTTGTTGACTATTAAGTTTTTTTACTATACATTTGAATTATACGACAAATAAATAGTAAAAGGAAATAAAAAAATGAGACGTACACTAGAAGGAACAAAAAGAAAAAGACAGAATGTCAGCGGATTTAGAGCAAGAATGTCAACTCCGGGCGGACGCGAAGTAATCAACAGACGCAGAGCTCGCGGTCGTCACAAGCTTGCTATCACTGCTAAAAATCGTGCTTAATGCAGGGTAAATTTTTCCCGTTGCCTTTGCCGGCACGGGGTTAAGGTAATTTGTAAGGTATTTATGTTACCAAAACAATTCAGATTAAAAAAGCGTTCTGCTTTTAAAGCTACATATAAAGTTAAAAACTCCTCCCATAAGGGTGGAGTAACTTTGTTTGCAGGTATTTTGAAAAAAGAAGATTACCCTACAAAAGTCGGGTTTGTTGTGAGTAAAAAAGTTCATAAACGCGCGGTTAAACGGAACAGAATAAAACGGCTTATGCGCGAAAGTTACAGGCTTTTGCTTAAAGATGGTTGTTTAGGAAATTCACAAAAATATTTGTCGCTGGTGTTTGTTGGAACAGACGCGGCACTTGGAAAATCTTTTGTTGAAATTAAATCAAATGTAAAAACTTTACTGGAGCGATTGTAATGCTTGAAGGGCTTTATGTTGACAATGTTATGATGCACTCTGAAACACGGGTTTACCCGACAGAACCACAGATTACTGCAGGGTTAATCGTTGGCAGCCAGTCGTTTTACAAGTATTCACTTCGTGAATCAACTTACCCGACTTTGTCTTTAGTCGATGAAATAAGGGACGCCTATGGAAATGTTATTCCCCCCGGACATTATGAACTGGCATTGTCTGATGAAAAAGATTTTCTAATCCTGATTGAATGCAAAAAAGCAATTGCGATAATTCCGGTTTTCAAGGTTGAAATTGACATGTCAAAGTACGCTGTGACAAAAGATGATAAGACCCTAAAAAAAGAGAAAAAACAAGCAAAAGAGATTGCAAAAACAAACAAAAAACGTGAACGCAAAGGTTTGCCGCCGGTTGAAAAAGAAGAGGAAGACATTTACCAGGAAGCAGAGATTGAATATGTTCCGGCAGGCGGTTACTATCTAATCCGTTATGAGCGCGGTGATGTTAAGGCATGGGGTGCTGTAAAAGGTTAAATTTGCTAATTAGTTGTTTATTTTTCACATCTTCATAGTATAATCAATCTATGAACAAAAAATTATTTGTAATCTCAGGATGTTCAGGTGTTGGTAAAGGCACTGTTTTAAAAGAGTTTATGGCGAGAAATGCCGCGAATTTTATTCTGTCTGTTTCCTGCACAACAAGAAAACCCCGCCAAGGAGAAGTTGACGGAGTTAATTATTTTTTTGTGACCCATGATGAATTTGAAAAAGCGGTCAAAGAAGACAAATTTTTAGAATTTGCTCAGTTTGCCGGCAATTTCTACGGAACAAAGAAAAAATTTATTAAACAAAAATTTGAAGAAGGTTTAAACATAATACTTGAAATCGAAACGCAAGGAGCATTACAAGTTAAGAAAAAAATGCCGGAAGCGGTTTTGATTTTCATTGCTCCGCCGGGCGCAGGTGTTGAAGAACTAGAAAAACGCTTACGCGGGCGAAATACCGAAGACGAGGAAACTATCCAGCGTCGTCTTGCAGAAGCAAAAATCGAACTTGAACGGTCTAAACAGTATGATTACGTTGTTGTAAACGATGATTTAGAACGTGCAATTGCTGAGATTGAAGAAATTACACGCAGGGAGCTTGGACATGCTTAGCGGAAAAACCATTTTAATCGGTATTACAGGCGGAATTGCAGCATATAAAATTTGCGAACTTATCCGCAAGTTTAAAAAATCCGGTGCAAATGTTAAGGTCGTTTGCACTCCGAACGCTTTGAACTTTGTCACAAAACTTACTCTGCAAAATCTTAGCCAAAACGAAGTTTACGTTGAAGAATTTGATGTAAAAAGCTGGAAACCTGAGCACATTTCGCTTGCTGATGAAGCAGATATTATGCTTATCGCGCCTGCAACTGCGAATACGATTTCAAAAATAGCTCAGGGGATTGCTGATAATCTTTTAACCTCAATTGCTTGCGCCTTTCGCAAAAAAATGATTATAGCGCCTGCTATGAACTGTAATATGTGGAATAATGCTGCAGTTCAGAAAAATCTCTCGATTTTAAAATCCCGCGGTATAGAAATTCTGGAGCCGGACAGCGGATTTTTAGCATGCGGTTATCTTGGCAAGGGAAGACTTTGCAGGCTTGATAAGATATTTGATGCCGTTGTTGAAGCCTTAAAATGCAGTGATAAATTAAAAGGCAAAAAGGTTGTAATCACCTCCGGCGGGACAATTGAAGATATTGACCCTGTCCGGTATATTTCTAATTATTCCTCCGGCAAAATGGGCTTTGCTCTTGCAAATAACGCTGCTGATATGGGTGCTGAGGTGGTTTTGATTACGACCAAAGACTTTGAGGCACCGTATAAGATTGTCAAGGTTAAATCTGCACTTGATATGCAATCCGCTCTTGATAATGAATTTGACACGTCTGATATAATAATTATGGCAGCAGCGGTTGCTGATTACAGAGTAAAAGAAATGTGCGCTCAAAAGATTAAAAAGGGCGAAAGTGATGTGTTGACACTTGAGCTTGTCAAAAATCCGGACATCCTTGCCGGTTTATGTGAGCGACGAGCGCATAATTCTTTAGACAAACCTCTAATCGTTGGTTTTTGCGCTGAGACTGAAAACCTTTTACAAAATGCAAAAGAAAAGATTAACAAAAAAGGCTGTGACTTTCTTGTAGCAAACGATATTTCTCGAAGTGATATAGGATTTTCATCTGATGATAACGAAGTCACAATCTTGGACTATTCAGGCGCTATAATAAAACTTGATAAAGCTCCAAAACGCGTTATTGCACGCAAAATTTTAGAGCTGATTAGCAAATAAGTGGCGCAAGCGTGTGAGGGAAAATCCATGAACAAATACACAATCACAACCAAAATTGAAAATTTTGCACCGCCTGAGACCGCAGAAGCTTGGGATGCAAGCGGGTTTGCTGTAGAAACCTCAACAAACGAAGTTCATAAAATAATGCTTTGCCTCACTCCAACTCAAGATGTTGTAAATCAGGCAAGAAATCAAAATTGTGACATGATAATTTCTCATCATCCACTTTTCTTTGTCCCTCTTGATTGGGCAGATATTGATATCTACAGTGCACACACAAACCTTGATAAAGCCCAAGGGGGCACAACAGACACAATAATCCAAACTTTAGGACTTGAAAAATATTCAGTTGACTGTGCACACGAATTCTTACGCATGATTGATTTTGGCAAACAGGTGCAGATTGAAGATTTTTCAAGTATACTTGCACAAATATCGCCAAACGCGCGTATTATAAATAACAAAGGTATAAAATCAGTACAACGAGTTGCATTTTGTGCAGGCAGCGGCTCAGAGTTTATAAACGACGCCAAAAAACTTGGTGCAAATGTTTTAGTAACCGGAGATTTAAAATTTCATACAGCTCTTGAGGCAGAAATCGTTGTTTACGATATCGGACATTTTGAGGCAGAAATTTTAATCCTTCCTGTTATAAAAAATCTTATAGGTAAAGGTGTTGAAATCGTTTATGCTCAGGAAAAATCACCATTTGAACAGATTTAGTTTTCCCTGTTAAAGTATTTGTAGAATTCGTTATTAAGCCAACCCATTGGACTGAAAGGTTTTGGTGTTGAAGTTATTCCGTTAAGTGTTTTTACATCTGTTATGTATCTGTCAGGGTTTCCTTTGTGGTGCATGTAGATAACGCCGTCTTGTTTAATCTTTAATTCTCCAACTTTGTCAAATACTCTGCTCATAAAAGATTTTCCCTGGTTAGTTATAACCGTGCTTAAATGCACACCTCTGTTTTTTATGAAATCCCAACTGTCTGTTAATGTAGAATTGTTGTTAAGATGGTATTTGTATATTCTTTTTGTTAAAACCCCTTCTTGGTTTATCAGAATAAGATAATTACCGTTAGGCTCGATAAAACGTTCAATAGTGCGGTTTGGCACACGAATTGAAGGGCGTTTTGTATAAACTCGTCCGTCTGTTAAAATTTGTCCGCCTTTTTCTACTGCTGTTTGATAAATTTTTGAAATAGACATAGGTTCTCCTAGATTATTATATTATAAAACCGGAGAAAATAAATTTTGCTAAATTTTATTTGAATTCTTTTATAAGTTTTTTGAAATAGTCTGATTTGACTTTTGCTTCATGCGCGCATGCTATACCGTTTAAAGCATGGGATTTTTCATGGTTGCAATATTTGTCTATGTTATTGTATTTTGTCTCTTTATCGCCCATTGTCCTAAGTTCCCCGTCTAAAAACTCAAAAGTAAATAAATCATATCCCCAGCGATTAGGCTTGTTGTTAAATCCGTTTATATCAACAGATACCCATAATTGATTTGTATTTGTATAATTTTCAATCAAAAACAATGAACCGTCTTGCAAAGCTATCTGACCATCATCAAACCAGCTGTATCGTACGGTTGCGTTCCCGTCTAATGAAATATACTGCTGACTGCTTGATGTTCCTGAAAAACATTGTGTGTTATCGTCGTTTCTATAACAAAATTGAGGAGCTTGCAAATATTGACCGAATGTTTTGTAAAAAGTACCTGTTGGATATGTTGAAGGATCTAATGATACGTCATCAGCTTCCATTTGTTTAAATACTTGCTGTGCTGTAGAGTAGGCTTTTAAAAACTGAGAATGTAATCTGTGAGCTTTGTAGGCATTCATAAGTCCCGGAATTGTTAATGCTGCAACTACCCCAATAATTCCAAGTGTAATTAATACTTCTGCAAGTGTAAAACCACAATTTTTATTTTTTAAGTTTTTTGTAGTAAATATTTTAAGCATAAATAATACCCCTTTCAACCTTTAATAACGTTATTTTTAGATGATCTAGTAGACGCTATGTCTACGACATGTGCTAATTATTATAGCACAATAAACAATATGAGTAAAGATATTTGTAAAATATTCGGTAAAAATTTGCATAAAATACGGCTTGCGAAAGGTTTATCACAGGAAGAATTGGGGTTTGAAGTCGGATTAGATAAATCTACCATTGGAAAATATGAACTTGCTCGCAGATGTATTAATATCCGCCAGGCAAAACAGATAGCGGATGCACTTGGAGTGAAGTTGTCTGAAATGCTTGATTAATGATAATTTTATTATTTAGTAATAGCAAAAAATTTAATGTTTATTTTTAATAAAAATATGTTAAGAATCTCTCCAAAATTTGAAACAAAAGTAATTCGATATTTTACAAAAAACACTGTTCGGGCAAAATATAACCGTAATATGGATTTAGGTTTTTGGTCTGGATTGGCTGCCGGAGCGGAAGTATTGAGAATGCCACATTGGGATGTTTCCGATATCGGAATAACTTCAATGCTTGGTACACTATTTCTTAGAAGTATAGGAAAAGCATCCAGGCATTTGTTTGAACTGCAACCAATAAGACGACGGGCAATAAAAATTAAAAAGGCTGCAAAATTATCTAAAACAAGTATAAATACCAATATTTAAAACTGATACAGAGCTTACAAAATAAGGGACTTATATACTAAATTCCACTAAATAGGTTAAAACAGTTTTCACTACTCTATTTAACCCTATTTTCCACCATTTTTGTTTCCTAGCAAATTTTTCCATTTCATTTTCTTAACTCAAATAGGTACCTGCGAGTTAAGAATTAAAAAATGAAAGGAAAATTAAAAATGACAAACGAAATTAAATGTCCTAAATGCGGAGAAATTTTTCAGGTAGATGAAAGCCATTATGCTGCAATAGTTAAACAAGTTAAAGACAAAGAATTTTCAAAAGAATTAAAAAACAGAGAAATTCAGTTTGAGAACGATAAAAACAACTTGATTAAATTAACAAAACTTGAACTTGAAAAAGAGTTTAACAAAGAATTAAACGACAAAGATGCAAAAATAAATGAATTAGAATCTGAAATTAAAGCCAAAGAAGAAACTTTTGTAGCAAAACTCGGTGAATTTATTGCTGTAAAAGATAAAGAAGTTTTAGAACTTCAAAACAAATTGAAAAACTTTAATAAAGATAAAGACCTTCAAATCGCAAATATTATGGCAGATATGAGCAATAAATTAGCTGCTCAGGAAAACTTTATTCTGAAACTTACTAATGAAAGTGAGTTAGCGGAAAAGGAATTTAAACTCCGTGAACAAGCCTTAAAAGACCAGTATGAAAACCAATTACGTTTTAAAGATGAAGAAATCGAACATTACAAGGATTTCAAAGCAAAACTTTCAACAAAAATGGTCGGCGAAACTCTTGAACAGCATTGTGAAATTGAGTTTAACAGATTACGTGCAACAGGATTTCAGAACGCTTATTTCGAAAAAGATAATGATGCAAAAAACGGAAGTAAAGGCGATTATATCTATAGAGATAAAGATTCTGAAGGCGGTGAATTTATATCAATAATGTTTGAGATGAAAAACGAGATGGATACAACTTCGACAAAGAAGAAAAATGAAGATTTCCTAAAAGAACTGGATAAAGACCGCAGAGAAAAGAACTGTGAGTATGCAGTTTTAGTATCTTTATTAGAGCCTGAAAGTGAATTGTATAATTCTGGTATTGTAGATGTTTCGCATAAATATCCTAAGATGTACGTAATAAGACCGCAATTTTTTATTCCGATTATTACTTTACTTAGAAATGCTGCGTTGAATTCTTTAGAATACAGGAAAGAATTGGCGTTGGTTAAGGCTCAGAATATAGATGTTTCAAACTTTGAAGCTGCGATGAATGACTTTAAAGATAAGTTTTCAAAGAATTATGAACTGGCGAGCAGAAAATTCAAATCAGCGATTGAAGAAATTGACAAAACAATCGACCACCTTCAAAAGACAAAAGATGCATTGTTGTCTTCGGAGAATAATTTGAGATTAGCAAATAATAAAGCGGAAGATTTGACAATAAAGAGGTTAACGAAAAATAATCCCACTATGCAGGAAAAGTTTGCTGAGTTACAAAATGTAAGTTAGTAAATACAGACCTTGATATGATAACTTTTAACTCAGTAGCAAAGAGCTACTGAGTTTTTAATATATTATTTCTGTATCATAAACCACCTATACTTAATGATTCTGCCCCTAAATCAGTACCCTCTCTATCTGTGGTATCCAATCCATCAACTAAAAGTAATCCAATCCAATTATCTGAATCTGTCAAAGTGCTGGAATTGACCACATCTACCTTATAAGTGGATTTATTCCAAAATATTAAACATGCTCCGCTATCTGGTATACTTACAAGAGTTTCGTCAACCGTATTTGATTCTTGACCACTGACACTATAGTGTGCTCCATTTGTACCAAAATTTACAGACATTTTACCAGAAGAAATGACCCAAATTTCCAAATCTTCTGTAAAGGTTACATCAGGGATATATTTATTGAGATATTCTTTTGTAAGAATTACTTTATCTTTGCCTAAGGTTTCGTCATAAACAACGCTGTTTTCGGTTACTACTGGAGAAGTTTCATTTCCAGAATTATTTTCTGCCAATTCATCAATTTTAGCTTTTAGCTCTAATAATGTTTCTTCAAGTTCTGCATCATAAGCTGTAAACGATTTTGTAATCCTAACCTTTACCAGATTAATTATTGCTGTGCCTAAGTTTGTTATTGTATCTTCTAATGCCATGTATATCTCCTTTTCTGCAAGAAAATATAAATGGTTTCTACAAAATTATTAAATATTAATTTTTACTTAATTTTTTAATCATAATTTAAAAACTCTAATATAATAGAAAATATTACTTTTTGAGGGGATGGAATATGGAAAACCTTTTGTCACATAGTTATGTAATGGATTTAATAGATAAAATATCTGATACATTATTCAAAAAATATACAACTTATAAAAAAGTTGAACGTTACATTAAAAGATGGCAAAAAGTTGTTAGGTATGAACAATATGGATATAGTGAACCTGAACCTATTTATAATTTTTATCCTATTTATAAAGATGATAATCAAGACAAGATTGATGTAGAAAATACTTTAAATCAGTTGTCAGACGAGATAATAATTCAAATGGCTATAGATTTAAAAATCGAAGTAACAGGTGTTATTTATTCTATAGCCAAAATAGAGGGACTTAATAAAAACGATTACCGCCAAGCAAAAGCCATTTTTGAAGATGCTATTCAAAAAGTTTATGATAAACCTGATGAAGCAATAGGATATGCAAATTCTGCTCTTGAAAGTATTATAAAACATATTCTTGAACAAGGAAAATTAGATATAGATTATAATAAAAAAGATACTCTTTATAATCTTACTCAAAAAGTTTTAAAAGGATTAGGATACTTTCCATCAAAAGATGTTGATGAAAGAGTTAGGCAAATAGGAAGTTCTCTGCTTAATATGGCTCAATCTATAGAATTATTAAGAAGTGAAAAAACTAAATTTCATGGAAAAGATAGTACTCAATATATAATAGATGACCCTTTATATGCTTGTTTCATTGTAAATAGTGTTGCAACACTTGGGAACTTTCTAATTAGTTTTTATGAGAAAAAATATAATGGTATCTTAAAAGAGGAAGAATCTTTCATAAATAATGAAACATATGACTTAATACCTGATGATGAAATTCCGTTTTGATGATGTTTTTATAATAGAAGTATTAAACCACTGAATTATAAGTATGCTGATAAAAAATAACTCTCTAATAATAGAGAGTTATTTTTTATTTGGTTAATTTCCCATCTATAAATTTGTAAATTGCAACATCTCCAGTTGTATTGTCAGTAAATTTGATTCTTTCATTTGAAATAAATTTAAATGAGATATTTCCTTTTGTAAATTCTGTTTCGATACACTGATATTCATGTTCTCCAATTTTTTTATAATTTTCTGGGCTTTCAATTATATAATTTTCTACATCAGATATTTTTGCATCTTCCAGCTTAACATCATAGTTGTGTACATTCTTTACAATAAAACTTGTTTCCCAGAATTTATTTATTGAGGTTACAGCCTCCTCAATTGTATAGTTTTGTTTGTATTCTCCGTTAATCCGTTTTTTCTCTATTTGTGCTCGTAAACTTTTGTAGTGCATTATCTGAATCTGACGACTTATAAATGAGAAACAAAACATAGTAATTACACAAGCAACAACACACTTAACAATAATATTTGTATCTTTATTTAAATAAGTAGTGTTCATTTCTATATCAAGTTCTTCTCCACAGAAAGGACACTTCTTCTCTGTTTTATTGATTTTCTCATGACATTTCGGACAAATTCTTTTATTTAAAAATATATTAAACATTTTATCTTCTCCATCTATTTCGCTAATTCTATATCTTGTTTATGTGCTGTAAATCTAGTATTTTCTTCAATTTCAATTAATACAGGTAAGAATAAAAGAATGACGAATATAAGTAATCCAACTCCAATAACACCTAAAGCAATTAGTCTTGTTAGATTGCTTTGTGCTTCATTATCTTTTGCATTATGTAAATTCTGTTCAAAAATCTCAGTATATTGTTTTAAAATACCGGCACACAAATACTTGTTGTATCGTCCATAAATTTTTATGTTTTTCTTAGCATTTTGATAATCTTCATCGCTTGGATAATATTCTATTTCTTCAAGTGTATCATTGATTATTTTATTACGAGCTACACTATTTCTATCTTGGGAATAATAATCAAGAGCATCAGTATAATACTTATCTAATCCCGTTAAATATTGCCGTTTATATTGTTCAGAAAGATTATGCATAATATAATGTTCTATATATTCTCCAACAGATGAATCCAATGTATGTTTTTCAATTATCTTTGTTATCATTATTTTGTATTCCTCAGGTAAAGTTTGCTCTTCGCTATCTTTTGAAGTTATAGATGGTGCTGATACAACTTGGTTCTCTTTTGACACAGTAAATTTTGGAGTTTTTAATGTTCCCCCATTAGAAAAAATTAAAACACAACTTGCTGCTAAAATTGCGAAAAGAACTACAAATAAAAGAACAGAAGAAAGTACTTTTCCTATTTTAAAACTTAGGTCTAAAAATTTATTTAAAGAAAATTTGCATTTCTTAAATACTTTTATACTCTTAATCTTGTCGCTAGTTTTTTCGTTATCTTGATTTTCTTCGTTTAAGAATTTACCGCAAAATCTACATTTTATAGCTTCTGCTTTAATTTCATTGCCACAAAAAGGACATTTTTTCATTTCTTTTACTATGTTAATCTCCTATATTAATATTATTAATTTCTATAACTCTTGAGCATACTCCAAAATTCATCGTTACTTTTAAAATCATATCTTTTTAAAATTTCATAGCACTCTTTTACAACCTTATATTCAGGAGTATCTTTGTCGGCACGATTTAAAAAATCTTCATATGCTTTTTTACATTCTGGATACATCTTATCGTTTCCAAAATCAAATGTTTGATACAAATCTGATATTAAATCGGAAGTATATGTATTAATATCTTGTTCTATTTGCATATTATCAGATACAAACTTAGGATATTTCTTTCTAAAATTTTGTAATGCTATTATCCAATCAACTAAACATTTTTTAGAAACTCCTAACGCAGCATCTTGATAATAAGAACCGCCATCTAAGTCAGTTTCCTCTTTCGCTTTAATAGCTAAGTATTCTTTAAAAGGTTTTCCTAATAGCATTGAATAATTTTCACTTAGATAACGGTAATCTATCACTGTTTGATGAGCACCTTCTCCTATGTATACATATTCCATTAATGGCATCTTAGGGCTTGTAAGATAAATTTTCATAGTTTCCCCGTACTCATTAGTTTTTATTTTTGGTGTAAGTTCAATTCTCTTTATAGTTGCTGGATGCCCACTCTGTAATATTTCATATTCATACTCGTAGTAATCATAAAAATCAAACCAATTCATTAAATCATTGTATTTTTCAACTTCACTTGATAGTCTACCTAAAAACATTTGAAAAATTTTATCCTTATTTTGTTGTAAGTGGATACCATTTAAGTATGTTTTCATTATATTTTCATCAGTTGACATTGCCCCAATAACATCTATAGGTTCTTCAATTTCACTTAAGTTAAAAGAACCGAATGCATTATTCACACTTTTGTTGTCGACTATATACGTAATGACTGAACCAATAAACAGAAAGACCAATATTAATAAAACAAGTAAAGTACATTTTTTAATTTTAAAATCTTTGATTTTTTCTAAAACATTATTGTAAATGCTTATGACTTTTTGTTGGTTTGTTTTTATATTTTCACCACAAAATTTACATGTAATTGCCATTACATCAATTTTTTCCCCACAAAAAGGACAGTTTTTTGTTCTTTCTGTCATGCTCTTATCCCTTTCAACTTCATAGAACACTTTTCTATTCTGCAAACATCTTAACACAAAAAGATAAAAAGTTGTTGAGTTTTACAAATTGTTAATAAAGTTATCTAGTTAATATTGCGGTGTATCTATATGTGAATTTAACAGATGATGTATAAAAGAAGGTTGTCATGAACGCAGAAAATGAACTAGGTAAGAAAATTAAAGAACTTCGTAAAGCAAAAGGTTTTACACAACAACATCTTGCAGAACTTGCAGATATTGACGATAAGCATTTGTCAAAAATAGAAAATGGAATTCATGAACCGACATACAAAACATTGAAGAAATTATCCGAAGTTCTTGATTTTGAATTATCCGACATGGATAGTTATAAACCTGTCCAATTTGATTCCTTTCCTGCAAATCACTCTGCTTATCAAAAATCACTAAAAATACTTCAAGCTGCAACTAATGATAGAGAAATAGAAAACTATTACGATGCCTTAAAACTGGCTTCACGTCTGATGAATAAGAAATCTAAATAATGCCCACCATCCTCTGACAAAGTTGACGATTTCGGGGTGTGGGTGTAAAATAGATTTATACAAATAAATACCTATAAAGAGTTGTGCGAGGGACAAGCCCTATGACCACACAGCAACCTACAGAAATGCAAGGTGCTAATGCTTGAACGATGGGTTAATAAGTTTAATTAAAAAAGTTTTTGATTAAAACCCATCGTTGCGATGGGTTTTTCTATTGCTTCTTTTTATGGGGTTAGTACTACGTAATGGAAGCAGCAGAGTGATTCAACGTAAAAACACAAAAACTGCATATCATATGAAAATAGCTGATTTAAGCTATAACTCTGCCTTATCTTTTCGTAAGAATATTAACAAAAAATTTAACAATCTCCTTCAAAAAGTCAATTTTAACCCTAATCATGAACTTTATATAAGTATACATATGAATATAAAGGAAGCTCTGTACAAAAAATTTAAAAATCTTAAAACCTTGAGGGAAATCTTCAAGACAAATGAAGACTGCATAGAATTCTTAGAAGAACTTATTTGGAGGGGTGAACCAGAAAGTCCTTATGATATAACTTCTCAAGTTTATAAATGTAAAGATGGTTGGTACAAATGCAAAAATACTGGTAAGGAATTTAATGTACTTACTGGTACTCTATTTCACAGTACAAAAATCCCTTTACCAATCTGGTTTGAAATAATTTTCCGAGAACATTCAGATAAGCGTGGCTTACCAGCCAGTATGCTTGTAAGAGAGTATGGGTTTACATACAGAACAGCCTGGCATATTTTACAGAAAATAAGAAATGCTATGGGTAAAGAAAATCATCAAGAACTAAGCGGGACTGTAGAGGTAGATGAATATCATGCTGGTGGTTTGCTTAAGAATATGCACCTCAAAGAAAAATTGAAAGTAAAAGAAATTCCTAATCAAAATAAAAAATTACTTCAAGGTTTTGTACAAAGAGGTGGGAATTTAGTTATCCGAGTAATTCCAAATGTATCAGATAGTACATTAAATGCTGGAGTGCTTAGATATGTTCAACCTGGTTCAAACTTATATACTGATGACAATCCAAGTTATCAAAAACTACCACCAATTTATAATCATGGGGTTGTTGTCCATAGCAAAGGAAATTATGTAAATAAGGACAATAAAAACATTTATACCAACACAATGGAAAATGGTTGGTCGGGATTGAAACGAGTAGAGAACTCTCATATTAAGATTTCCCGCAAACATATACAAAATTATACAAATGAAGTATGTTTCAGGTATAATACAAGAGACATGAAGAATTCAGCAGATGCATGTACCTGGTTCTTACAAAATATACAAGATACCAAAATTACCTGGAGACAAATAAGAGATGCAGAATATACACGATATAATCGAAATCAAGCGAGGGCTGCATAAAATATGTGGTCGAGATTTAGTAAATATAATTGCAGAGTTAGACAAATGTGAAGAATTTTATCGTGATGTATTTCAAATTTATGGTGTAGTATATAGTACAGAAACATTGAGCCAAAAAGAAAATTTTATTGATGCAGTTACAAAATATTTTCTTTTTGACAGATTATCAGAAGATTGTTTATACCTTAGTGAAGATAAATATGAAACTAATAATAAGAAAGAATTAAAAAAACTTTTAGAAAATACTATTGATATTTTTTATACAATTTACAACACTTCTGATTCTAACGAAGATTTTAAGAAAAAATATGCAGAGTATTTTAATGAAGAAGTAAAAGATTTCAGCAAAGAAATCTCTGAGAACAGAGATGATTCCTTGTCTGATTTTGCAAAAACTATTAGAAAAATTTATCACTCTAAGGACGAAAACAACGATTGTTAAGCATTGTTAACCGTTTTAACCTATTTAGTGGAATTTAGTATATAAGTGCCCAAAATAAAATATTGACAAACACTTTTTAGTATATAAAATAGTAGATGTGACAATTAAATATTGGGGTGTCGCCAAGTGGTAAGGCAGCTGATTTTGGTTCAGCCATCTCGGAGGTTCGAATCCTTCCACCCCAGAGTTTTAAAGCACTATTGATATATTTATTAATAGTGCTTTATTTTTCAACTTTTTTAAGTGGTAATATTTTGGAAACAAATTTATAATAGTAATCATGATATGGTTTCGCTGGAAGTGTAACAACTAATATTGCATCTGTGAATTCACAATTTTCCCCAAAATAATCTCTATCCGTAACTGAAAATTTTTCGTAAGGTTTTGATTTGTATAAAAAGTCAATTTTTGTTTTAGGCTTAATATTTCCCATATCATAAAGGCTGCAATATTGATATAATTTTACATTTTTTACTCTTATAACCATGATTGATTTTTTTGTATTGTTTATATTTGTATCTGTTAAAAATGGTATATTATTGTCAAAAATATCATTTTCATCTGATATATAAGGTAAGATATCTTGAAAGGTTGCATTTTTGATTTTTTTCCATTGATATGTTTCGTCTAATAGATAATTTTCAGGTTGATAAATTTCAGGTAAGTGTTTTACTAGCTTTAATTGCACAATGTCTAATGGTTGTGCGATTTCTCCGTTTGGGTATTTCATATTATCATCGGATAAAGAACCTTTAATCTTATCATTGTTTGAAACTAACCTAATTATCTCTTCGTTATCAATATTTATCCCTACTACACAATTTCCGCCATGTCTTGCCGATTTTGTTAATATAATAAACTTTATTTCATTTTGCATTTATAAATTCCTTACCGTTAAATTTTCAATGCTATTTTTCAGATATTCTGCAAGCAAGCGCCTATGACAATTTTGAGCTGTTGGTTCTGAGCATAACAGGCATACATTAGTATATTTCATGGCATCTTTGAGAAATATATTTTCTATTTTTCTTTTTTCTATTAATTTTAAATATAGATTTTCATATTCTTCCCAAGTTATTTTGTTTTTCTTATAATTGTCAAGAATATCTTTTGTCGGAGCATAATTTGTATTATGAATATAATCAATATTAGCTATTTGTTTTAAAAAATATTTTAAATCAGCAGCTTTTGTAAAACCAGCCAATTGAGAAACATTGTTAAGGCGAATATCTATAAGGCATTCAATTTTATTCTTTATGAGTATATTGAAAAATGTCTCAGCATCCTTTTTTGTAAAACCTATAGTATAAATATTCATTATGCAACCCTTTCTTTCTTGTAGCCAATTTTTGCATTTTGTAATCTGTACGCTTCCGTAACATATTCATCTTTTGTTTTTTGTTCAAAAAGACTTAGTTGTTCTCTATTTGGGAAATACATATTTAGCAGTCTGTCCTCTATTTCTTTTTGAGTTTGAATATTACTATCTTTTATTATATGGTGAATTTTAAATCCCGCTAATTCAAGTCCTCTACCTACCATTATTGCTCTATGACAATTGATAGGGTCTTTTTCTGCACATAAAAGAATAAAATTGTAATCCAGTTTTTTCCCTTCTAGTAATTTTTGAACCCCAGATTGAAAAATATCTGATTTTATAAATTCCTCAAAATCAAGATATCCATATTTTTCATAATATTTATTATCTTCTTGTCTTGCTCCAAATTCATCTTTATAATTTCTATAAAGAATATTGTTTCTGTGCAAATGAGGTTCTAAATTATTTTTAGAATATTCACTAAAATGCTCGGAAAATGGATAAGAACGAACATCAATAAGGCACAATTTATCAATTTTATTTAATTCTCTGATGAATTCTTCAATATTATATGTTGAATATCCAATTGTATATATAACATTATCCATATGCCTATTATACATTAATTCTCAAGTGATTTCTACTTTTTTAAAAAAGACTTTTTCTTGATTTTAACCGGATTACCTTCTGCAGTGGCATATGGTGGAATGTCACGGGTTACTATAGTTCCAGGGGCAATTATTGCGCCGTTGCCGATTGTAACTCCTTTTAGTATCATTGCGCCGCGACCTATCCAGACCTGGTTGCCGATTGTTACGGGAGCATTTTTATTAGGTTGCTTATCCTTTTTGTCTGTTACAGGACAGGTTGCTGAATCTGTTATAAAACAATTTGCAGATATTATGACATCATTACCGATTGTAATATTTTCTGCACAGCTAATTTGCGCTCCTGATTGCATAAATCCTGAACCGATTATAAGTTTTGAATTTCCCATAAGTTCAAGCTTTGCTGACGGATGAACAGAGAAATCACCGTTTACTACCAGGTTGGAGTTGTTTCCAAGTAAAACAGTGCATTCAGCGTTTGAGCCCGGTATTAGTTGAGCATTCAGCGTAAGTTCGCCGTCACCTGTAATTTTACCGGTTCTGTATGGGTTATATATAATCGAATTCCCGTTAGCTTTTATTTTTGCATCATACGTTTGTACAGGGGGTTGTGATGGTTGTGACATTGCCGCAATGTAGCTTTTATTGATAAATGCAGCGTCTTTTGCACAAAGATAGCTACTGTTTGACGAAATTACAATTCCGTCATTTTTCGCTTTATTAATAATCCTAAGTGTTAATTCGCGCATTTTTTCAGTGAAAGGTTTAAAAAGATTGCTGGATAATACTATATCATCACATCCAACAGACTTTGCGATTTCATAAAAACCGTCGATATCAGCTTCATTATCGTTTAATCCTTCTAAAAAAATGTATTTTAAACATAATTTAGTTTTATCGAATGAATATTTTTTAAGGTTTGCAACAACCTTATCAAGACAATCCGCTCCTTTAACTTTTTTGAAGGTTTCAGGGGTTCCGGCATCAATCGAGACAAGAACTCGTATGGCTCTGCCGGTTTCTAAAAATTGTGCAAATTTTTTGTTATATACGGACATATTGCTTAAAAATACTGCTTTCCATTTGTTATTCAGCAAAATATCAAAAATCTCGTTGCAGTGTTTATTAACACAAAATTCACCGTTAGAAAGCTGGATAGTAAATTCTGATGTGTCATATTCCGGCATTAGTGAAAGCTGTCGTAGGATTTCGTAGGTCGTAAATCCGTCTTCATCATGTTTAAGGCGTTTAAGTTGGTTCCCGCAAAAACAGTAAATACAGTTGAAATTGCAAACATCGCCTGGTTGGTTTGTCCCAAAGTTTATCATATCAAGTTTTACTTCTTTTGGGTAAAACCCATATTTAAGATGTGGGCATTTTGAACAGTCGTTAGGTTTATCGTTGCGTATGTCTTCTAAAAGCTCTGTTGTATAGTTTTTCCATTGCGCCATTCGCTCAGGTATTGAGCCGGAGGTTTCTATTACCGGACAGTATTTTGTAATACAGCAAGGTGAAAAGGTTTCCTTCCTGTAACTAATAAAATGCCCTAAAAATCGGCAGCCTTTTCTGTATTCTAAGTCAGCTTCAAAAAAGTGAATTTTTTCAGGTGAAAATTTTTGGAGCAACTTTTTAGCAGTAATTGTCGGTTTGCAATATGTAACCCAAATATCAGCATCAGGATAGCGTTTTAAAACTTCAGCCAAAGAGAGAACTTCATATTTATTGAGCAAAAGCCCGTCTTTGTATTCATTTATTTCTTCATCTTTAGTTGAAAAACAACAAGGTTCACCGGCGATAGATATATATTTGTCAATCCTGCTTACAATTTTATTTGTTATTCCATAAAAAACAACCGTCATTTTTCACCTCATTACTTCCATCTTTTGTTAAAGCATATCATATTGAACAATCAATGTCACCGTACTTTTGATTTAGTTTAGTAGTGTTCGTCTTCAAAAATTTTAAACCCTTTGGGTAAATCTTTTTCAATTTTTGCAAAAAATTCTGACATTGAATAACCAAAAGCTTCTGCAATTTTCTTTAGTGTAACTATTTGAGCTTCATTTTCGCCGCGTTCAATGCGAGTGAGTGTGGATTTTGGAATGTCGTTTTCATAAGCAAACATTATGGCGCTTTTTCCGGTTTTTTCAATTCGTAGTTGTCTTATGGCTTGACCTAGTGTTTTGCAATATAATTTTTCCCTGTCGTTCATGTAAATAATCCTTTACATTGCTGCCCATATTTGGGATTTTAAAGTATAATAAAATTATAATGACCCATATATGGGCTGAATTGATAGCAAATGATTTGAAAGTAGGTTTTAAATGAGTAAGAAAAAATGGGGTTTTACCTTACCTGAAGTGTTAATAACGTTGGCAATTATTGGGGTTGTGGCTGCAATCACAATACCGGGACTTATTACAAAACTAAAAAATATGCGAACTGAAGCAATTTTAAAAGAAGATTTTTCAATATTACAGCAGATGATGATTTCTGCAAATGATAACGGCGCGGTAAATCTTCCTTCTACTTCCAATAATATGGATATTGTCAAAAGTTGGTTTGAAACATATTTTTTGCCATATATAAAAGTTGCAAATATTTGTTATGATACGGACGGTTGTTGGGTAGATATACAAACATTGTCCGGAAAAGCTCAGTCATCATATAAAAATAGGTGTGGGCGCGCAACGATTATGTTTATTTTGAATAACGGGAGCTATGTTTGTATGGATGACTACTCCGTTGCCTCTATATATTCTAGTTTCGGAGTGAAAACCAGTGCGACTATTAGTTATGTTTTTTATGTTGATACAAATGGAGAAAAACAGCCAAACATGCTGGGAAAAGATGTTTTTATCCTGGTATTTAAGGAAGAGACCGGCAATTTTGTTCCTGCAGGAAATGACAGAACAGAAGATGAGGTCAAACAAAACTGTTCCAAATCCGGAAATGGCTACTGGTGTCTTACGCTTGTAAAAAATCGAGGTTGGAAGGTTTTTGACCCGCTAAAAATGTAAAAATAGTTCTGTTCCGTATATCGGTTTATAGTCTTTTGTTTTGCGGTCAAGCTGGATAATGTTTGGTATAGACTTAACATCATCAGGTTCCGGCATTTCGGCGTATTCGATATGTTTGAATAATTCTTTTGACTTGATTTTATCTATGTTTTGCAGTACTTTTTTTATTTTTTCCGGTGAAGTTGTATCTATCCACAGTGTGTTAAAGTTGTAGCCAAAACTTCCTAAATACAAGTCTACTTCGTCATTTTCATCTGCTCCGAAGTGCATTGTGTATCCGTCATACTTTGGCACAAATGCGATGAATTCTTCGCCTTTGATGTCTCGTACATCAATTTTCTTTTTAAACCTGTGACCTCCAATGATATTTTCATCCAGTCGTTCAGGGTGAGATTCAAAAACCAGAACTGTTGCGTTGTATTCATCTGCACAAGTGCATAATGTGTATTTTAATTTGCTTATTATATTAAAATTTTCATCTGTTGGTACAGTGTATTTGTCAAAATTTTCAATGTAAACTATTGAATGTTCGCCGCTTTGTTTAATTTTTTTTAAATGAGTAAGAATTTCTTTGTTTACCGTTCTTAGAGGAATTTTATTAAAATCAATTTGTATGACTTTGCAGCCGTTGTTTTTTAGGTAGTTTATAACATCTTTTTGAGCATCTTGGTCATCAAGTCCTAAAATCATTATCCCATGTGGATAAGTCTTTTCCTTCAGTTCGTTTAGCTTGATGTATTTGTAGTCTAACTCTTTGTAAATTTGTTTTTTGCGGCGTTCTTTAACTAATAGTTTGTTAATCTGAACTCTTTCGGCGTCACGGTTGTCATTTTCCTTGTCAATTTCTCTTGAAAGTCTGACATGTTTTGCAAGTTCTGTTTCATTATCCTTATTCACTTTATTTATATCGGTTTCAAGTGTTTGTATTTTTTGGTCTTTGCCGGCATAAGCGGTTTTTAATTTTTCGATAAGTGCTAATATATCGTTGTATGTATCATCCATATCATCATCATAAACTTCATTCCAGATTAAAACAGAATTATTTTTTACATACATGTATTTTTTTGCCATATCAACGACATACGGGCTGTAACCCTTTTCACACTCTTCACCGCGAAAAGACGGTTTTTGGCGATATGCAGTCCCATAAGCCCGATAATTGTTATAGATACCGCTTATCCTCATTAAGTTAGAACTCCTTTATTCCGTCTAAATATGGTTTGTAATCGCCTGCCCAAACCATTGTATCGCCCCATAATTCTGTCCTGCGAACATTTTTCAGAAATTGTTCCAAGTTTTTTATATTATCTTCCGTTAATGCGTGTAACAAGGCTTGATAAGAAATATTATTTCCTAATTTATCTGTGTATTTGGCTATATCATCAAAGCTACGGGCAATTTCAGGTGTCATTGTACTCATTATTTCTGAAATATGGTCAGGGCAAGTTAATCTGTATAACTCCTTATACTGTCTGATTTTTGGTTCAATAATTTCGGATAAGAATTTTAAATCCTTGCCTTTTAAGTCTTTCAAATACGGTTTGATTTCTGCAAGTTCTTCAATATTGTATAATTTTGGGTCTTTCATTACCATGTCAAATATTTTTGAATCTTCTTCACCCTTGAGTAGTTTTAAAACTTCCGGAATTTTTATTTTTAATTCGTTTAAGTTTTCTAAATTTGCCAAAATCGGTTTTATACTGTGTGCGTTAGAATTATTAAATGTCTGCAAAAGTTGGATTATTTCTTTTTCAGTGTCTTTAAGTTTATTGCTGTTTTGGATAATTGGATTTACACAGGTGTAATTTTCGTCATTAACATTTATCAAAATATTGTAGCGGTTTATGTTTTTACTTCCTAAATTATCAGCTTCTGCAACTGTTTGCACTACATTTTGTGTTTTTTTAGTGAATTTGTTTAATAGTTTTACATATTGGCTTGCTAAACGCAATTTCAGCGGTTCTTCATATTTATTTAGCATAGGAAGTAATTCGTTAAACATATATTCACTGTTTTCCGGTTTTAAGTCCGTCAAATACATTGCAATATCGTCGACATCTGCCACTTTAAATTCTTCAGGAGTTTTGGTAACTCTTTCAAAGATGTGTTTGTTTTTCTTGGTAAGATTTTCGACAAGGGTAACTAAATCTTCTGCCGGTGAGGTTATAAATTCTTTTATCTTGTCCATTTTACCGGAAATTATGCTAATACCTTCAGAAATCATAAAATCTTTATTTTGCTCATTTATGCCTGTTAGGAGTTTATTAAAGTCTTGCTCTCCAATGCCAAGTTTTTCGGCATGTGTAATGAACAAAGGGAATATATCTTGAGCAAGTTCTTTGTTTTGCGGTTGAAGTTTTTTTATAAGCTTTTGAGTTTGTTTTATTAATTGTTTGGCTGAAGTGCCGGATGGTTTGCGAAGTTTGGAAATCAAACCCCAAAGGGCAGTAATACCTGCCGTAATAATACCACCAATAGTTAATTTTTTCTTAGTTGAATTTTCTTCGTAAGCATTATCCGTATTTACAGGCGGTATTGTGTTTTTGTTTGTGAATTTTACTTGCGCTGTACGAACGGGATATATTGAGTTTGAGACCGGTAATATCATTGATTTCCCTCATTTGTACTGTTCTTATAATATGTTTCTAAAATTTCATTTATGTCATCTAAAAATGCTTCATATGTTTTCTGAGTAATGTCAGGGCTAACCCGCTCTATTGCAGAAAGCAGGTCTTGTTCTGTAATTTGTGCTCCTGAAGTATTTTCTTTTGCGCTGTCTACGACATTTACAATGCCCTGAGCACTGTAAGCTTCATTTTTTGCCATTGCTTGTATAACTTTTTGACCTAATAAAGTGTAGTCAATATCCTGCTCAGTAAATCCTTTTAGATGATATTTGAAAATTTTTGCCGCATCAGCGGAGTTTGGCGGTCCAAGATAAATTTGATAAGGAATTAAATCTGCATTTAAGAGTGCGGAATCAATCTTTCTTGGGTGGTTTGTTGTCATAAGAATTGTTGCTTTGTATTTGTCTGAACAATTTGCCAATAATTTTGATAGTTGCCCTACATTTGTCTCGTTAAAATCG
>MOYD01000062.1:0-139951 GCA_001899395.1 Candidatus Gastranaerophilales bacterium Zag_111 | reverse complement strand
ATTTGTCTGAACAATTTGCCAATAATTTTGATAGTTGCCCTACATTTGTCTCGTTAAAATCGCTGCTGCCGTTTTCAAGCGCTTCTTTTTCAGCAGGATTGACTTGAGCAACAGAATTAAAATCGTCGAGTAATATTATTGTTCTTTTTTTCGGGGTTTCCGGAGAATTGTATCTCTTTTTAGACAGTTTTAATTCTCTTTCTAAGTCCATTATTATATCGTCATCATCTTGCAGCATGTCTATTTTAACGAATTCACATCCGGCTTGTTCTGCAAAGGCTTGAGCAAAACGGGTTTTACCCGTGCCGTGCTGTCCGTATAGTAATATCCCGTTTGGCATATTTACTTCAAGTCCGGCTCTTTCTTGTGCAATCTTGTTTATAAATGCTTCTCCAACGGTCATTTTGTGGACTTCATAGCCGGCGATTTTATCCCAGCCTTTACCTGCTTCGCGGCGGTTAAGGATTTCTTGTTCTCTTTTTAGTTTGTCAACTTCGGATTTTTGGGTCTCAATATTTTCAGACACTTTGTCTGTTTTAGTTTGATTTTCTTTGAGTTTTTGCTGTAAATCCTTTATAATATCATCTTTTGCATGGCTTTCTTGTGCCATTTTAAGTTGTTCTTCAAGCAGTTTTGTTTTTTCAAGCAAAGTTTTTTTATGGTCTTCTGCTTCTTTCAATCTTTTCTCTTTTTCCGCTAATGTCGCATTTTTAGCCGCAATTACGGCTTCTTGGCTGAGGTTAAACCCGATAAGCATTTGATTAACTCTTTCTCTTGCTTCATTCTTACCCCAACTGCAAACTTTTTCTATCCATGACCGTTTGTTTAATTCTTCTTTTAAATGTGCGTTATAATCAAATGAATCCGCCTGAAAAGAAACATTGTATAAAACAGGTCTCTGCCCGTAAGGTCTGCTATTGGGCACTGTAGAGTTTGTTCTGAAACCATTTATCTGCTGAATGAACATATATCCCCCTTTTTGTTTTTTATTAAACTCGTAAAAAAATAATTTACCAGTGTTAGCATAAAATTGTAATATTTGTTAATATTTGGAAATAAACTGGCAAAAAAATCTTTTTCGGAATATTATTCCTATAAATATTTAATTTATGGGGAATGAGTATTAGTGATTGTTTCTGCAATAAGTCCAATTGTATACAATAAAAGCGTAATAAGGTTTTCCGGTCATTCTTTGACTTATGATGAAATAAATGAGCGTATTAAAAAGGGGCAAATTGAGCAAATTAAGGCTTTGCCGGATTTATTTATTGTAAATAAAAAATTTGATACCCTGTTGCATAGTTCTGCAAGAGCAAATCAAGTCGATATTTCAAGATTTCTTCTAAGTAAAAATCTTGACCCTAATCGTCCGAATATTAATGGACAAACTCCGTTTGCAATAGCGTGTTCAAAATTAAATTTAAGACTTGCCAAAACGTTTTTACTTTACGATATTGATGTTAATACTAAAGATAATTTAAAAAATACTCCGCTGCACCGCGGTATTCAAAGTCCGGAAATGGTTAATCTTTTATTGAATAATGCAGCTAATCCGCATTCTGCTAATATTTTTAATCAAACCCCATATCGTATGTCTATAGATTACCCGAACAGTCTTGAAGTCTTTTTAAAACATAAAATTAATCCAAATACTGTCGATGAAAACGGGCGAACGCTTATGCACGAAGCTATGATTAAGAAAAATATGGAAATAGCAGCTTTACTAAAAAGCTACAAGGCTGATGTAAATTACAAAGATAATTTAGGAAAATCACCATTATTTTATGCACAAATGCCTGCTTCTATTGACTGGTTAAGTAATAACGGTGTAAAAATTAATCTTACAGATAAGCAGCGTAATACAGCACTTCACTACAGTGTAATGGGTAATAATGGCGCAATTTCAAAGGCTCTTTTAAAACATAAAGCAGATACAAATATAAGAAATTCTGAAAACTTGCCGCCAATTGCGTATTCAAAAAGTTTCGGGATGACAAAATTGCTTATCGAAAACGGTGCTGATGCTAATATTTTGGTTAATGGCACCACAATTTTGCATAAGTACGTAAAGCGAAATGATTTAAAAGCAGTATATTTTCTTGTAAATAATAAAATTAATCCAAATATTGCAGATAAAGACGGTTTTATCCCTCTTGATTACGCAAAAGACGGCGGAATAAAAACTCTTTTACTCGTTGCCGGAACAAACCCTAACTATAATAACTATTTAATAAAAGCTCTTAAATCAAATGATTTTGAATTTTTCAGTAACTTGCTGGAGGTTGGTGCAGACCCTAACAAACCTAATAAAAAAGGGCAAACTCCGGTGTTTTTCATTAACAATGAGAAAGAATTAGAAGAACTCCAAAAATATAATGCTGATATCAATCATAAAGACTTGAATGATAAAACTGCAATGTTACGTTTTGCGCTGCTGGGCAGGCGAGATTTAGTTGAGTTATTAAAGAATAATAATGCAGTTTCAAATGAAGATGAGCTTGAAAAAGCTTTTGAACAATATGAAAAATATCACAGTTGGCTTAAATCGGATAACATAAAATCTTCAAAACCTACGTTTACCGGTAATATGGATTACAAATTATATGCAACACCTGAAATTCAAGAGTCGCTAAATTATCAAATAAAACTTACAGAAGAGGATATTGATAACATTATCAAAAATGCACCAACAACAGATGAAGGTTTGACCGCGGCTTATCAGGCTTTAAGAACAGAAGAGCGGCACATAAAAGAAGCAATGAACGGACTTTCTGTTGTACTAAAACATTTTAATGTTAATGCAAAAATAAAAATGAATGAACTTGTGAATTCTAATCCTTCAGGTTCAAAAATTCCGGGTATTGGTACTGTTAAGCAATACCATGATACTGTATTTACAGACAGTTTTAAAAGAGAATTAAAAAGCAAAATTTCTGAATTAAGAGATACAAAAAATAATATAATAAACGACTATTACAAAAAGAAAATTCGTACAATGGTAATTGATTATTGCAGATTAAATGATTATTTATCAGAAGGTATAACCTATGTTTCGTACATAGATAAATCAACTCCGGGCAGAGAAAAACTGTTGCAAAATTTGGAAACTTGCAAAAATAATACAATAAAAAGAAATACTAAACTAAAGTCCGGTTTAGATAATCTTTCTAATAGCTATGAAAGAGGTTTTGATAAAATTCTGGCAGTGCAGGAAGAGAAACAATCTAAACGAACAACAATAAAAACAATAATGGTAATTTTTAATCTTAATTGATAATAACGAAAGGCAGGTAATATATGAAAATTTCATTCTACACAACACCGATTGTAACATTCAGAGGAATTAATGAATCAATGAGACGGGTATCTGAACAGTTAAAGGGCGGGAATTTTCCTAACACAGATACTTTTACCAAAGCAGAGACAGATGGTAATACTATAGTTATCCAAAATTATAATGATAACCATACTGAAACTACTCCGCGCGATGACGGTCAGTATAATTCAAGAAACGGAGCTGTAGACGGGGCTGTAACAGGAGTGACAACAGGAAGCGGCATAGAAGGCGCTAAAGCGGTTGCAGGAAAAGTAAAAGAAGGTAAATCTGCTCAAAATAAAGATACTCAAAAAGTTGATGATGAATTTCAAGAAGACGATGTAAATAATGCGGAAGAGACTGCAAAACCTCTTGAGGATGAAGATATAGAACCTGAAAACATTGATGTTGATACAGAGCAAGAATTAAATACAGAAACTGATTTTGAGCCTGAAACAGATATCGAACCGGATGTAGAGGTTGATACAGACATAGATGTAGATGTCGATGTAGATGTAGACCCGGATATTGATCCGGATATTGGTGATATTGATTTATCAATATTAGGTGACACGTTTTAATAGGACAAAATCAAAATGCAAATATCAGCGATAAGACCTTACAATAGACCTGTCTCCGTACATGTACCTACAGTTAATGGCGCGGATAGAAAACCTTCATTACCGATTAATTTTACCGGCGGTAAAAATTTACTCTTTGATCGTCTGAATGATAGTACTCTTGTCTTACATCAGTTTGAAGCACAGCGGTTAGACTTGAACTTACTACATAAATTATTTAATGAGCAATTCCGCATACCTTTTGACCTGTCCGGAGTATCAGAAGCAGCGGCAAAAGTCATTGGATATTGTTGTTATCATACAGCGATGATTTTCAGACAAATTAAACAACCGTTGCCTACAATGATTGGAATAGAAAGAGTTGCTCAACAACCGGGAAAAGGTCTTACTATTGCTAGTTGCTATTGGGCAAATGGAAATTTCCCTATACGTGCGGTTACGTTTAATTCCTTATATGATTGGGAAAATGCAATTGTAAATGCGACTTCAAAAAGTAATGAAAATGGTTTTCATTCGTCATATCATTTTCTGCAAACTACAATACATGAATTTGCGCACAATGCACATTTTCATCATCTTTTTTCTAAATTCGGCAGTCCTGACCCTGCACCGGGATATGTCTATAATAAAAATGTCTATGATTTAATGTTAAAATTAAATCTTCCAATTTATGATAAGAATGGTAATATAAATAACAATCCATTTATTTCAACTTATGTACGCAATACAATGAAAGAATCAAGCGGATATGGCAGCAGTTTGCTTCCTGAACTCTTTGCGGAAGAATTTTCAAGAGCTGTAATAAAGAATTTAGATCCGGTACATTTGACTTTGAAACGAAATCCTTTCCCGATTGCCACTACAAATAAAGATTTTAACAGTGTTTTATATGAAACATGGGAAGGCTTGATTGGAGACGGACAAGGTTTAATATAAAGAAAGGATATAAAAGTTATGATACAAGCAATTGGATATCGTTATTACCCGTTACAGGTGCCGCAAATTGGTCTTCCAACCGGTGATTTGAATTCTAAACTCGCTGCAATTTATCCGGATTTAGCGCCGGATGAAAGAAATATTCTTGATACAAAAAAACGAAATGAATTATTATTTAGCAGAAATAAACTTGATTTACTTGCAAAATATGGGAATGATTTTTGCAATATAAATGCCGAAGGTGTTTATAGAATTTACAAAAATAACAAGGATTTTTTAGAAATGAAAAATTCAAAATACTTTAACAATGCGCAAGGTTTTACTAATCTGGTGCGGGTTATGGCTGTTTTAGATAAAGACTTAAAAGAAAAATCTTTGTTTCCATATGAATATAATCAACAATATTTAGCGAGTTATTACAGACCGATTGCGTATGAAAAATATAATATGAATGATTTTTTGAAGATGTTAAATGAGTTTTGTAAAAATGACAAGATTTCTGATGACTTGAAACAGTATTTTCTTCAAATGAAAGCTGATAAAATTGATTTGTATTATACAAAACTCAATAGATTATCAGCTTCATCAAACCCTTTAGACATTTTAACAGAACAAATTCCTTATGTTAAGGAGTAATTAACCCCTGCAAAGCTCGTAGATACGGAATTCTCCCGGTTCAAGTTTTTCAAAATGAATTCTGTCCATGTTGTCTGTTTTTTGTGCTTCAAAATCTTTTTCTTTCAAAACATATTCGTTTATCAGGTTGTAATCACCCGGAATACAGATTTCTTTATCAAATACAGCATAACCTTCTACTATTTCTCTGTAGTTTTCTCCGGTTGCGGCTGTTTTGGTAACTTTTTCTGTCGGATATTTGTGGTTTGAAACAATGAGATAAGCTTTTTTTGCCGGCTCTTTTGTAATAAGCCAGGAGCTAAAACCGTCTTCATCATCCACAATAATTTGTGCTTCACCTTGATTTATTATGGCATTGTTTTTTACAAACCTGTCAATTGCGTCAAATTTTGTGTAAAAACTTTCGTTTTCGGAACGTTTCATTGCAACTTCTTCGCCGATTGTGTATTCAACACCGCCTTGGGTAAAGCTTTCATCTCCGTCAACATACATTACCGGTCTTTGAGCATATCTGCCGCCAGGAAGAAATTTGTATTTAAACCACTTGTAAATAGCTCCTTGTTCGCCTAATTGTGCAGGATACTGGTCTATACAGTGAAACTCCCCGTCTTGATTGTTGTATGTTTTAAGAATTGAAAGCATACTTCCTTTTTTAAATTTTATGTTGTAGCTTGATAGGTTTTGATTGTCATCTGTGATTTTTTCAGGCGTTTTATCAAACTGTGAAACAATATCATTTCCCCAAAGCAAGTCGAATTTCATATCCTGATGGTATTCTTTTAAGTAATTATCCCATAGCATATATTCAGCTAAGGTTGCAAAATACGGGATTTTTTTCTTCATGGTTGAATTAAGCTTGTTAAGTACATATCGTGGTGCTCTGTAGCTGATTGGAATACCGTTTCTTTCTGAAACTTCGTCTACAATATGGTCAATGTGGTCAACCCTAAATCCGTCAAAATTGTAATCTTTTTGAAGTTGTTTCATGCTGTCTATAAACAAATCTATTACATCTTCGTTAAATTTTCCGTTTTCAAGATTTACAAAGTAATACGGAGTTTGACAGTCAAGGTTTGCAAATGCCGAAACGTCATCACCTTTGTAGTCAAAATGTTTAAACATCGGGTAGCCGCCGCATTCACTCATTCCGTCATAGATTGGAACTCCGGCAGAACACCACGCCCCGCCGGGTGCAGGCCATAAACCTTCGTTCATCAACAGTTGAATTGATTCGATGTGTTTTGTTATATCGCTTTCTTCAAGTCTTTTCTTATCATTTTTAAACCCATGAATTTTTGCGATTAAGTCTTTCACTCGCTTGTGAAGTTTTGTTTGATATGCGCGGGAAAGCATGGTGTTTGAAAACTGCTTTTTATGCTCAATCATTATGCCTTCAAAGTTGTTATATAATTCTTGGAATGCAGGACTTAAATCACCGGAATTACCCTGTAATCTTTGAATATAAATATCTTTAACAATCTGGATATCATCCTGGTCATGGTCTTTTGACAGGAACTCTGCAACTTCATCGACTTTGGCACTTAGTTGTCTTTGAAGTTCTGTGATATCGTACCAGCGTGCGACTTGCGGGTTTGCAAGTACAAATTTTGAAAATCTGCCGGTTTGAGGAAGGATATCATAAATTACCGGATGACCTGCAAGTTGTGCCATTTCGATAAAAGTTTTTACCTGTCCTTTTGCGTCTAGTCCTGTTAATTCTTCAACTTGTGTGTCTTTTAGTTTTGCACTTACTTCACTGCTTTTTGGAAGGTAGGCACAACCAAATTCTCTTGGGTGAAACGGGATTAGATAAATTGTTGTATTGTAAATATGGTTTTCTTTATTCCCGGAAGGCAGAATAAGAAGTTGTTTCAGCCAGTCAAAAAACTTTCCGGGTTCAGAAGAATTGTTGCCGTTACCCAGCGCTGCAAGGTTGATAAGTTTAATATCATGCCCTTCTTTTTTAAACCAGTCGGAATTTTTTTCCTGATTTCTTGCTAAGACGCTTACCTGAGTATTTTTGAAATGGAATTTGCCGTCTTTAAATACGTTATTTTGTTTCCATTTTTCTTCAAGCGCGTAAAGAGTTTCTTCGTTTGTAAGCTCATCTAAGGCTTTTTGATACGGATAAGTGAGATAACCGTATTTTTTTATGTGCATAGAAAGATATTTCTTGCGGATTTCGGGGATGTTATCAAACGGATACGCCTTTTTTAACTCCTCGTAAATTCTATTGAGCTCCACATCTTTTGCAGTGTCTTTTTCTTTTTTCTTAAATAATAAATTCAACATAAATATCTCCTGTGTATAAAAATTATATCATAAGAAAAATTTTATTTTACAACATTAGAATATTGCCTACCTAGCTAATGGTATAAAAATGTTAAAGGTATAAATTTGAAGTTGTTTAGTAAGGGACAATCTTATGGAGATTTTAAATATGGTTACAAGTGAAGAGCAAAAACTAATTTCAATCGTTATTGTAGAAGATTTTAAATTAACAAGGGTTGGATTAAGGTGTGCATTAAATTCAAATCCTGATTTAAATGTCGTAGCAGAATCCGAAGACGCAATAGAGGGGTTAAAACAGATAGAAAAACTTCATCCTGATGTTGTTTTAATGGATTTAGGGCTGCCAATGATGAACGGGATTGAAGCAATGGTCAAGATTAGAGAAATTTCATCTGATATAAAAATTATTGCACTAACATCACATGACAGAGAAGAAGAAGTTGTAGCAGCGCTTAGCTCAGGTGCAAGCGCATACTGTTTAAAAGACATTGATCCGTCGAAATTAGCTGATGTTATTAGGGATGTGTCACAGGGAGTTTGTTGGATAGATTCTGTAGTTGCAAATCTTGCCTTGAAATCTATTCCAAAAGTTGAAAACATAGGCTTACTAGGAAATCAAGTCAATGACCAAACACGAATTCCGTTGACTGAGCGCGAGTTTGAAGTTTTAAAACACCTTGTTGCCGGAAAAAGTAACACTGAAATTGCCAAAGAACTGATAGTAAGTGTTCATACTGCAAAAGCTCATGTTTGTTCGATTTTGCAAAAAATGTGTGTAAATGACAGAGTTCAGGCTGCTGTCAAGGCTGTTAAAGAAGGAATGGTTTAGTAAGTACGAGCAAGCGGACGACAATAAGTCGTCCGCTTTTTTAATATTATTTACCCCTGTTGTGTAATGAATTTTATTTTCCGCTTTTAGTAATATTTGAGTGTAAATATTTTTAAATAAGGTGAGAAATGAAAAGCAAAACTATTACTGTATTTGTTCTTTTGCTGTGCTTTTTTATAAACGGATTTAGTGTTTTTGCAGCCGAAACAAAGTATCCGGATTACGCATATGAGTTTTTGGGTGACGATAGGTGGGAAAATTTTAACCGCAAAATGTTCAATTTTAATTTAGGGTTAAATAAATATGCAATCCGTCCGGTGCATATTCTTTGGTCATCTATCATGCCTGAATACGGTATGGATAGAATTCAATCCGCAACGAAAAATATCGAGTTTCCGATAAGACTTGTGAGCAGCTTAATTCAAAAGGATTTTGCAGCGTGTAAAACTGAAACAATAAGATTTTTTACTAATACAGTATTGGGACTTGGCGGGATGTTTGACCCTGCAAAAAGCCTGTTTAATATCGAACCTGTGAATGAAAACATGGAACAAGCACTAGCCGGATGTAAAATGCAGACAGGAAAATATTTTGTTTTGCCCGTGTTGTCTTTTACATGTTTGCGCGGACTTATCGGAAGGCTTTTAGATACGGCATTGAACCCGGGTTCCTACATTGCAACTCCGGTTCTTGCGATTGTAAAAGCCGGTTTGACAGTGAATAAAACATCTTATATGCAGCCGATGATTAAAATGGTTGAATCGACTTATGCAGACCCGTATGAGATTGCCAAAAAGTACTACGGACTTGAAACCTATATAAGGTGTGCTAATCTTGACCGTCTTGATATTGCAGATTTACTTCATGTCCCGGTTGAAGAAGTAAAAAAAGAACCTGAAATAAAAGAACCTGTTGTTGATGTTAAAAAGCCCGAAATTGCAGTTCAGGAGCCGCAAAATCTTGTCAAGATAGAAGTTTCATCAGAAATTTTAAACCCTGATATTATTAAAGGCGGAACAAGTTTTGATGATATTTTGATGAAAGACCGCAGTGCAGAAAACTTTAAACTTGGTGCTGATATTTTGTTACCTGGATATAATCCGCAAACACCTGTTATTGATTCAATGCGGACGGCATTATTTGACCTTCCCGGAGTTGATGAATCAATTTGGAACGAACTGTCAATCTGGAACAGAAGTTTTTCAAAACGAATTCGCACCTCTTCTGTTTTAGTGACAGAAGGCAGACCTGAATATAAATTCCGCTACATAATGCAAAAGGATAAAAATGCACCTGTTGCAATAATTTACCCGTCAATTGGCGAGGGTATAATGTCAAGTCACTCAGTTTTGTTAGCCAAAATTTTTTATGATAAAGGCTATTCTGTAGTAATTCAGGGAAGTCATTTTCAATGGGAATTTGTAAAAAGTATGCCCCAAGGCTATGCGCCGGGGCTTCCCTCAAAGGACGCTGAAATTTTGAGACAACTTAGTGCAAAAATTATCGAAATACTGGAGCAAAAGTACGATTGTAAAACCGGTGATAAGGTTTTTATAGGAACTTCATTCGGGGCATTAACCGCTTTATTTGTAGCTGAAAAAGAAGCAAGAAACAATACTTTAGGTAATACAAAATATATCTCAATTTGTCCACCTGTTGAGCTTATCTATGCAATGAAACAGTTTGATAAGAATTCTGAGGAGTGGAATAATTCAAGCGATGATTTAAAACAAAGAGTTGCACAGACTGCTGCAAAAATTCTTAAACTCTATGAAACTCGCGATGATAACAAAGCTGAAATTAATTCACTTCCGTTTACTGATGATGAAGCAAAACTAATCACCGGTTTTATAATGCACCAGAAACTATCAGACCTTATTTTTACGATTGAGAATGCCCCAAAATGTTCAAAATGTGAGATTTATCACGTTATAAACAACATGAATTATCAGGATTATACAGAAAAATATTTGCTTGCTGTCGGTGATATGACATGTGATGATTTATCATATGAAACAAGCCTGCATTCAATTGCGGATTATCTTGAACATAATGATAATTATAAGATTTATCATTCATTAACAGACTATTTGACAAACGCAAACCAACTGAAAAAATTAAAACAATACACAGGTAATAAAACGGTGTTACTGGATAATGGCGCGCATTTAGGGTTTTTGTATCGTGATGAATTTATTAATGATTTGAAACAAACAATTTCATTAAATAGCAATTAATTCTTTTTATCTGTTTTTAAACAATATATAGAAAGGTATATTTATGCAGGTAGAAAAATTAAGTTATACTCCATCAAAGAAAGTCAATTTTCAAGGCGCACCTTTTGCTAAACTTTTTGAAGTTATTCCGGATACAAAGGTTTGTAAAAATTTAACAGAAGCTGATAAAAAAGCGTTTCATGCTTATTTGGTTCTGAAAAAGTTTACTATGGGAATTTCACCGGAAGAGGTAAAGCAGTTAGAAAAGTTTGACGGAGATGATTTTATTTTAAATTCTTATGAATTTTTAACAAAGAAACTGGGTTTGGATGAATCTGTCCGTCCGGTTTTAATGTTTTATCCTATTGCTAATCAATCAAAAATGGCATATGTACCTTTGCAAAATATAATTTTTGTGGACAAAGCAAAATTAAATGATTTAAAAAAGGGTGAAATTTTTGGATATATTAGACATGAACTTCAGCATTATTTACAGAATTCATCTGTTTTGAGACATGAAACTTATGGGAAAATGGCTTTAGATGAATATACAAAAAGTTTTATTTCTGCTCAACGACAATTAATGGAACAGAATTTTTTGAAAATGTCCGCTGACGAACTTATAAATTCAGGAATGTTGGCGAGTGAAGATTCACTTGCAAAAATTGAATATCTGAAAACTTTATACGCCAAAAACGATACCCAAGCGATAGACGCATTCTATAAAGAAATGGGAGAAGGTTATCGCGGTGAACTGGAAGCTATTAGAGATGTTATTATAAACAAGTTTGGGGTTATTAAAGATGACAGTGCTCAAACTGAAAAAATCGGCAAATATTTTGACGAGTTTAAAAGTTCCGGTTACTACAATGCAGACGGAACGATTGATACTTTGAAATATCTAAATTCAGGTATAGAACTGGAAGCTCTGAGCACTCAATCTATGGCATCAAGTGAATTTTTTAATATTTGTCCGGTGCGAGAAATTAAGAATGAAATGCTTGAAGCTGTTAAAGACCCTGACATTCAAAAGATTGAAGGTAAATTTTAATAAAATTTTTTATTAACCCGCAAAAAATTTTTTTTTCTGATTTAATATTATCAAAAATGTTACTCAGGAGAAATTTATGTTAAGCATTACTAATAATGTTAATCAAAATACAAATTTTACGGGCAATTATTCAGGACGACTTGATATACTTTCAAACGAGGCAAGAACTCTTGCAAAATCCGGTGTTCAGGCGATGAAAGATGCAGGTGAATACTTATCACAATTGCAAAGTATAAATAAAGGAAAATATGTTCTGTCAAATATGGCAAAGCCTTCTAAAATTGTTCCGCGTTTAAGTGCAAAAGTTGATGATAAAACCGTTACAATGATGTCTTATTCTGACGGTTTTAATCTTCAGGTAAAAAATGATGACCATGTAGACCTGCTCACAGTTTGGGGCGGAGATTTCATAGAATTTGAATCAACAGCCTTTCCTTTAAAAGCTAATGAATTTAGGGTGCTGGAAAGTCCATTGTTAGAACGTGTTGAATGTATTTTGAAAAAATATATGCCGATATTTGTTCAATAACATTGAAAATCTGCCCAAAAAGTGTATAATCATTCGTATGGATGTACAGTTTTTATCAGAGTATTTAGAATTTCTGGAAGTTGAAAAAGGGCTGTCTGCTAATACCCTGGAAGCTTACCGCCGCGACTTGGGGTGCTTTATTGAGTTTTGTAATGAACGTGAAGTTCTCGAAATTAACGATATTGACCGTTCTGCTATCAATTCTTTTATTTTAAAACTACGCGATGATAAATACTCCCCATCAAGTGTAACAAGAAAAATTGCATCAATCAGAGGCTTTTTTAAATGGTTTTGTGCAAATGAATACGGTACTAAAAATCCCGCACAAACTCTTGAGCAGCCAAAACTTCCTAAAAAATTACCAAAAGTAGTGACTGTTGATGAACTAGAAGAAATTCTTAATTCCAAGCTTAATGCAGAACAGGCTTTAATCGTTGAATTGCTTTACGGTTGCGGACTTCGTGTATCTGAACTTGTTAATTTAAAACTTAACAATCTTGATATAAATTCAAAATATATCCAATGCCGCGGTAAAGGCTCAAAAGAACGCATTGTTCCGTTTGGTAAAAAGGCTAAAAAAGCACTTACTAAGTATTTGAAACAGAGAGAATTTATTGTTCTTACCAATAAACTTGAAGATACAAAATTTTTGTTTATAAAAGAAAACGGCAAACCTATAACAAGACAAGAAGTTTATACCTTTATACACGAGCAGGGCGAAAAAATTCATAAACATATTTCACCTCATACTTTAAGGCACAGCTTTGCAACACATCTGCTGGAAAACGGAGCTGATTTGCGTGTTGTACAGGAACTTTTAGGACATAGTGACGTTTCTACAACTCAGTTGTATACACATATTACAAAAAAACGGTTAAAAGAAGTTTATTTTGCAATAAATGGCGGCTCGTGATAAAATTGTGGTATGTTAAAGGTTTTTATTTCAGGTTTAGAACGCCAAACAGGAAAAACGCTTGTAACTGCCGGACTGGCAGCAACAATGCAGAGTTTGTCGTATTCAACTAACGTTTACAAACCTATCCAAACAGGAGCGCAAAATCTTGGCGGATTTAAACGTTCACCTGATTTAATGATGATAAAATCCATTGACCCTAATATTTCTGTTCAGTCAACTTATATGATGTCAGGAACAGCGTCGCCCTTTGTCTCTTCTTATGAAGACGGGGTTAAAATTGATATAAATACGATTTATAATGAGTTTTTGGCTTCTGCAAATATGTCAGATTGCAGTATTATCGAAGGCTGCAACAGTATTTCAACACCGATTGCACAGTATTTGACAGAAATTGATATTGTAAAAAGTCTTAAAATCCCGCTTGTCTTAGTTGTTAATCCGTCTAAAACAACTATTGACAGTGTGATATCAGGACTTAACTATGTAGAAAACGCAAAGGTTAAATTTTCCGGAATTATAATCAATCAGTATGATGAAAATAGTGCAAACCTTGAGCAAAAGTATTTCCCTCAGATAATTAAAGAATATTCAAATGCTGAAATACTTGGAATTTTGCCAAGCTACGAGGATACAAAAAATTTGGCTCCGGAAATTTTGATTGCCGATATTCTAAACCGTATTGATATTGAAAAGATTTTTGGGCTAAAAATAGCTAAACTGGCGTGAAATTTCTTGCCTCTTTACTTCACGGTTTAAGTTGGTTATAATGTTTGAGTAAAAATAGGAAAATCATATATGATAAAAAATGAATATTTAGACAGAGCTTTAGAGTTTTTAACTTCTTCAAAAGTTTTAAAAACGCTATATTTGATTATATTTACATTTTTAATTACTGCAATTATTGCATCACAAAATTTCTTTTTTCAAAGTATTATTGAAAACGGAATAAGCAAAAAAGACATACTTGCCCAAAAAACATTGACAGTCGTTGATGTAAAACGGACAGACCAGCACAAACGCGAAGTAGCACAAAAAGTTGAGCCTATTTTGGTTCCGGCAGAAGATGATTTTATTAAGTCTAACCTTGATACAATTCAGAATTCTGTTTTTCAAATACGTAAGAAAAATACAACCACCAAAGAAAAAATTAACGAGCTCAATATTCTTTTTGACTTATCAGACAATCCTAAAAAAGATTTTATTATCGACTTTTTACTTAATGTTGATGAACCAAGTTTGAAAGAAGCTTTTGATAAAGCGTCTTTGTCGCTGGTAAATATTTTGCACGTTGGGATTACCGAAAACGACTATGAAAAAGACAATATTCAATCACTTATTCAGAATAACCTTGTTTCAAATGTTTCCAAGCGTCAAGTCTCTGTCATAACTGCAATGTTAGAACAGGTCATTGTTCCGAACCTTGTTGTTGATGATGCCGCAACTGAAATTGCAAAATTAAATGCTCAGGATTCTGTAAAGCCTTACAAAGTAACTTTCCAAAAAGGTGAAAAAATCGTGTTTGAAGGTGAACCTGTTACAAGATTAAAACGCGACGCGCTCAGAGAAGCGGGTTACAATGTTTACGAATTAAACTGGCAGGGTATATTGTCAATTTATATTCTTGTACTGCTTGTCACAATGATATTTATCGCATATTTAAGAGTTTTTGAAAAAGACTTTTTAGAACCAAGATTTTTATCATTAAGCGGAATTGTCGCTGCTGTCACGTGTTTAATCGCGGTAGTGTTGCCAACCGGTTCATCACCTTATTTATTGCCAATTCCGGCTGTAATAATCGTTGCTGCAATATTTTTAAACCCGCGGATTGCTTTTTTACTTTCGGCGCTGCTGCTTGTGGTTTTGACTGTTGGTATGCAGTATAATGCACAGTTTATTATAGTCTTTTTAGTGCTTTCGCTAATCGGCATGATTACTATTTCAAAAATTCGATATTCAAGACGCTTTGACCTTATAAAAGTTGGGTTTAATTTAGGTATTGCAGGTATTTTGATTATGCTCAGCTTGTACTTTATTGATAAGTGCTTGATTGATGTTGATAATCATATGATAATCAGACATTGTATTTATATTTTTGTAAACAGTTTATTAAGTTCAATAATTGTTCTTGGTGCCTCACCATTAATTGAAGGTACTTTCCATATTATTACACCTTATGGACTGGCTGAACTTGGCGACCACAACCAGCCGCTGCTAAAACGCCTTCAAATGGAAGCTCCGGGAACTTATCACCATAGTTTAATGGTTTCCACTCTTTGCGAAGCGGCAGCGGAAGCAATCGGGGCTAATCCTATTTTGGCTCGTGTCGGGGCATTTTATCACGATATAGGAAAACTTAAACGACCGTTATTTTTCGTGGAAAATCAATCTTATTTCAGTATTGAAAATCCACATAACAAACTTAATCCAAGGTTGAGTAAAATGGTTATCACAGCGCACCCTAAAGACGGTGTGGAAATCGCTAAGAAAAACGGACTTCCAAGTATTATAAATGATTTTATACTGCAGCACCATGGCGAAGGTATTGCAAAATATTTCTACAACCAGGCTGTACAGGAAGAAGGAGCGGAAAATGTTAAGGAAGAACAGTTCCGCTACACAGGTCNCCAGGCTGTACAGGAAGAAGGAGCGGAAAATGTTAAGGAAGAACAGTTCCGCTACACAGGTCCAAAACCTAACAGAAAAGAAACCGCAATATTAATGCTTGCCGATGCGGTTGAGTCTGCTGTCAGAGCGATGAAAGGCGCAACAACAGACGAGATTGAAAATATCATTGATAAAATTATTGTTGAAAGACTTAATGACGGACAGCTTGCGGACAGCCCGCTTACTTTGAAGGATTTAAAAGTCATAGCACTTACTTTTAGCAGAATTTTGCGCGGTATGCAGCACAACAGAATTAAATATCAAGAAAATATAGCAGAAGAATTTGCTAAAAACAAAATTGAGATGCCTAACAAAATTCTTGATGAAGACTTAGAAAAGAAAATTAAGGAACTGGAAGACACAAAGACTAAATCCAATACAGAAGATGATGGGTGGTCTAACAATAATAACAAGGAATTATGATAAACCTAAATATTTATATAGAAAATGAATTTCAAAATTGGGAAATTGATACGGAAAAATACGCACAACTGGTTAAAAAAATATTCAATTTCTACATCAGTAAACCAATTATTGCTGAAAACTGCTGCCTGAAAAATTATGAGTATGAAACGGTTTCTTTTGATTTTTTGTTGTGTGACAGCACGAAAACCCATCAAATAAACAGAGAATACCGTAACAAGGATTATCCTGCTGATATAATTACGTTTGCGGTGTTTGCAGACTCACCTGCAGATGAAAAATTTGTTCTTGATATGGAAATTAATTTAGGAGAGATTATAATAGGATTAGATAAGATTATCGAAGAAGCAGCAAAGAAAAATGTTGACAAAGAAACCGAGCTGCTTTTTATGATAAGCCACGGAATATTGCACCTGCTTGGTTTTGACCACCAAACAGAAGAAGAATTCAGGTTTGTCGTAGATAATCAAAAACAGGCATTAAATAGTATGGGAATTGAGTATGACAAAGTATAAGAAACAAAATTTTTCAAGCACATTTAAAAATGCAAGAAAGGGAATGAGATTAACAATCAAAAGTGAACGAAATATAAGAGTACACTTTTTTGTAGCTGCACTTGTTCTTGTGAGTGCATATTGCCTTGGTTTTTCTATTACAAAATTTTGTATATTGTTTATGACAATTGCTGCCGTGATTTCGGCGGAGATGTTTAATTCAGCAATTGAATTTTCCCTTGATGCAATATTTCATAATAAATATTCAAGAATGGTTGGAATGGCAAAAGATATTGCTGCAGGCGCAGTTATGGTTGTGACAATCACCGCTGTAATGGTTGGTGTTTTACTTTTTGCGCCGCCTATAATTCAAATAATTGCCGGTTAATTTTTGTTAAGCAATTAGCAATTATTTTTGTCTTGAAATTTTTAATGTGATTATGAAACTAGATTACAATTATAACTATAATAATCCATCTTTTTACGGAAGAATGTTCCCCAAAAGGATGACAGACAGCTATGAGAACTTTGTATATAAAAATCTCATAAGCCGGCTTATGGATATCAAGACAAGAGCTTTGCCCAATACAATTAGAAAATCATTGCAAGCAAAGATTTCAAAAGTCGAATTGCCCCTGCCACGTGGAAAAACTTATGCTTGGGAATTAAATCCGAACAATTGTGAAAATTATATTTTGTTTTTACATGGCGTAAAAGGAAAATTATCTCTACCTCCTAATCAATATTTCTTAGAAAATGTCATGAATACAGGTAGATATGGCATTATAACTCCGGAATATCGGGGAACTGCCGATATCCATAGACAAAAATTTACACTCGATAATACTGTTGAAGACGCGCGGGCAGCCCTTGAATATCTTTATCAAAAAGGAATTAAGCCTGAAAATATTACAATTGTAGCTCATTGTATGGGTGTCATTCCGGCAAGCAAGATTGCGAAAGAAAACAAAAATCTGCATTCAATGATTATGATTTCACCTCTGTCAAATGGTGATAATTTTGGTTCTGCAATATTGAAAACTTTTAATATTAGTTCTCCAAAATTTCTACAAAAAGTGTTAAATGGTATGATTTCCATTTTTTCACCGCATGGATTGAATATTGACAGGACTATGCGAGATGTTGATATCCCTGTTACTGTTGTTCAGCTTGAAAAAGATAAGTTAATCATGCCGGGTTCTATCCAGCGTCTCATGAAAAACATAAAAAATTTAGACCAATTTGTTGAAGTTCAGGGAGGCACACATGCTCTGAACCAGACAAATTGCAGCCAGATTGTTAAATTACTGTAATATTAGGGCAATTTTTGTGCTTTATGCGTTTTATATTGAGAGCAAGTGAAGTTATGTAGGAGTTATCTTATGGAAACAGGAACAAAAGTTGCATTGGGTTTGACCGGTTTGGCAGCAGTCGGAGCCACTACAGTTTACTATGTAAAACGGGGGAGAGTTCCTCATATAAAACCTGATACAGGCTCAAATGTTAAAACAAAAGTGCAAACTTTAACTGATGAAGCCCGCAAAATTTATGATGATTTTAATTCCAGATATGAAGAGGTTGTTGATTCACACTGGTTAGACAATAAAATATTTGACCCTGAAAATGCTGAATTATCACGTCTTAACAGAGAATATAAGAAGTTAGAAAAACTCAGTGATTATAAAAGAAAATTAGGTGAACATCTTAAACAAAAACCAATTGACACTAATCTTGGTGATACGATTGATACTCGACTTGGCACAAGGACAATGGATGCAAAGACCAGAGCTGATATGCAGGAATTCTACGCAAAAATGGAAGAGGAAGCAGCAGAGCAGGCACGCATTCTAGCTGAAAAACAAGCTAAAAAAGAAGCTATGCTTAAATTAAAAGAAGAAAACCCGCAGGAATATGCAAGACTAAAATCAGAACGTTTGCAAATGCAAAAGGCTCAAAAAGCACAATCCAAGGCTCAAGAATTAGAGAAAAATACTGTTATCTGTGAAAATGCAAATGGTATCGAGGTGAAACGCGTAAAACTTACAAATAAAGACGGGTCAATTACAATCCGGGATTTCACGCCGGACGGCAAAAAACTTTTATCAGAAGTTCACAATACTCCGGATATTAGGGTTAAAACAATTTATCAAGACGATGTAAAAATGACGATAATTAATAATCAAAATGAGAATACAACCGTTCAAAAATTCTATGCAAAGAACAAAGACGGCAACTATGAACTTGTCCAAAAGGAAATCATTAATATTGAAAATAACAATATAAAAACAGTTTCACGTCTTGAAGACGGTAATACACAAATAGTTGACGAAAACAAATCTCGCAAGATTGTTACAATCAGGGATAAAAAAGGTAATATTTTATCGGAAGAAACCTATATTAAAAAATCCGGAGCGCCGAAACCTCCGGAACCTCCAACTCAAAAAGTTCTTGCAACCTGGTATGTAAATTATCTTAAATTATGCAAAAAATATGGACAAACTCCAAGAATATGTGGTGTTAAAGGCGGTGCATGGGATCATTTCTACGAACTTTGCCTCAGAGATACGGATAAAGAGGCGTATAATCGGTATTTGCGATTAAGAGCGTATCGTGCAAGATATGATGAAAAAGCTGCAATTTTAGAAAGTCTTGATAAAGGCGTGTTAAAGCCTGAAATGCTTGAGACAATACAAAAAGAAAATCCGGAAATTGATATTAGTGAAAAATTAGTAGAACAGATTAAAATTGCAGAGACAAATGCTCAAAGAGAAAGACAGCGTGCTCAACAAGGAAGAAGACAGGTGCTGGTGTATGCTTAGTCCGGTTCAAAATATAAGTTACAGAAACGCTGCAACTTTTGCTTATACACGGCAAAGAACGACGGTTTCTTTTGGCTCATTGGGTTCTGCAATACAAAAATTTCCAAAAGAAAAATTTATTAACGAACTTGTAAACAGTGAAATTCCGCTAAACAATGATGATTACCGTTTTCTGCTCAGAAATCCCAGAGGTTTCTATTTAGAATTTGGGAAACTTGTTAATGAGTTTTTAAGAACCGGAAAATTTAAAGAACTATCAAAGATAACCGGTGACCTTCCAGAACCGCTTAGAAAAATTTTAGCAGGTCAAATACAGGAGCAAAAGGAGTTAAATCGGGTAATTTTGGAAAGTATTGATATTCTGGACGGAAAATTTACATCGCGAACTCCACACAGAATGACAGTATGGCGAGATGCACCAAAATCCTGGATGGAAGAAGTTCAAAATGGAATTCTAACTGATAAAGCTTATCTTTCAACCTCAACAGTGCGCGGAGCGTCATTGGAAGGGGTTGTTTCAAACGGTGCAAATAACAGAACATATGAAATAAGATTAAAAGAAAATACTCCGTTTTGGGATTTTACAGATACTCAGGAAAAAGAAATGCTTTTGAGACGTGATTGCAAGTTTAAAGTTCTTGCGCCGTATGTTTTGGAATTAATTTAATATTACTTTTTGTAAAGATATTTATTCTCTTTTGAAAACAGCCCTAAAAATATACGTTAATATAATTAAGAGAGATTAAGGATTACTATGTCAATAACGATTAATGCAGACTTAGAATATATCAAATCCCGGTTAAATATCTCAGATGCTCGAATGGAGATATACCAGAATAAGACCGTGGAAGAAATTGTCGAAGCAGAGGCTGCTCAGGGCAATCAGGCGGCAATTCAACTTGCTGCTGATATGTTTACTAATGTAAGTTCCTTAATCGACCTTTTTAGGCTTGCTGATGAGAATAACAAACTTATTATTTTGAAAGAAATGTCGTCTGCTCAGTTGGACGAACTTGTGCCAATGTTGGATGAAGATGACCTGGTTGAGGGTTTAAGATATTTTAATCAGGATAAACTGTTGGAACTGGTAAAAGATATTCCGAAAGAAGAACTTATAAAAGTTGTTTTTGAATTGTTTTCGCAAACACAGATTATACAATTTATGCCGGAAAAAGAAATAGATAAATTTCTAACAAGTTTTGAAATGGATAAAAACATGCTTTTGAATAACCTTCAACGCATGCCGGAGTTGTATTTACAGCAGATGATGGAAAGTATTACGGGCGAAGAAGCACAAGGAAATTCGCAAGAAATTGTCCGCCAGCTTGGGCAATTGAATGACAATCAGTATAAGAGCGCGATTTTAAATCTTCAACCGGCTCAGAAACAAGAATTAACATATAAAATGACAACAACTGATGCGAGACTGTATGAGCGCTTTGACACAAATGCTTATACTCATATGATTAACCGTGAACGGGATAAAGATGACATGGTTAAAGCTATGGGCGTAATTAAACCGGAATATCTTCAAAAAATGATTACTCAGTTGCCGCAAGACTTACAGGCGGTTGTAACAACTCAGATTGATACTGAAAAATTTGCAGACGCTCTGATTACAAAATTCCCTGAACTTTTAGCTCAATTTATCGCGGCATAGTGTTGATAGGGCAAATTCAAGAGCTTTGTTTGCGAATTCTTCTTTCATTTTAATTCTTGGTAAGTCCGGTGTTAGCCGAACTTCTTTGATTGATACAATATTCTTGTAAAAAAGAGATATGTAGATAAGCCCAACCGGCTTGTCTTTTGTGCCGCCGGTAGGTCCGGCTATTCCTGTTGTGCAAAGTGCAATATCAGCCCCTGTTGTGTTGTGAAGTCCTAATGCCATGGCTTCAGCACACTGTTCGCTTACTGCTCCGTAGTTGTCCAGGATATCCCAAGAAACACCTAAAATGTCGTGTTTGGCTTCGTTTGCGTATGTTACAAAATTTAGCTTGATATAAGCAGAACTCCCCGAAACATCAGTGAGTTTTGAACTTACAAGTCCGCCGGTGCAGGATTCAGCGGTTGCAATGGTAAGTTTGTTCTCTGTTAAGAATTTGCCTAGTTCTTCTTGCGGTAGCATAGGAATTTCCCCTTTGTAAATGTAGTATAATTATACAGCATAAAATTAAAAATCACACTTGCAAACTTGATTAAAATTTGTTATTATGAATACGGATAATAAAAAAGGAGAGTATGATATGCTAAAAATCAACAATAGCTTGAGAAACGGGGGGGGGGGGCACCGTTAAAGCTCTCCACTAAAGGGTTTACACTGGCAGAGGTTTTGATAACCCTTGGTATTATTGGCGTTGTAGCTGCGATGACTATACCAACATTAATTGCAAATACAAGAAGCCAGCAGTATCGTTCTGCATTTAAAAAGACGATTTCAACATTAAGTCAGGCTGCAAGAATGAGTGAAGCGCAATACGGGTTTGATTATGCCGGGATAAATGCGGCATGTGGTGCAAATGCTGCAACAGAAAAACCGGAAGAAGTTATGACAATATGTTCATTGTTAAACGGAACTTTAACAGGTGCAACTTACTATGCAAATGCAACTGATATAAAAATGAATAAAAAAGGAGCTTCTTCGAGCTATTCTATTACAAGTGGAGCATTTATGTCCGCAATGGCATCTCGTCAAATACAGAATTTTCGGGCATATGTATTAAAAGACGGTGTTATTGTTGCCATTTATAAGGATTTAGGTTCCAACCCTTGTACATTGTCTGTTGGTACCTCTCTTCAAGACGGTGTTAATGATGGTGAAATGCGTAATTGTGTAGGGTTTATTGATGTAAACGGTTCTGCTTTGCCTAACAAAGAGGTTTCTTGTTCCTCCGGTTCGGATAGTTTATCTCAAAATACTTGCATTGTAAAAAACGATGCTGAACATATGACAGATATTTATCCGATAAGGTTTCATGACGGAATTGTTGAGCCGGCGTCTGCTGCTGCAAGATATGTTTTGAAGACCGCTAAATAGATGTTTTATCCGGAGTAATACAGGCTGTAATTGCGTCTATTACACGCTTTACCGGAACAACACGGATTTTGTCGTTTTTGGTTGAGCGGTTTGCGTATGGGATTATGGCTTTTTTGAAACCTGATGTAACAGCTTCATTTAGGCGTTTGTCAATATTGTTGACAGGGTGAATTTCACCTGATAAACCAATTTCGCCGATTATAACAGTTTGCGGGTCAACAACAACATCACGTGCGCAAGTTGCAATTGCCAGCGCTATGCCTAAATCCGCACTTGGCTCATCAATTTCAATGCCGCCCATAACATTTACATATACATCTTGTTTGGACAGATTTAATCCAACACGTTTTTCCAAGACTGCTAATATTTGCAAAAGTCTGCTGTTATCAACTCCGTTTGTAACCCGCCGCGGTGCAGGGTAAGGTGTTGCACCAACAAGTGCTTGAATTTCGACTAAAAGCGGTCGTGTGCCTTCGTTTGTTACAATAATTGCGCTGCCCGGAATTGTGTCTTGTGAACGCTCGTTTAAAAACAGTTCGTTAGGATTTTTAACTTCAACAAGTCCATGTGATTGCATTTCAAAAATCCCGACTTCAGATGTGTTACCGAAACGGTTTTTCATTGACCGAAGCATTCTGTAAGATTTATACTTGTCACCTTCAAAGGAGATAACAGTGTCAACCATGTGTTCCAAAACTTTTGGACCCGCGATATTGCCGTCTTTTGTGACATGACCGATTACAATTGTTGTGATATTTTGATTTTTTGCAATTTGCATTAAGATGTTGCAGCATTCGCGTATTTGAGAAACGCTGCCGGCTGAACTGGTTATTGTTTGGGAGTAAATCGCCTGAATACTGTCAATAACAACCATATCAGGGTTAAGTTCATCAATTTGCGTACGAATATTTTCAAGGTTTGTTTGCGGGTAAATGTAGAGATTGTCTGAATTTATCCCAAGTCTGTTTGCTCGTAATTTCAACTGGCTTGCGGATTCTTCTGCTGAAACATAAAGAATTTTTTGCCCGTTTTTAGCTAATTCACCGCTTGTTTGCAGCAGGATTGTGGATTTTCCGATACCCGGGTCACCTGCAATTAGGACTAACGAGCCTTGAACAAGCCCGCCGCCAAGTATTCTGTCAAATTCTGAGATATTTGTGCTTATTCGGACTTCATCCCCGATTTTTATGTCGTTTATTAACGACGGTTTTGTGTCATTTACAATGCCTTGCGGTGTAGCGCTAAGCGGTTTTAGGTTATTTTGTATTTCTTCCGTGAAACTTCCCCAAGAATTGCACTCAGGACACTTTCCTAAATACCCTGCACTTTCATATCCGCACTGTTGACATACCCATTTTGATTTAACTTTTGCCATAAATCTATTATAGTTCGGATTTTATACAGTGTCAAAAGTTACAATTAATAACAAATTTTTGTCATGCTGCTTGCAAAATTTGTTCGTTTATAATACGATTTAGGGTACGAACGTGCGTCGGTGGATTTTTTTGTGGAAGAAATTATTTAAACACCGATTAAGGAATTACACAGGTTAGTACAAAAAGAAATATAAAGGAAAGCAAAAATGAATAACCCAATCATTGATGAATTAGAAAAAAGCTATATGGGCAAAGAGTTACCTACTCTTAATGCCGGCGATACAGTTAAAGTATTTGTAAAAATCGTTGAAGGAAACAAAGAAAGAATTCAGGCATTTGAAGGTACAATTATCAAAATGCACGGTTCAGGACTTAACAAAACTATTACAGTTAGAAAAGTATTCCAAGGCGTTGGCGTAGAAAGAGTTTTCTTGATTAACTCTCCAAGAATTGACAAAATTAACGTATTAAGACGCGGTGATGTAAAACGCGCTAAATTATACTACTTGAGAGAACGTTCAGGCAAAGCAACTCGTATTAAGGAAAAAATTGAAAAAAGATAAAACTCATATTCACTGGTATCCCGGGCATATTGCAAAAGCCGAAAAAAAGCTGAAAGAACAGCTTTCATTAGTGGATGCCGTAATTGAAGTTCTTGATGCGAGATTACCAATCTCAAGTTGTTATGATAATATTACGGGGCTTTTAGGTCAAAAGCCCCGTTTAATATTGCTGAATAAAGCGGACTTAACCCAAAAATCTGAACTTACACCGTTTATAAAACTTCTGCAAGAAAAAACAGGCTGTCCGGTATTTACAACAGATGCTAAAAACTCAAAAGATTTAAACAATATTGTAAATAAAGCAATTGAAGTTTCTGAACCGCGAATTCAGGCAATTATGGCAAAAGGTCTGTTACGACGTCCGGCAAGAGTTATGGTCGTTGGTCTGCCAAATGTTGGTAAATCAAGTATTATAAACAAATTAACACGTTCATCCAAAACCAAAACCGGCGCAAAAGCCGGTGTGACACGCCAGCAGCAGTGGGTAAGGATTAACCCGAAACTTGAACTTTTAGACACTCCGGGAATTATTCCAATGCGCCAAGATGACCAGGAGCGTGCCAGAAAACTTGCGTTTGTAAATTCAATTTCTGAAAATGCTTATTCTAATGAAATGGTTGCGCAAGAGCTTTTAGACAGCCTTGATACGGCGCAAGCAAAGATTTTCAGAGAATATTATAAACTTCCTGATGATAAAGAGCTAAATATCGACAATATATCATTAGAACGCAATTGGCTTTTAACCGGCGGTTCAACAGACAGGGAAAGAACTTCTGTCTATATCCTGAGGGATTTTCGAGAAGGCAAAATCGGTAAATTTATTCTGGACAACTTTACAAACCAACAATAAAATGTTATACTTTTCACATAGAAATAAAAGGAGAGTATGATATGCTAAAAATCAACAATAGCTTGAGAAACGGGGGGAGGGGCACCGTTAAAGCTCTCCGCTAAAGGGTTTACGCTGGCAGAGGTATTGATAACCCTTGGTATAATTGGCGTTGTCGGGGCGATGACTATTCCGACCCTGATGACGAAATACGCTAAACAACGAACAGAAACTCAACTTGTAAAATTTTATTCAATGATGAACCAGACTTTAAGAATGTCCGTTGCGGAAAACGGTGACCCGGACGGGTGGATTATTGCAAATAAAAATTATACATATGATGAAACTGTTGAATTTTTAAAGACTTATATATTCCCATATATGAAAAATCTAGGGTATAAAGACTGTTCTTTTAATGGTCAAATTTGGGTATGTGTAACTCTTATTGATGGCGGCATTGCTACATTTTCTATAGACATTAATGGTGGAGATATAACGTATTACAACGATGAAAAATATGTTAATAATCGCACACTACCAAATATTTCGCGGCATAAATTTAGGTTTCAAATGGCAAAAGTTAGCGGAGTTGATAATGTAACAAACTCTGTTAGTTATATTGAACCGTATATATATTCTTGGACTAAAACAAAAGATGATTTGATAAATAATTCACGCGGATGTAAACCCGGTTGTACAAACTGTGACTTTTGCACAGAGATGATTCAAATGAACAGTTGGAAAATCCCGCCAAATTATCCATGGTAATAAAAATAAAAACGCCGGTTGCACACTTGCTCCGGCTTTATATGTAGTAGTCTCTCTTTTCTTATTTTTGTGACAGGTCTTATTTAACTGCGGCAATATTTGCCTTAATTCCAGCATCAGAGTTTATCATATTAGCGTTACCATACGCCAAAACTCTGCGCTTTTTTGCTCCTCTTAATATTAATTCAACACTTTCAGATTTGTTATTTGAAGGTGCTGTCAACTTCTTTAGCATTATACATACTCCTTAGATTTCTGATTACAAATTATATATCGGCATGTTTAGTGAAAAACTTTAAAAATTTTTTTGATTTATTAACAATTTTTAATATTTTTATAATAAGATATAGGAATGGATGAAGTTTTTAACAATATAACAACCTCAAAAATAGACGCAAAACTCTATCGCGATATATTGGAGCATAAGGATAAAGTTGAAAAAATCTGTATAATAGTTTTCTGTTTGCTGCTATTTATCTTTCGCGGCTGGATTGGGTTTTGGCTAAAATATGGAGTTGCTTTTCCTTCCGGCTATGTTAGAACATCTATAAATGTCACAGATGAACCAATTCAAACAAACTATTTAGCTGAACAGAGGAAAGAAAAAACTTTTACCTATAATTCATTTATAAACGACTACAATGTAAAACTCACACCACAGGCTCATTATGAAGTGTCCGGACGAGTTCTTGGCACAAATTACAGATTGTTGATGGTACGAGGATTTTTTTACAGTTCAGCTCCTTTTAATATTGGAATAGGATGGGACAAACTTGCGGACAGAAAATTCTACAATGAGTATTATGACACCTATATCGGGAACTCAATTTATCCGCGGGATAAAACTTATTCTTCCCCGCTTACACGGGAGTATTTGACTACTCATTTTACACACTCATATGTATTACCAGCAAGCAGGAATGTTTTTGCAGCGTTGCTAAAACTTACACCAAAAGACAATGTAAAATTGGAAGGTGAACTTGTTGACATGGCTTATAAAGATATTACCGGATATACGTACAATTATAAAACACGTCTTTCTCGTACTAATACATCTGATCCTGAATTATTCTATGTAACAAGCGTACAAATAGGGCATTATATTTATAAATAATTAAAATAAGCTCAATTGTTTTTCAAAGTGACGCTGAAGAAATGAGGGTCTATGGTATTCTGTTAAACCGTATTCATCAATCGCTGCAAGATGTTCCGGTGTGAGGTACCCAAAATTCCTGTTCCAGCCGTATTCAGGGTGGATTGAAGCCAATTCATCCATATACCTGTCTCTGGTGACCTTTGCTAAAATACTTGCTGCTGCAACAGATGCAGACAGGCTGTCACCGCTAACAACACATTCTTGAGGATATGAGTAGTCTTTTATAAGTTTATTCCCGTCCACAAGTGTTATAAATTCGTTCAAACCGGCTTCTTTTATAACATTTTCGCATGCCAGCTTCATTGCTTTTAATGCAGCGTTTAGTATATTTATTTTTTCAATCTCATCAACATCAACACTTACAACTGAATGATAAGAATATTTAAGAATAACATCAAAAAGTTTTTCCCGTGCAGATTTTGAAAGCTGTTTTGAATCGTTTAACCTGTTTAAATCATTAAGCAGCGCTTCTGTAATATTCGGAAAATATACAGCTCCCGCAAACACTCCGCCGGCTGCCGGACCTCTCCCTGCTTCATCTGTCCCGATAACCGTGCCATACTCCTTATCAAAATCAAAACGTTTATTCATAAAGGGATTATACCATAAAGCAAAAAAAAGTTGCCATAGATTATACGGCAACATTAAATAAACACGAGGATATTAAGAGAGAGAGTATAAAAAATCTTTTGTTCTATCCTTTTATGTTTTCACTCGAATTGTTTGCATTTCCCCTACATATATATAAACAATTTTCATGCAGAAAAATTGCCTTTTAATTTGTAATGTTGTTAATAATTCTTAAAGCTGCACATAGTGTACATCTTGGGTATATACACCACATATAAAATACATGCAAAAATGAAATTTTTGCTTTACAATTCCAAGAAAAACCATGCCTACTTATCGCAAATATATCCATTTAACGCGCTATATGCTGCAACATAAGGTGATGATAGGTAAATAAAGCCTTTTGTGTTGCCTAAACGTCCTTGGAAGTTTCTGTTCTGTGTTGTAAGGCAAACTTCATCATCTGCTAAAATCCCGGCATGAATTCCAACGCAAGGACCACAGCCGGGCGGCAAAATTGTTGCATTTGCGTCTATAAAGATTTCAAGCAAACCTTCTTGTAATGCTTGTTTATAAATATCACGTGAAGCCGGGCAAATTAGCATTCTAACGTCTTTATGCACTTTTTTGCCTTTTAAAATACCGGCAACTGTTCTCATGTCTTCAATTCGCCCGTTTGTGCAGGTTCCGACATAAACCTGATTTACTTTTATATTGTTTAAATCTTTTGCTAACTTTGTATTATCAACCGTATGCGGGCATGAAACAGTGTGTTCAATTGTTGATGCGTCAATCTTAATAATACGTTCATAAATTGCATCTTTATCAGGTTTAATCTGAATAAATTTATCACCGCGTCCGCGAGAAATTAAGTATTCTTTTGTTTGGTCATCAGCTACAAACAATCCGCATTTTGCGCCCGCTTCGACAGCCATATTTGCAAGTGTAAAGCGTTCAGCCATACACATATTATCAATTGTGTCACCGCAAAACTCCAGCGCTTTATAAGTCGCACCGTCTGCGCCTATCATGCCGATAAGATGAAGCATTAAATCTTTAGAGCAAATTCCCTGTTTAAATTCACCATTCACAACAATTTTAAACGTTTGCGGAACTTTTAACCAGGTTTTACCTAACGCCATAGCAACAGCAACATCAGTTGAGCCCATGCCAGTTGCAAAAGCTCCTAGTGCGCCGGATGTACAAGTATGAGAATCTGCACCAACCAGGATTTCACCGGGGTTTACAAAGGTCTCAACAAGTCGTTGGTGACAAACGCCTGAACCAACTTCAGATAATACTGCACCATAATCCCGCGAGAATTCCCGCAACGTTGTGTGCATATTTGATAATTCTTTTTTCGGACTTGGGGAAGCATGGTCAATGAAAAGAATAGTTCGTTCAGGATTATACAACTTGTCCTTACCAAGTTTTTTAAACTCTTGAACTGTCAATGGTCCTGTGCCGTCTTGTACGGCGCAAACATCCACTTTTGCAATTACAAGTTCTCCTACTTTTACATTTTTGCCTGCGTGTTCTGATATAATCTTTTCAACTAATGTCTGTCCCATAAGTAATCCCTCTTTTTCTTATACTACCATAAAAAGATTTCATAAACATTTATTAAGTAAAGTTACAATATGCTTGACAAACTGTTCCAAAAAGGATATTCTACTACATATGTAATACTAATTTAGTTCTATAACCTTCTTTTAAGATAACTACTATGAAACAAAGGTTCTCCTTCGGGAGAACTTCTTTTTATATTTAGCCAAAGACCTGCTTTTGGACTTCCAGACCTGTTTTTGTTGTAGCAAGTCCTGCTTGAGAACTTTCTTTGAGTGTTGGAGACATCAATGCTCCTGCTTGTTCCATAGCGTCAATTACTTCATCGGGCGGAATTTTTGATTTAACTCCCGCAAGCGCCAGTTCTGCTGCTGTTATCGAATGTACTGCCATAAAAGGATTTCGTTTTACACAAGGCACTTCAACAAGCCCTGCAACAGGGTCACAAGTAAGTCCTAGAAGGTTTTTCATAGCCAGTGCCATTGCGTTTAAGACTTGTGAAACATTGCCGCCCATAAGCTGGCAAATTGCGCCCGCACTCATTGCAGATGCAGCGCCGCATTCAGCCTGGCAACCTGCAACAGCTCCTGCTAAAGCTACTTTTACTGAAATTATTCGACCGATTTCGCCTGCTGTAATCAACGCGTTAATCTGTTCCCGTTCAGATTTATCATAATCTTCGCTAACTGCAATCAAGGCTGAGGGTACAATTCCGCATGAGCCGGCTGTAGGGCAGGCAACAATTTTGCCCATTCTGATGTTTTCTTCGCTTGTTGCCAGCGCATAAGTGATGATTTTTTCAAAGGTTTTACCGAATATTGCTCTGTCATGCCTAAAATGTTGTTGAACATTCCAACAGTCTTGACCGCACATTCCGCTCATTGAGAGTTCACGGCTGGCAAGTCCTGCTTGAATTGCTTCTTTCATTGCAAAAAGACTTCTGTTGGTGAACGCTCTTACTTCTTCTACAGTAATTTCTGCTTGACGCGCCATATTTTCCTGTGCAATTTCATAAATCGTTTTATTTTTTGATATACATATGTCATGCAATTGTTCAAAAGTATTTATATTGAATTCCATATTAATTTCCTAATTTTTCTATATAACTTACAAAATAAACGCCAGGAATTTCTTCCAGCGCTTCCAACATATCATATTGCAAGTTCCCGTCAATGCTTACTACCATAGACGCCTGTTGACCTTTTGCATTTCTGTCGCATAAAAGCGAGGCAATATTTATATTGTGGTACTGCAAAAGTGACGAAACTTGTGAAATCATGCCAGGAATATCTTTATATACAAGTAAAATTGTATTATATTTGCCGGTCAATTTTACGTTAAAATCGTTGATTTTTCTTATTGCAATTTCACCTGCACCCACGGAATCTCCTGCGATAAACATGTTTGTCTTGCCATAAAACACCATATCAACCGCATTTGGGTGACGTTTAAAGTTGTCTTCGTATTCAAATTTATACTCTATCTGCTTTGCAATGTCAGAGTTAAAAATATCTTTAATTCGCCTGTCATCAACAGGTAGTCCCAAAACTCCCGCCAGAAGCCCTTTTTCTGTTCCATGTCCTTTGCCTGTATGAGCATATGAATTATAAAGTTTAAAGACGACTTTTTCAGGCATGTTTTTATAAATATTTCTTGCAAGAAGTCCAAGTCGTACAGCTCCAGCTGTGTGTGAGCTTGACGGACCTATCATTATTGGCGAAATAATATCAAATAGCGTTGAATGTTTCATCTAATATCCTTCTTTTAAATTATTCTCAATCCGTTGTTTTAAAGCTTTTGAGCTTTCTATCTGCTGAATTTTGTCATCGAAAACTTCTTGCTCAACATTTACCCCTTGTCCGTCATCAAACGGATTTTTTCTGCCGTATTTGTTGCCGGCAAAACAGGTAAAATATACAACTATAATAATTACAACGACAATTAATAATTCCGCAAGTCCGAAAGCCTTTTTCATTTTTATTTTAACCTATTCTTTGTAATAAACATCATCACAGCTTCATCGGTGTCTTTTGGAGTTCGTAGGGAATCTTTATTTAATTTGTAATCCTTAATTTGTGCAGATACAAAAAATCTGTTGTAGAGTGACAAGCCAACAGATATAAGGATTGAAAACAAGACAATTCCGAACATTGCAAGTGAAAACTTAACCGCAAGTGTCTTAATTTCAGGCGGAATTGTTACAGCATAAGCAAAGTTAGCAGTGCATGAAAACACTGCTAAAATTGCTATAAAAATATTTTTTATAAATTTATTCTTCAACTGTTTCCTCTGACTTTTTAGTTCTTCTTGAAGTCTTTGATGAACCTCTGTTTGGGCGTCTGGTACGTTTTTTAGGTTCTTCTGCTTCCGGTTGCGAGGTTTCTTCTTTTGGCGCTTCGACAGGCTGTTCCGGTGTTTGGATTTCAGGTTGTACAGCAGGCTCCTCTGTTTTCTTTGCAGTTTTACGTTTTCTTGTTTTGCCCTTAATTTTTGGTTCTTCCTGCGGCTCAACTGCCGGTGTATCAATTGCAGTTACTTCTTGAGCCTCTTCAACTACAGGTGCTTGTACAGCTTCATTTACGCCTTCATTTTTGTTAAATTTGTTTCTTCTGTTTTTGCGTTTGTTGTTTTCCTTTTTAACAATTTCTTCAGCAGCAGCCAGCGATGGTTCAGTTTCTATTGCAATTCTTTGCGGCTGCTCTTGTTCTGTTTCAATTGGTTGCTGTGGCTGATTATTTTTGTTAAATTTGTTGTTTTTCTTGTAGTTTCCTGTTGGAAGTTTTAGTTTTGCAGCTTTTGCACGGTATTCGCCTTCTGCAGTCGGAGTTGCGAAGTTGAATTCTACCATTGAATAGCCGCTTCCTTGACAATGCGGACATTTCTTTGTAAAGATTTCTGACAAAGATTGTCCCTGGCGGTGACGGGTTAATTCAACAAGCCCTAAATCAGAAAGCTGTCCGACTTGAGGTTTTGCTTTATCAGGTTCGAGCGCAATTTCAAGTTCCTCCATCATTGCTAACTTGTCTGCTCTTGTCATCATATCAATAAAGTCAATGATAATCATCCCCCCGATGTTTCTTAGCCTTAGTTGGCGGGCAATTTCATGAACTGCTTCAATATTTGTTTTCAAAATTGTCTCATCTTGGGTTGCGGAACTAATAAATTTACCGCTATTGACATCAATTACAGTCAAAGCTTCTGTCTGCTGGATGAATAAGTAACCGCCTGATGGCATATTAACTTTAACATTCAGTGCTGCTTTGATTTCTTTGTGAATATCCATTGCTATCAAAAGCGGTTCTGTTCCTTTGTATAAAGTAACTTGAACACCTTTTGAAATATGCCAGTTTTGTAGAATTGATTGAACACGGTTTAGCGCAAACGGAGTGTCCACAATAATTTCTTTTACATCGTCTGTACAAGCCTCTCTGATTACTCTATAGAGCAAGTCTTGGTCACGATAGATAAGGTTTGGAGGTGTAAGTGTTTCTGCTGAATTTATGATATTGTTCCATTTTTCGAGCAAAATTTCTAAATCTTCCTGAATATCAGCTTCGGACTGTCCTTCAGCTTCTGTTCTTATGATAACTCCAACGCCAACCGGTTTGATTAAATTTACGATTGATTTAAGTCTTGCACGTTCTTTTGAGTTTTCAATTTTTTTGCTGACACTCACACCCGGTTCATTAGGCATAAGAACAAGGAAACGTCCCGGAAGACTTATTTCTGTTGTAACCCTTGGACCTTTGTGTCCTGTTGGTTCTTTTACAACTTGTACAACGAGTTTTTGTTTTGGTGAAAGTTTTTCTTTTAATGTGCCTTTACCCATTACATCTTGCGCGTGCAAAAAACCCATTTTGTCAGTCCCAACATTTACAAATGCAGCATCAATACTTGGCAAAATGTTGTCTACTGTTGCAAGATAAACATCACCCAATAAAACTTCGCCTCTGTGGATAAAAAAGTCTGTTACTTTTTTGTTTTCTAAAACCGCCGCAATGTTGTCACGTTCGGCGATTACAATTCTTTTTTCTACAGTTTGGTTTGAATTTCGATTTTTGTCACTCATAAATAAATCCTTTTCTATAACTCATGCAAAGACTCGGTGAGAAATTTAGTACGGGTAATCTCAAATACCACACCGGGCGCAATAATATCCATTAAAACATCTGCCCGTAACGGCGCAATATCAGACCCTTGACCGGTCTTTAGTACTATGTAAAGACAATCATCTTCAAATCGGTGTGAACCAATTGACTTTTTGATGTCTATTTTTTTTATAAAACCTTTTTTGTTTTTCTTCTCGACTAATATCTCGTCAGAAGCCAAAACCTTTTCTGTATTATATACTAAATCTTCAAAATCTGCAAGTTTTGTCTTTGGCTGTGCAAGCGTCATTGCAGCATCGTCACTTGCGACTACAGTTGATTTTCCGTTAAACAACCTTATTCTATACTCTGCCCAGCAAGCAGTTTGGTCTATTGACGGGTCTGATTTATCAATTTTAGAAACGGATATTACGTTAGAGCCCTCCGGTAAAATCTTTGTTAATTCTGATTTTACGTAATCTTCTTTGTAATCTTCAAGAAATTCAATGTCAACAAGTTCTGTTTCGCTTTCACAAAATAGCGGCAAAGCAATACCCATTGAGATTTTCATTGTAGGGTTAAACCCGTATGAAAACGCAACTTTCAGACTTGAACGGGAAATTGCTTTGAAAAACGTGTTTTGCCAATCAAGGTGTGAAAAGTATTTCAAAATACCTGTCTTGGTAAGTTTTACCCTGTATCTGAAAGTTTCTTTAATCTCTTTCGGACAAATTGAAGGGTCAACATGTTCTTGCTTAACAATTGATTGCGCCGCGTCCGATGCTTTAAATGGTTTTGCCATAACTTTATGGACTTTGAAATTCTTACAAACACCGCAATCTACGCATTTATGCTGGCATGTTGGTACAATATGCGGCGAATTTTCATCAACCTCGTAAGCTTTTTTGTACTCTTCAACAAACCATTCTTTGTTTATCCCAACGTCAATAAAGTCCCAAGGCAAGACTTCATCGAGACTGTATTGTTTTTGAGCAAGTTCATTCAGGTTAATACCAAGTTCATTTGCAGTTTCAAACCAGACATTTTTGTCAAAATATTCACCCCAACTGTCAAGATAACATCCTTTTTTGTACAAAGCTTCAATGTACTTGCACATGCTATCGTCACCGCGAGTTAGTGCAGCTTCTAGTAAAGAGACAAATTTTTCGTGATAATTGACTTTTACCCCTTTAATATGCTTTACTTGTTCCATTAGATGGTGAATGTGTTCAGTAACTTTCTCTAAACTCATCTGTGGGCACCACTGGAACGGCGTAAAAGGTTTCGGCACAAAAATAGACAGCGTGCAAGTTAAATCAAGTGAATGTTTCAGCCCTTTTTCTTTTTTAATAAGTTTTGAACGATAACGGATTTTTCGGAATAATTCAGCCATTTCGTCCATATCCTGAATAGTTTCTGTCGGAAGTCCGCAGATAAAGTAAAATTTAACCCTCGACCAGCCATTTTCATACAGGGTTAAAACTGCATTAAGTATTTGTTCTTCTGTAATGTTTTTCTTTATAACATCACGAAGTCTTTGACTGCCGGCTTCGGGAGCTAAAGTCATCGTTGATTTTCGGACGCTTTGGACAAGGTTTGCAAGTTCTAAATTAAACCCGTCAATACGCTGGCTAGGAAGAGAGACTGAAATTTTTTTGTCATTAAAATCAACTGCAAGTTCTTTTATGACTTCGTTAATGTTTGCATAATCATTTGAAGACAATGACAGCAACGAGTATTCATTGTAGCCGGTATTTTTAACAAGTTCTTTTGTTATGTCAATAATTTCACCAGCTTCGCGTTCTCTAATCGGCAGCGTAACATGCCCGGGTTGACAGAAACGGCACATTCTGCCGCAACCCCTGCGAATTTCAACAACTGCTCTGTCCTGAACAGATGATGAAAACGGGATTGGATAAGATTTCAGCGCTGTGTCATAAGTTAGTTGAGCAATTCTTTTTCGGACTTTGGCATTTACACCTTTACTCCACCTTCCTGAATTCTCACCTTCGCAAAGTGCTTTAATTCGCTCTTGGCGTGGCATTCCTTTTGTTTGTTCAAGAATTTTGCAAACTTCAATTATTGAATCCTCACCGTCACCAATCATAAAAACATCTACAAAATCTGCTAATGGCAACGGGTTATAGGCACATGGTCCTCCGGCAATAATTATGGGGTCGTTATCTGTTCGCATGCTATTTTTGTATGGAATGCCGGACATTTCAAGCATTTTCAAGACAGTTGGATATGCCATTTCATACTGGAGAGAAAATCCAACAGCATCAAAATCTTTAATCGGGCGCTTTGACTCCAAAGCGTAGAGAGGTTCGGGCTTAAAATCAGGTTCCGGTGCGTAAACTCTATCGCACATATAATCCAGTTCGCGGTTTATAAATTCATATAAAACCCGCACACCTAAATTTGATATTCCTATTTCATACTTATCAGGAAAAGCCAGCGCAAAGCGAACTTTTGCACTTTCAAAATCTTTATTTCGGGATAAATACTCGCCGCCTACATACTGGTATGGTTTAAAACAATTAAACAGGCTTTCGTGGTACTTTTTAAAAAAACACATTTCCTACGCTAAATCCTCCGGAAAATATTTTTCTATTTCAATTATAACACCGTCTAAAGTGTTCTCTTCAAACGATTTCATAAACTTAAATAAATCGGCATTAGGGACATCGTAGCTGTATAAAACGGTTTCTCCGTCAATTTCGCGCATTACAGTAACCATATAATGACATTTTTGAGCGTATTTTAACAAATTGTCTTTGTTAAATTTATTACCGTTTTTGTCCTTTTTTAGTTTCACATAATTAAATCCGGCGTAAAACTTTACCTTATGCGAGACACCCGGCGCGATACGACTGTTATTAGTGTTAGAAAAAATATTTATAACATTATCCTTGCTCTTCTCAGACACAAAATCCCTCCTAATCAATTAAACAATATTTTGGATGAAATGTCCATTTGTTAAGATATTGTAAATATTTGTAAACAAAACCTCAACTACTGAAATCACGCCATTTCAAAAGTTTTTATATATATAAGAGAGTTTTAATTTGGAGAGCTTAAATCAGTGAGCGTAAATAACGTAAATCAAAATATGGATATGCAAAAGCTTTTGAAGCTGATGAAAAGCGGTCAAATGAAAGGCGGCTTGTCAACTAAGAAAGTTGATGTAAATATGACCATGAACGGTTCCATATTCAACTCTCGTGCTAACACTGTAAGCACAACCAGGGGAAATGCTACACAAAGTACTACAAATACAAACACAGCAGAGAATGTTGTTAATGCAAATACTGCAAAATCAGTATCAAATATTAACGCAACAACAAGTGCTCAAAAAACTGCTTCTACAAGCAGCACAACCGATACATCAAGCGCAACAAGAGCTGAAAGCTCTAACAACCCACAAGATGACAAAAAAATCGACATCGGCAACTACGATTTCGACAATTTAACATCTGTTCCGGACGGTGAATTGCAGGACTTAAAAGAAAGCTTACAAGAATTAAAAGACAGCAATATTCCTAGATTTTTGGAAAACAGTGTCGATAAAAAACTTAAAAAAGTTCATTTAGAAATCAACAACCGTGCTTCAAATGTTGCAGGCGGAGAGAAAACCGATGACACCAAAGAAACAAAAAACGAAAAAGTTAATGAACAAGACGGTGACGCTGCAACAGCAGAAGGAAATAGCAGTAAAAATGACTGTAAAACTGCAACTACTCAGACGGAGCAGGGTACTGATAAAATGAAAGAATCTCAATCAGAAATGAAATCTTTAGACAAAAAGATGAAATCTGATGAGAAGAAATTCAAAAAAAACATGCAGAAAGAGCAAAAAGCTATTCAAAAAGAACAAAAGCAGATGCAAAAAGAATCTGAAAGAATAGAACAAGTAATGCAAGAAAATGAAACTATTAATTCAGAAATCGAACAACAGCAGGCTATTGTTTCTAATCAATCTGCATCTAAAGATGATAGAGCACAAGCACAGGAACAAATTCAGTCAAAAACACTTAAATTAAACTCTAACCAAGTAAATATTGGTAAATCACAAGTTAAAATAAAAACAACTCAAACTAAAACAAATAAAAGAATTAGAACTTTAACTAAGACTTCAAAACAGTATAGAAAAACTGCAATTGCAAACCAGAAGAATGTTCAAGCAAACCAAACAGAATCTAACAAGGTTATGAAGGTTGCAGAAAAGGCTGATGAAATTGCAGGCTATACAGTAACAGCCGGTCAAGGTGTTCAATATGTCGGTAAAGGCATGATAATTACAGGTAACATCATGGCTGGCTATCCTCCAACAGCTTCCGCAGGTGCTGCATTAGCAAGAGCTGGCGGTACAGTTGAAAAAGTTGGTAAAGTTGTTGAAACTGTTGGTAACTATGGTAAATGTGCAGCAAATATTACCAAAACTGCTGTTTATGCAGCACAGGGCAACATTGCTGGTGCTTTAACCTCAGCAGGTGCTGCAGTAATGTCCGGAGCTTCTGCCGTTAAAGGCACTAAAGAAATTAAAGAAGGTTTCAAAGACATCAATGCAAGAGTTGACCAGGTACAAGACAAAGCCGAAGCTACTAAAGAAGCAGCTAAAGGTGCTGAAGTTAAAACAGATACAAAAGTCGAAACTCAAACTGATAACGATACCAAGACTGACACTAATAACGATACTGAAACTGATGGTGATACAAAAACCGATAATAAAGACACTAAACCAGAAGGAGACACCAAAACAGACAATAAAAATACAGAAACCGACAATAATACAGATACACAAAAAACTGATGGCAGCACCGATACACAAACTGATGGGACTGATACTGATACACAAACTGAAGGAGATTCTAAAACCAAAGGTGACAGCAAAACTAAAGGTAAAGATAAATCATCCGGAACCGACAAAGGAAGCAGTACTGAGACAACAAATACTGAAAGCAAAAGTAAAAGCTTCATGGAAAAATACGGTGCAGCAATGGAATTCGGCAGCTTCTTACAATCAGCAGGTTCAATGCTTGGGCAGCAGAATAGCACTGCTAACGCTGGAGCTACTAAAAAACAAGTTACAGTGGGACACCGTATCGGAAGAAGAAGATTTAGATAAAACAAAAACGACCCTGATGACATTTCAGGGTCGTTTTTCGTTAGTAATTAATCTCTTTTCTTTAATGTTGGGAATGCAATAATATCACGGATTGACGGAGAGTTTGTCAATAACATTATCAATCTGTCAATACCAACACCAAGACCGCCCATTGGTGGTACTCCGTGTTCTAATGCACAGATATAATCTTCATCAATTGGCATTGCTTCTTCATCACCTGCTGCTTTTGCTGCCATTTGAGCTTCAAATCTAGCTCTTTGGTCAATCGGGTCAGTAAGTTCAGAGAATGCGTTTGAGATTTCCCAACCGTTTACGCGTGTTTCAAAACGCTCAGTAAGACGAGGATTGTCTCTGTGAACTTTTGCAAGTGGTGATATATCTCTTGGATAGTCGTAAATGTGTATCGGTTGGATTAGTGAAGGTTCAATTTTCTCTTCAAATACACGTTCTACAACCTGTCCCCAATTATCACAATCATCAGCATCAACATGCACTGATTTTGCCTTTTCTTTTGCTTCTTCGACTGTCTCAATCTTGTTAAAATCAATTCCAGTAGCTTCTTCAACTGCACCAAGCATTGTCTTTCTGTCCCAAGGCGGTGTTAAGTCAATTTCGTTTTCGCCGTATTGAATTTTTGTTGTGCCAAGAACTTCTTTTGCAACGTATGCAACAAGATTTTCAGTTAAAGTCATCATGTCATTGTAATCAACGTAAGCTTGATATAGCTCCATCATTGTGAACTCAGGGTTGTGACGTGTGTCAATACCTTCATTTCTGAAACTTCTGTTGATTTCAAAAATCTTTTCGCTTACGCCGCCTACCATTAAACGCTTTAGATATAGTTCCGGCGCAATTCTTAAAAACATGTCCATATCTAATGTGTTATGGTGAGTGATAAACGGTTTTGCGTTTGCTCCTCCTGCTTGCGGATGAAGCATTGGGGTTTCGACTTCCATAAAACCTAAGTTAATCAAGTATTCTCTAACCTTTTGGATAATTAAACTTCTTTTCTGGAAAGTCTTTTTAACATCGTCGTTTACTATCATATCAACGTATCTTTGACGGTATTTTGTTTCCACATCTGTAAGTCCATGGAATTTTTCAGGTAGAGGAAGAAGTGATTTAGACAGAATTTCCAATGATTTTGCCTTAATTGTCAACTCCCCGCGCGGAGTTCTTCTAACTGAACCGTAAAACCCAACGATATCGCCAATATCAATTGTTTTTAGCGTTTTTAAATCTTCTTCTGAGAGATTTTCTTTGTGTGAAAAAATCTGAATTTTACCGGACGCATCAACTAAATCAATAAACATGCCTGTGTTACGGTTTGCCATAACACGTCCGGCAACGTGATAATTGTCTTCTGTTTCTTCGCCCGCTGCTAAATCTTTATATTTGTCCTGCAAATCCTGCGCCATAGTGTCTTTATCATAACGATACGGATAAGGATTAAGACCGCGTTCTCTCAGGTTGTTCATTTTTTGAATTCTAACCTGACGAATTTGACTTTGTGAAGAATTTGTTTCCTGAGTTTTTTCTATTTGTTGTGTCATGTTTTTATCCTTTATGTAACCTAACCATATTGCTATTAGCATTTTAGCATGAACAAGCATAAATAGTTATATTTATTCAGAAATAGAGCATTATTAAAAAACTGCTTGACACTAAATATTTTTTTGAATATAATAAATTCACACGCGCCGGTATAGCTCAATTGGCAGAGCAACGGTTTTGTAAACCGTAGGTTGTAGGTTCGAGTCCCATTACCGGCTTTTTTACTGAAATTCTCAAGCCCTTGTGGCTCAGAGGTAGAGCACTCCCTTGGTAAGGGAGAGGTCACGAGTTCAAGTCTCGTCAAGGGCAAATTTTAACCCGGGCAGACAAAAGGGCGCAGGACAGTCATTTTAAAAAGTCCGGCATGAAGATTGAAAACTAAATATGGGTAGGTGGCCGAGTGGCTAAAGGCGACAGACTGTAAATCTGTTCTCGCGAGAGTACGGTGGTTCGAATCCACCCCTGCCCAAGTTTTAAAAGACAGGTGTTATGCCTGTCTTTTTATTATTCAGAGAATGTGCCGGTAAAAGTGCATTTTTCGCCGGAAACGGTGCCGTTATATACCTGGTATGAGTTTGAACGTAAATCTGTGACTTTACTTTCTTTGATCTCGTCAAAGTACCATCCACTATTAGCATTGTATAAGTTATCAAATTCTACAATCTGCTCATTATATTCATCATTAAACAATGATCCATAGATATAACGAAGGGAATTATCTCCGGTTACTTTCTCAGGAAAAACTTGCAGAACTTGCAAATTTGAACCGAAATTTTATTGGCATGATTGAACGCGGGGAAACAAACGTAACTGTCAAAAACCTTGAAAACATTGCTAATGTTCTTAAACTACCCATTCAAGATTTATTCAAATTTATAATATAAACTCAAAAAAAAACCCTTTCTTTTGGAAAGAGTTTGGAATCTTTTTCAATTCCTCGTGTGTAGAAGGTTAGTGTGTAGTAGGTAGTGTATAATTTATGTCTCGTGTTTATTTTCAATTTATTGTTTGCTTATCGCTTACATATTAATAAAGTATTTTTGAAGTATATAATTGCTATATCTTTTTAATGTTGTTACAAAAATTCATATTAACTTTTATTAAGCAACTTTAATCTCATTAGGCAATTTTGTGTTGAAAAAATACTTTTTATAGGAGTAGGTTAAAAATTTAGTGTGTAAGTTGAAAGGTAGGTAAATATGTTTGGTTTAGCAACAGTTCATGCCAGTTCTATTTTATTAGACAGTAAAAAAGGAAGTTTTACTAATCGTTTAGATTGTGCAAAAGAAACATGGAAAAATGATGCAAAACTCATGCTAACAACAGTTGCTCCGACAGCGGCAGTAGCAACAGCAGCAGTTCTTAAACCTTCAATATTGACAAAAGCAGCTCAATATGTTGGTAAAGGACTGACAAAAGTATTAGGCAAACTTGGTCCAAAAATTACAGCTAACGGACTTGTACAAAAAATCTTGAAAAATCCAACCAAGGCTGGTGGAATAGGTTTAATTGCTGCCGGTGCTTTGTATGTAATTGATGCCTTAACTAAGCATTCATATAAAGCAGGTCAAATTGACCAAAAATATACAGATGCAGCTGCAATTGAATCTCAAACAAAACGAGTTGTCTTAGCATAACAGTTTTATACAGGGCGGCGGAAAGAATTTTTAATTCTTTCCGCCGCCTTTTTTATTTAATTAAACATCAAATAGCTTTTGTAAGCTGCTTTAACCATATTTTCTGTATTCATGGCTTCTTTTTCAAGCGGACAATTGTTATAAACTTTTAAATCAGCTCCATTGTAATTATATTGCGCAACCCAGTCTTTTTGGGCTTTTATGCCTTCCGGACTGTTTAGCGGGTGTTTTGGAAGTTTAAGAGTTTTATCATGAGCGGCGTATAATTCTGCTGCATATTTCTTTGTCAAAGCCAGAGTATTTGCCTGTATAAATTCTTTTTGTTTTCCTTGTGCCGCTGCTTGTTTAAATTTTTCGATGACTACAGGATTACGTGTTAAGCCGGCTCTAATATCAGCTACAGCATACGCATATGCAATCTTTTCAACAGACAACCCTTCGGTTGTGAGCATATTAACAAGTTGTTTGCAATGGGTTAATTCATGCGCGATTACGCCAATTTGCGTCGCTTTATCAGCTTTCAAAAAATAATCAGAGTAAAAAATAACACTATTATTTAAACTGTTATAATCCCCGATAATTGGTCTTCCTTCGTTTTTCATCCAGGTAATTTTTTCAGGCGCAACCCCTTCTAAGCCCATAAATTTTACCAATTCAGTATAAGCCGCATCTGCAAATTCTTTCCCATCTTTGCCGGAAATCTTTTTAAAAATCACATCAAGGTCTTTGATATTTCCGTTATTTTGAACTAAATCCTGCCCTAAATAGGGAGCGGAATTATATTCAGCTGGCACAGATTTTTGAGTTGTTTGAGGTTGCATTTTTGCCGGTGCTTGAGTTGCTACCGGAANTGGCACAGATTTTTGAGTTGTTTGAGGTTGCATTTTTGCCGGTGCTTGAGTTGCTACCGGAATTTGCCCCTGAATTCTGTAATTTTGAATAAGATTTACCATAAGTATTTTAATAAAACCGGTAATATCTTAATTTTTGCTAAAATATTAAGATATATAAAAAGACCCCTTGCACGCAAGGGGTCTTTTTAGTTTGCAAAATTATAAAATTATAATTTATCAGCAACCATTTTTAAGGTTTCAGCAAGTCTTGTTGAATAACCCATTTCGTTATCGTACCAAGAAATGATTTTAACCTGGTTACCGCCCATTACACGGGTCAATAATGCGTCAACAGTTGAAGATTGAGAAGTACCAACATAATCTGAAGATACAAGCGGTTCTTCTGTGTAGCAAAGGACGTGACCGTCAGCGCCTTCTTTTAATGCTGCATTAACTTCTTCAACAGTAACGTCTTTAGAAAGTTCAAATACAACGTCAACTAATGAAACGTCAGGGGTTGGAACTCTCATAGCAAAACCGTCCAATTTACCTTTTAATTGAGGTAAAACAAGAGCTACAGCTTTTGCGGCACCAGTTTTTGTAGGAACGATGTTTAGAGCACCTGCTCTGGCACGACGAGGGTCTTTGTGACCAGCGTCTAGAATTCTTTGGTCGCCGGTATATGAGTGAACAGTTGTCATCAAACCTTTAACAATACCGAATTTTTCATCAATAACTTTAGCAACAGGTGCTAAGCAGTTAGTTGTACAAGAAGCCATTGAAATTACATTGTGTTTTGCCGGATCGTATTCTTTATCGTTTACGCCCAAAACAATTGTTTTGTCTTCGTTAGTTGCAGGAGCTGAAATGATAACTTTTTTAGCACCGGCATCAATGTGAGCATGAGCTTTTGTAGCGTCTGTAAAGAAACCTGTTGATTCGATTACAACTTCAACACCAAGGTCTTTCCAAGGTAATTGAGCAGGGTCTTTTTCTGCAAAGAATTTAATTTTGTGACCGTTTACGATGATACCTTCATCATAAGCTTCAACTTCGCCGCAGAATTTGCCCATTACAGAGTCATATTTGAAAATTCTTGCTGCATCTTCAGGTTTTAAACCAGGGTCATTGATTGCAACATAATCCAATTCTTCAAAGATACCTTCTCTGATAGCTGCTCTTAATGTGTTACGACCGATTCTTCCGAATCCGTTAATAGCTACTTTTACTTTTGACATAGATTTACTCCTTCTTATTGTGTAACCTACTATAACATGGCAAATATAGCATTAACAAAAAAACTAATCAAGTAGATTACCAATGAGAATAGTTAAGAAAAGGTTAAGTTTTCTAGCACTAATCTGCAATTTCAATCGCATTGACAGGACAGGTTATTGCCGCATCAATGCACAAATCTTCAGTTGTGCTGATTTTGTCATAATTGGCAATAGCCTTATCTCCGTTAATTTCAAATACTTCAGGGTTGATTATTGCACAGGCACCGCAGCCAACACAGGTATCAAGAACAGTTATATTCATAAAAAATCTCCAATTAAGCTTACAGGCTATTATTGAAGATTTTTACAAATTTTAAAATAGTAATTTTACCTAATCTTCTTCGTTAGAAATAATCCTTGCACCGGTATTTTCAACTGTTAGCGTCTTAATTCCGCATTTGATATTCTGGTCAGCCCATGTTTCTTTTACAACATTTTTAATTTTGTCAAGATTATTTTTTTCAGAAATAATTAGAATTGATGAGCCTGCACCGCTTAAAACACACCCTAAAACATTTTCAAAGTGTCTCAGGTTGTCCATGATTTTATCAAGTCCCGGAACTAACTTCATTCTGTAAGGCTGGTGAAGTTTGTCATGTAATGCAAGCTTCATCAGTTCCGAATCTTTTGTGTGAACAGCCTGAATAAACATTGCAAGACGTTGCGCATTATATATTGCGTCTTTCATCGGGACTTCTGTTGGTAGTACCGATCTTGCAATATCAGTTGACAATTCAAAATCTGGCACGCATACTGTGATTGCCCAATCCGTAGGCCAATCAAGTTTTCTGTAAACCACAGAACCGTCATCTTCTTGCGAAGATATTACCAGTCCGCCAATAATCGCCGGCGTGATATTATCAGGATGTCCTTCAATTTCACAGGCAATTGATAACAAAGCGGCTTCATCCGCGGGTCTTCCCAAAAGTTCGTTTGCTGCAATTAAAGCTCCTACAATAACTGATGAGCTGCTTCCTAAGCCTCTTGCAACCGGAATATTTGACAATATGTTTATCTTTAACTCGCTTGGAGATTGCCCGATTGAATTGTATAAAAGCTCGACCGCTTTATATACAATACTATTTTCATCAAGCGGAATATGGTCAAGTGACAGTTGGTCAATAGAATCACTATCCGCAAAAACGTTTATTTCTACGCCTGTGCCCGGCAAAACAGTTTCTTCAATAGTAATCGTGTTATAAATCGGCAAAGCCATTCCCAGACAGTCAAAGCCAGGTCCGATATTAGCCGTTGTAGCCGGCACTTTTACGCTAACCTTCATAATCTTAATCTACCTTTCCGATAATATTATACCAAAAACAAAAAATTTAAGGGTTAGTAAAAGCATTTTTAATATATTTAGCAACCGCTTCGCCCATGGCAAAACAGTTTGACTGAACGCGCAAAGCTCCTTGCGACATATAATCAGCGCTAATGCAGCGACCAACAACAAATAAATTATCAAAATCAGCAGACATAAGACTTTCTATCGGTAGTTGATATTCACCTGTTTTCTCAAGGTGAGAAGCGTTTTTGTCTTTTGAATGTACATCAACAGGGTAATTAGAGATTAAAGCCGGATTGTCAAAAACCTTGCCTGATTTTAAATCCTCAATTGTATAAACATATTTTCCCTTAATTCTGTTTGAAACCCTTACCCCAAGCTCATCTGCAATGTTTGAAATATAAGCACTTTCAAAACCCGGAAAATGTTTTTTACAAAACTCAGACAATCTTAAAATACTTTCTCTGGCTTCGGTAAGAGCTTTTGAACGGTCAAAAGGGCTTTCCGGGTCTAAGTTTTCAATAATACGAGGACAGTTGAACGCAACAGCACCGGGCATTCCGGCTATAGTAAATATCTGAAAATAATTTCTGTCAGCGTCTTTTAGCTCCCCTAACCCGACTGCTTTGTCAAAAATAGGCGCTAATGCCCACTTTTTACCAGTATCCCAGGTGTATGCAGTAGAAAAGTGCACCTGCCCACCTGCTTTTTGGACAGTTGTCACATTTCTGTCCGTGTCGTATTCATAAATCCAATCAGCAAATTTTTCTGTATTAACTCCGCTCATAATAAATCGTAAACTCATTGGCTGAAATTCGCCGGTATTTTCTAAAAATTGGCAATTAATTTTTTGTGAAAAATTGCAATTCCCTGTTGCGTCTACAAAATACCTCGCTTCGATATATACCGATAACATTTCGTTTAGAGAAGAAGATATGTTATCAGTATGTATCGCTAAGTTATATGGCGATAATATTTTTGCAGGGAGAGTTATAGAGAGTATGTGCTTATCTGAAAATTTGACATCAAGTATATTAGCATTAAATAACACATCAACATGTGCATCTTTCATCATTTTATCCAAAACTATTTTAGCCAGCTCAGGATTAAACCAGCCGGGATTTCCCTGATAAGTCACTTGCCCGTTGACTTTGGCAAGTTCGGAAATTAAATCATGATAAAAATCTGTATTAATTTGATGTTCCCCTGCATTCATCACCGGAACAACAAGTCCGGATGTAATTGCACCGCCAAGATGAATATTTCGCTCTATTAGAAGAGTTTTTAAACCAAGTTTCCCTGAAATATAAGCCGATGCACATCCTGCAGTGCCGCCGCCTATAATAACTACATCGTATTTACTCATGTTCTAATTATAATATTTTATTTATTTGTGTGCAAATAGTTCATATTATTCATAGTAAGAACATAATACGCACATCCCCAACCTTCTGTATTTTCAGCGAGACATTTGGTTTTATAAGGAAAAGTTGAAGCAGGTGCTCCTAGTGGTCTTAGAGCATTTTTGCCGTAAATGAAATAAAATAAATCACTTCCAATGGTATTTGGTCGACTTTTACCGTTGATGTCAACATAAAATCCTAATATATCATCTTGTCTGCCAACCGGTGTGTGCAAAAACACTAACGAACCATTTAGTAATACAAACTTGTAAAATCTGGCAGCATTAGCATAATCTAAAGAATGTTTATTCCCATCTTTTCGATAATAATTGTTCTTTGGTATACATAAATTATCTGTATCTAAGGTACCACAATCAACTGCAATTTTAAAAAATGACTTTAATCTTTCATATGCAAGAAGAGCGTTTGTCTCATCCTCTGTTGTTAATCCCCAACCTTCAACATCTCCATATTCATCTTCTGCCATTTTAACGGCTTGTGCAAGTATTGACTGAGTTTCTCTTAATTGACTTATTGCTCTTTTTTCGTAATTTTTTTGTAAAAGGTTTGGAATAGTCATTGCTGCAACAATCCCTATAATTCCAAGTGTTATCAAAACTTCTGCTAACGTAAATCCCTTAGACATATTTTCCTCCTCTAATATTAAGCATTAATAGATTTATAGCATGGTATATAGATGTATAATACAATAATTATAAACTGGTTGCTCATTATTGTCAATATAATCAATAATAAGATATATAGTTCTATTTTTAAGGAGCAAAATGTCTGTTCGAGAATTTGTAAAAATACTTTTAGCAAAAGAATGTATGACACTCACACAGCTTGCAAAGTTAGCAACCGAAAATAGCGAGAAGAAATATACAATGGATGGTCTGTCGCATAAAATGAGGAAAGGTTCGTTAGATTTTAATGATGTGGAATTTTTTGCAAAGCTTCTTGGTTATGAAATCGTTTTAAAAAAAATAGAAAATCATTTTGATAAATAATATATCAGATAGATACATACCTATAACGTTTTAGGGGTGAAATTTTTCTTATATGAAGAACTGGAAATTCTATTGCAATTATCAACCTCAATTTTTCTTCGTTTGATAATCGCCTCATTTTGCCCGGTTAAATTTTCGTCACGATAAAATATACCTGCCGAAGTTTTTAAAAGCCCTAAATCGAATTTTGAAAGGGGATATTTTATGAGAGATTTATCACGAGCCGCAATTGTGCCGGTAAATTTATCCTCTCGTTTGTTATAAATATATCCGGGCACTAAACCGGCTTCAATCATAGCAGCTCGAACAGCAGTTGATGTTGAGTAAGTCAAAATCATTCCGTCAGGTTTTAAATGGTCATGTAACTGCTGAAAAAACTCATACGACCAAAGGCAAGGACATTTTGAAGGTGTAAAAGCATCTAAAAATATTAAATCATATTGATTATTATCTTTCTTTATAATTTTTCTTGCATCTTCATTTTTTAGCTCAAAATTAATATCCGCTAAATTATAGCGTTTTAGGTCGTTTTTATAACGCCTCGAAATATACCGATAACATATATTATGTAAGAAGGCGCCCTTAGCAGCCTCAGGGGTGTTATTTATCATCCGGTTTTGATAAAATTTGTACAAAGCCTTTATATTGCCCTCCAAAAACGGCTTATATTTCTTATCATTAATTATCCTGATTACATCCTCATTACTTAAAAAATCCGGCTGGTTTTGGGCTAAATTTTCAAAAATTAAAAAATTTATGAGCGGGTCAATTTTTTCGGCTTTAATTTTTTTGTCTTCGGTTAAATATTTATCTATTTTCTCATGGTTAAAATCAAATTTCTGATTTGTAAAATTATTTTCTCCGGTTTTTATAAACGGTGACAAATATGACAAAATTTTATCATTATCTACAGCTTTTATGAAAATCTTTGGCAAAATATTATCGGTATCTATCGCAACGATATTTTTGCCCCTCATTATGTTATTGGTATGTATCGAATAGATATTATTAACTGCATGAAAAAAATAATTCAAAAAACTTTTTGAATTATATCCAATTCCGTAGCAAATATCCAGGATGGCAACAGAATTTTTTTTCATGAGTTTATCCATATCTACAGGCGCAATAAATTTTTCATATGCTTCGGTTAAGGCACCCGTCGCACTATGGTAAATATCGTCAAAATCCGTATTATACAGTCCAACTGAACCATCGTTGGTAAAATATGGGTGAAAGCTATACATAGCTTGATTTTACGCCTATTTTTGAATTTAGGCAAGTTTGTTAAATCTAGCAATGTCGCGGAATTTTACTGCATAGAATACTCATTGCGTCCAATAACGGGTCGATAGTTGTGGAATAAGGCGGTGAGTAAGTAAAATCATTTTTGCCAAACTCTCTTACTGTCAACCTCCCGACAAGTGCACTTGCCAGTGAATTAATCCTTTTATCAGCACCTAAGGCTCCTATTGCCTGCCCGCCAAGCAATAGCCCGGTTACCTTGTCTGCAATGACCTTTAGGGTCATACTACCAGCTTCAGGCATATAGGAAACCATGTCATTTTTTGTAACAATCGCTGAAACCGGCGTAAATCCAAACTTTTCCGCTTCTATTTCTGTTAAGCCGGTCATTGACATAGTCGTATTCAAACATCTTGACACCGCAGACCCCAAAACGCCCTCAAATACTGTATATACACCGGCTGCATTAAGCGCAGCACAGCGTCCTTCTTTATTTGCGGTCGAACCCAGCGGAACCCATACAGAATGCCCGCTTATCAAGTGCGGTTCTTCGCAGCAATCTCCGCAAGCAAAGATATTTGGAACTGAAGTTTGCATAAGTTTATTTGCTTTAATTGCCCCCGACTCCCCGATTTCAATCCCTGCATCTGCTGCAATTTCAGAATTTGGAACAATTCCGGAACTCAGAAGAACTAAATCTGTTTCAAATTCTTTGCCGGAAGCAGTTTTTACAAAATTAACTTCGCCATTTGTGCCTATAAATTCAGAAACTGTTTCGTTAGTGTGAAAATTGAATGACCTTGGCTCGATTGTTTCAAGCCTTTCCTGGATAAGTTTTGACATATCAGGGTCAAAAGAACTCATTATGCGCTCGTTTCTTTCAATAACTTCAACTTCAAGCCCGTTTTTAACAAAAGCCTCTAATAGCTCAAGTCCTATAAAGCCGCTGCCAATAATAACTGCACGTTTTGATTTTAGCATTTTTTCTCTGATATTTATGCCGTCTTCGATTTTGCGGACAGTATAAATATTGCTAAAATCTTTAACGCCTTTAATATTTGGGATAAATGGTCTTGCGCCGGTTGCAATAATTAGTTTGTCATATTTTACAAGTCTTGCTTCATCTTTGTTGCAGACTAACACTTGCTGTTGTGGTACAAGAATTTTATCAACTCTTGTTTCTAAATATACCTCAATTCCGGAGGCATTAAACTCTTCAACTGAACGGACTAAAAGAGATTTATAATCGGTAAAATTGCCTTCAATATAATATGGAAGTCCGCAAGACGAGTATGATACATGGGTATCATCTGTATATATTGCGACATTTGCGTCCGGAAGTAAACGTTTTATTTTTGCAGCGGCTTTTGCACCTGCTGCAACGCCGCCAATGATTACTATATTCATAGGAATAATTTACGCAAATTTTTGAGAAATTTCATTAGGCAAAAGACTAATTATCACTGTAAGTATTTAATATCATGCACTTCATGAATTCGCAATAAGCATCAGTATCTTGCTCAACGGTTTCAGCTTTCTCAATTAAGTTTTTCAACTCAACAATAATTTGTTTTCTAATAAGGTCTTCGTACATTTTTATACACACCCCGTGTTATCTAATCACATTTTCTTATACGGCATAATGTCGTAAAAACTTTAGAAATATTAACGAATTGTTACAAGTGTATTAAATTTTTATGCTAAGATTTTTACAGGAGGTTTGCTATGTATACGATTAAAGAAGTTGCGGATAAAATGGATGTTTCAGAACATACTTTAAGATTTTGGGCTAAATCCGGATTTTTTCCGTTTTTAAAGCGTGATAAAAATAATATCAGAAGATTTTCCGATACTGACCTAGAATGGGTAAAAATAGTTAAATGTCTTCGCTCTGTAGGAACTGAAAACAGAGCCATAAAGCGCTATATAGACCTTTGTATTATTGGCGACAGCACAATAAATGAGCGTTATAAAATTATCCTTGATACAAAAGAAAAAGCTTTAGAACAGTTGTCCGAACTCAATAAACAGCTTGCCCTACTTGATTATAAGGAGAGTTATTATAAAAACCTTATAAAAAACAATATCAAAGACAATTGGAACCCGATGAATGATATTAAAGATGACAAAGCTGCAGTGTAGGAGGAAAAGCCTTTGTATACTAAAGCTGAAATAATATCTTTGTTGGAAGACGATAAACAAAATGATGAATTATTTTCACTTGCGGATAAGATTAGGAAAGAATATGTAGGGGATGAAGTTCACCTACGCGGACTTATCGAGTTTTCAAATATTTGCAAAAACCAATGTATGTATTGCGGACTTCAATGCACAAATAAAGTTGTTGAGCGCTACAGAATTGAGCCTGAACAAGTAATTGAAATCGCAAAAACTGCTTCTGGTATGGGATACAAGACCATTGTATTACAATCAGGTGAAGACGTTTACTTCACGCAAGATATTATGTGCCACATTATTAAAGAGATAAAAAGCTTAGGTGTTGCGCTTACTTTAAGTATAGGAGAACGAAGTTTTGAGGATTATAAAGCGTTTAAAGACGCTGGTGCAGACAGGTATTTAATAAGGATTGAAACAACTGACAAAAATCTTTACAAAAAACTTCATCCACATATGGATTTTGAAAACAGGCTAAGATGTCTTAAAGATTTAAAAGGTTTAGGATATGAAGTTGGAACAGGTTGTCTTGTTGGACTTCCTGGGCAAAGTATCAGTTCTTTAGCGGATGATATTTTGTTTTTTAAAGAAATTGATGCTGATATGATTGGCATTGGTCCATTTATTCCACATCCGCAAACCCCGCTTAAAAATTCTGCAGCAAGTGATTTTACACTGGCTCTAAAGGTTATGGCGCTGGTAAGAATTATGCTGAAAAACATAAATATCCCTGCTACTACAGCAATGGAAACTCTTAACTCAAACGGACGAATAATCGCCCTTCAAAGCGGAGCAAACGTAGTAATGCCAAACGTTACATCAACTCAATACCGCGACAAATATGAAATTTACCCCGGAAAAATTTGTTTAAATGACGCCCCTGAAAAATGCAGGATTTGCATAGAAAATAAGATTAAATCAATTGGAAGAACTATTTCAACGGATTTTGGTTTTAGAAAGAAGTAATAGCAAAAATTATTTTTACGCGTTTTTATGCAAATATGAATACTATCTCATCAATAAGTTTTGGGTCTCGAAAGTTAATACCTTTAAGCAGCTACAAAGGTACTATTTTACAGTTGACAGAAGCTGATAAAAAACAGATTTCCGGATATCAGTCTCAAATAGCAAGTTTAGAACTTGAAAAATACAAACTGGAAAAACTGATGAAAGAGCAAAAATTATCAGCCTATGATTATTTTTATAATAAGCTATGGCATCTGGATACAATGATTGAAGAATTACTTGAACAAGTTAAGCAGGTAAAATTGAACAGACTTGAGCTGCAAAAACTTGCAAAGAAATGTGTTTAGGTATAGGGTACCTACTTTTGTAACTTTTTTATATCCTCAATTAAGTCCGCAACATTTTTGTCATTTTTGACTGTTTTTGCCCTGTTTGCAGCTGCAAGTGCTTTATCATAATCTTGTTTATTGTAGTAAATTACCGCTGTATTATATTCGATTATATATTTCTCATCATTACTGTTTGCAAGTGGTTGTGCCATATTAAGCATTTTTATTGCTTCATCTGAGTTTCCGATATCTGAATAAACTCCTGCAAGGTTAATGTAGCCTGCTGCCAGATGAGGATAAGAATTGATGTAGTTTTTGTATTCATCAATTTTTCTTTGCAGCCTTACATCATCACTTCCTAAAATTAACGGTGCGTAGTAAAAATTTTCGCTTTGTAAGTCTTTTGTATTTGATATTGTAGGTTTAATTCTATAAAGAAGCGCTAAAGTCCTTAAATCACGCATTGACAATGAATTATACGAATTTTTGTAGTAAATAAAATTCGTGTCATCTTTTAGAGCATACATCGCGTCATCCGGGTTGTCGCTGTGACCCATAATACCAAGTGTGTGTCCAAGCTCGTGCAATGCAGTGTTAAAAATTTCGTATTCTGAAAAATCCTTTTTGTAAGGATTGGTTTTATAAAACGTCAACGTCATTTGTTTAAGAATTTTGTTGTTATCGATGTTTGGCTCTGTGTATGCAACAGTGTAAGTACAGACATTCTTTTTACATAAATCTGAAGGAATATCTTTAAATTTTATAACAATATTGGCATCTTTTTCGTTTGCGACTTGCCGGAATTTAACAAAATTGGTTCTGGTTGTCCACAGATTAAGTGCATCGTTTATTGATTTTATGTAAATCGGCGGAACTGTATTCGGTTTTTCAAAGTAAACTTTTAACGGAAAAGAATTAATATCCCATCTTACAATATCATCACCCATAGCCGCATTGTAAATAAAATTCCCGTTAATTCCCTCTAATAATTTATATCGAAGTTCCAAAGCTTGAACTTTTGCATACTTTTGCGCCTCATCCTGATTTTTTGACTGTGCCATTTCGTAAAGCTTTTTTTGTACGGAGTAAGTTGGTTTTGATTTTGCCAGAGCAAGCACGTAGTAAAACCTTGCTAAAATTCCGTTTGGGCTTGCAAAAAGTGACTTTTCAAAATAAGGAAGGGATTGTTCATATTGACCTTTTGAGTAAAAGTCTTTAGCCTTGTTGTAATTATACATTGCAGATAGCGGCGATTTATAAAAAAGCGCAACAACAAGAACAATTAAAAATATTGCTAAAAGAATTTTACGCATTGTTTTTCTCTGCTAAATCCCGTTCAAGCTGCTGTGCAAGTGCTCTTGTATCGCCTTTAAGTTTAAAATATTCTGCAAATTTAGCAGTTGTTTTAATATTGATACTTCTTCCGTTTTTGTCTTTATGTTTTGAGACAAGCCCTTTTTCAACAAGTTCTGCAACGTGTTCATAAGCAGCAGAGCGAAGTTTGACAAGCTCAGTCTGGCGGATAGGTTCTTTCAACGCAATTACAAGAAGTGTTCTCAAAACAGCCGGCGATAAGTCGATTGGACAAATTTTTTCAACGATATCAGAGTAGTCCTCTTTGACTTGCAAAATATAACCGTTTTCGTCATCAATCTCCAATGCTCCATCACGCGATGAGTAGTCCATGATAAGCTCTAATAATGCTTCTTCAATAACTTCCGGTTCCGCATCAAGATAAACCGCAATTTCATCAAGCGTCAAAGCTTTTGCCGTAACAAAAAGAACTGCTTCAATTCTAGACTTCAACTGCTGCATGGTGACCGCCTTTTACTACATATAAATCAGAATAAAATTCTTTTTGTTCAAGTTCATAATCCGTATCTCTGCTTAAAAACAGTAACGCAAGATATGCGCTGATTTTGTCCATTCCAAGGATTGTCAATTCATTAAGTTCTATTTTATCCTGGTGGTTAAATATTTGTTCCAGATTGTCTTTTAGCTTTAGAACTGATTCTTCGATGTATTCTTCATGCGCCATTGAAACGATTTCATCAGGCGTAAGTCTTGAATAATTTCTTACATGACGTTTCGCTCTTTCGTGGGCATTTTGCATTGAAGCACGTTTTTCAAGTTTTTCGTAAAACTCTAATTGTTTAATCAAGTCTTTCAATGTAACAACGCGGTTTCTGTTAAGTCTTATACTTGTACGGCGTTGAAGTGCTTCATCAAAGCTAACAACATTACTTGTTGGAATAAATTCACTATTTTCATCCGGGTACTCAACAATGAACCCGTCTTCATCATACATTACTTCATCTTCCGACTCATCTTTAAAATCATCAAGTGTTAAACCCGCAAGCACATTTGATTGCAATCTGCACAAAATTGAAGCAAATAATAAAGTTCTTGAGGCAACGCGGAGATTTAATGATTTCAGCTCAATCATTCTTTGAAGATATTTTTCTGTAACGTCAAGAATATCAATGTTCCAAGGGTCGATTTTACCTTGTTTTGCCATGTCAACCAGAATGCCAATACCGTCGTTGGCATCGAATTCCCCCGGGGTTGCATATATTGAAGATTCTAAATCTTGGGTATTTAGTGGATTATTGTTCATCATTGTCTTCTCTTAGTTTAACACCTGTTACTTTTGTTTTACCTTTTTCTTTTTGGGTAACACCGATTGTTCTGTTAGCCGCTTCAATCATAGGGCGCCTGTGGCTTACAACAAGGAACTGAGTATTTGAAGATTGCTTTTTAACCATGTCTGCAATTCTTTCGACGTTCATTGTGTCTAAGCTTGCATCTACCTCATCCAGTGCGTAAAACGGTGCCGGCAAGTATTTTTGGATTGAAAAAACTAAAGCAAGTGCAGTGAGTGCTTTTTCCCCGCCGGATAGCGCGCCAAGTTTATTGTTAGTGGTTTTATCACGCGGTTTTGCTTCAATTGTCATGCCGGCAGAAAGCGGGTCTTTTTCGTTTTCAAGAATAAGCCGTCCTTCGCCTTCTGATAATTGATGATAAATATCTTTGAAGTTTTCGTTAATTGCAGTAAAAGTCGTCATAAACGCTTCTTTTTTCTGCTGCTCAAAACCGTTCATCTTATCAAGTATTGACTGGCGTTCAGTTGAAAGAGTATTTATCTGATTGTCAAGTTCTTGTTTTCTTGCGGCTTTTTCTTCATAAGACACAATCGCGCGCATATTAACATCGCCTAACTCCTGCATACGCTTATCCAGACGTTGTATTTTTGCATTTAACTCTTCAATTGAAATTTCAACAGGAGACAACTTTTCAATCTCAATGCCGGAATTTTGCAATATTTCAGTTGCCTCTTTTAATTGCGGTTCTAATTCTCTACGGCGGGATTTAAAGGATTCAATCTGCTCATTAATCCTGTCGATTTCAGATGATTTTACAGCGCTGTTGGTCTGTAAATCAATCAGGTTCTTATGAATTTCTTCTTTTTCTTTCACAAGTTCTCCGATTTTAGCATCAATCACTGCTATTTTATCAGACAGGAGATTTAATTGTTCCTCTAATTGTAGTATTTCTTGCGCGTAAGTCTTTTTATCCTGTTCAAGAGATTCATTATTTTTTGTGATATTTTTGATATCATCTTCTTTTGAAACAATCAGTTGTTCGTTGAATTTAATCGTATTGTTAAACCCTTGAATTTCGTTGTTTACGCCCATCAAGTTGTTGTTAAGCCTACGGATTTCATCTTCCAGCCCTTGGGTTTTTTCTTTTAAATCTTTCAAGTCTTTGTCGTTAAGAAGATTGTCAAGCTCAGTAAGTTTGTCTTGTGCTTCTTGGATTTTGTCAGATAATTCAACTCTTTTAGCTTCGATTTTGTCAAGTTCATTGTTAAGTTTTTCGATTTTTGGTTCGTTTTCTGAGACGAACGCAAGCTTAACTTCAAGCAACCCTTGACTGTTTTCAAATTGAGAATTCATATTAGAAAGCTCGATTTTTGCCTTTGAATATTCAGTTGAAGATGATGAATATGATGCGCGAATGTTGTCGAGTTTTTCTTCTAAATTACGTTTCTTTTGAACTTCCTGTTCGTATTTTTTTTGAAGTTCATCTAATTTTGCTTTCGCATTTTCAAGTTCTTTGTCGTCGTTTTGCCCGAAACCAAAAATGGATTTTTTTACGTACCCGCCGGTGATTGCAGCGGATTTTTCGTAGAGCTTACCGTCAAGTGTTACCATACGGAATTTGCCCATAAGCTGCTCTGCTGCTTGCGCATCTTCAACAATCAATGTATCGCCGACTGCATAGAAAAACGCGTCAAGGTAAATATCATCAAAGTCAACAAGATTTATTGCAAAGTCAATAACTCCATGGCTTTTTGGCAATTGTAGTCTCCCCGGTGCTTTTTTAACTTTATTTAGCGGAATAAATGTTGCTCTGCCGGCACGGGAGGAGTTTAAAAGTTCCATAGCAACGTATGCTGCATGAGTATCATCAACAACAATGTGGGCTAAGCGACCGCCAAATGCGATATCAAGTGCGGTTGAATACTCTTCATCAACTGTACCTAACTGCATTAAAGGTGCATGAACACCTTCTAAATTCGCATTCATAACAGTTGAAATAGGAAGACTAGAACCGGATGACGAAACCGCACGGCGCTGAGCTTCCATATCTGAAAACTTTCTGTANAGACTAGAACCGGATGACGAAACCGCACGGCGCTGAGCTTCCATATCTGAAAACTTTCTGTATGCTGCTCGCACATCGTAGTCATATTGCTCAATAGCAGTCTTTGCGTTGTCTAACTCCTGCATTGTTTTGGTTTGAATTTCTTTTAATTCATCCATTTCTTTTTTCAGGTCATTAACTTGAAGTTCTTTTAATGATTTATCATCAGCAAAGTTATTTTTGGCATTTTGAGCGTTTTTGATGAATTCTTTTGCTTCAGCGACTTCTTTTTTAAGATTTTTCAAGTCATTTTCTTTTGGCAAAGATTCTTTTAATAACTCGTTATCTTTGTCTTTTAGTGTATCAAGTTCTTTTGATACCTCGTTGCGCTGCTGGATATATTTATCAGCAGTGGAACTTAGACCCGAAATGTCAGAAAGTTTTTTGGCGAGTTCGTCTTTTTTCTCTTTTAATTGAGTTTCAATTATGCCTGTTTTGTCATGCGCAAGCTTGATATTTAAGCGTTCATCTTCGATTTTTTTCTTGTAGGATTCAATACCGTTTTTAGCGTTTTCAATAGACTGTAAGCCTTTTTGAATTTGAGTTTGTGAATAGTCAATAGCGTTTTTCTTGGTTTGAATTCGTGCAGACAGGTCGCTTTGACTGTCTTTTAATTTGTTACGCTCATCTTCGCCTTGCTCTTTAAGTTTTGCATCAAGCTCTTTGTATTTATCATTGATAAGTTTTATTTTTTCTTCTAAATCCGCTTTGTTTGCCTGTTCTTCTTTTAATTTTTTGTTGGATTGAAGAATGTTTTCATGCGCAAGTTCAAGGTTGCGTTTCAGGTCAAAGAATTTAACCGTGCTGATTTGAGATTCAAGGTCTGATTTTTCTTCTTGCAGTTTTTTATATTTGAGCGCAATCTCTCGTTCTGCTTTTAGCTGCTCTAAACTTTGCTCAACTTCCGCCAGAATTAAAGATGCAGTCGAAACACGTTGTTCAACTGTTTTAAGCTCGTTTGTTGCCTGGTCTATACGTCTGTCAAAATCAGCAACGCCGGCGATTTCATCAATAATCCCGCGGCGGTTTTTTGATGAACACATGACAATACTTGTAACATCACCCTGCATCATTACGTTGTAACTGTTTGGTGTGATATTATATTTTTCTAAAATTGTTCTGATGTTTGTCAGCGTGTCAATTTTGTCATTCAGATAGTATGTACTTGCAAACCCCTGGTTTGTCTTTTTAATGCGTCTTGCAACAGATAATTCATTATTCCCGTCAACATCACCAAAAATGACTTTTACCATGGCTTCGTTTTTGTTGTTGAATGTGGTAATAAAATCAGATAGATTTTCAATACGAAGAGCACTGCCGGTTCTTAGACCAAGCGCAAACATAATACTGTCAATAATATTACTTTTGCCGGAGCCGTTTGGTCCGGAAACAGTTGTAAACCCTTTTAATAAAGGGATATCTGATTTATTGGCAAATGATTTAAAATTATCTATCTCTAACTGTTTTATATACATAAAATCTACCTAAGTCCAGCATTTAATCCTATTATTGCAGATATAATGCTGTCATGTCAAAAGTGTGTAACATTTTTTACATTTAAGCTTTGTTGTTAGGCGCATACGCAATATATGAACACAAAAAGCAGCTAATACCGAAGACTATGCCAAAAGCCATTGTGTAGTGGTATGAATTCAAAAACGCTTGTTGATAATTTTTACCGTCAGTAATCAATATTTCTCTAAAACTGTCAAATAGAGTAATTGTCACAGCAACACCCAAAATATTACCAAGGTTGCGCGATAGAGATAGAATTCCGCTTGCAATCCCAAGTTCTTCCTTATTAACACTTGTTATTATTGCGTTGTTAGACGGTGATTGAAAACATCCGTTGCCAATTCCCATGATGACAGAGGCTAAAATAATTTCCCACATGGGTGTTTTTGGTGAAAATGTTGTGAAAATAATTAGAGCGATTATGTAAATTGAAGGACCAACAAGAGTTAGCATGCGGCTTCCGTTTTTACCGGCGTAACTTCCTGCAAAAGGCGCTACAGCAGACGACGCAACTGAATACGGCAAAACAAGCAACCCTGTTAAGAACGCGTTATATTTAACAACTTCTTGTAAGAAAAACGGCAATAGCACGCCGTTTGTGAACATACACATATAAGACGTCATAACTGCAATATTACCAAAGGTAAATGTTTTAATTTTGAACATTTTGAAATTTATCAGCGGGTAATTAATTTTCTTATCCCTAAAATAAAACAACCCGCCAAAAATCAGTGTAATAGTGCCAAGAACAATAATTTTTAATGATTTCCAGCCCCAAGTATGACCTTCTGAAATCGCCAGAAGCAAGGTAAATAACCCGATAGTAAAATATAAAAAGCCTTTGTAGTCAAATTTAAACGACTTCTTTTTCATATAAGAAGGAAGCCATTTGTAGGATAAATAAGCAGCAATAAGCGCAATCGGAACTGATGGCAAAAATATTGCATGCCAGTCAAAAAAGTGTATCAAAAACCCTCCGACAGCAGGACCGCTCATACCGCCGATTGCGACAATGCAGGCATTTAACCCTAAAGCTTTGCCTCTTTCTTCACCTTTAAAAAGTGCAGCAATTGACGCGGGACCGTTTGCAACCATAATTGAAGCGCCCATTGCTTCTATACAGCGGTATATTATTAATAAATAAAAATTGTTAGCAGTTGAGTTAAGCAAAGCTCCGATGGCAAAGGTTAAAAAACCAAATGCGTAAATCTTATTCTTAGGAAAGATATCACCAAGTCTTCCGAAAAACGGAAGAAAAACGGTTAAAACGAGCATGTACGCAATAACAACCCATTGAACTTCAACAAGCGTAATATTAAGCCCTTTAGCAATCGGAAAAAGTGCAAGGTTGACTGAACTGGAATCCAGCATACCCATGAAATTCCCCATGATAATGAGGAAACACAATACCCATTTTATATTTTTTTGCGTCATAACTTGATTTTACCACGAGGAAGTTTCATTTGCATATATAAAATTTATTGTAAAATGTAAAGTTTTGTATATACTAAAGTTGCCTTAAATTGCTTTAAATTGAGCTAATAATGTTAATATTTTAATTACCCGTTGAATTACAGGGCGTGATATGCTATAATAATATTATTAAGATAGATTTTGGAGTTTGATGAGGATGAAATTGAATATATTTAAAAGAGGCTTTTCGCTAACAGAATTATTAATCGTATTGGTAATTGTAGCGGTCTTGTTTGCTGCAATGGCACCGATTATGACAAAGAGAAAATCTTCTGATACAATAGCGAATGAACCGGTTTGGAGTTTTGTAACAAACGCAAAAGACGCTTTTTATGATCCGGGTGTTGAAGGTCTGTCTTCAGCAGCTTATTTTGGTATAAACCCTAATGCACTAAGCGGAAGTTATAGACCTTACGCGAAAGTTTATTTAAGAGCGAAGAATAACCAAAACCATATTCAGTTTAGATATGGCGAAGGGAACGGAACTTTAACAGGTTTGTTATCTTTGGATGCTAATGGCAACCTCATTACCTCAACTGCTCCGGAAGGTTCAACAAAGACTTTTAACTCCAGAGGAGATAATAACACTATTGCCGGTTTAAGAGCGTATGCAAATTGGGATAAAAAATTAAACTCCTCAATTGGTATAGGTCATGCTGCATTAGCTGAACCGGGTGCGGATAATTCCAACGATATTGCAATCGGTGCAAATTCCGGTCAATATTTAAGCGGTTCTAATAATATTTTAATTGGGGCAAATACCGGTCGAGGAAAAAATGGGATAAGTGATACCGTTGCAATCGGCGGCAGAGTTCTTTCATTAGACTCATCATCAGGCAGTAATAACGTTTTTGTTGGTTATGGTGTCGCAACAGCTGGTTTTAGCTCATCTAATGCTACAAAAAATACTATTGTCGCATCTGGCATGTATGGCGGTTCCAGAGCTAAACATAATACTATCGTTGGTTATGAAGTTTATGACGGAAACTTTGAATATTCTCGAGACGTTACCGCGGTTGGATATAATGCCTGCAATAGTATAATTATGGGAAGTGCTTATTCTAATCAAGGGTCAAAAACTTGCATCGGATATGCGTCTGCGAATAATAATGGACTTAATAGTTCTCCTACTCCAGCGAACTGGTCTAATGATAAATTTGATCACGTATTTATCGGAGGTACACCAAACGGATTTAACGGTCGTTCTGTATTAGAAATTCACAATATGGATAGTACGCAAGCCGGTACATTAGTAGCTCAACCTAATGTTGCACCAACGGTTGTCCTCAATTCTAATTTTGTATTAAGAGGCAATTTGTATATGCCGTTTGCAGATACCGGTAAACTTGGTTCTCCTGCTTTTTCAATGCCGCTTAACACAGTGTCTTCTCAGGAAACTGCTGATGATTATTGTGGTCGTAATTGTGGTACAGGTAGAAAAAAATATCGTACTTACCCTAAATGCGGAATTTTAGGAACCATTATTGGTGCTATTGTCGAAGCGATTGCTGCTGTTATTGCTATACCAACAGCAGGTATTGGGTCTGTTGCATTTGTTACTGCATGGGGTGCAGTTGCAGGTGGAACTATTGGTTCTGTATTTAATCCGAACGGTCATAAAAGAGCTAAAGAACCGGCTTCAGCATCGGCTATGGCATTTGGAACTCAGGAACGACTTGCTCCGGTTTGTATGGATGGTCGCGGTTATCCTACTAATACAACAAATTGCCCTAATCTGCAACTTTCTGATATTAGACTGAAAGAAAATATTACTGAAAATACTGATGCACTTGACAAAATAATGTATGTTATGCCATATAACTATACGTTCAAAAATGATAAGTCAAATACTGCTAATGTTGGTGTTATGGCTCAGGATTTGAAAGAATTTTTACCTGATTCTGTGTTTGAAGGTAAAGACGGCTATCTTGGTATTCAATGGGATGGCATGTTCTATGCGACTATCAATTCAATCAAGAAAATTGATAAAGATTTAGACACTTTAGCAACTAATCTTTCAGATATTGAAGCAGATACGGATGTAATTGCAAAGAAACATAAATCAACCCAAAAACGTATTGATGAGTTGACTAAAAGAATTAATAAACTTGAAAATAAATAATGGAGTCAAAGATGAAGTATAATAAATTAAAAGCGTTCACTTTAGCAGAAGTTATGGTATTGTTGTTGACATTATCAATACTGTTAGCCGCGTTTTCACCGGTATTTACTACAAGGTTTAGTAATTTTTCAGTAGATGATGTGTGGTCATTTGTTCCGGCAGATGATGAAAACGATGCTTACTATGATACTACAAATAAGTCAATGACAGCATCTGCTTTTATTGGTATGACCCCAAGCGGAGCCGGTGAAGTTCCGTTGTATTCTGCAGACGCTGCCGGTAATACTTTATACTCAAAATTGTTAATAAGACCATCAGATAAAATTATTATGGGTGGGCTCAGATATCCGCAAAATCAATTTCATTTCAGATATGGCAGCACATTCTCAAACCCGGCAGGCAGTAATGTAGGCTCAATGTTTGTTGGCTATGGTAACTTCATGCTTGGTGGTACTTATAATACTATAACAAATGATGCAAAGTCTAACACTGCATATGGACGTAATGCTTTATCCGACGCGAAAGACGGTACCGGTAATACAGCAGTTGGTTTCAGCGCAATGGAAACACTCAAGAAGGGTTCATATAATACAGTTGTTGGTGTAAATGCTGCTTCAAGCTTGGATTCAAATGTGACAGGCAATACTGTTATTGGTAATGGTGCAGCAACCAACATAGATAATACAAGCTTCCACCATAATACAATTATTGGACACAATTCAGGCGGTTCAAGTCTTGGTTATTATAACACATTTATTGGTAATAATATTGCTACAGATTCTAATTCATCGAGTTCTCATTACAATGTTGGAGTTGGGAACAATTCATTGAATAAACTAACTTCCGGTACTTATAATACGGCTATTGGTTATCAAGCATTAGGAAAAGTTACTTCCGGTAGTTATAACACTGCGGTTGGTATAAATGCTTGCCAAAAAATAACTTCAGGTTCTTATAAAACCTGTATTGGAGCATTTTCCGGTGCTGTACAGAGTGACGCTCAGGTTGATGAAGACTCGCCTACTAATGATATATCATCATACAATAACTTATTTACAGGAGATCATGAAAGAATATTTATAGGCAGTTACCCAAGACAATATGTGCCGAACGAACCTGATTCTGAAAAAGCTGCTGCAATTCTTGAAGTTCACAATGTTACGAATTCCAATACATCTTACCAAAAAAGTGGTATTGCCAATGCTCCGGATGCTTCCGTTGTTATAAACGGTAACTTGATTGTTCGTGGGCAGTCCTATATAGAAGTCCCTATAAGACGTCCTGATACCACCAATGTAACATCTGCAAATGTTGTAAAAGGCTTAACCATGTTTACTACAATTGACGCTTCAAAAGGTCTGAAATTGTTCGCTGGTGATGATGGTTTTGATAGGTCAGCAAGCTCATGGGATGGTTGTAAACGCTGTAGAAATCAACACAAATATCATGATATAAGACAACACTGTATCTGTACCTCTGTTTCTTCCAGTGGTCCTGATAATACTAAATATTATGTGAACTCTTCTAATTGGCCGATAAGTACATCTTATGACTGGTCAACAATGGCTACACGTAATAATCAAAGTGATTGCCGAAAAAGAAACGCATTTGGTAGCGAATACAATGATGCTTCTCTTGGAAAATCAATTACTATCGACATACATGAATCTGAAGGGGGTTCGCGTCAAGCTGATCACCCGATGGCGCATACCATTGATGGTAAATCTTGTTGTCCTATTCTGAAATCAGACAAGAGATTGAAAAACGTTGGAGATAAGTTCACTGCCGGTTTAGCAGAACTTAAAAACTTGAATATATATAATTATACATTCAAGGCTGATGCGAATAAAACACCGCATGTTGGTGTTATTGCTCAGGATTTAAAAACAGTCTTCCCTAATGCAGTTGCCAAAAACCACGAAGGCTATTATGAAATCAGATGGGATGAAATGTTCTATGCGCTAATTAACGCAGTAAAAGATATTAACACAAGAGTTGTAAAACTTGCCTCTAATATCACTAAAGACCAGCAGCGTATAACAGCATTGAAGAAAGACAATGCAAACCTAAATGCTCAGCTTGACAAGCTAGCTGATGAAGTAGTTGCCCTGGAAGCCGCAAAACACAAATAGTAAATCTAAAAATCTATACAACAAAAAATCCGGTTATTTGAAAACCGGATTTTTTGTTGTCCTAAATTTGGTCGATTGAAATTGCTTTAACACCAGCATAACGAGCTTTGTCCATAAGTTTGGCAACAGCTCCATGGGTTGAATCCCCGTCAGCTTGGATTAAAAGCCCATCCGGGTAGTTTTTGATTTCTTTAGATAACACAGTGCCTAATAAATCAGGTGAAACCTCTTCGTTATTTATCAAATACTTGTCATTATGAGTTACAACTATTGTCAGAATTTGAGGTTCATCTTTAACCTGTGATTGTTCAACGTTTTCAGGTACTGTAAGGCTAATTCCCTGCTGGTCTAGCAATGGTGCTATAACCATCATTATGATTAAAAGTACCAGAAATATATCTGTTAATGGAGTTATGTTAATTTCATTAAATGTATCTCTCATTTACTCTTCTCCTTCATGAGGAATATTGACTTTTGCATTTTGTTCAAGTTCTTTTTGTTCTTTCTTGTTAAGCGGTTCACCTGCAACAACAAGTTTTTTGTATTCGGCATTTTGCGCTGCATTCATTACATCCATAATTAATGCGCTTTTTATTGCTTTATCTGCTTTAACTATGACTTCAGGCTTTTCAATATCGCCTTTTGCCGCAATAAGTTTATCAGTTAATTGTGATTTTTGAATACTTTCTCCATTGACAAACATTGCGCCGTCTTTGGTTATTGAAACAGTAACCTTTGCATCTTCAATATTAACCCCGTTGTTTACCTCCGGAACATCAACGGCATTATCCATTGATTGAAACGAAGGCGCTACAACCATCATTATGATTAACAGAACAAGAAAAATATCTGTCAACGGCGTAATATTGATTTCTGTAAATAATTGTTGTTTCTTTTTTGATGATGAAAATGCCATTTTTGCCTGCCTGTATTATAAATTAACCTTTGATGAAGAGTATTTTGGCTGTGGTTCAGCTTCTGAGTCAACAAAGCTTAGGAACAACAGTTTGATAAGTTGGAAATCATCTTCATAGTGTTTAACAATTGATTGGAAAGAGTTGAAAAATATAACTGCAACAATCGCAACACCAAGACCGAAAGCTGTAGCAATCAACGCTGAACCAATACCTGATGCAACTGTTGCTGCCTGGTTGCCAGAATCTGCTAAAATATTGAATGTCAAAAGAATTCTTACAACTGTACCAAACAAACCTAAGAATGGTGCGACACCACCGATTGTACCAAGTATTGTTAAGTGACTTTCAAGTTTTCTTGTTGCCAGAGCTGCTGAAATATCAAATGAACGTGAAAAACCGTTTCTCTGTTCTGAAAATATTCTAACAGCTTCTTCTATTACCTCTCCAATAACGCCGCCGCAGCGAAGAGCAATACTTTGTGCTGCATTCATATCATTTTTAGATAGTTCTCTGTTAAGTTCACGCATATAAACTGTAATATCGCGCTGGTTTTTCTGATAGAATGACCATTTGCTGATTACAACACCTACCACTAGTATTGAACACAAGAAGATTGGTAACAATACCGGCCAGTCCATTTTAATTGACTCTAACAATAATTCCATAATTTTTTATCCTCATTTTTTGTAATAACTTTTGTTTAATATTTTGTTGCACCAAATACATTATAGTCAAATGTAAATTGGATATCTATGCTTTGTCCTTTAAATTCAGGCGGTAACGGTCTAAACGGAGCCGCCAGATGAACCGCGTTTAGTGCAGCTTTATCTGCATTTTGAAGCCCTGATGATTTGAATACGCTGCAAGATAGCAGTCTACCGTCTTTTGCAATCTTGAATAAAAGAACAACACGTTTACTTTCGTTTCCTTTTGGCGGATCCCAATTCATTTTAATTCGTCTTTGAAGTTCGCGCATGTAAGGTCCAAAATCCGGTTCTCTTATGGCATCAATTCCCGGGCGTCCTCCGCCTCCTCCAGGATTACCTCCGCCTGAACCTGAACCAGAGCGTCCATAACCAGAACCGGTGCCGGAACCACCTGAACCAGTTCCCTTTGAGGCAAGTTTTGAACCTGAACCGTTACCAACAGGTGCTAATGACGGGTTCGGTGCAAATGTGCCGGAGCCTTTTGAACCACCACTATTTGATGAACCGGAACCGCTGACTGGACCAGTTGCATATTGACCTGCTTTTGTACCTCCAGGCGGCACAGGAACTCTAAATGGAGTGCCGGATGGTTTTGTTACTGCCTTTGGTGTCATTGCCGGACGAACAGAAGGTCTTGCTGTTGGCGGCTGAGGTTTAGCCGCTTGAGGTTTTGGAACCGGCTGTTGAACTGTTGGTGATGGTGTAACATTTTTATTAGGAGTTGTTGCCTTTGGAGGCGTTTTTGTTGGTGTTTTGGTTGGCGCAACAGATTGTTGAATTTTGTTTATAATATTAGGCTTTTTCTGCGCCGGAGCAGGAGAAGGAGATGATGGCTGCGGTTTAGAAGCAGGATTAGACGATGGTAATGACACCGGTTTTTTAGGGTCATTTACGCCGCCGGTTCTGGAATTTCTATCTGCTCTATATGGGGTATTTTTATTAACCGGAGTTTCTTCTTTATCAACCAGTACAAATTCAATGTCATTTGTTTTAGGAACCGGCTTTTTAAAAATATCAATTCCAAAAATAGCCAAAGCCGCTACGACAAGCCAAATAATGACCAATACCGCCGGGTGAAGAACTGAAGAAATGGTTATACCTTTTTTCAAAGATATTGATTGCTTATCTTCTCTTGTGACAGCAGGCATCCGAAATTCTGATTTGTTTTTTAGTTCACCTTTTCGCGGGTCTCTATTTCTTGTGTAATTATTTAGTATTGACATTTTATTCCCTAATCAAAAAATTTTTCTCTTATTGTTAATGATTTTATTTCAAATCATTAATAATATTATTGCCCGAATGACTTATCTTCACTTGCTGCCGGAGTTACTGTAATCGGTTGGGTCAGGATAAGTTCAAGTCCAGCATTAGCCGGAATTACAACATCAGAGCCTTTATCCCAAATTGATTTTACAAGCCCTCCGCCTGCACCAACTGCTGTAGCCAGTGCAGTACCTCTACCGATACTTCCGCCTGCTAAAGGTGAAATAACAACACCTGCTAACGCTCCTGCACCGGCTCCAACTGCTACATCTTTTGCATAGTCAACGGTCACATCTTTTGCCGTTCCGCCGACTAATGTTCCGGTGTTATCGTCTGTTTTTACAACCGCTGAGATTGGAATATTTTGTCCTGTAGGTGTCATAATTTGTGTAAAACGAAGTGTCATTTTTCCATTCATGCTACCATGTTTTGCTTTTGAAACCTCAATAACAGAGCCATAAACAGTACTTCCTGCAGGTGCAATTCTATTTCCGTTGTAGTAAAAATCAGAACCTAATGCAAGTGTCAAATTTTGTCCTACAACTGCTGTTTCAGAGCTTACAGGTGTTGTTACAACTGCTGTAAATGTTTGACCTGCCGGAACAGTTACTACACTGCCTTTTAAAGTATTATTATTTATCTTGTAGTTATTATTATAATAATTTGGTTGGTAACCCGGTGCTGTTGTATTTTGCTGATAGCTAAAATTTTGAGCTGCAAAAACACATTGAGTTGAAGCTGCCAGTATTAAAATTGCGATTATTTTTTTCATTGCCGAACCCTCCCTAATACATCTTATTATAATTGTACCTTACATATTATTTTTGTCAATTTATTACAAGGCTAATCTGTAATAGTGTGAGTTATACCAGCCGGAGCAGTTAAAATAATAATCTGGTGGTCGCCTGCCGGAATTGTAGTATGCGTTCCCATACACCTTTTTCCGCCCGGACGCATTTGAAGGGTTGCTCCGCGGTGGTTCCATGAAATTCCTTGGTATTTACTCTGGTAATGCGGCATTTTAACCCATTCAGCCGGTGCGGTTAGCTCTCCGCCGATTAAATTATCGTTTGAGGTGTAAATGTACCCTTTCATTGGTATTTCAAACCCGTCCGGCATTAAAATCTTTGTTATTTTAATCTTCATTGACGCATTTGTTCCTACAACAGGTTCGTTAATTTTTTCAATGTATCCAAAAAATTCAGTATTTCGAGGGATGATGTTTGTTTCGTACATAAAAAGGTCGTTTGTTGCTATGAATTTCAATTTGTAGCCTTCCGGACATGTCTCTGTTGAAATTTCCTGTGTTGTGATAACCGGAATAAACGAGCCTACCGGCAAAATGATTTCGTCATATTCACGCATTTCAAGCTGAACCGGAGTAACTGTCTCTTCGGCTTTGACAGCACAAGCAGTGAACAATATTAAAATAGCAAGAATAAATGCTCTCATATTGCTATTATAGCGATTTTTTGTTAAAAAGTCTATGCAATTGGTTGTTCACTTATATTTTTCTTAATATATTCAATATATTCTAAAATTTTACTGTAATCTTCTTCCACGACCATAACACCACGTATTTTTGAAGCGTTTGGAATTCCTGAAATGTAGTATGGATAAAATTTCCTAAAGAATTTTATTGCAACTTTTTCGCCCCTCAATGCGATTTCCATATCAAGATGTTTGCGCATGATTTCAAGTTTTTCAACAACAGTTGGCACAGGCAGCCGTTCCCCGGTTTTTAAATAATGTGCTACACGATTTATTAATGTTGGGTCACCAAGCACTCCGCGTCCTATTGCAACCCCATCTGCACAGCTTTGTTCAAGGCACATTAGCGCGCTGTCAATTGAAGTGACATCACCATTTGCAAACACCGGAATATCAACATTCTCTTTTAACAGTTTTATCTTTGTCCAGTCTGCAACGCCTGAATAAAACTGTGCACGCGTTCTTGCATGAATTGTTATAAGTTCCGCGCCGGCTTCTTGCATCATCTGACCGAATTCAACATAATTCATCTCATCATGTGTATATCCAAGTCTGAATTTTACGCTCACGGGCTTGTCCGTGCCCTCTTTTACTGCTTGTACAAGGTCTTGTGCAAGTTTAGGATTTCTCATTAATGAAGCGCCGTCTTGACCTTTTACAACTTTATTTACCGGACAGCCCATATTGATATCAATCATATCCGCAAACTGTGACAAAAATTCAGCACTATATTTCATCAAATGAGGTTTGTGACCTGATATTTGATACACAATCGGGTGATGATTGTCATCAAGCTTTGTAATTTCAGTTTTGACATTTTGAGCCAAAAACTCAGAACTTATCATCTCAGTTGTTAAAAGTGCGTCCGGACAATATTGTCTTACAAGCGAGCGAAGCACGTAATCAGTTATACCTGCCATCGGGGCAAGTGAAACTTTACTCTGAATTAACTTTTGAACTCTACTTTGCATATTCCTTTAATTCTTCAGCGCGAGCTTTTGCGTATTGTTTGTATTCATCGTCTTGTACATCTGAGTTGGCATACGCTGTATAATAATTGTAAGCATCTTTATACTTACCCAATGCGTCGTAATCAGAGGCAATAAGGTAATTACAAATAGAAAACTCTTTATTCAAGCTGTAAGCTTTCTTTAAATCCGCAATTGCTTCATTGCGTTTCTCTTTGGTATCATAAATCATTCCGCGATAGTAAAGAGCATATGAGTTTTGGGTATCTTTTGATAAAAGTTCGTTGAATTTTACTAGACTTTCATCAAGTTTGTTCTCATCATAAAGCGCAATAGCGTCATTTAACAGATTTGACATATCCATTTCTTCAATTGATGCCAGGTATTCTGCTGCCTGAGTGTTATTTTTGTTAAAGGTCAAGGATTTATGCAGATAAATTTTTGCATTTGTATAATCTTCTTTTTCTCCGTACAAGCACGCAATATAGTAGGCTATATCACTATCTATAGGTTTTAAATCAAGCGCCTTTTTATAATATTCAATGGCTTTGTCCTTATCCCCAAGCTCTTGATATGAAGTAGCCGCACCAATCATTGTATCTGCTGTTGCAGGATTAACCGCAAGGTAACAATTTGCCGCGTTTTGGTAATCCTTATTATTATAAAATTCTGCAGCCTTTGCCATTAAGTTATCAGATTTCATTGAAGAAATATTTTTAATGGTATCAGTTACCTGCTTGTCTTTAGGAAATTTTGCTTGGGCGGTTTTTAGAGTTGTCAAAGCTTCATCAAAATTATTTCCTTGAGCCTGTGCCAGAGCAAGGTTGACAAAGATTTCAGAATTTTTACTGTCTGCTTTTAAAGCTGCATTATACATAAATATGGCATCATCAAGTTTGTTGTTTTTATGAAGTTCAATCGCGTAATCATACAAAATTCCGCCAGGGTTGGAGTTTGCCATATTTGTATTAACATAATCAACAAACTGCTGTGCAGTAAGCGTTTTTTTAGCACTTTCAAGCATTTGAAGCTTCAAGTAATCATTATTTGGGTCAAGTGCCATAACTTTTTTAAAACCCTCTTGGGCGGTTTTATTATCGCCAAGCTTGTCATAACATTGCGCTCTGTAAAGGTTTGCATTAATGTTATCCGGATAAAGTATCAAAACTGATTCATAAGCCTTAATCGCTGTTCTGTAATCGCCTTTTTGTTGATACAGTGTCCCTGTGTTAATTCGGGTGTTGATATTTGAAGGGTCAAGGGTTTCTGCCTGTTTGTAATAGCTTAATGCTTCATCAAGCCGCCCTTGCTTTTGCAAAATTGCCCCCATATTTGCGTTTAAATTAGCATTACCGGGAGAATTCTGAACTTTTTTATTAAAGGTTCTTTCAAGTGCGTACAAGATATCTTTGTTCTCCGCGGTAGAGTGTTCCAAAACATAGCTATATTCATTTAGAGCGAGGTCACTGGAATTGGTGCTGTCTAAGATTTTTGCGTATTCAAGTCTTAGGGTTAAATCAGACGGTGCAACTGACAGCGCCTTTTTATAGTACTCTGCAGATTTTGGCAAATTGCCTAAAAGTTTCATAATCTGAGCAGTTTGCTCAAAACTGTCTTTTTGAAATTCTTTGCCGCCTAGCGATTGATTAAATTCATAAGCAGCAGCAGCAAAATTGCCTTCTGCTCTTAATTTTTTTGCTGTAGCAAACCGGTTCTGCGGGCTGTCATCGAAATTAGCCGCATCAAGACAACGTTCTAAATTTTGTTCAACTTGCGGAACGTAGGACGCGGACTTTTGTGCCGCATCGGCAGTAGGATAATAAACCATATAAAAAAGGGCAGCCCTATAATCATCAGCAGCCTTTGCCCATGCTCTGTCGCGGTTAGCGTATTCCGCCGCTCTTGCCAAAAGTGAATTGATAAGCCCTAATCTTGCAGAATTATCAAGATAATTTATTCTCAATGCACTTTTAAATTCTGTTATGGCACCGGAATATTGGTACTGTGCTAAGTAAGTTTGACCTAAATCATAATGTTCCTTAAAGTCTGCAAAAGCAGTGCCTGTCAATAAACAGACAATTAAAGATAACTTTGCAACCTCTGCCAGTGAAATTTTCATGTATAGCTCCCTTTCTTGTGTTATTTTATTACAAGTAGGGGCTTTTTGTATATACACAACAGGTTAATTGTAAATTTCTGTATACATATACAAAAAGAGTAAGATAACAGGTACCTTACTCTTTAAAATTAGATTACAGATTAAAATCGTTTACTGAAATAAATTTTAAACATTCATCAAATAGTGTTTGAAGTGGTTGTGTGATATCAACTTCACTTAACTCTGCTCTTGACACTTCCATAGTTGCGTAAACTGCTTCAGCCTGTGTTTTTTCCATACAAATGCTCCTTATTTAATTTTTCATCGGGTAAATATATCCTTAATCTTAACAATTTCTATATCGGCTCGAAAGTGTTAAAACTTTAGTATTATTTTTGTAAATTTAAAGAAAATTTTAAAACCCTTGCTATTTGGGCATTTAACCGTGTTACAAAACTTAATAATGGATTAAGTTCAAGGTATAGCATATTTTTATTTTTCATGCTAGAATAAATTCGTAATATAACTTTAACATAGGAGATAAAACAATAGCTAACGATACTAGATCCGCAAGGGATAAGGACAAGACAATCATGAACGAGAGAATTCGTTCAAAAGAAGTAAGATTAATTGATAATGAAGGAACAAATCATGGCGTGGTTCCAACCTCAAAAGCCTTAGAAATGGCAGAAGATGCCGGATTAGATTTAGTATTGATAAGCCCTAACCAAGCTCCGCCGGTTGCAAAAATTTTAGACTACGGCAAGTATAAATATGAACTTGCCAAAAAAGCAAAAGAAGCAAAGAAAAAACAGCATGTAGTTGAAATAAAAGAAGTTAAAGTAAGATACAAAATTGACGTGCATGACTATGAAGTTCGACTGAAAAGTGTAAGAAAATTCATTTCCCAAGGTAATAAAGTAAAAATTGTTGTAATGCTTCGCGGACGTGAAATGCAGCATTCAAACCTTGCATTTGACCTTGCAAACAGATTTTTAACAGACCTTGCAAATGACCCAATCCAGGTTGAAAAGAAACCAATGCTTGAAGGTCGAAATGTAACACTTTACCTGGCAGCACAGTCATAAGTAATAAAGTATTGACTTTCAAATTTGAGCAAGTATAATAAAAAACGTGACAAGACACAACTAGCCGCAATAGCTCAGTTGGTAGAGCAAGGGACTGAAAATCCCTGTGTCCTTGGTTCAATTCCGAGTTGCGGCACCACTTAATAGATAATAATAACGAGGGTTTCTGCCCTCGTTAATTTTTTGCTTGTTTCTCTAAAATGCAAAATTGTTGCAGTTTTGTTGCAGTGATTTTATAAAATTGTATAAAAAGTAATAAAAGAATTAGACGTTTTAGTTAATTGTTTTCTGCTATATCCTCGTGCATATTTGTATTATGTTTTTTAGACATCGGAAAAATAATTATGTGGAAAATAAAAAATATGACCTAATTGTTTATAAAAAGAGTTATGCTAATGATTATATACTCAGGAATACTGTTACAATTATTGATGCTCAAACAAAGCCAATAATAAGGTTAGAGTATCTAAAATCCAACTTTAGAACACCGTATAATGGTTATCTTACGATAAAAGCGGAGTACTCTGAATTATATTTTGAAGATAATTCATTTATTCTTGTAGAAGGCGAATTAAGCCGATTTTACTTAGATGAAGGTGTTTCAATACAAATTTATAACCCTGTAAATTTAAAGTTTGCATATTATGAATGTGAATAGTAGCAAAGTAGTAGTATTGTTTGCTTTTTTGCTAATGTTGATGTACCAAATTTGTACCAAAAATCTTTTTATAGTGTAAGAAAACTAAGAACAGCCCCCGTTTATCGAGAACGAGGGCTGTAATATACGATATTGGTATTAAGTCTTATAATTGCTTGCAGTGCATGACTTTAAGGTAGATGATGTCAATATTGAAGTTTTGTATTGACCACTCAATAAATTGACAGATGTTTATGTTTAACATTCGCATAGCCCTTTTCCTGCACTTTATGGCTTATTGCGCCTTTATCAATTACATTTAAAATATGTAAGTAATAAAATTAAAAGAGGTTTGCTCAGTTATATTGAAGTAGCTGAAATTTTGTACAATAATATAAAATATCTATGCTTACATCTTGACACGTGTAACGTAATAGGTTATATATTAGATAATATGACAGGTTTAAATGATTTATCATCTCTGGTATATCACATCCATTGACTGGAGATTTACAAGACTTATGGGCTATTACAGTACAAGCAAATTGGCGAGTTACTTTTGAATATGACAAAAGTACAAATGATGTTTATATTCTAGATTATCAAGATTATCACTAGAAAGGACTATCTTATGGAAATGTACAACCCACCACACCATGAACAATACTACTAGAAGACTGGATAAAACCGTTAAACTTTAGTATTTCGGAGTTTGCTTTGAAATTAGGAACAAGCCGCAAGAACTTGTCAGAAATTGTAAACGGCAAGACCGGCATTAGTCCTGAAATGGCTTTAAAGCTATCAAAAGCATTAAAGTCATCTGCTAAGTTATGGCATAACCTCCAGTTATCTTATGACTTATGGCAATATGGCAAGCAAAACAACACGTCAACCTTGATTATGTTGAAGTTATTGCATTATAGGGTGTGAAAATAATATGAAAGACCTTGCAAAAATGACTAATAAAATGCCTGAATATAATACATTAGGCTACTTAAAAGATGATGTTGAAATGCAGAAAGAATATATAAAAATTTAGGGTTCAATGTTAATTTTAATTTGAATTGTTTAAATTAAATATTTATTTTCAACATGCTGGTAAGCCCATTTTAACTTTTAAGATCTTCATAACTGTTTGGAAAATCTATTTCGTTTAATACCTTTTTAGCAAGATTTATTACAGTCTTTTTTTGGTTATTTATTTTTATTGTGATTATATTTTCGGCAAAAGACTTCAGAATAAGTTTTTTGTTTTGGGTAAATGTTCCGTTTGATAAAAAATATTTATACAAGTTTACGGTAATTTGAAATAAATCCTCAAGTTTTTTTTCAACATTATCCCGACTTGTAACAATTGAATTTTCTCTTAATTGATAATGATAAAGCGGTTGAGCTATAAGATAAATTTCTGAAATATTTGAAAATATTTTAAAATAAAATTCGGCATCTTCAAAATAAAGCCCCTGTGGAAATTTAATGTTTAAATTTTTTAATGCTGATAATTTGAATGCTTTATTCCAGGTGTAAGATGAAAAATTTGTTATATTATCCGAATTAAGATGTATTATGCGGTCTTCCTTTAATTCATCTGTTAAGAAGTAGGTGCTGTCGACTTTGTGAATAAAAGCGTTAAACCAAACACTGTCAATTTGGTTTTGCTTAAAAGCTGTATAAACTTTCTCAAATAAGTTTGCTTCAATCCAATCGTCAGAGTCTATGAATATGATATATTCACCTGTAGCATTATCAATTCCGGTATTTCTGGCAGCAGATAATCCCAAATTTTTTTCATGCTTTATAATTTTGAAACGAGAATCTTTTTTTACAAATTCTTGGGTAATTTTTATCGAATTATCGGTGCCGCAGTCGTCTATACATATGACTTCAAAGTCTTTAAATGTTTGAAAAAATATACTTTCCATACATTTTTTTATGTATTTCTCAACATTATAAATTGGTAAAACTACTGATATTTTAGGCATATTGTTAATCCTCTTCCAAATCAAGTGCTTTTTTTATACATAAAACCTGATTATATATATCAAATTTCGCTTTGTATATATAAGAAAATTGCCACCAAAAATCCTTGTTCTCGTAAAGGTATTTCTCAATGCTTTTATAAATAGAAGAACTTTCTTCTATGTTGTTAAAGATTTTGAATTTAATATTTGCTATGTGTTGCTTGTACTTGTAATCTTGCGATAAGTTGAACATTTGTTGGTAAACATTTATTGCTTCTACGTATTTGTGTTCATTTTTAAGTCGTTCCACATAAAGTGAATATTTATCAAATAAATTTTTTGTCAAAAAAATAACGTTTAATAAACCTTTGTATTTTTCTTCCAATAAAGACAGGTCATTAGTTTGATTGGTAAGAACTTTAAATGATTGTTCAGTGCATAATGACGGATTTTGAATTATGTAATTTCTTATATTATTTCCCAGATTGATTATTTTACAGTATTCGCATTCCATTTCATAGAAAGTATTAAATTTTTTTGATTTAAGACTTTCTATCTGTGAATTAAAAATTTTTAACTCATTATCTAAGTTGAACATAATTATTATTTTGCGGTATCCAGAATGTATTTGCTTGCGTTGGTTGCAGGTACAACTGTACTGTTATAAAATGCGATGGGTAATATGTCACCGGTGTTTCCTGTAATTTTTACTATACATTCTTCATAATTATTATCCCATATAGGTTTAGTTTTATTAGTGTCAAGGCATTCAATTTCTTTATTTGGACCTTGTTTTCCGTTAATATCAATAAACCCGACACAGTTACCATTTGCCTCCGTACATCTAGCTGTAAAACCGTGTATTCCAATTGTATTATTATCTGAGAGTTGATATATTAACCAGGCTCTGGTTGATGTCATGTTCATAACACTGCTGTTTATGATTTCAGACAATTCTTTTTCATAAAAATCAGCCGGGGAACCATCAACCAATAATGTTTTTCCCGTAAGGCTGGCGTTTAATAATGCACAAATAGATTGTTCCGATTCGGGATTAGCACTTGCACATTTTGATTTTACATGATTAGTGTCATGAATATCACCAAAATCCCAGTCATAGTTTGCAAGATTCAATCTTACGGCTTGGTTAAGTGTTGAAATTCCTTTTTTGAATTGACTTCTTATTCTTGCTCCTTTTATGTTTGCAATAAGTGTAGGTATTATCATCGCTGCAACTACACCGATAATGCCAAGGGTAATTAAAACCTCAGCAAATGTAAATGCTTTTTTTCGTTTAAACATATTTTTCTCCTTTTTATTTTGCGATTTTTTATAAAATTCCGTCATTATATAGATATTATTATGCTTATTTTGCATACTTTTGTCAATATATCGCAAAATGAATTGTTTAATTTTAATTTCAAATAACATAATCTAAGTTGTGGAGAAGTTTATGCAGGATACAAAAAAATTTATCGGAGCAAGAATAAGAGAGATTAGAAAACTTAAAGGGCTTAAACAGTCAGAACTTGCTGAACTTCTTGAAATTGACCCGAAACATATGAGTAAACTTGAATGCGGAAGATGTTTTCCTTCTTTTGATTTACTTGGTAAAATTGCCCAAAAGTTAGATAAATCCGTGTCAGATTTTTTTGTAACCGAGCATTTACAACCTCGCAAAGTACTTACTGAAAGGCTGGTAGAAAAATTAAATCAAGCTTCTGACGATAAATTTCAGCTTGTATATAAAATAATAAATGAAATTTTATAGTACTGATTTCATTTAAGAGCCTTAATTACAGTTTTTTTCGGTGCTTGTTGAGAATGTTTTGTTTTTAGTGCAGAAAAAAGTTCATCGTAAGGATTTTCTTCTGCAATTTTTGTATCTTCAAGTTTTTGAACTTTTTCCTGCCCCTTAGGATTTCTCATTTTTACTAATTTGTCAAAATCAGGTGTTAAACTGAGTTCAAAATGAAAACGTCCCCATTTATGTACTTCTTCGTGGCTGTTTCTTATGCAAGGAAATCCCCAAGACAGCCTTGCTGATAAATTCCCGGGTAAAGTAATTCTTAAACCCATGCCCATACTTAACAGTACGTCGTTTGCGTCATAGCCGTTATCACCTACACCGCTGCCTTTGTAAGGGAAAACCGCAGCATGATCCATAAATACAACCCCTTTTACAAAACTGCCCAAGAATGGTATTTTTTTAGTTTTATCTTTGCTTGCAATGAATCTTGGCAAAATCGGTACAATCAGCTCACCGCTAAGCAAATACCCGGAACGACCAAGTAAAAGACCCTCAGAGTATCCTCGTACCGTAGCCATACCGCCGACTTGAAACTGGTCGATATACGGTACAACATGTTTTGGTATAACCTGATAGTTTCCTCTTAATTGACCGACAACACCATGCCCAAAGTCATGTAATCTTAAAAAGCCGCCTTCAAGCTTTAAGTAATTTGAATCAGGGTCAAATATCGGGAAAGCGTAACCTACACTTTGATTTAAGTACCATATACCACGTTTACTGTCGTATCTGAAATTTAAGCCTGTTTGCGCGGATGATACTTTATCTTTTGATATATCAAAACCGTCAAATCTTGAAGTTGCCTGCTTGTAGCTTACTGATGTTGTACTTGCAAGTTCCATATAAGGCTTTCTTACAATCGGCTGGTTAAAATACAATGAATATATTTGAGAGCGGCTTTTGATATTAAACATTCTGTAAGCACCGTGTGCGATTTCAGAATTACTTGAAGAAAACATAAATCCTACGCGGCCGTCTTTTTTGTTCACCGGAATATTGTAATCTGCAAATGGTGTAACCGAATGATTGTTTGCATAAGCGCCTAGTGTAATTCTGTCTCTGAACCCGAAAAGGCTGTCATTTTGAAGCATTAAGCCGCCGCGAAGTTTACCTATTGTACTTCTGCCGGCATTATCAAAAAGCATTGTCATGTGGAATGGAAGTTCTTCTTTTGCTTTTAGCTGGATATCTGTTGTGCCGGTTTGTTCAACTCCGGGGGTAAGTGTGCCCTCTAATTCTATACAATCGTGATATCTGTTGAAAGTCAAAAGATCTTCTTCTAGTCTGCCAATATTAAATAATGAGCCCTTTGTTAAATTTACTCTGTCTGTTATGTATCCGGATTTTGTCCATTTATTTCCGGTTAATGTAACATTGCCGACTTTGCCTTCAATTAGTTCAATTTGAATTGTCCCGTCTTCAATTGTCTGTTCCGGCAGGTAAGCTCTTGCTGTCACAAAGCCTTTTTCCAGGTAAAGTTTGTTAATTCTGTCAACAATTGTTTTCATCTGGTCAAATGTGACGTTTGTTTCAGTGTAATCATCAAGAATATTGCGTATTTCTTCTTCTGTCAAAATTTGACTTGGGGAGACTTTAATATTTTCAAGATAAACGCCTTTTGTTGCGTATTCTTCGGCTCTTGCTTTTATAACTTTTGTTTTTTCTTTTTTAGTTTTTTGAACTTGGGAATTATTATCTTTTTTATTCTTCTTAAAATTTTCAAAATCTTTTGTTACTTGCTGTTCGCGTTTTAATTCTTTTATTGAATTCAGGTCGTGAGTGTTAATAACACCGGCTTGCGGGATTGCACCTAAATCAACCCCCGGTGCGGAATATGCCATACCTTGAGATAACAGCCAACATGCAGCTAAGTAAATAACCTTCTTCTTAATCATTCAAAAAACATCCACTTACTTTATTACTATATGAACGTAACACACCTTGATAAAAAAAATACTTGTTTGTAAAGAATTGTAAGTAAAAATTTATAAAACTTTGTATTATGTAGAAATGCCTTTTTGTTATTAGGAAAATATAAATGAGATATTGTATTTTTAGTAAGTTTAAAAAGGTTGAATATGAGAAATTTGAATGTTATGAAATCCGCGTCTAAAAGAACTGTAGCTTTATTGTTAGGATTAAGCATGTTTTCATCCCAAGCTGCACAGTTAGCAGCTGCAGCATCAGAAATTTCCAGAATTTCTGCAGGAGGAAGTAATGCAGCAGGCGGGAATATTTATAACATTGAAGGTGAAAAATTTTCCGGTTCAACTCAGTTCAGACAGTACGAGAAATTCAACCTTTCACAACAGGATATTGCAAATTTAATTTACAAAAACGGATACAAACATTTTGTAAACCTTGTTGATAATCAAATTAACATTAACGGCATTGTAAACACAATGCAAAACGGGAATTTTTATAACGGACATGCAATTTTTGTTTCACCAAACGGTATGGTTGTAGGTGCGTCCGGGGTTTTAAATGTTGGTTCGCTTTCTGTAATGACCCCTTCGCTTTCAACTTATAATGAATTTTTGAGCGGCTACAGCGGCGATTTATCAAAATTAGAATATGGCTCAGACCTGTATAAAGGTTTAATCACAGATTCTCAAGGGAATATTGTTATTAACGGTAAAATTCTGTCACGCGGGGATGTAAATATTTACGGTAAAAATATTACTATAGCAAAAGACCAAAATTCAGATAAGACCGCGGGAATTGCAGCAGGTTATAAAGGTACAGAAACTTTTGACGAGTTATCGGCAGCAGAGACGGTATTTAACAGTCTTGTTTCTGGCGGAAAACAAAACGCATCAGGTCTTGATTTACAAGACGGGAAAGTCGTACTTGTTGCAAATGCCAAGACAAATTATGAAGACGGAATGCTAAAGGTCGAAAATTCAGGAACTAATGCCTCAATCGGGATAAATAATGCGGCTGTAATCGGTTCTGATGTTGAAATTTCTGCAACTGCCGAAGAAACAGTTAAAACAACCTTTGATAAATTAAATTCAGCGTTAAGTTCAATCTTTGATGATACTGATACTGCATTGGAAAAGGCAGAAGATATTATTGTAAATTATTTCAACGGTGAAATTTATGAGAATTTTGACGGAGCAAGAGCAAGTGCGATTGTTGATGTAGTTAATTCAAATATTATATCAAAGGGTGATACCTCAATAACTGCAGATGCAACTGCTTCTGTTACTGTTGGGAAAGCAGATGAAAATGCTGAAATTTCACAGGGATTTTTGTATGCTTTGGGTACAAAAACTACTTCTGAGGTTAATGTAACAAATTCAACCATAAATGCAGGCGAAAATTTGAGTATTCAGGCAGCAAGCTCTAATAAATCATCACTCAAATTAAGTAATGAAGATTCGTTTAACCTGAAAGATTATGCTGCAATTCAGTTTATGGGGTTAAATCATTCAACAGAGGCTAATACAAAAGTCAATGTTGATAATTCTACGCTAAACGCGGGGGAAGATATTTTGTTGTCTGCAATTAATTCTAATACTTCATCTATTGCAATGACATCAAAAACGCCGGAAACGGAAAAGAAAAGTGACAGCAGCAGCTCCGATTCTGATTTTGAAACAACCACTCAAGCTCCTTCAAGCGTTGGTCTTAATTTATTACTGAAAAATGAAAAAATCACAACAGAAGCAACAGTTACAAATTCATCTGTGACATCTGAAACCGGTTCTGTTGGCGTTGTAGCACAGAATTTGAATGTTGTATCAAATGAGATTTCAACAACATCAGGTCTTAAAAATAAAAAGCCTGGCAGTGGTGAAAGTAAATCACAATTTACAGAATTAAAAGATGCCGTAAGTAATTTATATAAAAAAGCTAAAGACGGTCAAACACCTGATGAAGAGTCTCTAAATAAATTTACCGAAATATTTGATAAGTCTGTATCAAAATCCGTAGAAAAAACACAATCTCAAATGGATACAGCATCGTCTGATAGTGCAACTGCTGAAAATAACGGGAAAAATACCGCAAATAATGTTCAGAAAACTGATACAAATAATGCAAGCCAGGAGAAAAAACAGGCATGGGCACAAATTGGCGGTTCAATGATTATCAACAAGAGCAATATTGCAACAAATGCTAAAGTTGATAATTCAATTGTAACAATACCGGGAGCTTTGGATGTTATTGCCAATGCAGTTGATTTAACGGCTAATACTGTTACGGCGGACGCAACTAAAGACGCTGATTTTGGTGCAGGACTTGCTATCATAGTTAATCAACAACTTAATGATACAATTGCAAACATTAATAATTCAGTAGTGAATTCTAACGGTTTAAGAGTTGATGCGACAACTGAATTACCTATGAATGCCGGAGAGTTTAAGATTAATTTAATTGTGCCGAAAGTTAATGCCAAATTAACATTGGGAATTGGAGCGGATTCAAGTTCGGACGCGGATTGGGATTTTTCACTTCTTGATACTTGGGAAAGAGATGACGACGGAAATATTAAAAATTCTATTACAGGTAATGATACAATAGATTCTAAGATTACAAATTCATTGCTAAGTGATTTACCGTTTAGTGTAACTTTAAAATCCAAAGACAATTCAGGTGTTACATTTGAAAATTTCTTTAATAACTTTGCAAAATCTCAAGCAGATGGCGATACGGGAAGTATTTCAGGCTCGTTTGTATATAACGAAATTGAGAATAATACTTTAGCAAGTATAACCGGCGGTTCTGAAATTACGGCAGGAAGCGGTGATGTTACAGTAAATGCAGTTAATTCAGTTGTTAATTATAATGCCGTTGGCGTAATTGATTTTCTTGAAAATTTTTCTGATATCGGCGATAACAGCACATCAACAGAAGGTGATACTTTCGGGCTTGGCGGCTCAGTGCTTGTAAATAATTTTGATAATAATGCAAAAGCTTATATTGATAATTCAAAAGTTATAACAACAGGTGATGTAGTTGTTGCCTCAGCAAGCGAGCAGGCTTATATTGCAGCAGCCGCAACAGGTGCAAAATCAGAAAAAGCCGCAATATCAGGTTCTGTTATCGTTCAAAGTATTGGTGGTGAAACTTATTCAGGTGTAACAAATAAATCTGAAATTACAGGAAAGAATGTTGAAATCAATGCAGGTAAGGCAAAGATTTCAACTGTAACAAAAGACGAAGATGACGATTATGAAATGGGTACCGGAGATGACGGGTTTATTGTTACAAACACAGAAAGAGATGCAAAAGATAAGCTTTCTAATTTTGTAATAAGCGGTGCTCTTGCAACCCAAAAAGAAACAGTTGACGCCGGCAGCACCCAAACATCATCATCAGGCGGTGCGGTTGGAGCTTCTGTTAATGTAAATAGTATCAACAAAACCGTTAATGCGGTTGTTGAAAATTCAAAAATTACAGCTTCAAATTCAGCAAAAGTTACATCAGATACTTCAATGCAAAACATCAATGCTTCAATTGCCGGAGCTTTTGCCGGCGGCGTTGCAATGGAAAAAGAAAAACAGGAAAACGCTAATAAAGGTAACTCCGCAAATTCTAACGGTGCCCAGAGTATGGGAAATTTTGGCGGCTGGATTGATAAATTAAGCGCTTTGGTAGGCAAAGATTCTAAACTGCAAGAAACTGCAAATGCTAATGAAACTGCCTCAGAAAATGCAACGGGTTCAACTGTTACAAATCAGACAGATGTTGCAGATGATGCAATGAAGAAAACTAATTCTATAACTGTTACAGAAGAAGAAGTTGTTCGTGACCCGAAAACAGGTGCACCGAAAAAAGATGAAAACGGCAATGTTATAACAAAAAATGTTGAAAAAACTTATACTCCTGATGAAAACGGTGTCTACAGAGATGAAGAAGGCGGAGCACTTTACGAAAAAGATGCTGATGGCAAATGGGTTGAAAAAACTGTTGATAGTAACAATAGTTCAGATTTATCTACTAATCTTGCAAACACAGACGGCAGCTTAACCGGAGACAATAAAACAGCTACTACAACAACTTCGACTGATAATTTTTCACTTGCAGCAGCCGGTGCTGTAAACGTTAATACAAACAACACAACTACAGATGCAAAAGTTTTAAATTCTGAAATTACAGTAGGTGACAGCTTAGAAGTTACATCTAACCAGAAAAACCAAATTTATAACATTGCAGGCGGCGGAGCAAAAGCCGGTTCTGTTGGTGCCGGTGCAGCTGTCAACGTGAACTATGACGGTACATCAACTAAAGCTATAGTGGAAGATACTAAAATCTCAGGTGGAGACGCGTATAACTTAAATGTTCTTGCAGATGAATATAACAAAATTATTAATGTTGCAGCAGGTCTAGGTGCAGCAACGGATAACTCTTCAACCTCCGGAACAAAACTTGCGGTTGGCGGTTCGTTTAATGTTAATGTTATTGATAATGATGTTATTGGCAAAATTTCAAATTCAACTATCAACGATGCAAACGGGGTTTCGGTCGTTGGAAACAATTACACAGATTTATATAACGGAGCAGGAGGGCTTGGGGTAACATCAGGCGGAAGTTCCGGAATTGGGGCAGGAATTGCTTCAAATACAAATGTTTTAGTTAAATCAACCGGTGCAGAAATCTCAGACAGCAAAATTTCTGCTAATAATTTATCTGTTATTGCAAATAACAAAGGCGAAAATACCGAAGATTTGGTATCATTTGCCGTTGGTGGAGCTGTTGTAAGCGGAAGTTCATCAGGATATACTTTCACAGGCGCTCTTGGAACAGATGTTCTTAATAATACGGTTTCAGCAGCAATTACATCAGGCTCTGTTATTTTAACAAACGGAGATGTAAATGTTGGTGCAAATTCAGATATTCACGATGCCAATGTGAACGGTTCTTTGTCGTTTTCGTCTGCTTCAAGCGGTTTTGGTGCAGGGTTAGGAACGATTGTGAGTGTAATTGATAACGATATTAATTCATCAATTACAAATTCTACAATCAGCAAATCCGGTTCTGTAAATGTTAATGCTGATTCTGATGAAAGCCTTGAATTTTTGGCTGTAAATATGGGTATTCAAACAGGCGGCGGAAGTACTGTTAATGTAAATGGTATTGTTAATGTTCTGTCAAGTACAATCGGGGCATCTGTCGATAATTCTGTTGTAAATTCAACAGGGGCAATAAATGTTGTTTCAGATTATGATAATTTAAACCACGGTTTAACTCTTGTAGGTGCCGGTTCCTCAAGCGGTGTTGCCGTTGGCGGAAATGTCCTGGTTAATGTTTATGATAATGATATTAATGCGGTTGTAACAGACGGTTCAACTCTATCAGCCGGTACTGATGTGAAAGTCCGTGCAAATTCTGATGAAACTCTTGATATAAATGCTGCAGCCGTAACTGCAAGTGCATCCGGTACTGCAGCCGTAGCAGCAGATATTGCGGCAAATATTATAACAAATACGACAGGTGCAAAATTACTTGGAGATGTTTTAAATTCTTCATCTGTTCTTGTTGAAGCAGGTGATATCTCAACATTTACACAGCGTTCAATGACAGTCGCAGGAACAGGCGGCACAGCAGGTGTTGGTGGTTCGGTTACAGTTGATGTAATAGCTAAAAATATTGAAGCTTTAACCGGCAGAGGCTCAATTACATCAAGCGGAAATGTAAAAGTAAGTGCAAATTCAGAAAATTCTTTTGGCGGAACAAAAGGGGCGGACGGTAATTATATAGTCGCTGATATCGGCTCTGTTGACCAAATTATGTCGCAAATCGGAGATGACGGATTAGCTTCCTCTTTTGCAAACTGGCAAATGACTGTTGATGCGGCAGGCGGTTCTACTGCCGGAGTTTCAGGGTCTTTGATTACAAAAGTTTTGAATAGTCATGTGAATGCTGAAGTGCAAGGAACAACAATTAATGCAGATTCACTTGATGTTATGGCAAATGATTACACAGTAGTCAATGCAATTGTAGGAAATATTACAGGCGGCGGTACTGCAGCAGTTGGCGGTTCCGCGTTTGTAAATGTGGTTAAAGGTGCTACAACTGCTTCAATTGCAAACGGTTCTGTTATCTCAACAACCGGCGATATAAATGTAAATGCACAAAATCGTGAAGATATCCGCTCAATTATTGTGGTTGGCGGCGGAGCCGGCTCTGTTGCTGTAAATGGTGCCGCTAGTGTAAATGTTATTTCTGATAACACGATTTCTAAAATTGACGGCGGAGTAAGTATTAATAATGCAAAAGACATAAACGTTAATGTGAAAAAAACAACAGATATTCAAAGTGTTGATTTAGCTGCAAACGGTGCAGGAGCTGCTGCAGTTGGCGGAATTTTAAAATCAAACACTTTTGTTAATACTACTACTGCTCAAATCGGCGGCAATGACAATTCTATCATTAACGCAACAGGCAGTGTTAATGTAAATTCTTATTCTGATGAAGCCTTTTCTGCAATGATTGCTGCTGTTGGCGGTGCCGGAACTGCTGCTGTTACAGGTGTTGGGGTCGTGAATATAATATCATCTGATGTCAACGCACTTGTTAATAATGCAAATATAACTTCCGGCAATGAAATAAATGTTTCAGCAACTCATGGCTACAATAAAGCCTCTGAAAATAAAACCGCTGCACTTTTGAATTTCTTAAAAGATAACGGAGATAATGATATTTCAATAAGCCAGATAGAACAGTTATCTCCGCTTGTGTCTGTTTTAAGTATTGCAGGAGCCGGTTCTGCTGCTGCAACCGGAAGTATTATTGTAAATACTGTAACGAGTGATGTTAATGCGTCTGTTATTAATTCTGTAATTTCTTCAAACAATGGGCTTATTATTGAGGCAGAACAGAATATTACAACTTATGACGCTATGGCAGGGATTGCAGGTTCAGGGTTTGCAAGTGTAGCAGCTAACGGCAACGTAAATATTCTCGAAGGTTCAACTACAGCAAGTCTTTCAGGATCAGAGGTTACAAAAGGCGGAGTAACACTTGATTCCTTAGCTAAAACCAATATAAATTCTATCGGCTTTGCGGCGTCTTTCTCCGGAACAGGGGCTTCAGCTGCTGTTGGAGTTAATTCAAATGTTATATCAAATTCCGTAAATTCTTATATTGAAAATTCAAACATAGTTGGAAATACAAATGTAAAAACCCGAAATAATATTGACCTTAATAATGTTTATGTTGCTGCAGTCGCAAACGGAGTTGGAGCGTCTGTTGCGGTTGCTCCGATGGTAAATTCATTTGTCGGTTCATCTAATGCTTATATTACCGGTTCAACTTTGGATAACGGCACAAACAGTATCGGTGCTTATACAAATATCAATACCGGCTCTTTAATGGTTGGCGGTACCGGAAACGGAGTTGGTGCTGCTGTTTCAGGTTTTGTTATTACAAATAATCTGATAAATGATACAAATGCGTATATTTCTGATACTGAAATTAATAATGCAGTAAGTACTTCTGTATACGCAGCAACAAAAGCTGATATGTATGAACTTATGGCATCTTTAGCTGGAAACGGTGTTGGTGCTGCCATAACTTACAATGGTATAGTTAATATATTTGATAACAACACAAATGTTTACATTGAAAACTCTTCAATTTCAGGCGGAATTATTTCCGTTAATGCAGATACAACCGCAAATGTAGAGACGATTTCAGGTTCTGCTTCCGGCAACGGCATAGGGGATGCAACCGCGGTGAATAGTTTAGTTAATGTGTTTACTAATAATACAGACGCTCATATTTTATCAACTGAAATTACTAATGCCGGAGCAATTACCGTAAAAGCTGTATCCGGTGAAGATTTGAATAATACAGATATAGGTTTCACAGCAAGCGGAACTGCCGCAGTATCAGCAAATGCACTGGTTAATGTTATTGAAAATGTCACATCTGCTTATATTGATACAAAGGACAAAAATATAACCTCATCCGGTAAATTATCAGTTGAAGGAAAAGACACTATTGCTATACAAAATACATCGGGAGTTTTAGCCGCATCAGGTGTTGCGGCAGCAGGAGCTTCTGTTGTAGTAAATGTCTTAAATAATGAAGTTAAATCACAAATACTTGGAACAACCGGAGCCATTACTGCAAATAGTGTTAATGTTGCAGCGGATTCCGTAATCGGTATGACTAATCTGTCAAACTCTGCTGCTGTAGGGCTTGCCGGTATTGCAGGTAATGTCGTAGTTAATTCAATCGGGTCAGGTATCGGGGCAGTTGGAGAATCTGATTTAGAAAGCCAGAAAAATACCGCAATCAATTCCGCAAATTCATCAGTTAAAAAATTAGGTAAAACAGTTTCAACGACTAATAAACAAAAAGGCGGAGTAATAGCTGAAATTAACGCTGATATTACCTCAACCGGCAATGTCGATGTCAAAGCGTCGAATAATGATACGTTTACAACAACAAACGCCTCAACCGCCGGTGGAGCTGCCGCAGGAACCGTGGGCATTCTTGTCAATGATATGAAGTATAAAACAACTTCAAGTATTTCAGGCGGCTCGATTACCTCAAATAATGGCAGTGTGAGTGTTAAATCATCAAACACAATAAAAGCCGATACAAATGCAGCTGCAGCTTCTGTTGGAGGTATTGCAGTAAATGGTAATGCTGCATATTTCAGAAACAATGCCGAAACTAATGCCTATATTTCAAATGCTTCTGTAAGTGCAAAAAATAACATTAATATTGATACTTCATCATCAAATAAAATAACATCTAACTCAATTGCAGGAACAGCTGGTATCGGAACAACAAACCTGAATGTTGCAATTGCTGAAGACAATTCAAAAGTTAATGCAAAAATTACAGGAAACAATGTAAATATTAGTGCTGATACCTTAAATATAAATACAACAATCGGAAGTGCATTGAGTACAGAACTTTTAGCCGCATCAATTTCAGGAGCTACATTAAATGTTGTTGTAAACAAAGCAACTTCAAATGTTGTATCAAATGCAATTATTGACGCAACAGGAACTATTCAGGCTAATAATCTTAACATTTTAGCTAAAAACTCAGGTATTGACGTTGATAATACTTTCTATGCCGGAACACTTGCTATCTATAACGCAAATACCTCATATCAGGGCTCGTTTGTAAATTCTGATTTCAAAGCCGGTATTAACAACAGTAATATAACAATCTCCGGTAAAGATAACGATTTTGCAAAGAGTATAAATATCCGCTCCGGTGTTTCTTCATCTAATACTAATAGTGCAGGAACAATTACTGCCAATGTTAATGCAAAATCAGCACAAAGCTCATTTGCGAGCGCAAGTGTGACATCTGAAAATGCAGTGATTAATGCAAATTCTACAGTGACAGTTAATGCTAAATCATTAAAAACGAATTCTTTAACTGCGATGTCAAAAATGTCTAAACAAGCAACGACCGGTTCTTCAAGCTCCAGCCTAGGTGCGGTAAGTTTACAAACTTTATTGATGAATTCAAAAATCACCGGTTCAAATACGATTAACATTCAAGGCAATAATGAAATTCAAGGGAATGCTGTTATTGATTTGGCTGATAACTCTGATACATTAACAAGACTTATCAGCGGTAATATTTCTCTTGTCGGGTCAAGTGTTAATAAACTTGATTCAATAATTGATACGGATACAAATGTTAATATCGGCGGCAACCTTTCTGTTGGTAAAATGAGTGTTAATTCAAATGTGAACAGAGATACTTATAACTCTGCTGATGCGTTATCCGGCGGACTTGTACAGGTTGGAACATTGAAAGTTACAACTCAAACTTTGGGAGATTCACTTGTTAATATTTCAGCAAAAGCACAAGACACAAACTATAAAAATGAGTTGATTATTAATGCAAGTGCTGAAAATACAGCAGAAAGTATTTTAAGTGAAACTAATGTAACGCTTGTGGGCTTATCAAGAGACACTTCATCCAATACCTTAAATACAACAAATAAAATAACAATGTCCGGTGCAGATATCCATTCAACCGGAGATGTAACATTAAATGCCTCCAGTACAAACCGTGCAACAATGCGTAAGAAAGCAAATGTTGTAGGGGTTGCGGTTGCCTCAGGAAGTAAGCTGCAAAATAATATTAATTCAAGCTCTGATGTCACAGTAAACAATTCGACAATTCATGCAAAGAATGTTAATTTATCATCCTCTGCAAAACTTGGTAATGTAAATGACCAGAGTGTTGATTATAATATAAAAACCGGCGGCGGCTTGGCTTCAAATGATACCACTTTGACAAATACAGTCGAACAGGAAAGCGATATTAATATAAAAAATTCAAATATTACTGCAACCAATAATATGACTGCTGCCGTAAATACGTCTTCAACATTCAAACAGTCAATCTCTACTGATGGCAGCGGATTTTCAGTGCATGCTAACGCAACTTCTAACTTGAATGTTCATAATATCAACAATTTCAATAATGATGCCAATTCTGTAATAAATGCAGCTAAATTTAACCTTGCACTTGATTCAACAAATGATTTATCCTCAGGTGTAAGTCTTGATGTTGGGCACTTTGGCGGAAGAGATGCCGAAGGTTATTCAAACTTGAATTTGGCTATAGACAATACCGTAAACAATAACGGAACAATTTCGACAGGGTCATTAGCTCAGATTGATTTTATGAAAAATTCAACAAATAAGCTTAACCAGACAGTCAGTGTAGTAGTAAAAGCCGCTATTGCAACCGGCGAGACCGGCGGAGGCATAAATTATACAGTAAATAACGCTCTTAATGTTCCGTCTAATGCTCTTATCTCATCAGGTAAAGATGTTATTGTCAATTACACAGACGGAAGCAACATATTGAATTCAAAGATATATTCAAAAAAGACCAGTTATGCCTTGTTTGGTATTCCTATTGTTAAAAAGAAAACTTATTCAAGTGTAACTAAAAATATCAATAATAGCCTGGCTTTAGATGGTGAAATAAGAGCCGGACATAACGCTCAAAGGTCAATGACTATTGATAAAGACGGCACAATAACAAATATTGAAGGATTTATCGAAAACGAGTATAAAGTTGTCGATGCAGTGACAATTGATAGCGAAACTTTAACACAGGAAACAATAAATTCTCTTAATAGCGAATTAGAATTGCTTAATGCAAAATTGACTGAGTTGCAAAATACAAAAGACTCAAATGATGCGGATATAGCAGTTTATGAAAGCCAGATTGCTGAAATAAATAAAATCCTTGCAGAAGTGAACGATAAAGAAACAATTTTAACAACCGATGTTCAAACAACAATGAAAGATAATATTCAAGGTACGGTTGTAGGCTCCGGAGATAATCAAATTTCACAGGAAATATTTGACAAAATTTATGATTACTACAATGAAGATGCCTACACAAGTGATAAGTCTTCTTTATCAGATTATCTTAATACAATAATAGTCAAAGAAGCATACACAGATGACGACGGCAATAATATTCCTGCTCAATATTTGTCTGAAGCACAGAAGACAAATATTCTGGATAGTTTTAATTCTGAAAACGGTAAAATGGTTGAAAATGATTATTTCTCAACTTACGACGGAAAGATAATTGTTGAATCCGCTGATAGTATTTCTGAAATTCAAACCTCTTTGAACACTTATCTTGATACTTTAACTAATGATAAGGCGACTTTAGCTGAATATAACACCGGGATTTCAAATAGTATAAACGAATATAACGAGAATATAACTTCAATAACTGACCAGATAGCTTATCTGGAAGATAATCCTTTGTCCGGGGTTGATATTGACCGTGCTTCAATTCAGTTTGAAAATTTAAAAGTTCTTCCGTCTAAGATTGAACTTAACGGGTTAGAACGTAATGAGGTCACAGGTTCCGGTAAATTCAGAACTTATTCACCAAGTTTGACTGTTGAGAACTATTCAAACAGAGACCTTGTGTTCAAAAATATAGATTTAGGTTCAGCATCTGATACTGGCTTGATATTTAATAATAAAAATTTCGGGTATCTTGCAAATACAGATGAGGCTGTTAATGATAACGTTTTCTATATTACAGATGAAGGCAGCAGCGAAAAAGCCGGTGATATAACAATAAATAATTATTTTGACCATAATAATCCGACACTTGATACTTCAAATGCTACCGCGTCTGATATTACAATGGGCGGACTTATCAAAACTTCCGGAGATTTAACTATTTGGAATGAAAGCGGCGATATTACANTGGGCGGACTTATCAAAACTTCCGGAGATTTAACTATTTGGAATGAAAGCGGCGATATTACATTCGGAAATTCAATCACATCACAAACCAAAGATATTGTGGCAACACAGGGGGATATGGTTTATAATAATGCAAAAACCGGTTTAACATTAAATAATGGTGACAGAATTTTTGCGGGTAAAAATGTTAAAATCACCGCAAAATCTCTGGTTAATAACGGTACAATAACAGCAGGTTATGCAGACAGAAGCCTTACAATAACAAATTCTATGCTTAATAACCTGATAATTGACCCTACAACCGGCGAAAAGAATATGATAAATCTGGGAGGAAGCGATTATTCTCCATATCTAAACGAAACAAATAACATCAAAGCATTGTATATAGACGGTAAGATTGTACTGTTTAATACCACACAAGAAGGCGGGAATGTAGACCTTAACGGTAATGTCAGCGGAAACGGTACTGTTGTTTATACTAACGGGTATGCAAAAGTTGATATTAAAAATAACACAGATAAAGAACTAGTTGTTAATAACCTTGCAAATAATTATATGGGCGGAACTTTAGACAACAAAGGTTCATTGACCGCGATAAAACAAGGATATGATAAAGCAAATACAACAATTACTTCAAATAATTCAACAGTTGATGTTAAAGGACTTGTTGAAAACGAAGAAGGGCTTTTAGCTATCAATGCTAAAAATATCGTTGTAGAAAATCGTTTAACTTCAACCGGCGTTCAGGACTATGTAATTGATGTAACCGGCGATATGTCATTAACTTCAACTGCCGGAACATCTGTTTCCGGTAAAATAATCAACCACAACGGTGAAACTCAGATTACTAATACAACATCAGGAGACATTGTTCTTGAAGAGACTGCAAATATAATATCAAATGGCAAAACAACGATTGAAAATAAAGGCAGTGGTCTAATTGAGACAATAAAAGGCTCTTTACTTACTCAAAATGCAGATACTCTGAACTTAATCAGTGCAAACGGCATTGAGCTAAATGGCAAAATCGTTAATAATAATGCAGTTGTTAATATTACAAACAATAACGACGATTTACTTTTGGGAACGGACAGTGTTATTGAAAGCAAAGGTAATGTAAATATTACCAATAAAGGCAACGGAGCTTTACTTGCTGCCGGTTTAATCGATAATACAGGTAACGTTTCCGTGACAAACAATGGTGACAAAGGTTCTGTGATTTCCGGTGCTGTAAAAAACACAGGAAACACAACAATAACAAATACTGCAGGAAATTCTGAAATATCCGGCTCAATTATAAATATCGGTAATACAACTATTGATAACAGCGGCAACGGTGCGTCAATAGTTTCAGGAACAATAAATAATAAAAATGGTGATACTAAATTAGTAAATTCAGGCGAAAAAGGATTAGAAATCTCCGGAACAATTTCAAGTGATAACGGAAATGTTGATATTGAAAATTCTCAAGGTACCTTGATTCTTACTGATACCGGTGTTATTACTAATAACAAAAATATTAAAGTGACAAACAATAGTAATGGCTTATTCTCAATTTTTGGTTCTGTCTTTAACAAAAACGGCAAAACTGAAATTGCCAATACAAATGCCGATAGCGGCATAGAACTTGGAGTTACCTTATCACAAGATTTTGAATATATCGCATCAAGAGGCAAGATTACAAATGAAAACGGTGAATTAAGAATTCTAAATAACGGTTCAAAAGGTTTAAATATTCTTGGCGATATTGTAAGCAGCGGTTCTGCTGATATTGAAAATACCAATGGCGGACTTTATGTTGCAACAATAATTACTAATAATACAGTCAACAAAGGAACTATAACCTCTTCCGGTGATTTGACAATGAAAAACAGCGGCAGCGAAGGTATAAATATTTTTGGTGATGTTACAAATTCTGTTGGTAAATTGACAATATCAAACGATAATGCAGGTATTGTAATAGGAAGAACTTACATCGATGAAAACACTTTTGTTCAAGGTAAAGTTGAAAATACTTTATCTGGTAACGGCGACTCATTAGTTATTGAAAATACAGGGACAGATGGAATTTTAGTTGAAGGTATTATTGAAAATACCAATGGTAATTTGAGTATTCAAAACAATAATACTGAAAATTCTTCAATTGTTACAACAGAAAATTCACTGATTTTGAACAATAAGGGAACAATAAATGTTTCAAATAAAGGTAGTAATGGTATTTCATTAGGCGGTGTTGTTGAAAATAAATCAGGTGTAACAAATATTTCAAATAACAATTCTGTCGCCGGAATTACTGTTGAAACTTCTGCTTTATTAAATAATATTGACGGCAATATGAATATCAACAATATCGGCAGCTCCGGTATTTTAATTGAGGGGCTTGTTAATGTAGAAAATCAGGATATCAATATTACAAATGAAAATTCTAATCTTGTAATTGGTGAGTTAAATTCAGATAATGATTTCTATGTAAATGCAGATAAGGGAAATATTGTTATCACTCAAACAAACGGAAACATTTTAAACGGAATAGTTGATATTGATGATGAAAACTCAAACCACGATTTAGGAAATCATGACCATGCTTATAAAACTCTACTGGCATCGGGCGGAAATCTTATTATGAATGTGGTTGACGGTGATATAGGCGTAAGCAATTTGGACAGACCGGGATTTTCTGTAAACGGTGATACCAGAGACTATACTGAATCTGTCAATGTAAATATTCAAGGTGTTATTGATATAAATGTGAATAATGCTGATAAATCAGACGACAGACTTGTTAATTTAAGAGCAAAAGATTCTGATATGAATATCCAAAACATCACAGCAGACGGCAATATTATTCTTACTGCTGCAGATTGGAAACAGGCGGATGAAAATCCTGCTCCGGACAATGAAAATTACTATAAAGGATATTCTATCTTAAACGCAAGAAATGACGGCGGTGCAAATTTAACAGGTCAAGATATTTCAGTTATTGCAAGCGATAAAATCGGAACATCTGATAACAAGTTTGTATACAATCAAGATACAGCAGGAGATAAAAATTCCGCGGTAAGTTTTGAAGCAGAAGGCGATATTAACCTTACAGGTCTGTCAAACTCTTCTAATCGGACAAATATTTATCAGTTGATTTCAAAACAAGGAAGTCTTGATTTTGATTTGAATTCAGATGCAGTTATTAAAGAAGTGACTGCAGCAGATAATTTACATATACTTCAAAAAGATAAATCTCTAACAATATATGATTTAGGCAAAGTCACAACATCAGATGATTTTGTAGATATGTTATATCCGCATGACAGAATTGTTTTATCAGATTCCGTCGTCCCAGAAACTATTGCAATTGAAGTATTAGATGCAATAACAGGCGGCAATGACGCAAGTTCTACTTTGAAAATTTATAACGCATATGCAAAAGGAAAAGGTGAATATGATAAAAATGGTAAGCTGCTTGCAGATGTATCATTAATGGCTGATAATATCTATGCAAATTCATCATCTGCACCAAATTCTGTAGTAAATACGGTTAAAAACCCTAACGGATACTCTCAATCTGAAACCGAATATTCTAATGCAGCGTTTAGCGGCGATGATACACTTTTAAGTGCTTCGGGATTTAATTCTTATGGTGAAGGCGAAATGCTCTCATTTGACATCACAGGTGTATCAAAAGAATTTGTTGATAACAACGTAGAAAATCCAAACAGAACAAACTATATAGTTCAAAACGAAGTAAATACAATTGATTATTTCCAAAACCCTGATACGCTTTTGAACGGATACGATTACAGAGTAGATAATCTTGCGCTCTCTGTTAATTCAAATGATATTACAACAGAAAACAGGGGCGTAAACTTCAATAAATTATATGTAAACGACGCATATATTGACACTAAAGACTTGAATTTAACAATTCGTGATGCTTATGTTAATAACTATGCTGAAATCAGAAACGGAAACAGGGAAGGTTCCGGGAATTACGATGGTGATTACAGATGGACTACCGTTATAGATAATGATTTTAGACGAATTGTGAACACGAAGGATATAAGACCGGTAACATTACAGCTGTATACTGCTAAAACTGGTTCGTTCTCATTGGTGATGGGGGATGATATAATTCTTCAAACCAAAGCCCCTTCTGTTTATTATAATCCTGACCAATTGTTAAATACTTTTGGCAATGAAAACAGTTTCTATAGATTGACACATAAAGATGACAAAATCCAGCAAACATCCATAATGTATAAAGACTTGAAAAAGAAATCTCAAATGCCATCTAAACGAATTTCAATGAGATTTGATACTACAAATGATACTGAACTTCAATCATCTATTGAAATTCTTGATATTTCCAGAACCGGAGCATTACTTAAAAATGACGGTTCATTGAAAGTCGGTGATATCAAGCCTTTATATATCAAAGCCGGTGATATTGAAGCAAATGTTGATGTAAAAGTTGTCAGAACTGATTTCATATCAGCAGGAGTTGAATTTATAAATATGCCTGAAGATACGGTTAATAAGATTATTTATCGTTATATGCAAAAGGAATATCTTTCTCAAAAGATAAAATATTTGTCGACTTTTGCAAAGTAATCGAAAATTTTAGCCGCCGTTTTTTTTAGAAATAACCAAAGCATTTGATAGTGCGATCCCTCCAGGTTGTGCCGGATGATTTACAATCTGTCCGTTTACGTACATTACAGTAGAACCTCCGCCGTCAAGGTTAATCGCGTTTGTGCAACCTAGTGACTTCATCAGGTTCGCTAGTTCACCAAGTGTCAAACCGATAGAACTGCCCTCTCTTCCGTCAACTGCGGCTAAGATTAAATCGTTTTCTTTTGTGTAACCTATTGCCGTCCGCGGGTTTCGTCCCCCAATAGATTGAAGTTTTTGGGCAGTCATATCGATAAATATTTGATTATCCTTAACTAAGTAAGGTCCACCGCTTATTATATGTTGTACATTTTCCCATTTAGGGTTTGTGTTAATTTCTACATTCACACATTCAGCGCCAAAAAGTTTACCAAGCTGAGATTTTGGACCAACCAGCACATAGCCGTCCTCAGGAATAGAAAGGGGATTGGCAGAAGCAGCCGTAATCTTATTTCCGACAATTTGCAGTTGGACACCATACTGAGGTGAGGCAGGGGCGTATTTTCCCCAATCCCTTGTATAAGCTAAAATATATGAGGATAACATTCTTGGCTGGTTTATATTATCTATCTTTATAACTTGTCCATTGCCCGTAATTTTGGCATCAAGCTGAACTCTTCCAACTTCATATCCATCATCAAAAATACCAAGCGCAACGCGGTCATAAATTGGTCCTGTGTAAATCTTTTGATTAATCATTAATGTTCCAAGCGGTACACCTGTTTGAGGTTTGAAAAATCCTCCGTTAATTGCAACAATTGAATTTGTATTTTGCGCAATTGTTCTTACTGTCCTTTTATTTGCCAGTGTCGAGGCTGCAATTGCGGGTTTTACCTCGTACCCTTGCGCAACTTGCCTATTAATCTCAACAATGTTAATTCTTACTGGTTTTCCATTATAATATTTAACCATTTTGATATGTTTAACCCCCTCTGCAACATCGTTTACTTTTAGTCCTTTATATTTTGTTGCTATTCGGGCATTAAAGCGATTTTTCACTTCTACAGGGTCTACATAACCTTTAACATTTTTGCTTGCCTGAATAAGCGTCGGTGTTGTGGTTGCGGTATTTGCCAGCAAGTCATTAGCAAGGATAGGCGTTTGTGAAAACGGATTTGTTAGGACTAAAATTACAAAAAGCGAAGCTGTTAATGCGTATTCGCAAGTCCTTTCAAGCAGGCTAAATTCAGTTTTCTCAAGAAGCGTATCCATAGTGTCACCAAAATTTTAAGTAACCGGATACCTTTTTGTTTTTAGAGTGGGGTGGGGAATAACACTCGTCAGAGACCTATGAGGGCAAATAGGGTGTTCCTACTATTATTGTAACATATTTTAACATGTTTCTCAAGTGAGCACAAGCTAATAATATCAATAATTTTACAAAACTAAATAGTGGTAAATATACACTATTTCTTCATTTTAACCTAGCAAAATAAAAGCCCCTTGGCAGGGGCTTTATTTTATTTAAAGAAAGGAATTTTTATGAATTTCAGGTTATACCTGATTTAGTCTTTCAAGAGCCATCTTAGCTGATTCAGCTACTCCCGCATCTGAGTCTTTTTGAGCTACTGTGAATACAGTTGTCAAATCGTTTTTGTATGCCGGGTTTTGAATGTAGCTTAAAGCTTCGATTGCTGATGCTCTAACAAGCGGGTTAGGGTTGTCTTTTAAGTTATCAACAACTGTTGATATTCCCGGTAATTCTGTTAGAGGTACTGTTTGGTTTGACAAACGAGCTACTTCGTCTGCATAAAGTTTCTGCAATATTGCTGCTGTGAATAAGGCATAACTTTTGTTTCTTTCAGCTTGTTCTTTTGGAGTAATTTTGTTTGCTAATTCTTTTTCTGCATCTGTAACTTGTTTACCTGTAATAATTTTTTCTCTTGCTGCAACTTGCTCCTGGCTTGGTCCTTCAAGGGCACTAGAATCAAAGTTTACGATGTTAGTTAAGCTGTCAAATACCTTTGAATCTACTAATTCTGCAGCTTTTTCAGGAGTTTCTTTTACCATATTAGCGATTTCTTCCATACCAGCGGCTTGAACATCAAAGTCCTGGTTTGCTAATTTAGCGATAAAAGAATTTATATCAACTTGCGGTGTAACAGGTTCGCCCGGTACTACTTCCGGTTTTTCTGCTGTTTTAACTTCTGTTGGTTCAGATACAACCGGTGCCGGAACTACCGGAGTTTCTGTTTTTGGAACTTCTACAGGTGCCGGAGCCGGAGTTGGCGGATAATTGATATTCTGTTGTTGGATTGCCGGAACTACTTGCGGAGCTACAGGAATTTGAACTGGAGCTTCAGCCACCGGAACAGGTTGTTCAACAGCTACCGGAGCTTGCGGTAAATTTACCTGTGGATAATATGGAGGTTGTTCAACAGGTGCTTGCGGATAATTATAAATCGGTGCCTGTGGGTATGTGTAATAAGGCATTGTCGGTTGAGTATATCCTTGACCAGGGGTTCCTACTGTTGGGTTATGTATGTCTATCTTTACCGCATTGTAGCTGTTCGGCTGTTGTTGCTGTGGAATAGGCATATACATTGTTTGCTGTTGTACCATGTAAGGGTTTGTTATTGGTACACATGGAATTTGATTCATAAACTTTTCCTTTCCTACATAAAATTTAGTCTATTACTATTCTACCGTTTAAATGTTGATGAAGGGAAAATATTGCTAATTTTCATTCAGATTTTAATAAAACTTTACATTAAGTGTCAGAATGTACACTATAAGCGAGTTTGAGAAATTAAGTATATTCAATGGATATTTAGCTGGATAGAAAATATTTTTTATGATAAAATTTTATTATAGTTGATTGAAAAGGGGTAAAAGCAAGATATATTTGAGGATATAGATGATAATAGACAAAACAAAAACAAATTCAATTAGAAAAGCTTTTGGTAAGACGTTGGCTGAAGTTGGAGAGTTAAATGAAAAAATTGTAGTCATGGATGCAGATTTGGCATGCTCTACACAGACAAAAATTTTTGCTGATAAATTTCCTGACAGATTTTTTGAATGCGGGATAGCAGAACAAGATATGATTGCAACAGCAGCAGGCTTAGCCTCCGAAGGAAAAATCCCATTTGCAGCAAGTTTTGCCATGTTTGCAACAGGAAGGACTTATGACCAGATTAGAAATAGTGTTTGTTATCCTGATTTTAACGTAAAAATCATAGGTACCCATGGCGGGGTTACAGTCGGGGAAGACGGTGCAACACATCAGGCCTTAGAAGATATTTCTCTTATGCGCTCTATTCCTCACATGACCGTTATTGTTCCGGCTGATTGCAGAGAGTGTGAAGAAGTTATTAAATACGCTGCACTACATGACGGACCAATGTACATAAGAATTTCAAGAAGCAATGTTGTTGATATTTTTGATGAACATTACCACTTCAATATTCATAAAGCAGTTGTTGTAGAAGAAGGAACCGATGTTTCAGTCTTTACAAACGGCGAAACACTTGCAGAAGTTCTCTTGGCAGCAGAAGAACTGAAAAAAGAAAACATTTCACTTGAAGTAATAAATGTTCCTGTTGTCAAACCGCTGGATTTTCAAACTGTAATTGACAGTGTTAAAAAGACAAAATTTGCTCTAACAGTTGAAAATCACTCAACAATCGGCGGTCTTGGTTCTGCTATATGTGAAACACTTGCAAACAAATATCCGTCAAAGGTTTACAGAATTGGCATAAATGATGAATTCGGACAAAGCGGAAAAGCAGAAGAACTTATTGAATATTACGGACTTGATGCAAAAACGCTAGCAAAGAGAATTCTTACAATATATAAACGAGAAAAAGAACAGGGAAATATATAATGATAACATTTCAAAACGTAACAAAAAGATATAAAAACAATCATTATGCGCTAAAAAACGTCAGCCTTGAAATTCATTCAGGCGAATTTGTCTTTGTTGTAGGGGCTTCCGGTGCCGGCAAATCAACGCTTATGAAGCTTTTATACAGCGAAGAAAAACCAACAAGCGGCGTTATTTCTATTGGCGGAATAAATATCGCAAACCTGTCGAATTCTAAAATTCCTAACCTCAGAAGATGTATGGGAATTGTTTTTCAGGATTATAAACTGCTACAAAACCAGACAGTTTATGATAATGTAGCATACGTTATCAGAACAATGGGAATTAGCAGCAAAGAAATTAACGATAGAGTAAACGGCGCATTAAAAATAGTTGGACTTCATGAAAAAATGAGGGCAAAACCTTCTGAATTATCAGGCGGTGAGCAGCAGCGCGTAGGGATTGCCAGAGCAATTGTAAACGGTCCTCCTCTTTTAATCGCAGATGAACCAACAGGAAACTTAGACCCTAACAACTCAATGGAGATTATGCAAATCCTTGACCAAATTAACAAAAGGGGTATCACGGTTATTGTGTCAACACATGATAATGCGATGGTGGATTACTTCAGAAAAAGGGTTATCAAACTTGATAACGGTGAAATAGTAAGCGACATGCAAGCAGGTACATATGAATAACAATCTTAAATCAAACGTAAAAAAACACATTCCCAAAGATTGGCTGTGTGAATTAAGAATATTAGCAAGACTTGGAAGAGAGACATTTAATGATATTATAAGAACCGGCTGGGTAAATGTTATAATAATTACCACAATGGCAGCAATTCTTATGATTTTTGGGGCATGTTTCAGGACAGCGCTTTCCATTTCATCTTTTTCAAAAGAACTTGGCAGCGCTCTGGAAATTTCTGTATACTTGAAAAATCAAGCTGATGTAAAAGGGGTTAAACAAGAAATTCAACAGTTTGAGCATGTTGAAAAAATTACTGTAATTCCAAAAGAAGAATCGTGGACGAAATTAAAAACAGAAATGAACCTACCAAATATTGAAAATCCGCTTCCTGACGCACTTCATGTAAAAGTGGACAAACCGGAAAGCTTACAGCCGGTATTCGATAACATAAAAACAATCGCGTCTGTAGAAGATATGAGTTATGCTAAGGACTTGGCGCAGAAAATTGAACTGGTGAACCACGTAGTTAAAACAATTACGCTTGTTGTAATTGCAATTATGGGCTTGTTGACAGTCACTATTATAAACAACACAATCCAGCTTGTAATCCAGTCCAGAAAAGAAGAAATAGAAATTATGCGCTTAATGGGCGTAAGCAACTGGTACATAAGATTTCCGTTTATTATGCAGGGTGCATTTTACGGATTTACGGGCTCGCTTTTAGCTCTAATTCCCCTAAACTACGTGCAAAACGGACTGGTTAATATTCATAAATACTTCATGGTGCCTACACCTGCCCATGCACAAAATCTTGTTATCCTTGTAATGTTTGGCATGAGCATACTGTTTGGCGCTGTGGGAAGTTTCTGGTGCATAAAAAAACACTTGCAGGTATAAATTAGTGATAGATTCTAATAATATATTATTAATTACGGATTATGAAGAGACGGCTAAAACAATGCTGGAAAAGTTGGTTTTACTACGTGAAAACGACAGTATAACTGTTTGCAGCAGCAAAGATGTAAAAAAAATTCTTGAAAATTCGCTTTATTATATTGTTATTTTACATGAACTCGATACTCAATCTGCAACTATCAAAATGATTAACACCATAAAAGAAGTAAATAGTGGTATTGAAATTATGCTTCTGCTAAATGAAATTAACCCTGAATTTATTTTAGAAGCATACGATAACGGAATTTACGATTATTTTTCAGTATATTCTGAACCTTACGAAGTTTTGATTAAAACAGTAAACTGTTTTAGATTGCGTATTCAAAAAGAAATTTCAACCCGTAGCGAAAAATTTTTATACCAACTTGGGGTTATTGACCCTAAGACTAATCTTTATCAGTACAAATACTTGAAGGAAATTTTCATTGATATTTCTGATAACCTACGCATACAAAACGGCGTGTTTACGATTTTAACACTCGATGATAAGACAAAAACAAAAATTTCAACAAACAGACTTGCTCTTGCAATAAAAAACAGTGTACGAAAAGACGATATCATAGCAACTGCACGCGGCGGTAAGTTTTATATGATACTTCCAAATATTGATATAGAAGGCACAAACGCTGTTATAAACAAAATTCAAAACAAAATGGGTGATGAATTTAAACTTCGCGCCGGACTTGCAAAAATCGGAATTCAGTCGTTTGAAACACTTGACAAAAATGCTCGCGACAGCTTAACTTCAGCTATCCAGAATGACAAAATTAGCATTTGTCTTGAGGAAGGTTCAAACCTCGAAAATCCTTGGCTTGAAAATGACGAAAAAGAAGAAAAGAAAAACTTTAAACTATTCCAAATTGCGTTTACCAACAAAATGAACAACGTTATTACACCTGTATTTTTCAGGTTTCAAAAAGAGTGTGAAACAAAATTGACAGATACACGGGTCAGCCAATATGCAAATAATATCGAAAGCGTTTTTAGCCTAAAAAATGATGTTGTTCACAGCGAACTTACAATAAGATATGATGGATATGCAAAGTTTAAAATTGAGATTACCCATAGCGGATTAGACAGTGCAGAAAATTTTAAAACAGAAATTCCGCTAAAATCTATGACAGATAAATATCTTGTAACTTTGCTTAAACGTTTAAAAATCGAATACAAAAAAGCAGCATATCAAAAGGAGGAATAAATGTTAGATATTAATAATTCAGCACTTGTAATAATTGATATTCAAGATAGATTGGTTCTGGCTTCAAAATACGGAACTGAAGTTGCACATAATATGACAAAACTTGCAAAAGCAGCAGAAATTTTAAATATTCCTACCGTTTTGACTGAACAATACCCGAAAGGACTTGGAGAAACTGTTGCAGAATTAAAGCAAGCAACGACAAGCGCATTTGTCACGGAAAAAACTTCTTTTTCTGCAATGTTAGAACCGGCATTTGAACAAAAGATTAAAGAGCTTGGCAAAAAACAGATTATAATCGGTGGAATTGAAACTCATATTTGCGTTCTTCAAACCGCAGCAGACCTTATTGAACAAGGTTATGAGGTTTATGTGGTAAAAGACGCGTGTGCAAGCCGTAACAAACACGAATATAAAACAGGTTTAGAGCTTCTAAAACAATACGGTGCGAAAATTACCTGTGTTGAAATTGCGCTTTTTGAGTGGCTACGTACTTCAAAACACCCTAATTTTAAAGAAGTTCAAGCTTTGATTAAATAAGAGGTTCAGGCTTTACAAAAATATGTAAAAACGTATAATATAATTATGCAGATAAGAAGATTGACGTATTTTGATTTCCATAAGATTAAACGGTTGGTGTCGTATCTTTGTACGGACGATAACGACAAACTTGCCCGCTCAATTATGGAAGAGCCGCTTGGGATTATCAATGCAGTTTTGCCGCTTCAGTTAAAATTTAAGTCTGAATCTTTTATCTTTATAGAAGATAATGAAATTTTAGGGCTTATAACAACAGCGAGAACTCCGGGAAACCCTTATAAAATAAATATCACAAGGTTAATTTTTAAGGAAAACTTATACGAAGTTGGTAAACAATTAATCGAGTTTGTAATCCACAAGTTTGGCGGCAAAGGTGCAACTTCTTTTATGGTAACGATTGATGAATGCCATGACGAACTGTTCAACCTTTTTATAAACGGTTGCGGATTTAGACAGTGCGCCTCCGAAACCCTTTGGAAAATAGACAAACCAACACCGCAAAAATCAGATTTTCATTGGCGTTACGCTCAAAAATCAGATGCAACAAACATTGCAAAGCTTTATAACGACGAAGTTATAAATATTTATAAACCGTCTTTAACCAGAACCACAGAAGAATTTCAGGCTCCGTTATTTTGCGGGTTTAACGATTACTACAAAATTAGATATGTTATTGAAGAAGATAAAAATATTTTAGGGTATTTTTCAATAACAACAAGCGATAATTTAAACTACATTTTTGACTTAACAACAAACAGTGGTTACGATTTTAATTACGACCACATAATAAATATTATGCTCTGTGAAATTGCACGCAAAAAACGCGCTTTTTACCCGCTTATCAAACAGAAAAAATACACAAAAAATTCTGAAAAGTTTGAAAACTATTTAAAATCTAAAAATTACCAGCCTATCCAGACACAACAAATACTAGTAAAAGACTTTTACAAACCGGTGCAGCAAACTTCTACAAACTGGAATGTCTTTATTTTAGGCGAAAACCAGATAACAAACTAATTGTCTATTTAATTTCAATCTTTGCACCTACAAACTCAAGTGCTTTTTTGGTTAAATCAGCTTCTTTTTCAGAAACATTCGACATTATCGTTGAAGGAGCACTTTCAACAAGTTTTTTGGCAGTGTTATAATCCATTCCTGTAATCTGTCTTAACGTAGCCATGACTGTTGCTTTATTAGAGCCCGCATCAGTTAAAACAAGGGATTTCATACCGGATTTTCTGTCAACCGCAACTGTTTTAGAATTTTTAATTTGTGATTTAATGTTTTTCAAATTTTTAACATCAATGCTATCCATATCAATATTAAAACGTCTGCGCAACACCTCACGCACAATCATAATCAGCATTAAAACTATTGCTGCCTTGAACATAAACATATTCATAATCATGGCTAAAGCTCCTTATAACAGTTACTTTCACATAATATCACATAGCAACAGAAAAATCAAACAACATATAATCTGCCTAAAACCAAGGATAATCCTCTGAAATCTTCCACCCGGCCCATTTTATTAAAGCGCCGCAATACCACGGTGTGCTAGATTTACAGTGTGATAAGATTGTTTCCCGGGTTCCTATTATTTGCTGCAGTACTACCTTTAGACAATCTAGGAATTAATACCACACCATTATTCATTGTAATGAAGAAACAATATCATTCAAAGAGGTTTTAGAAATAAAAAAGCGGTTACCTCGTAACCGCTTTTTTTCAAATCAGTGTTAAAAATCAAACTACTTGATTTCAACAACAGCGCCAGCTGCTTCAAGAGTTTTCTTGATAGCTTCAGCTTCATCTTTTTTGATGTTTTCTTTAACTGCTTTTGGAGCTGCTTCAACTAAGTCTTTAGCTTCTTTTAAGCCTAAGCCTGTTAAAGTTCTAACTTCTTTTAATACAGCGATTTTCTTATCAGCCGGAACAGAAGCTAATACAACTGATACTTCAGCGTCTGCATCTTCTGCCGGAGCTGCTGCGGCTGCCGGAGCTGCTGCTACAGCTACAGGTGCTGCTGCAGATACGCCAAATTTTTCTTCCATAGCTTTAACTAATTCAGCTGCTTCTAATAATGTTAATTTTTCAATTGATTCTAAAATTGATTCTACACTCATTGTTTTTCTCCTTTATTGTTGTTTTTAGTAATTACGTAATTTGTTTAAGCGGCTTTTTGGTCGCGAACAGCAGCCATTGCTCTTGTAAGTTGAGACATAACTGCATTGATAGAATTTGCGATACCAGATGCCGGTGAGTTGATTGATCCAAGCATTTTTGCAAAAAGTTCTTCTTTTGAAGGAAGTTCTGCTAATGCTTTTGTTTCTGCTTCTGTCATCAATTTTCCGTCTAAAACTGCACCAACGATTGTGCCTTTTTTAGCTTCTTTAATGAATTTAACAACAGCTTTTGCAGGGCTGACAGGATCTTCATAACCTAAAGCCAAAGCGATAGGACCGGTAAGTTTTTCAGTTAAAAGTTCATATTCTGTACCTTTAACAGCAATTTTTGCAAGGGTGTTTTTGGTAACCACATAATCACCGCCGTCTTTTTGAAGAGAGCGTCTTAATTTTGTGATTTCTTCAACACTTAGCCCTTGATATTCTGTGATAACAGCTACCTGTGCCTTTTCGATTTTTGCTTTTATGGCATCTATTTTCTCTGATTTGAATGCTTTTGTTGCCATTTTTAGCTCCTTTAATGTTTACTGTGATTGCTATTTACAATCTAAATTATCGACCTGTTAAAACTAAAAAAGATTTTGCTTTTCTAGTTTTACCGCAAAATCTTACACAAATCTTATATTATTACAAAGTTGGCACTTTGCTGGCGCTACTGCACCTTGTGTAACCTCGATTAGCTGGAGTATTAAGGGTTTTAGATATATTTTTCATCTTCAACCCGCTAATTGTCTGCGGTTGTATTACTAATATATTAAAAAGACAGAAAAAAATCAAGCAAAAAAATTTTTGGTAATAAATATTTACAATTAGTGCAATTTTTGTAGGAAATTTGTTTTTATAGATATATGGTAGAAGAAGTGACAAACCCTGCAAATAAACCAATGCACTATGGTGATAAACCTGTTATCACTACAGTTCAAGCGCCTAACACGCTTCCAAAACGCGTGATTTACTCCGGAATTGAGGCGCGGCGTCAATATGAGCAAATGGAGCATGACATTTATGACGGGATTAGAAAGAGTAAAAAACTTGAAAAGAAGAAATTTCCTGCTGTTTTAAAATGGCTTTTTGGCGGAATTGCAATCACTGCCGGCATATTTTTTAGAAAAAACATTACAAAATTTGTAAAAAATATTTTTAAATAAGCAATTATTCTTCAATTCCAAATTCTTTTAACTGAGTATAAATAATTGGTGAAAACTCTTTTGTTGTCACAATATCAATAATCTTGTATGAATATGGCAGAGCAAGCAAAGACGGCGTTGCGATATGATAAACACCGTTTTTCATATTTTCAGAATTTACATGAAAATGCCCTGAAATCACAGCTAATACATTGTTATGTTTTTCCAAAAGCTCTTGATACTCTTCTACTTTGTAAGTTTTATGGGTTTTCAGACTGCTTTCAACACCTTCCGGGTATTCAACAGGGAAATGTTGAAAAATTACAACATCTTTTTTGGCATTGTCTGATAGTTCCTTTTCAAGCCAGTTAAGTGTGTCCTGTCTATAATACCCGACAGAGCCCGGAATGACTTCTTTTGCACCGTCAACAATTAAGAAAACAAACCCGTTTTTACTAAATTTATAATTAGGTTTTCGTTGAGGGTATAAAATATTATTTTCCCTAAGTATTTCAAAATAACGAACTTTTGAAAGTCCGTTAGACTTGTAAACGTCATGATTTCCAAGCGCGACATAATATGGAACTTTCAGTTTGCTCACAATTTTTACAAATTCTTTTAGATTTTCTTCACGCGGATTATTTATATTATCGCCGGTAAAAACAACAAACGCAATATCCGTTTGCTTATTAATATCCTTTACCGCGCCTTCAAGAACTTTCATTGAAAAATCAGACTTTGCAGATAAATGAACATCCGCAACCTGAATAAATTTAATATTTTCAGCCCAAGCACCAGTTGTAGACAATAAAAACATTAAACATAAACCAAATAAAGATAATAACTTTTTCATATAAATAATCCTTGTTCCCTAATCGAAATTATACCATAAAATAAGAATATGTGCTAAAATAAAGTTTATGAGATTAGATAAATTTTTAAAAGTTTCACGATTAATCAAACGTCGCACAGTTGCAAATGAAGTAACTGATATGGGAAGAGTATTAGTCAACGGAAACAGCGCAAAACCAGCAAAGCAAATTAAAGAAAACGACATAATCGAAATTGAATACGCAAACCGCACGCTAAAAGCAAAAGTGCTGAAAGTTCCAACCGGCAACGTAAGCATTCAGGAAGCTTCAACACTTTATGAGCTTTTAAGCTAATAATTATTTAGCAGTCTTCAAAACATATCTTGCAGCAGCAGTCGCAGGTTCAACAATACCATCATGAATTCTTACCGGATAAATATCAGTCAAATGATTTGCATCATTTTTTACTACACAGTTATTTGATGCAATTGTATTTTCTCCAGACGAACATGAAACCTCTTTATTTGGTAAGGAAGTCCCATTCACATCAATAAAACCGGCGCAGTGGTTCATTCCAACATCCCCAGAATAATTATCCTCTAATAATGTTCCCGCAGGTAAAGTACAGGCATTACTTCCTAGAGTTTTCGAGAATAGGAAAATTGAACCGTCAGACAAAACATAAGCGTGCATTCTGCTTAAACTCAGCCCCCAGAATTCCATTTGATTTGAAGTTATCGTATATGTTGTGTTAGTATTCTTAACTTTCATAGGGATATCAGCGGCATTATCATAATAGGTTGTACCTGTTAGTGTTCCGTTAAGAAGAGAACAAATTGACATTACAGTATCCGGATGTTCAGTTGCAGCATCAGTTCCGCAAACCTGATTTATCCCTGCATAATCAAACCCGTATTGCGCTTCACTCATTCTTGCAGCCTGAGATAATGTAGAAATAGATTTTTTAAACTGGCTTCTAAACTTCTGGCTATTAGTATTAGCAATTAATGTCGGAATAGTCATCGCAGCGACAACGCCAATAATACCAAGGGTTATCAGAACCTCTGCCAGTGTAAACCCTTTATTGGAGAGCTTTAACGGTGCCCCCCCCCCTGTTTTTTAAGCTATGATTGATTTTTGACATATCTTCTCTCCTTTTTATTTAATATAGCATATTACTAGACTTTTGTCCAGATTAAGAAATGTAACAAAAAGTTTTCCGGCTGAAATCCTTACATTTGAAAATACTTTATTAAAATATAGAGAAAGTATAATTACGGAGACAGAGCAATGTTTAACAAAATTGATATCGGGCAACTAACAAATATAACAGCAGCCTCAGGTACAACACCTGCAAAGCCGCAAAATGAAGTTAAGCTCGGCGGTTTCGGCTACGGTTATGGGACTATGGCTAACGTTGGCATAGAAAAAGAAAACAGAGTACCTACCTGGCTTACTGAGCAATTCGCTTCTATTTCCGGAGATAAAGCAGAAAGACCGGATGGTACTAATTTAGTTATAAAAGGTGCTCTTATGCCGGATGGTGTTGAAGAAACTTGCGAAGTTTAAATATTACTAATTAAAAAAGCCCTGGAATAAATTCCAGGGCTTTTTTAGTTGATTCATTTAACTATTGAGCAGCATAAACGCTAACTTGTTTTCTGTCGCGTCTGTGCGGTTCAAATTTAACAGTTCCGTCAATCAATGCAAATAAAGTATCATCAGATCCAATACCAACATTGTTGCCCGGGTGAATTTTTGTTCCTCTTTGGCGAACAAGGATGTTACCAGCTTTAACAGCTTCACCGCCGAACTTTTTAACGCCTAAACGCTTAGCTTCGGAGTCACGACCGTTACGGGTAGATCCCATACCTTTCTTATGTGCCATTTTTATTTCTCCTTTTTAATTTTGTACTTTTGATTTAGACTTATTCAGCAGTAGCTTCTTCTGTAGCTGCTGATTTTTTAGCGGCAGAAGTTCTGATTTTTGAAATCATAACTCTTGTAAAGCCTTGTCTGTGACCTTGTTTTTTTCTGTAACCTTTTTTAGGTCTTTGCTTGAACACGATAATTTTCTTTGCTTTACCGTGCATAACAATTTTACCTTCAGCAGATGCGCCTGATACATAAGGTTGACCTACTTTAGATTTTTTACCGTTTACAACCATGACGATTTTATCAAAAACAACTTTTGAATCAGTTTCGCCTTCCAATAATTCAATATCAACGTAACGACCTTCTTCGACTTGATATTGTTTTCCGCCGGTTTCGACTATTGCGTACATCTTATTTTCCTTTCATTTGCGGGTTTCGTAACCCTTGTGGGGTTTTATATAACGAGTGACCCATACTAATCACGTATAATCATTATCTATCACTAAAATTTCACTGTCAAGTAGTTTTAAAATTTGTTAATTAATCAGATATCAAAACCTTAATCAGTTTATAAGCTTTTTCAGTTTGCTCCGGACTAAGTTTGCGCGCAAGGCGAACAAGCTTGTTTTCCTGTTCAGAAAGATAAAGTACATCGTCTGAATAAAACTTATCAATATTAATTTGTAAAACTTTGAGCATTTTTAAAAACGTTGGTACACTTGGATAATGAACTCCGCGCTCAATTTTCCCAATTTGTTTATCATCAATCCCCACAAGTTCAGCCAGTTCAAATTGGGTAAAACCAGCGTATTTTCTGGCATTTTTAATAATGTTACCTATCTGTTGTGCTGAAAGTTCTTTCATAATATACCCTTCACATACGCGTTGTTCTTAATCATAATATATCGTTTTTACAGGAACCAGAACAACGCATATGTTGCTTATCTCATATTGACAATAACGCGCATGCGCGTTATTGTATAAATAACAAATAGGAGGTATGTATGAAAAATAAAAAAGGTTTCACACTTGCTGAAACACTGATTACAATTGGTATTATCGGAGTAGTTGCAGCTTTGACTATTCCAACTATGATGTCTTACTATAGGAAAAAAGTTAAAAGTACAAGGTTAAAAAAATTTTACTCTGTATACATGCAAACAATTTACCGTGCAACAGAAGGTGGAAATATATCAATGTCAGGGGAAGATATTTTAAAATCAGTGGCAAATCCTGATGAAATGTTTGAATATGTAAATACCTATTATGTACCTTATGTAAAATTTGCCCACCTTAGCAAGACTAAAGTTGGAGTTTTTGCAGGGTTTCCTGATGGCAGCGCAATGCTTATTGCAAAATCAGGCTGCACTGCCGGAACAGCCTGTGTTCACATACTTTTTTGTCCTGAGAATAAAGATTGTACACAAACCAATGTCATTGATAATAAGAATTTAGATAACTTGGGAGATGGCAAAAACCGGTTTGTTTTTTATACAACAGGCGTTCCGGGTTATGTTTATGAATGGAATGAAAAAGGTGAACTTACAACTACGACAACCCCAAACAGAGAAGACGCTTTAAGGTCGTGTAAAAACCATTACAGAAATTGTACAAAACTACTATACATAGATAATTGGGAATTCAAAAATGATTATCCATACAAAATATAATTTAATATTTCAGCCTACATTCTATTTTTGAAGTATTATATATTTATGATGTTTAAAGATGAATTGATTAGGGCAACAAATGCGGTTGTATTAAAAGATGAAGCTGAGGGTACGCAAGATTTCGGGATTTCTACTGATACCCGAACAATTAAAGGCACAGATATTTATTTACCACTTAAAGGTGCAAATTTTGATGGGGAAAAATTTATTGACAACCCGGCGATAAATGCTTATTTTACAACAAGTGACAGAATTACAAACACAGCAAAACTGGTTTTGAAGGTTGAAAATACTCTTGATGCTTATCTTAATATTGCAAAATATTATAGAAATAAACTTGCGCCAAAAGTTATAGGAATAACCGGAAGTTCCGGCAAAACAACAACAAAAGAAATTATGTATTCTGTATTGAGCCAAAAATTCAAAACGCATAAGACATTTTCAAACCACAATAATGAAATCGGTTTTTGCCAGACGGTTTTAGAGATGCCAAATGATACAGAAGTACTTATTGTTGAAATGGGAATGCGCGGACTTGGCGAAATTGAGTTAATATCAACGCACCTTAACCCTGATATTGCAGTAATAACAAACTCCGGTTCAGCACATGTAGGACGGCTTGGGAGTTTAGATAATATAGCAAAAGCAAAATGTGAAATTCTGTCCGGACTTAACCTACAAGGTGTTTTTATAGCTAAAAACCAGGATATTATAAAAAAACATGCAAATTTTTCCGGAGAAAAAATATATTACTCCATTGATGATGTCAAAATTATTGAAACATCACTTTCTTACTCAAAGTTTGAATACAAGAACGAAGTTTATGAACTCAATGTAGAAGGAGATTACAACATTGAAAACTCACTAGCTGCAATTGAAACAGGTTTAAAACTTTCAATGACGCCTGATGAGATTAGGAAAGGGCTTGCATATTACCGCCCCATTGAAAAACGCTGGGAAACAGAAGAAATCGGAGAAATTAAATTTATAAACGACAGTTACAACGCAAACCCTGAGTCAATGAAAGCATCTGTAAAAACTTTTGTTGAACTTTATCAAAATCCGGTGGTTGTTTTAGGCAATATGGGCGAACTTGGAGAAGATGAAGTTTTATACCATAGACAGGTTGGGGAATATCTAAGCCTAGTTTGCAAAGGTAAAGATGTTAAATTTCTTACAGTTGGAGATTTAGCTCTTGAAATCGGCAAAGTTCTTAAAGACAACGGGTTTGAGACACATAATTTCAGCTCAACCGATGATGTTTCATGTTACATTCTTGAAAAATTAAACGGTGGTTATACAATATTTTTGAAGGCATCACGCTCAATGCAGTTTGAGCAAATTTTGGAAAAAGTAAAAAGAGGGATGATTAAATTATGATAATGATAACAATAGCATTCTTATTGGGAATGGTTTTGTGTATGCTTTTCGGGGTTCCGTATATTGACATGCTCAAAAAGAAGCAAATCGGTCAATACATCAAAGATGTTGCACCTGAAAACCACGCAGCAAAGCAAGGAACACCAACAACCGGCGGAGTTTTCATAATTGCAGCAATAATTATGGCGGCAGTGACAACATTGCTATTAGCTCAAAAAATGACAACAATTGCACTTATCACAATTATAACTCTTGTCTTCTATACTTTTGCCGGATTTCAAGATGATTATATTAAAATAAAAGGCAAAGGCAATGACGGTTTATCAGCTCGCGGCAAACTTTACAGACAAATTGCAATAGCACTTTTACCTACTTTATTTTTAACAATAACTAACCCAAATGCCTGTACATTTACGGTTGGAAGCCTGGTTTTGGATTTAAAATGGTTTTACCCGTTGTTTGCAGTATTTATCATAACAGGTTCATCAAACGCTTATAACTTAACAGACGGACTTGACGGATTAGCGGCAGGTTGTGGAGTGCCGGCGTTTATTGCATGTGCTGCAATTTCATTATCAATGGGTGAAACTGAGCTCGCGATAATTTCAGCAGCAGTTGCCGGCGCGTTATTAGGTTTTTTAAAATTCAACAAACCAAAAGCCGAAGTATTTATGGGCGACACCGGCTCACTTGCAATCGGTGGGCTATTAGGGACGTTAGCAGTTTTAGGTAAGTTTGAATTCTTGCTTATATTTATCGGCGGAGTTTTTGTAATTGAAACTTTATCTGTAATAATTCAGGTTACAAGTTTCAAAACCACCGGCAAAAGAGTTTTTAAAATGGCACCAATTCATCACCATTTTGAAAAACTTGGGTGGAATGAAAAAAAAGTTGTTATTGTATTTTCTACAGTATCTCTGATTTTGTCAGTAATTGCGGTAGTTTTATTTGAAATATTCAGCAGAGGGATTTTATAATGGGAATATTAGGGAAAAAAGTTCTGGTTTTAGGACTTTCAAAAAGCGGGATTGCAGCCGCAGAATTTGCAAAAAACCAGGGGGCACAAGTTTATTTAACAGAAGGTAAAAAGGTAAGCGAAGAAAACTTACCTAAAGTTGAAAGACTTAAAAATGAAGGAATAAAAGTGGAATACGGCGCGCATTCTGATGAGTTTATTGACGGAACAGATTTGGCAGTCACAAGCCCCGGAATTCCACCGCACAGCGAAATTATCCAAAGACTTAAACGCAAAAATATCCCTGTGATTTCAGAACTTGAACTTGCATATAAACAAACAGATATTCCGTTTATTATAATCACTGGAACCAACGGAAAAACAACAACCACAGCTCTTACAGAATTTATCCTGTCTAAAAAACTTAACGTAAAAGCTTGCGGGAATATCGGTTGTCCGCCATGTTCAATTGCTAATGAGGACTTAGACTATTTTGTTTGTGAGGCAAGCTCGTTCCAACTTGAAATGAGCCCGTCATTAAAGCCGTTTATATCAGTTTGGACAAACTTTACACCTGACCACATTGATTGGCATCAGGGACTTGAAAACTACTTTAAAGCCAAAGCAAAAGTTTTTCTTGACCCGCAAGCCCCAAAATACAGTGTATTAAATGCAAAAGACCCAAAACTTTTAGAATTTTCACATAGAGCAAAAGGGAAATTATTTATGTTTGCCGGAAATATCGGCGATAACTGCTGCTATGAAAAAAACGGCGAAATAATTTTTAAACAAGACGGAATTGAAGAACCTATAATTAAACTATCTGATTGCCCGCTATTAGGTGAACACAATTACCAGAACATAATGTGTGCAATCATTTGCGCTAAATTATCAGGACTTGATAATCATACAATCAGGCAAGCGATAACAGAATTCAAAGCACCGGCACATAGGCTTGAAAAAATTACACAAAAAGACGGCATAACGTTTTATAACGATTCAAAAGCCACAAACCCGGAAGCTGCAATTGTTGCGATAAATTCATTTAACAATGTTGATGTAGCGTTAATTGCCGGCGGCAGGGATAAAAACACTGATTTAACAGAATTTTGCGAGGCAATAAAAAAACACATCAAAACCGTTATACTAATTGGCGAAGCAACAGAAAGGTTTGAACAAAACCTTAAACAAAACGGTTTTGACAATATTATCCGTGAAAAAACAATGCAGGATGCGATAGATAAAGGAATAGAACTTCATCCGGATGTTATTTTGTTATCGCCTGCATGCGCAAGTTTTGACATGTTCACAAGCTACGAAAACAGAGGAGAAGTATTCAGGGAATATGTCTTACAGAGAGTATAAATCACCTAAAAGACAGGAACGCGAACACAGAGAAAAAAGAAAGAAAAAATACGGGAATGTAATTCTTTCTTCTGCTGACATGTCGCTTTTAGTGATAGTAACTTTTTTGGTTATTATAGGTTTTCTTGCGATATTTTCTGCTACAGCACCAAAATGTATGAGAGAAGGCGTGAATGTCGCAACTTTTGCAGGAAAACAGTTTATCTATGCCATTGCAGGCTTTGGAGCAATGGCGTTTCTGGCACATTATGATTATAAAAAGCTTGAAAAATTTAATACAAAATTCCTCTGGATTGTAATTGCTTTATTAGTAATACTAAAATTTACACCGCTTGGAGTGACAATTAACGGTGCAAAACGCTGGATAAACCTTGGATTTATGCAATTGCAGCCGTCTGAGTTTGCAAAACCATTATTTTGTATGCTTGCAGCAACCTGTTTTAAAGAAAAAGCTGACCTTTTGGATGCAAAAAGTTGGACAAGTACTTATATACCAATGATAGTGATACTTGGACTAATTTTTATACAGCCAAACCTGAGTATGACAATAATCTTGGCGCTTACCGGACTTGTATTATTTTTAGCAGCCGGCGGTTCAAGGATAATTCTTGCCATATTAGGCGGAATTGCAGGGGTTGGGGGGCTTGCGCTTGCACCAAAACTTCTCCAAGGATATCAAATGGACAGAATAAATATTTGGCTTAATCCTGAAACAGACGCTCTTGGCAAGGGATACAACATCATTCAGTCTTTGATTGCGTTTGCATCCGGCGGATTTTGGGGAAGCGGTTATGGTTCATCCATTCAAAAGCTTGCGTATTTGCCGGAATGTCATACTGACTTTATTTTTGCAATAATAGCAGAAGAATTTGGATTTCTTGGCTGTTTGTTTGTAGTTGGGCTATTTGTGGCACTCGTTCATCGGGGAATGAGAATAGCAAAACGCTGTCCTGATATGTACGGAAAACTTCTGGCAATAGGTATTGTTTTTGTTTTCGGGTTTCAGGCGTTTTTAAATATGGCGGTTGCCAGCTCATTTTTCCCTGTAACAGGGGTTACGCTGCCATTTATAAGCTACGGCGGAACATCTATTATTGTATCACTTGCAATGGTTGGGGTTTTATTGAACATTTCAAAACAGAGAATTAAAAGAATAAGGACTGAAATTAATGAATAAAAAGACTTACTTCATAACAGGCGGCGGCACAGGCGGACATATTTATCCTGCAATTGCAGTTGCGGACGAGCTTTTAAAAGAGGAAGACACTGAAAAGATTTACTATGTTGGAAATCCAGATAATCTTGAAGCAACGATTGTTAAGGACAAAAATTATGAATTTCTACCAGTTAAATCTTCAGGCATGCCAAGAAAAATAAGCTTAGCACTAGTCATATGGGCAGTAAAAATGTTTTTTGCATGGATAAAATGTTGTTTTTATATAGTAAAATACAAACCGAACAGAATTTTTGGAACCGGAGGTTATGTGTCTGCGCCGGTGCTTTTGGCGGGACTTACAATGAAAGTTCCGTTTGTAATGCACGATTGCGATGCTAACCCGGGACTGGTTACAAGGAAACTTGCTCCGTTTGCGAAAAGTGTTTCTATAGCATTTGACGCTGCAAAAGAAAGATTAAATAACCCTGACTGTCGAACTAACGGAAACCCTATCAGAAGTGAATTTGCAACAATTTCAAAACTTGAGGCAAGAAAAGAACTTAATCTTGACCCGAAAAAATTAACAATCTGCATTATGGGCGGTTCACAAGGGGCAAAAACAATCAACCAGGCTTCTATCGGGATTTTAAAAACCCTTTCTCAAGATTACTATGTACAAATAATTTTTCAAACAGGGAAAAAGAATTTTGACAGCGTAATCAAACAGTTAGAAGTGGTATATCCTGAATTTAAGCGGGATAAAAACCTTATTGTAAAGCCGTATTTTGACAATATGGCAATTGTTTTAAAGTCATGTGATATTGCAATTTCAAGAGCCGGCTCGTTAAGTATTTCAGAACTTTGCGCAAGTTCGGTTGCTGCAATTTATATTCCATATCCGCACGCAGCAGCAGACCACCAGAGAAAGAACGCAAAATGTATGCTCGAACAGGGTGCAGGCATGTATTTAGAAGATGCTGAAACAAACCCTGAAACATTACAGAACGCGTTATCACAACTAATAAACAATCCTGAAAAACTTAAACACCTTCAAGATAGCGCTTCAAAACTTGCAAAATTTGACGGGGTAAAAAAGATAATAGCGCAGCTAAAAGAAGAATAAAGTCTATTCATCGCTATATGCGAGCGTTATATTCCCGATTCCATTATCCATGGCGTTAGCTTACACGGGAAAAGACTTCAACATCAACGTCATCAAATGTATTAGTGTTAAAATAAGCACAAGAAGCGACCATTGAAGCGTTATCAGTACAATACTTCATTGCTGGTGCAAAAACTTTATACCCTTCATTTTCAAGTGCAAAAACTTTTTTGCGGATTTCAGAATTAGCAGCAACACCGCCTGCAATTACTACTTGCTTATATCCTCGTTCTTCAAGTGCATGTCGCAACTTTTTAACTAAAGTTTTTGATACGCATTCCTGAAAACTTGCGCAAATATCATTAACCGGCATTTCTTGCCCGTCAAAAGATTTAACTAAACGTAATACCGCTGTTTTTAGACCGCTGAAACTGAAATTATATCCGTCGACTTTTGCTTGCGGTAATTCAAACGCATGCGGATTACCTATTTGCGCTAACTTATCCAGTCTTGGACCTCCGGGATACGGCAGCCCGATAAGTCTTGCAACTTTGTCATAAGCCTCCCCAACCGCATCATCAATAGTTTCGCCTAAAATTGTCTGTTTTGAATAGGATTCAACATCAATAATTTGTGTATGTCCTCCGCTAACTAAAAGTGCCATAAACGGAGGTTTCAGCTCTGTATCAATATAATTTGCACACAAATGCGCATTCAAATGATTAACACCGATAAACGGTTTGTCATGTACAAGAGCAAGTGTTTTAGCTGCATTCAACCCGACAAGCAAACACCCGACAAGCCCCGGACCTACAGTTCCTGCAAAAGCTGTAATATTTTCAGGTTTTAACCCTGAGACATCAAATGCTTCCTGTACAACAACATTTATTGCGTCAAGATGTTCACGTGCAGCAATTTCCGGGATAACTCCGCCAAATTTTTCATGCGTTTTAATTTGTGAGGCAACAATATTTGCAATAACCTCGCGTCCGTTTTTCACAATAGCACAAGCTGTTTCATCGCAGCTTGATTCTATTGCCATAATATAATTATCACAATTACTTTCAATACCTATATTTACAGGTTTTTCGCTGAATAATGTTCTCTTTTCCATATAATTATGATAATACAAAGTTAAAAATATTACCAGCAAAACAAAAGACCGAGTGAAAACTCGACCTTTTGTTAAATTTCATAACCAAAAACTAAATAGCAACTGATTGAGACTTGACCTCGACTTCCATTGGAATTTCTTTAATCAATTCGACATTCAGGTTTCTTGACTGCTCAATCTTAACCATTGGCAACGGAGCAGGTTTTCCCGGGGTGTTTGCAATAACTTGCGCACCTTTAAGTGTCGTTGGAACACTACCGTTTTTAGCTGCAACAATTGCCGGATCAGGATGAGCCTTCAAGTGTCTGTAATCAGTCATAATTCTTGCTACGTATCTTTTAGTTTCGCTAAACGGAGGGACAGCACGGTATTTTTTTACATTACCCGGTCCTGCGTTGTAAGCTGCTAAAGCCAATTCCATAGATCCGAACATTTTGTACATTGATTTATAGTACATAATACCGCCCTTGATATTATCATCAAGTAAATACGGATTTAAGCCCATTCTTCTTGCGGTTGAAGGTACTAACTGGAAGACACCAACCGCACCTCGCGGACTTCTCGCTTCCTGTCTGAAACCTGATTCTGATTTTGCAATGCTTAGTGTAATTGCTGGATCTACGCCCATTTCGATAGAATGTTTTACTATCGCTGCCTTTACTGTATTGACATTGGCTGCGTGCACCGGCGCACATGACATGAACACTAGTGCAATAGTGAATAGTAATAATTTTTTCAAAATGTAATCCTCTAGTTGTAAATTGAAATTCTCCAAAAACTACTTTTTGTTCTTACTTTTTGATAAGATTTCGTCTTTTTTGAATGTGTTTATGTAACCATAATATTACAAAAATTTAAAATTTCAACCCCATGGAGAAAATTTGCAATTTTGACATAGCTAAAACCCGCTCATAACAAGGACTTTACATTTGTAACATTTAGTGTAAAATGTACGATAATTCTGTCAAGATTAAGTGTATATACAAAATTTCAAATTTATAGTATAATACGATTAAATAAGGTGGAGAGAAAAATGGGCTATAAAATACTTTCAAAAAAAGAAATTTGTCCAAACCAATTTGAGATAACTGTTGACGCGCCATATGTTGTCAGAAATGCAAAAGCGGGTCAATTTATAATATTCAGGGTTGAAGAAGACGGCGAGCGCGTGCCTTTAACAATCGCTGATGTTGATAAAGAAAAAGGTGAACTAACTCTTGTTTTCATGGCTGTGGGTTATTCTACCAAAAAACTTGCACAGCTCAATGCAGGTGATGAGCTTATTGATATTGTTGGTCCTTTAGGTAAACCAACAGACATCAAAAACTACGGAACAGCAGTATGTGTTGCTGGAGGATATGGAGCAGCGCCATGCTATCTTATTTCAAAGGCATTAAAAGAAGCAGGAAACAAAGTTTATATGATTTCCGGTGCCAGAACAAAAGACTTACTATTTTGGGAAGACAAGATGAAAACAGCATGTTCTGAACTTTATTTGACAACAGATGACGGCTCATACGGGATAAAAGGTTTTGGAACAACTGTTTTAAAAGATATTATTGACAGAGAAAAAGTTGACTATGTAATCGCGGTTGGTCCAATGCCAATGATGAGAGCGGTTGCTGATTTAACAAGAGATAAAGGCATTTACACTGAAGCAAGCATGAATCCGATAATGGTAGACGGTACAGGAATGTGCGGAGCTTGCAGGGTTACTGTTGGAGGCGAAACAAAATTTGCGTGTGTTGACGGACCTGATTTTGACGCCCACAAGATTGATTTTGATGAAGTTATCAACAGAACAAGGATTTATAAAGACCAAGAGCGTAAACGCAGTGAAAATTGTAACTTACTAAAACAAGCACAAAATATAGGAGAGTAGCAAAGATATGGGAAAAAATGATATTCCGGTTTGTCCGTTAATTAGTATAAATTCAGGTATTGATATGGTATGCAGCCAAACTAAATGCGCATGGTATGTTCCAAGCGTTCAAAAGTGTTCTATGTATTTATTAGCATACAATGCACTGCTTGAAGCTAATCAAAAACAACGTGCAAAACAGCAATAATTAAATTATGAAAATCGCATTGTGTATAAAACAGGTTCCTGACACTACAGATATCAAGTGGACAGAACATAATACCATACAAAGAGAAGGGGTGGAAAGTGTTATAAATCCTTATGACACTTATGCTGCAGAACTTGCACTTAATCTAAAATCACAAATTGAAGGTTCTCATATTACGGTTTTTACAATGGGACCAACGCAAGCTGAAAGCATGCTCAGAAAAACAATGGCGCTTGGATGTGACAGCGCGGTTTTAATCTCTGATAAAAAATTTGCAGGCTCAGACACTTACGCAACAGGGCTTACAATATCTCGAGCAATCCGAACGGTAATGCCGGATTTTGACTTGATTGTATGCGGGCAATTTGCAGTTGACGGTGATACGGCTCAAACCGGTCCCGCGATTGCGAATTTTCTTGATATACCTCAGGTAACTTATGTCAAAGACTGCATTGATTGTTCAGATAAAAACTTAACACTTACCCGCGAGCTTGAAGACGGCATTGAGACCGTAAAAGTATCCACACCGGCGCTTATTTGTGTCATGAAACAGGATTTTGAAACCTGCAGGGCAAAAATTAATGGAATAATTTCAGCAGCTAAAAAGCCCGTAAGAATTTGTACAATGGAAGATATTGGCTTAACACCTGAAAAAACAGGGATTAAAGGTTCTCCAACTTATGTAAGCAAAGCTTTTCGCAATGTTTCAACTCACAATGCAAAAAAATACAAAATGAATACCGCGGACAGCGTTCAACTCTTGAGAGAAACAATTGAAAAACATTCGGGAGGTTGCGATGAGTGAATATTCAGGGATATTAATTTATGCTCAGGTAACGCGTGAAGATTACATTCATACAGTGTTTTTTGAACTTGTTGACAAGGCTAAAGAACTCAGTAAAAAACTTAACGGTGCTGAAGTGAATGCTGTAATTTTTTGCCGCCCGGGACTTACCCGGACGTTTACTGAAGCATTTCAAAACAAAGGTGTTAATAAAGTTTACTGCTTTGAAGATGAAAAGCTTGCAAACTATTCAACAGATTATTATTCAAAACTTTTAGTTGATTTAGTAGGCGTAATAAAACCTGAGATATTGCTAATCGGTGCAACAAACCAAGGACGAGACCTTGCACCGCGCGTCTCCGGAGCTCTTGGAACAGGATTGACAGCAGATTGTATTGAGCTTGATATAAACGAAAAAGGGCAGCTTGCAGCAACACGTCCGACTTTTGGCGGTCAACTAATGGCAACGATTTTATGTAAAACCTATCCGCAAATGGCAACGGTTCGACCAAATGTGTTTAAAGTCAATCAGCAAGACTGTTTTGTCCAAACTGAGATTGTTTCATGTCCTGTTAATATTTCTTACCTCAAAAATAATGTAGAAATAGTGGACTTCAAAAAAACAATTGATACAGTAATAAATGACCTTGATTCAGCCGAAATAATTGTTGCCGGCGGCAAAGGAATGAAAAATGAAAAAGGGTTTGAACTGTTAAAAAAATTTGCCGGCTCAATCGGCGCAACAGTTGCTGCAACCCGCACTGCAGTTGAAATGGGTCTGGCGCCGCAATCAATTCAAGTAGGACAAACCGGCAAAACCGTAAAACCGCGAGTTTATATTGCTTGCGGAATTTCAGGAGCAATCCAGCATACTGTTGGGATGAGCGGTTCTGAACATATTATTGCAATCAACAATGATGAAAACGCCCCTATTTTTGACATTGCAGACACAGGAATTGTTGGCGATGTATTTGAAATCCTACCGGCGTATCTAAACTACCACGGATAGCTTTGCTAGGCGATATGCCTATTACCCCAAGAGTTCTCAGGAATTTTATTGTACAGTATTTTTTTGTCAGGTTTGTAAAGAAGCAAAAAATATTTTTACAGTTTTTATGATATTATAGAGAAAAGGAGAATTTTCAAAATGAGAATAGCTAAAACTACCCCAACATTTACCCCAAGGGCTGATATTATCGTGCCTCAAAATCTTAACAAAGGACGTCAATATTTATATAATGAAGTTCTTGATTTAGTAAACAAGCACAAAAAGCCTGCAATTTTCCATAACAAATGGATTGAAGTTTCCAACGTTTGCGAAAATTTTAAAGAAGCTCTTAACCAAATCGGAATTAAATTTGTTTCTAAAAAATCTTAATTTGTTTTATAATAAACAATATGACAGAACAGTTTTCACGATTAGAACTACTTATAGGCACACAGGCGCTTGAAAAACTTCAAAACTCCAGAATAGCCGTCTTTGGAATAGGGGGTGTCGGGGGATATGTGGTGGAAGCGCTTATAAGAAGCGGAATCGGCGCAATTGATTTAATTGATAGTGATGAAGTTTTCCTGTCAAATTTAAACCGGCAAATTATCGCAACTCACCAAACCCTTGGCATGCCAAAAGTTGAAGCTGCAAAACAACGAATTCTTGAAATTAACCCCAATGTAGCTGTAAAGACATATCAAACTTTTTTTACACCGGAAAATGCTGATACGTTTGACTTTACAGTTTATGACTATGTAGTTGATGCAATTGATACAGTAAGTGCAAAACTTGCTTTAATTGAAAAATCAAAGTCTGTCGGAGTTCCGATAATTTGCGCCATGGGAGCAGGAAACAAGATGAACCCCGCAATGCTTGAAGTTACGGATATTTCCAAAACATCGGTTTGTCCGCTTGCACGGGTGATTAGAACAGAACTCAAAAAACGCGGGATTAAAAATGTCAAAGTCGTTTACTCTAAAGAAATCCCAATAAAACCAACCGCCACAGCACCAAAAGTTCCTGGAAGTAATGCGTTTGTGCCGCCTGCTGCCGGACTTATTATTGCCAGCGAAGTAGTAAAAGATTTAATCAAATATAATCCCTAGCCGTGGTTTGACAATGAAGTTTCCACCGGTTATAATTGCTTATCGTTACTTATGGAGAGAAATTTATGCTAAAAAGATTGAAAAAATACGCTGATGAGTTCAAAACCTTTGCTATGCGCGGAAATGTCATTGACATGGCTGTTGGTATAATTATCGGTGCTGCATTTGGAAAAATCGTAGATTCTTTGGTTAAAGATATTATTATGCCGCCGCTAGGGTGGATTTTAGGAAAAGTTGATTTTTCAAAATTATACTTTGTCTTACCTGATTATAACGGGAAATGGGTTCACTATCCAAGCCTTGATGCAGCACAAGCAGCAGGCGCGGTCACAATCAACTACGGAGTTTTTATAAATACCCTGATAAGCTTTGTTATTGTTTCTTTTGCGGTATTTCTCCTAATAAAAATGATAAATAAACTAAGAGCGGATAAGAAAACCGATGACGCAGCAGCAGCGCTGGCAACAAAAGAATGCCCATACTGCTTTACAACAATTGATGCTAGAGCAACAAAATGTCCAAACTGTACATCAACACTCTAGGACGTGATAGAAACAAGTCTTTTGCTTTCGCTTATCAAAAAGTCTTTCCCCGGGCGAATGTCAATGAAATCCCAAGGTAAAGACTTATCATACTCATAAGTTTCTAAGGCATAATAATCTGTATCAATTCCCAAAGTTTTTGCTGCTTTTTTGAATGCGCCGATTTTGCCGCCCTGTTTGTAGACTTCTATTATATAATCAGTCAAATTACTGTCACCGCGTGATAAAACCGCCTGATAATAGTCCCATTTTGCGCTGGAAACGCTTACTTGAACCCCAAGTTTATGCAATTCTTTTTTCAGATAATTTGTCTTGGCATCAAGCGACTTTTCACTGTCCCTTCCAAACCACTGAAATGGCGTATTTGCTTTAGGAACAAAGGTTGAAAACCCGAAAGATATGTCAAAACGCTTGTATTTTTCCTTAATTCGGCGGGTAAGATTAACTATTTCTTCGATATCTTCCTGATTTTCTGTTGGAAGTCCAATCATACCGTAGAATTTCATCCCATGAAGCCCGCATTGTATTGCCACATCAATCGCTTTATAAATTTGTTCTTCTGTAAGGTTTTTGTTAATGACACGTCTCAAACGCTCGCTGCCGGCTTCAATTGCCAGGGTTAAGTTTTTTTGTCCGGCTTTTACAAGTGTATTAACAATTTCCGGGATAAACGAATCAACCCGCAAAGATGAAACGCTCATATTTATTTGTTCGCCGCCGTCAATTCGCTTTTCTACATACTTGCAAACATCCTTAAATCGGGGATGGGCGGTAATTTGAGCCCCCAAAAGCGCGATTTTATTGGTATATTGTAATCCTAAATCTAAGCTAGCAATGATTTTTTCGTATTCAACAAAACGAATTGGCAAATTCATATATGACGCAAGGCAGAAGCCGCAACGGTTTGCGCAGCCTCGCTCGACTTCTAAGATAAATGTATTAGGGAAAAAGGCTTTGTCACTGATTATCGGGGTATAAATACATTCTGAGAGCCTTTTGGTAAGCTTTTTGACCCGTGGCTGAGAAAATGACGGGACATAGATACCCTCAACTTTTGAAAGAGCTTTTAATATGGCTTCTTTGGGCGCATTTTGGAGTTCTTGGCAAATTCTTACTGCATCTACATTTACGCCCTCGCCGTCGCCTATTATCATGAAGTCAAAGATTTCACGGTAGGGTTCAGGATTAGATGTAATTACAGGACCGCCGGCAAAGATAAGCGGGTCACTTGGCTTGCGTTCAGCGGCTTTGAAGGCAAATTTATTTTTCTCTAAAAATTTGAATATTTCTAAAAAATCAGTATCAAACGTGAACGAAATGCCTATGAGAGAGATTTTGTCGCGCATAATCTTTGTTGTTTTAGTATCAGAATAAACCCGTTCAATCTCAACCCCGTCAAGCATGTCAATTGCCCGATAAAGCCATAAATACCCTAAAGATGACATTGCAAAAGCCTCACAACCCGGGAATAAGAACCACATATGGCAGTCAAAATTTTTCTTTATAACAGGCTGATATAAAAAGGTTTCGCTACTCAAAATGGCTTTCCGGCTCCTTGGCATTCATTGGATTGAGGTAAAGTTCATCAATAAGTACGCATATCATAGCTGCAATTGCAGGTGATAAAATTACGCCCCATACACCCAAAAATTCTTCTGCAACAAACAATGCAACCATAATCGTAATCGGGTGAAGTGCCATAAATTTACCAAACAAGAACGGTCTTATCATATAATTTGAAATTTGCTGGATTGCAAGGAAAAAGATAACTGCAAGCGTGATTTTGCCCCAACCAAGAGGAAATGCAATGGCAACAATAACAGCAATAGCAATTGTTGGACCTAAAACCGGGATAATTTCACAGATACCGGCAATTAACCCAAGTAAAATCGGATATTCAATTCCCAAAATCGCAACAGAAACAGTTACCATAACACCTACGGTTATCATTGACAAAACCTGTGCTCTTACGTAGTTTCCGACTTTTGATGTAATATTATATAATATATCACCGGCTTTTTGTTTTAAATCAGGCGGGAAAAATTCAATAAACTTATCTCTCAAATACTGTTTATCAACAAGAATATAATATATAAACATCATAAGCGCCAAGGTTACAAAAACCATTTGTGCAGCCGCCATTGTAATATTTACAGACTGACTGAATACGTTTTGAGCAAGCGTGCTGCCGGCGTTTGCTAAATTATCCATTGGAACAAACTCTGCAACGGTATGACCGTAAATTTTTGTACTTGTAACAAAAGCATAAAGGTTTGCAGCCTTTTGCGGCATTATTGCGATTAATAACTCGATTTCTTTGTAGCACATTACAATTATTGGCAAAATCAAAGCAAATAGAGCAACAATCGCCGCTAATACAATAATTGAAGCCGAAGCTGCACGATTTTTTATCTTTGTTTGAAGTTTATTTACAAACGGGTTTAAAGCAGCTGCAAATACGTATGATGCAAATAATATCATTAACAGTCCTGCAATTTTTGGCATTAAAAATAACAAAGAAATTATTAATATTGTAAAAATAATAATTTTTGGATTAAAAAACTTTTTTAGCATGGAACCATCCCTTCATTAACAAAATTTTTATTAATAATAAAAAAAACATGTTAAATTTTCAACTGGTGTATAAAGGCTTAAATACCTGATTATACAAGGGCTTATATACAAAGTATATACTAAAATATTGAACAGTATTGTTACAATTCTTAACATGTTGGCAATAAAAAGGCAATTATCAAGAAAATAAATACTTTATATAATTACGAGGACACTAACACAAGGATACTAGAACAATGGGTTTCTTATTAGGAGCATTTGGCAAACTAGCGGCAGGGCGTCGGGTACGACAGCTCCAAGCTCGTATGATGCGCGTTCAATCCAAATTGAGACGTGCAACTCGCCAGATTGAAACAACCAGTAAAATGATTGAAACCCAGAAGAAAATGGCTTTAAACAACCTGTCCGCGATGCAGCAACAGGGTACAGCCATTTTAGGCGGACAAGGCTTTGCAGATGCTCAAGGATTTGGAGCTATTTTTGCAAAAATGGGTTCAAATACACAACTTACCGGAGTTGGAGATTTAATAAACTCTAACAATTCTACACTGAGTGATGATGAAANACAACTTACCGGAGTTGGAGATTTAATAAACTCTAACAATTCTACACTGAGTGATGATGAAAAAGTCCAATATTCTCAATACCAAACATTAGTTCAGAGCACAAAAGCTAATATGGAAATGAGAATAGCTCAAGAAAAGAACCGTATTGAAGAATACTTTGAAAACTTAAACGATACATTATTAGAACCATTAAAAATGGAAGAGGATTCATTACAAACAGAAAAAGATTCACTGGAAACACAAGTTCAGGCAGCTCAGGCAGATTACGATGCTTGCAAGAAAATGGAACAGGCAGACGCCAAGAACTTGGCTCCAAACTACACAGGACAAGGTTAATGGAAAATATAAACTCGAAACTCCCGGAAGAATTTCCGGGAGTTTTATTTTGCCGATAATTTAATCTATATCAACCGGAGCGCGCTGGATTTTGTCAATTGCTTCGCGCGCTGTGAAAACAAGTGTATCCGGAATATTATCAACCGTTGTTAATTGTCTTAGCACATCGACAACTCGTTTAAAGGCTCTTACAATATCGCCTTCACCGATTTCAATCTGTTCAGATATTGTTTCCCATTCTGCGCCTTCAACCCAAAGTTCAATCAGAGAGCTAAAATAAGGATTGATATAAAGCGGGGTCTCAATATCGTATCTTGACTGAGCTTTTTCCAGTTTGCGTTTAATATTTCTTATTTGATTAAGAGTTTTTCTAACTTGCTCTGAAAACGGAATATATGGAATTTCAATCCTTAAATCTTCTGTAGTTAATGCGCAAATCACACCCGCAAGCTGTGACGGTGTAAGATTTTCCAAAAGTCCTGAAAAAATTATTTCCGCCAAATAAAGTTCGTTTTCTGATCTTAATTGAGAAGTTGTTTTGCCTCTGTCTGTCGGGTAATCGTTTTGAAGATATCCGTATTCTTCAAGTAGCGCGCGATGTGACAGAAATTTATTCCAGTAAATATCTTTTTGTTTCTCAATTTCTTTTTCGAGTTTGCGTTTTTTACTTAAAATCCGTTTTATTACTTCGACATTTTTTGAGTGTTTTTTATAACGATTGCACTGATGACAAGCAAAACTTTGCATATTTGCAAGTTCTTCCTTATTACGCTTGCCAAACTCAACAACATCAGGTGAAAGCGGTCGTTTTTTAGATTTTTCCTGTTTGAGAATTTTTTTGTAAGTAATTCTGTTTTGCACGTATAAAAAGCGTACTTTGTCATATTTTTCAAGTTGTTCGTCTGTTAAACCATCCGGACAAATGAATTCTCGTTCAGCGATTTCTTTATCATATGCTTCCAGTTGGTTTAAGATTGGTTTTAGTCTGTAATCTGATGAATAGTAGCCAAAACTTTTCAAAATAAGTTCTTTTGACTCATCAAGGCTAAATCTTTGAAGTAAATTAAGAACCATTGAATAACTTGGAGAAAAACGGCTTTCTAGCGGGTTAGAATTACTTAACACAAGTTCTGCAACCTCATCCGGAGATTGGAAAGATGTTCCGACAATTGTAACATAACCAACTTCATCCATACCGCGGCGCCCTGCTCGACCGGACATCTGCAAGAATTCATTTGCCGTAAGCATTCTGTGCCCTGTGTCTGTTCTTTTGCTGGTTGAGCTGATAACAGTTGAGCGCGCCGGCATGTTTATTCCGGCTGCAAGAGTTTCTGTTGCAAACACTACCTTAATAAGCCCTTGCTGAAATAATTTTTCTACTAAATTTTTCCAAGCAGGCAATAATCCGGCATGGTGAGAGGCAACTCCCTGTATTAAGTATTCAGTGTGTTTATTCCCGTATAAATGCGGGTTATCCGCAATAAATTCATCAATAAAAGCCTTAATCTTTTCCTGTTCATCTCTTGTATTAAGCCCAAGTCCGGCGCATTTTTCCATTTGTTCATCACATTTTTTTCTTGAAAAAGTAAAATAAATCGCCGGCAGCATATCATTATCCGCAAGATTTTGGATAACTTGTTTAACATAAGATTTTTTGCGCTTATCCCGCCCTTTTGCCCATTGAGGTTTTTCAGGTTTAATCTTGGAGTTTAGTTGACCGCTTGGAGTTAAAAGAGGAAGCAATTTAAACGGCTGTGAACTGTCAAAATAGTAAAACCGCAAAGGAACCGGACGAAAATCAGTATTAACAAGTCTTGTTTTTGAGTGGACAGTATTTATCCAATTAGTCAACTCATCACAGTTTGCGACAGTTGCAGACAGCGCAATAATTTGAATATTTGTCGGGCAATATATTATACTTTCTTCCCAAACAGTCCCGCGCTGCTCGTCGTTCATATAGTGAACTTCATCCAAAACAACATATTTAACATCTTTTAAATTATCTGCTACAGCACCAAAATTTGTGCCGTAAAGCATATTTCTAAAAACTTCGGTTGTCATTATGACAATTTGTGCGCTACGATTGATTGAGGTATCGCCGGTCAATAGTCCAACCTTGTCATAGCCGTATTTTTCGCCAAAATCATAGAACTTTTGGTTAGAAAGTGCTTTTAACGGGGTTGTATAAAATATCCTGCAGCCCAGCTCCAGCGCTCTATGAATTGCATGTTGTGCTATGACAGTCTTTCCGGCACCTGTCGGTGCACAAACAACAACGCTTTCTCCGCTATTTATAATCTCGCATGCTTGTTTTTGAAAGTCATCAAGCTCAAATGGAAACTCGTACATACTATATCCCTTTAAATACTATTCTCTTTTTATTATAACACGTATAAAATTTTAATAAATACTAGCAAAAAGTTTTTTGTTCAGACTTAATAATACAAGTAACCAATTGAAAGGGAAATTTGTATGCAAACAAATTACAACGTAACATCTACAAAAGCAGCTCCGTCATTTGGGCGTATAAACTTACATGGAGATGTGCCGGATATTTTAAAGGCTGTATTAAAACCTGAGGAGTGGAAAACTTTTAACGAAATACTTGATATTAAATATAACGAAAATCAAATTTCAGGGATGACTGATATCGTAGATATTAATTTTCTTGGTAAAGGCAAAAAATCACTTCTTGCAAGACTTGTCTCAAATAATCGTTTTGTAGAAAATAAAGACGCTTCACAAGGACGTTTCCAAAGCGTGATGGGCTTTATTATAAAATGCTGCAAAAAAGCTGACAAAATGCAAGCTGAAGTTGACAAAGTCAAAGAAGTAAAAGTAGATGACATCTTGAAAAAGGCGTAATTAAAGGTTAAAAATGCAATTAAGAATTACCCCCGTGACTTTTACCGGCGGACAACGCGTAAAAGTTAAAATAACAAATAATATGGAAGATTACACCAAAGGTTTTACAATGGGAACATCACTTCCAAAAGAAAAGCTTGAAATCGAGCTTAGAAAATATTCCTCCAATCCAAAATTTGCAAGTCTTGTAAAAGGGATATTAGATGGTATGGACAGTCTGGTTGATACCACAAAAAAATTAGGAAAATTGGAAAAAGGAAATTACAAAGGTAAGATGTAAAAAGGTTGAGCAAAATCGCTCAACCTTTTTCTTTTTATATTCTGTCAAATCCCGTATATTTTCTAAGAACTTCCGGAATAATAATTGTCCCGTCTGCCTGCTGGAAATTCTCCAAAATCGCCGCAAATGTTCTTCCAACAGCAAGACCTGAACCGTTAATAGTATGAACAAACCTTGTTTTACCTGTTGATTTTTCTTTATAGCGAATATTTGCGCGTCTTGCCTGATAATCACCATAATTTGAACAACTGGAGATTTCTTTATATGTACCGTAAGACGGCATCCAGACTTCCAAATCCCAACATTTGTTTGCTGAAAATCCTATATCACCTGTTGAAAGAGCTTCTCTCCTGTATGGAAGTTCAAGTAGTTGGAGCATTTTTTCAGCGTCTTGCGTCAATTTTTCGTGCTCGTCTTTGCTGGTTTCAGGAGTGCAAAGTTTTACAAGTTCAACTTTATTGAATTGGTGAACTCTGATTAGTCCCCTTGTGTCTTTCCCGGCAGAACCCGCTTCACGACGGAAACATGGAGTGTAAGCAGTCATATATTTTGGCAAGTCATCTTCTGTAAGAATTTCACCTGCATAAATATTTGTGACCGGAACTTCTGCTGTTGGGATTAAGTAAAGGTCTTCATCCACGCATTTATACATATCTTCTGCAAATTTCGGCAATTGACCGGTACCTGTCATTGTAGCTGCATTTGCCATAAACGGCGGCAAAATTTCTTCATAACCCTGTTCTAAGGTGTGATAGTCAAGGAAAAAGTTAATTATCGCACGCTCTAATTTTGCACCCTTGCCGCGATAAAGCGTAAATCTTGACTGTGAAAGTTTTACACCGCGTTCAAAGTCAACAAGATTTTTTTCTTCACATATATCCCAATGAGCTTTCGCCTCAAAATCAAATTTACGCGGCTCGCCCCATTTATAAACTTCCACATTATCGTCTTCTGACAAGCCAATCGGTGTGGTTTCATCAGGAATGTTCGGTATATGCAAAAGAATGTCTTTTTGTTTATTATCAAGCTCGTTTTGCTTTTCTTCCAATTCCTTAATCTCATCGCCCAAAACTCTGACTTCCTCTTGTATTGCGTCAGTGTTTTCTCCGTTTTTCTTCATTAAGCCGATTTTTTGAGATTCTGATTTCCGTTTTGAACGCAACTCATCAGCCTGTGTCTGAATTTTCCTTCGGTCTTCATCTATTACAAGTACTTCATCTATTGAAAGTTCAGGATTTCTTCTTTTTAACAGTTCGTTAATTTTCTCCGGGTTTTCTCTAATAAGTTTAATATCAAGCATTCTCGCCTCTTTCTTTTTCTTTTAGCATTCTTATTCTAGTTTAAATACGTTTGATAATCAAGTCGTAGAAAAAGGCGCCGAAACAGAATGTTTCGGCGCCTCATTTTCCAAATAGATTTTATTATCCGCAGCAAGAGCAAGAACCGCATTCACAAGCAATTGCCTGTTTTGCTTCTTCAAGTCTTACCTTGATACGTCCGTCTACTGCAATGCCTTCCCCTGTTTTTTCAGAGATTAACAACGGGTTAATATCAAGTTCATCAATAAAGCTGAAATCATGAACTAACTGTGATAATCTCAACAGAGTTTCCTGAATTTGATCCATTTGTGCAGGAGTTGTGCCTCTTGCACCTTCAAGCAATTTGTATGCTTTTACGGATTTAATCATTTCAGATGCGTCAACGTCTGTCAAAGGTGCAATTCTGAAAGTTACGTCTTTCATAACTTCAATAAACACACCGCCCAAACCGAACATCATCATCGGACCGTATTGAGGGTCAGTTGCAATACCGCAAACCATTTCACGGTTGCCTTTAACCATTTCTTGGATAATTACGCCTTCCAAACCGTCTATCAAGCCTTTTTCTGTTAATTTAGAAATCAAGTCTTGATATTCAGCTCTTAACTGTTGTTCTGATTGGATGTTTACTCTAACACCGCCAACATCTGTCTTGTGTGAAGTTGTTTTTGATGTCATTTTCATAACAACAGGGTAACCAATTGAATTACCAACCTCTACAACCTCTTCTTCTGTTGTTGCAAAGCCTGATTTACAAACTCTAATACCGTAAGCATCAAGGACATCAATAGATTCACGTGTTGTTAGCTGTGCACGACCTTCTGAAATTGATTGTCTTATTATCTGTTTTGCTTTTTCTCTGTCTACATCGTATACAGGGATTTTGCCTTCTGGTCTTTCCATCCACAATCTCTGTTGATTAAGTCTGTTTAAGCCGTCAGCAGCTTCTTCAGCGTACATGAAAAATGGCATATTAACTTCCATATTAGAAAGTTTTGTAAAGAATTCGCTCTTTGTCATAAATACGCCAATTACAGGTTTTTGAGGATTTTTAGCCTTAATTTCCATTAAAGCTTCCGCAACATCAATATCCTTTAAGCCCAAGAACGGAAGATAGATTGTAATAATCATATCAACATTAGGGTCTGCAATAACTGTTTCTAATGTTTGCTTATAGTGTTCGATTGGAGCTGAAGCAATCATATCAATCGGGTTTTTAACAGATGCTGCTGAAGGTAAGAAACTTCTTAATTTTTCTTTAGTTTCATCTGTAATTTTTGCCATTTGCATACCGTATTCACAAACCGCATCAGTTGCCATAATACCGGGACCGCCTGAGTTTGTAATGATTGCAACTCTGTCACCCTTTGGAATAGGGCAGTTAGCAAAAACTTTTGCAGTAGAGAATAAATTTTTCAAAGAGTATTCTCTAATTACACCGGATTGACCCAACAAAGCATTTGCAGCCTTATCAGCACCTGCCAAAGAACCGGTGTGAGAAGATGCAGCAGATGCACCTGCTGCTGAACGACCTGCCTTCAATGCCAATACAGGTTTCTTTTTAGAAATTCTTGAAGCTAATTTTCTAAAGTTAGCCGGATTTTGAATTGATTCCATATATAAAAGAATTTGTTCAACATCGTCTTCGTTTTCCCAATATTCTAAAGCAGTTTCAGCATTAACATCAGCCTGGTTACCGATAGAAATAAACTGTGCAAAACCAAGGTTTAAGTCTTTTAAAATATTCAAAATGCCGCCGCCTAAAGCACCTGATTGAGATACAAAACCAATATGTCCGCGCTCCGGTAAGCTTTCAGCAAAACATCCGTCCATCCTGATTTCAGGGTTAGTGTTTACAACGCCTAAGCAGTTAGGTCCAACACATCTCATACCGTATTCTCTAACTTTTGCAAGAAGTTGTTTTTCAGCTTCTGCACCCTCTTTTCCGGTTTCTTTGAAGCCCGCTGTAATTATACATAAACCCTTAATACCTTTTTGGTGACATTGGTCGATTGTATCCAAAACAAACTTAGCATTAACAACAATAATTGCTAAATCAACTTCGCCAGGGATTTCATTAACAGATGTATATGCCTGTAAACCTTCAATAATTCCACCTTTCGGGTTTACCGGATAAATCTTCCCGTTAAAATTGTATTCCTGCAACCGTTTCATAATATCTGAACCGATTGTGTGTTCTTTTGTAGAAGCACCAATAACCGCAATGGCTTTTGGTTTCATAATTTTGTCTAAATTACTCATTTTTTGTCCTTTCTTTTGTTTGAGTTATATAGTTAATTACTAAGAATATCCGTTTTGTATCCACTCGCGCACTCTAAGAGTTGCGCCAAGTTCATTTGCTATTTGTTCACATTTCTGAACATCAAGCCTTCGACCTTTGTAGCCGTCTACAATACTTGCAACCGTTTTTATACCCGCCTCGGAGCAGCATTTGATAAACTTTTTCACTTCATCGTACGCTCCATCAAATTTAGGCTGTGAAAATTCGTTGTATTCAGCTTCAGACATGCCATTCAAACTTACTGATATCATATCAACAAGCCCAACAAGTTCCGGTACGATATTTCTCTTGTAAACATAATTAGCATGCCCATTTGTATTAATTCTAATTTTTATACCGGGATAATTTGTCTTAATATATCTTGCAACTTCCTTTAATATATCTAATTTTAATAACGGCTCTCCGTAGCCGCAGAATGTAATTTCACTTGACATCTCAAAATTTTTCAACTGGCTGATGACATCTTCTGCTGTAAAATTCTCATTATCCAGCCACATATCTTGCCCGCAAACATCATCCTTATCATTGCGCAAACAAAAAATACAGGAATTCGTACATCTATTTGTAAGGTTTATATAAATCTTTCCATCAAGTGAATAAACTAAAGTTTCAGACATGTCATATCCTTTGTACACCAATATTATGGTACACACAAACTTTTTTTACAAGAGGTTTTCAAAGAATACTAACGTTTATTTCCGCAAGAGGTCTTCCCATTCCAAAAAAAGAGGAAATTGACTTTTATCAATTTCCTCTTTAAATTAGGTGCTGGCAACTAGTTATCTTCCCAGGAAGTCGCCCTCCAAGTATTTTCACCACTATGAGTCTTTACGACCGTGTTCGGGATGGGTACGGGNGTCGCCCTCCAAGTATTTTCACCACTATGAGTCTTTACGACCGTGTTCGGGATGGGTACGGGTGTTTTCCTCACGTTTGGTCACCAGCGAATCTGTCGTTCCGTGCTCCTCTGAGCCACAGTTCACTGAAAGTTGCATAATAATTATAAGCTTCGCAATCACCTTTCTTGTTAGGAAAAGCCCTCGTCCGATTAGTATCAGTCGACTTAAAATGTTGCCACTCTTACATCTCTGACCTATCTACCAGATTATCTGTCTGGGGACTTACTAGCTTGTGCTATGAGAGATCTCATCTCGTGGTGGGCTTCGTACTTATATGCTTTCAGCACTTATCCGCTTGGAACACAGCTACCGGGCGTTTACCGCTGGCGCGATAACCCGTACACTGGAGGTCCCCTCTTCCCGGTCCTCTCGTACTAAGGAAGACTCCACTCAAATCTCTTGCGCGTATACCGGATATGGACCGAACTGTCTCACGACGTTCTGAACCCAGCTCGCGTGCCGCTTTAATGGGCGAACAGCCCAACCCTTGGAACGTACTACCGCTCCAGGATGCGACGAGCCGACATCGAGGTGCCAAACCTCCCCGTCGATGTGGACTCTTGGGGGAGATAAGCCTGTTATCCCTATGGTAACTTTTATCCGATGAGCGATGGCCCTTCCATTCAGAACCACCGGATCACTATATCCTGCTTTCGCACCTGCTCGACGTGTTTGTCTCGCAGTCAAGCTCCCTTTTGCTATTGCACTCAATGGTTGATTTCCGACCAACCTGAGGGAACCTTTGAACGCCTCCGTTACGCTTTAGGAGGCGACCGCCCCAGTCAAACTGCCTACCAGAAACTGTCCAACGCCCTGTTATTCGAGGGTTCGTTGTTAGAATTCAAATTATTACAGAGTGGTATCTCAACGATGACTCCATCAAAACTGACGTCCTGACTTCAATGTCTCCCACCTATACTGCACAATAAGAACCCGAATTCAATTTCAAGCTACAGTAAAGCTCAATAGGGTCTTTCTGTCCTGGTACACGTAATCCGTATCTTCACGGATAATCCAATTTCGCCGAGCCTCTCGCCGAGACAGCGCCCATATCGTTACGCCATTCGTGCGGGTCAGAACTTACCTGACAAGGAATTTCGCTACCTTAGGACCGTTATAGTTACGGCCGCCGTTCATCGGGGCTTAGTTTCGGTGCTTCGAATTGCTTCTAACACTTCCACGTAACCTTCCGACACCGGGCAGGCGTCAGCCCCTATACTTCGTCTTGATCGACTTTGCAGAGACCTGTGTTTTTGGTAAACAGTCGCATGGGCCTATTCACTGCGACCCTATCAAGCTCCACGGGTGTACCGCTTCACTCTACCAGGGTACCTCTTCTCCCGAAGTTACGAGGTGATTTTGCCGAGTTCCTTAGCGAGAGTTATCTCGCGCACCTTAGTATTCTCTACCAACCTACCTGTGGCGGTTTTCGGTACGGATGACCATTATTCTCTAGTGCGAAGCTTTTCTTGGCAGTGTGGAGTCAACACCTTCCACTCCGTAGAGTGTCCTACTCGATGCCTCAGTTTCTAACGGATTAACGGATTTTCCTGTCAACCCTACCTACACATCTTTACAGCCACATCCAGTCGGCTGCGTGTCTATCCTCCTGCGTCCCTCCGCCTATCATACAAATAACTGTCAGTTCAGGAATATCAACCTGATGTCCATCGGCTACGCCCTTCGGCCTTACCTTAGGATCCGACTAACCCCACGCGGACGAGCCTGCCGTGGGAAACCTTAGGTTTTCGGTGCATTGGATTCTCACCAATGTTTTCGCTACTTATGCCGACATTCTCACTACTGCCTCATCCATTAGTCCTCTCGATCTAACTTCATCTTACTACAGTACGCTCCCCTACCCATATAATTGCTTATATGACGCAGTTTCGGTTATATGCTTTAGTCCCGGTGTATTTTCGGCGCGGAGCCGCTTGACTAGTGAGCTATTACGCACTCTTTCAAGGAATGGCTGCTTCTAAGCCAACCTCCTAGTTGTCTCAGCAGCTCTACCTCCTTAACCACTTAGCATATATTTGGGACCTTAACTGGCGTTCTGGGCTGTTTCCCTCTTGGCCACGGATCTTAGCACTCGCAGCCTCACTGCTGGATAATGACGTTACCGGTATTCGGAGTTTAACATGATTTGGTACGGCATTTCGCCGCCCGCACCAGACTAGTGCTCTACCTCCGGTAAGATATGTCCAACGCTGTGCCTAAACGCATTTCGGGGAGAACCAGCTAGCTCTTGGCTCGATTGGCATTTCACCCCTAACCTCAACTCATCCACCGATTTTTCAACATCGGTTGGTTCGGACCTCCACGTAGTGTTACCTACGCTTCATCCTGGTCAAGGTTAGATCGCCAAGGTTCGGGTCTAATTCATGTTACTTAACGCTCTGTTCAAACTCGGTTTCCCTGTGGCTCCGGATATCAACTCCTTAACCTCGCAACATAAATTAACTCGCCGGCTCATTCTTCAACAGGCACGCTATCACCCTATTCATAGGGCTCTAACTGATTGTAAGCTAACGGTTTTAGGGTCTATTTCACTCAGCTTCTCACTGTTCTTTTCGCCTTTCCATCACTGTACTCGTTCACTATCGGTCACTGACTAGTATTTAGCCTTACCGGATGGTCCCGGTCGATTCAGACAGGGTTTCACGTGCCCCGCCTTACTTGGGATACTTACGTCAGATTATTCGATTTCGCCTAAAAGACTATCACTTGCTATGGTGCAGTTTCCCAACTGACTTTGGCTATCAAATAATTTTCTCACTGACTTGACAATCTGTAACTTGTCTGCAAGTCCCACTACCCCTCTAATACAACGCTTACAGGCTATCACGTATTAAAGGTTTGGGCTCTTCCAATTTCGCTCGCCGCTACTCTCGGAATCATTCGTTTATTTTCTCTTCGTCCTGTTACTAAGATGTTTCAGTTCACAGGCTTTCCCTCAACAAACTATTTATTCATCTGTTGATTATAGAGTATTATCTCTATAGGGTTTCCCCATTCGGATTCCCGCGGATCAAGACCTTTTAGCAGTTCCCCGCGGATTTTCGCAGCTTTACACGTCCTTCGTCGGCTGTCAATGCCTAGGCATCCCCCATTAGCTCTTTGTAGCTTTACCTATTTATTGTCCTCTTTCGATTTGCAATAATTTTTGCTTTCATTGGTGATTACGTTTACTTTAGATATCTTTAGATAACAGTTGTTTATCTTTTCTTTTATCTTTCGTATACGCTTATAATCTTATGCAATTTTCAATGTACTACTCAGTATCTCAGACACTGAAGACAAAATAGTCTGAAAACTTACTTGTTAATTCCACAATCTCCACTTACAAATTTCATTCCGGCTTCATAAGTTTCTTAGATTGTCGACCTCGGGATGAATGGCTTCTTTTAAACCGGTTTCCGGTACCATTTATCTCCCTAGAAAGGAGGTGATCCAGCCACACCTTCCGGTACGGCTACCTTGTTACGACTTCACCCCAGTCACCAACCCTGCCTTAGGACGCTGCTCCCTTACGGTTAGCTCACGTACTTCGGGCGTGGTCGACTTCCATGGTGTGACGGGCGGTGTGTACAAGACCCGGGAACGTATTCAACGCAGCGTGCTGATCTGCGTTTACTAGCGATTCCGACTTCATGCACTCGAGTTGCAGAGTGCAATCCGAACTGAGGATGGTTTTTAGAGATTTGCTTGCCCTCGCGGGTTCGCTGCTCGCTGTTCCACCCATTGTAACACGTGTGTAGCCCAGAGCATAAGGGGCATGATGATTTGACGTCGTCCCCACCTTCCTCCGGTTTGTCACCGGCAGTCTCGCTAGAGAGATCCACATAAGTATACCTATATGACCAACTAACGACGAGGGTTGCGCTCGTTGCGGGACTTAACCCAACATCTCACGACACGAGCTGACGACAACCGTGCACCACCTGTCTTAACTTTCCCCGAAAGGCACTATCTACTTTCATAGATATTAGTTAGATGTCAAGCCCTGGTAAGGTTCTTCGCGTTGCTTCGAATTAAACCACATGTTCCACCGCTTGTGCGGGTCCCCGTCAATTCCTTTGAGTTTCACACTTGCGTGCGTACTCCCCAGGCGGGATACTTATCGCGTTAGCTGCGGCACTGCAGGGGTCGATACCCGCAACACCTAGTATCCATCGTTTACGGCCAGGACTACTGGGGTATCTAATCCCATTTGCTACCCTGGCTTTCGTTCCTCAGCGTCAATTACGGCCCAGTAAAGCGCTTACGCCACCGATGTTCCTCCTGATATCTAAGCATTTCACCGCTACACCAGGAATTCCCTTTACCTCTACCGCATTCTAGCTTGCAAGTATCAAGTGCCATACACAAGTTGAGCCTGCGCCTTTAACACCTGACTTTACATGCCGCCTACGAACTCTTTACGCCCAATGATTCCGGACAACGCTCGCACCCCCCGTATTACCGCGGCTGCTGGCACGGAGTTAGCCGGTGCTTCCTCTGTGGGTACCGTCATCCTTCGTCCCCACTGACAGATCTTTACACCCCGAAGGGCGTCTCAATCACGCGGCGTTGCTGCGTCAGGGTTTCCCCCATTGCGCAAAATTCCCTACTGCTGCCTCCCGTAGGAGTATGGGCCGTGTCTCAGTCCCATTGTGGCTGATCATCCTCTCAAACCAGCTACTGATCGTCGCCTTGGTGGTCCATTACACCCCCAACTAGCTAATCAGATGCAGACTCATCTCTAAGCGCCGGAACTTTCAAGAATACCATCTCAGGTACGCTCATATGGGGTATTAATAGTCGTTTCCAACTGCTATCCCCCGCTTAAAGGTAGATTCTCTACATTTTACTCACCCGTCCGCCACTTTCCATCACCCGAAGGTGACTTCTCGTTCGACTTGCATGTATGAAGCACGCCGCCAGCGTTCGTCCTGAGCCAGGATCAAACTCTCCATTGTCAGAAAGTTTATGTCCTTCGTCTACTTCCGTAGACTGCTCGACTTCTTTTTTTTCGCTCGCTTTCGCTTCGCGTTCTATCTTTTTTGGAATCATTCGAAATTAACAAGTTTTTCGTCGATTTTTTCAACTTCTCTGTATAAGTTTTTTCTCATACAAAGCTCGTTTTCAGCTATTCTGTTTTCAAGGTCCGATTAGT
>MOYD01000061.1 GCA_001899395.1 Candidatus Gastranaerophilales bacterium Zag_111 | reverse complement strand
GAAGGCGACATTGATGTTGAATTCTCCGGTAACACTTACATTGAAAACATCACGGCTGAAGGGGATATGACTGTTATTACAAGAGGTAAAAATCTTACCATTAACAACCTTGGGCACATTGAGGACAGTTCAGTTACTCCTCGTGATTACTTTGGTGAAAGAAATCAAGGGCAAAAAGACGGCGGATATATGGGTGAAGATTACAGGGATGAAGCTTTACCGAACAACGTTACTTTAAAAGCGCTTGACATTAACAAAAATATTCGACCGGACGGAGTTGATTTAGACGGTTATTACGCTTATGCGGATTCTTCTGTCAGGGTCAACAACGCTGTACTGGACAACGGCAAGATGGATATTACAGCGGATCAGATTTACGCTAACGGTATTCACGTAAACTTTGGGAAAGACGGTTTTACCAAGGAAGTTGATCCGTCTACCAACAAAGTTATTGGTGCCGCTGAAATTCCTACAGGGCACGCTGTAAGACCGGACGATGTTGAAGGTATTGGGCGTGATGAGCACGAACGTAACTACTATTACAACCCGGGTGATGGAGACGGTGTTTTTGGCGGGGAGCAGTCGGATGTTGACGATGATGACAACATAGTGGATGCTACGCCGCTTGAGATGCCGGATGAGCCGGGTGATAGCGATGCGGATGCCGATGCGGATGCAGATGCGGATGCCGATGCAGATGCGGACGCCGATGCCGATGCCGATGCGGACGCTGATGCAGACGCTGATGCCGATGCTGACGCCGATGCAGATGCAGATGCAGATGCTGATGCTGATGCGGATGCGGATGCGGACGCCGATGCCGATGCCGATGCAGACGCTGATGCGGATGCGGACGCTGATGCTGATGCAGACGCTGATGCCGATGCAGACGCTGATGCGGACGCCGATGCCGATGCCGATGCGGACGCCGATGCAGACGCTGATGCGGATGCGGACGCTGATGCTGATGCGGACGCTGATGCTGATGCAGACGCTGATGCTGATGCGGACGCTGATGCCGATGCTGATGCTGATGCAGACGCTGATGCTGATGCCGATGCAGATGCGGACGCGGACGCTGATGCTGATGCCGATGCAGATGCAGACGCTGATGCTGATGCCGATGCAGATGCGGACGCGGACGCTGATGCTGATGCCGATGCAGATGCGGACGCGGACGCTGATGCTGATGCCGATGCAGACATCGACAACGATAATGACAACGACGACGATGATGATATTCACGCTGACGGAAGTACAACTTACATTCAAAGAAAAATCTTAGATGACAGCGTTGACTCTATCGACAAACGTCAATATATGAGATATCAGGTTGCAGACAACAAAAACCCTGTAGCTATCGAAAGAGCAAACGGCGTTGAATCATTACTGGACGTATCAAGAGGCGGAATTTCAGTGACACACAACAATGACCTCAAAGTAGGTGACGTAATTCCTGTTCACATCGCTTACGGCGGACTTGATATTAAAGCTGATGTCAAAGTTGTATCAGCAACCTCTCACAGAGCAGGTGCAATGTTTGTCAACCTCGACCAGGCAACTGCAAACCAATTGTTATATCTGAATATGATTTTGGAAGATGTAAACAAAATTCCACAAAACAAATTATCTCAGAAATAACTTGTCAAACACAACTAAATAATTAAATAGTAGGTAGATTAGATTACTAATCTACCTATTGTTTTAATTAAGATTTGTAAAATTTTATAAAGTTTTGTATCAATTCCCTAAATTTTTACTCAGAATAAACCGTTTATATATATAAGTATAAAAAATTTATCCATGCCGTTACGGCAAAGATAAGACAATGAGGCAAATAAACAAAAGAAAGATATATGAAAGGATAAGCGCTATGAACCAAAATAGTAGAAAGAACCGAAGAAGAGTAATAGCCTCTATTATGACAGGGATGTTAATTGCCCATCAAACAATGGGGCTGGCAGTTTTAGCTACAACAATTACCGGTGTAACGGGAACAAATGGGGTATACGATATTAATCCTGCATCCACATCCGGAAATATTGGTTTTAGGCAATATGACCAATTCGACCTGTCTAAAGGAGATATAGCAAACCTCAATTACAGCAACATTTCAACCTTTGTAAATATGGTTGACAGTCAGATTAATATTAACGGTATTGTAAATACTGTTAAAAATGGTTCTTTCTATAACGGAAAAGCAATCTTTGTTTCTCCAAACGGTATGGTAGTAGGTGCCTACGGTGTCCTAAATGTTGGTTCTTTAGGTATATATACTCCGGACGGTTCAATGTATAGCGGCTTGAAAAAGAATATGGACGCTGATACTTTAGATAGTATTATCGAAGGCGGTCATTATGGAAATGTTACAATAAACGGTAAAGTTTTTGCAGCAAATGATGTCGATATCCGTGGTGCAAAAGTTGTAACAGGGGCTCAAAGTGGCGTATTTGCAGGGATTAATGAATCTAGTATGTCACAAATGACTACTGAAGCACAGGCAGCTGCACTATTTAACGAACTTGTAAACACTGATAAAATCACATCAGGTAATACATTCAAAAGCGACAACGGTAACATTTATATTGAAACAGCAACTGATAGCAATACAAATTCAGGTATAGAAATTAACGGACAAGTTAAAAACTTCGGTACCGGTAAAATGGAAATCATGAACTTTGATGGTGCGGACGGGTTAAAAGTTACCGGAACACTTTCAAACGCTGACGGAACATTACAACTTCAAAACAACCAGGGTAACCTTAATATCACAGGCAATGTTTATAACAACGGAGAAACCAGAATTTATAACATGCCTGCCGAAGTTGAAGCTGATAGTTATACTACAAACAGAAATTCAAAACTAATAATCAACGGCAATGTTGACACGACAGGAACATTAAAAATTTATAACCAGGGCTACCAAGGAATGGATATAGCCGGTGTTACAAACAGCGGTGATATGTATATTAGAAACGGTTTACTAAATGACACAGCAAATGTAAACGCAAACTTTGCAGCTCTGAATATTTCAGGCAATGTTACTAATACAAATGGCACTGCTGAAATTACCAACTACGGAGCAGGCGGTTTAAATGTAAGTTCAACCGGCAACATCAACACTCAAGGTTTGACCGTGTTAAACGAGACATCAGGTACCGGTGGTTTAACAATTAACGGAACTGTTGTTAATAACGGAACAGCAACTGTTACAAACAAAGCCGGTGCTTTGACTGTTGGCGGAAACTTTACAAATACCGGCAATGCTGATTTCTTAAATGACGGTACTAAGCTTGAAGTTTCAGGCTCAATCACTAACAACACCGGAATGTTGAATATGACTAACAACGGTGCCGGCGGGTTTACGGTTACAAGCACAGGTGATATCGACGCTGACGGTTTAACAATGTTAAATAGCGCAACCGGTACAGCAGGGATGACAATTAACGGAACTGTTGTTGATAACGGAACAGCAACTGTTACAAACAAAGCCGGTGCATTAACAGTTGGCGGAAGCTTTACAAACAATGGTAATGCTACTTTCACTAACGACGGTACTAAACTTAATGTTACCGGAACTATTACTAACACAAACGGTACACTTACAATGACTAACAACGGTGCCGAAGGGTTCATTCTGGCTGAAGGCGGTAAAATTAACGCTCAAGGTTTGAGAATGACAAACAATGGTACTGCAGGAATGCTTCTTGACGGAACTGTTGTGAATACAGGTACAGCAAATGTTATAAACAATGCCGGTGCTCTGGATGTTGGCGGAAGTTTCACAAACACAGGCAACGCTACTTTCACTAATGACGGAACTAAGCTTGAAGTCTCAGGAACTGTTACTAACAATGCAACAGGCAATCTTGAGATGACAAATAACGGTGCCGGCGGATTTATTGTTACAAACACAGGCAAAATCAGTGCTAACGGATTAAATATGACTAACAGTCAAACAGGTACTGCCGGTATGAATATTAACGGTACTGTTACAAACGTTGGTGAAGCGAATATTAACAACAAAGCCGGTGCAATGAATATTGCCGGAACTTTCACAAACACAGGTGATGCAACTTTTGTTAATGACGGAACTAAACTTAACGTTACAGGAACTGTTACTAACAAAAACGGTACGCTTGATATGACAAACAACGGCTTAGAAGGGTTCCTTGTAGCTGAAGGCGGCAAAATTGATGCTCAAGGCTTAAAAATGACTAACAACGGCACAGCCGGAATGCTAATTGACGGGAATGTTGTTAATGCAGGAACAGCAACAGTATTGAACAACAATGGTGTTCTAAGAGTAAACGGAACATTTGACAATACAGGTAATGCAACATTTACAAACGAAGGTACAGACTTGCTTGTAAACGGTACAATTACCAACAAAAACGGCACACTTGCTATGTTAAACAGAAATGGTGCTTTAAATGTTATCGGAACAGTTCAAAACACAGGTTCAGGTAACACAACAATCACTAACTACGGAGCTAACGGGCTTAATGTATCAGGTACTGTTTCAAACGGTGACGGTACACTTAACATGACAAACTCAGGTGCTGAAGGATTTAATGTTACCGGCAAAGTAACATCAGGCGGCGACGCAACGTTGGCAAACACCGGAGCTAAAGGCTTTAACTTATCATCAAATGGCAGAATTACAGGAACGAATAACATTACAATCACAAATACCGGCACTGGCGGAGTTAATGTTAAAGGACTTGTAAATGCTGGTAAAAATGTGACAATTGACAACAAAAACAGCAATGTTACAATCGGTGATGATACAACTAACAACAACTACGTAACAGCAGGTAACAACATTGACATCGTTGTAGTTGACGGCAATATCTTAAACTACGGAGCTGAAAAAACACTTCTTAATGCCGGCGGTAACCTAACAATGGATGTTACAAACGGCACAATCGGTACCGGAGTTCAGCAAAACGCTTGCAAAGGTTCAGGATGTACCGGCGTTGGAACAAAAGCGGACGGTTCAAGAGATTTCACTAAATCTATCAACGCAAAAGTTGCCGGCAAAGTTAAAGCAACAACTAAAGACGCGGCAAGCAAAAATAATGACCTTGTAATCAACTACGCGTCAATTGATTCAGATATGAATATCGACGCAATCAAAGCTGATGGTCGTGTTATCTTAACTGTAGACGATGATTTTGGCGATACAAATACCGGAACACGTTACAACATGGTTAATGCAAACACTGACGCTACAAATGTCGAAGGTTGGGGAATTTCTCTAATCTCTAACGGCAGTATCGGTAAAAAGAATGCTGACGGAAGCTTCACTCCGGTAACATTCATTCAAACAAAAGCGGCGGACGGTTACAGCATGGACGCTTTAGCTAACGAAAATGTCTACTTAAAAGAAAATAGCTTCAATGACCCTAATTACGGTCGTGATAAAGAAGTTAAAGAAAACAGTGCTTGCACTTTAATTGCAAGAGAAGGCGATATGTATGTCGAATTTGCAGGCAACACTAAAATCCAAAACGTAACAGCAGAAGGCGATTTAACAATAATTACCCGCGGTCAAACATTGGAAATCGAAAATCTTGGTCATATTGACACAACAACAGGCATAACAAAAGATTCAAACGGTGTTCAAAACGATTACTTTGGAGCACACCACAACGGCTATGAATTCGACGGCGGATATAACAAAGACGATTACAAAGCTGAAATTCTACCTAACAAAGCAGTTGTTAAAGCACTTGATATTAACCACAATATCAGACCAACAGAAGAACTTGTTGACGGAAACCACGAAGCTTGGGCAGGTTCAACTGTCAAAATTAAAAATGCAGTTTTAGATAACGGAACACTTGATATCACAGCGGATGAAATATACGCAAACGGTATTCACGTAGATTTTGGTAAAAACGGCTACATTAAAGAAAGAGATAATTCAACAAATAAAGTTATCGGTACTACTGAAATCCCAACAGGACACGCTGTAAGACCGGAAGATGTTGAAGGCGTTGGACGTGACGAAACAGAAAGAAACTATTATTACCATCCGGGCGATGGAGACGGCGTATTTGACGGCGACCCATCTGATGTGGATGATGATGATAATGTAGTTGACGCAACACCGCTTGAAATTCCGGATGAAGAGCCTGGCGATAGTGACGCTGATGCAGACGCAGACGCAGACGCCGATGCTGATGCGGACGCCGATGCCGATGCCGATGCCGACGCTGATGCAGACGCAGATGCTGATGCTGATGCGGACGCAGATGCTGATGCTGATGACGATCCTGAGCCGGAACCAGAACCTGAGCCTGAGCCAGACCCGATAATTCCACCGGCTCCGGAACCAACTCCACCACCAACAATTAACACTGATGGAAGTATTGCTTACATCCAAAGAAAAATTGATACTAACAACATTGAATCAATTGACAAACGGCAATACATCAGGTTCAACGTAAAAGATACAAACAACGCTGTAATGATGGAACGCAACAACAACGGTATCGACAGCTTATTAGATATCTCAAGAGGCGGTATCGCAGTAACAGCAGATGATAACGTAAATGTCGGAGATGTTGTCCCGGTACACATTACATACGGCGACCTTGATATCAAAGCCGATGTTGAAATCATCGCAAAAGCAGACCAAAGAGCAGGTGCAAAATTCGTAAACCTTGACCAGGCAACCGCGAACAAGCTATTATACCTCAACCTACTGCTTGAAGAAAAATACAGTATATCATTTAACCCAATAGATGGTTTAGATTAACACAAGCCAATATAAAAAGCCCCGCAAGATAAATCTTGCGGGGCTTTTTTCTATATCTTAATCGGATAATTTGAAGGGAATTTCCAATTATTATCTTTCAATAATTTAGCACATCCTATAGCCGGCAAACCTTGCATGCCGGAAGATTTATAGCAAGAATTACTGTCATAAGGCTGAAACCCTTTTTCTGTAGGGGATTTATGCAGGATTTCAAAAACAAAATAATCCTTACCTGACACCATTCTTCTGACTTTAGCTGTATTATCTTTAATATCTTTTATTGTACCGGCTTTTGGGTAATACAGACAAACAAAACGACCATAAGACTCACCGCCGCCTTCATTTATGCCGCAAGAAAGCCCTGTTCCGTTTATAAATTCTATTGCAAACCCGTCATACCAAACTACGTATAAATGATAAGATTCTGATACAACTCCGGATTTTATATACGGTTGCAAATACCGCTTAAACCATTCATAAGCAGTATACTCACCTGTATTAACCTGCCCGTTATCCTGGCTTTCAGCTTTAGGGTAATCCCAACCGTCCATATCCTCATAATCATATTCGGCAAGTTTTAACGCCTGGTTCATTATAGAATAAGTTTCTTTTAACTGAGTTTCAATAACATTTTTTCTGCATTTTGTTATCAAACCGGGTATTGTCAAAGCCGCAACAACACCAATTATACCAAGGGTAATTAAGACTTCTGCAAGCGTAAACCCGCTACTAGAGAGCTTTAACGGTGCCCCCCCCCCCGTTTTTCTTAATATAGTTGAATTTCAGCATATTTAACTCTCCTTTTTAGCTGTACATGGAAAGTATAGCATTTTTTGTAAGGATTGTAAAGATTTAGGTCAAAAGATTTTCAACATCAATTGTGGTTTTTAGTTTCAGAGCATAGATATTGTCGCGGTCAAATCTTGCCAGTTTCACCGCGTCTTTTTCCGTTGTTATGATACTTCCCGAAATATCAACAATATCAATAGGCGCATACTGGTGGTGGTCATCAAAAGTAATTGTCTTCACCACCTGATATTCAGATAAAAAATCATAAAACTGCTGTGGCTGACCGATTGCACACATTGCAGTAACGGCAAGTCCTTCCATTAGTCTTTGACCGGTTTTTATATTGTAAACATAGTCAGGTTCGTTATAACAAATACTTGTTGGTATTTTAAGTCTTTTTTGCATAATTCTTGCAACTTTTTGGGCAACCTCATGTTGAACACTTTTGCTTACCACAACAAGTTTATCAATCCGCTCAAGCGCCTCTGCACCTTCACGCAACGGACCTGCCGGCAATAAATTTTCATTCCCGAAACCCTTAACACTATCCATCAGAACAATATCTAAATCCCGATGAAGTTTCCTGTGCTGAAATCCGTCATCCAAAATAATAACTTCAATCCCAAACTTATCAACCGCATATTTAGCTGCCAAATAACGATTTCGGCAAGTAAAAACATAACATCCTGGAGTATTTTCAGCAATCATCCTTGGTTCATCACCAGCCAAAAACGCGTCAAAATAAATAGTTGCACCGTCAGAGACAAGATTAACATTTTTATTGTTCAATCTTCCGCCATAACCGCGTGACACAATGGCAACTTTTTTACCTATCGAGATTAAGTATTTTGCAATCTCACAAACTACAGGTGTTTTACCAACTCCACCGGTTGTCATATTTCCTACTGAAATCACATAAGCGTCCACGCGTTTTGGTTTAATTATTTTTTTATCGTACAAGAAATTTTTCATTCGGCTTCCAATGCCATAGAAAAATGAAAAGAACTTCAAAATATCAAACAAAATTCCTTCCGGATTTCTTGTATAATGCAATTTTGTAATTTTTGTTTTAAGGTTTTTCATACTTAGAATAACAACCTGAATAGTAAAAATCTTTTATTAAGTTTGTCTGAGAATTTTCTCAAATTAGAAGTTGTAACAACCGTATCAGAAACAATCTGCTGCAAGTCTGATACCTGTCGCGGGTTTGTCGGATTAACTTTATTAACCGTATCAAGTGCTGTTGCAACCTCAGACATAGCGCAATTTACGTTTGTAATTGCAGTCGTAATCTGGTTTTTCAACTTATCATCTTTTGTAATAGAATTTACGCTTTCACTAATTTGGGATAAGTTTTCAGCAATAATTTTAAGGTTTTTGCCGGTTGCTTCAGCATCTGCAGCGTCCATTACTTTGTTTAAGTTTCTTGATAACATATCAACAGATTCAGCCGTAGACATAAGTCTTGACTTGAATTGTGCATCTCCGATTATGTTATTAACATTAGCGGAAAGTTGTGAAAAATCGTCCGTTGCCTGCTGTGTCATTGCAAGAAGTTGTTCAATATCATTTCTTGAAGAATCAAGCAAGTCATCAACTTTAGACAACGTTGTATTAGATTTTGCAGTCAAAGCATCGAGATTAGCAATTGTTTTTTTCAAGTCTGCAATTGTTTCATCTGTTAAGATTTCATTAACTTTGCGGTTAGTTTCAGTTAAAGTTTCTGCCGCTTTATATTGCCAATCCATAAAATCAGCCAACCTCATCGGCTCGATGATTGTATATGGCGAATCCTGACGAGGATAAGCTATCGGCATTTCATCAAGCGGAGTTAGGCGAAGTTTATGTTCTTTATTTTCAGTAATTGCTTTACCGCGGACAAATTCCGGCAAAATTAAACCCGGAAGATTGATAAAGAAATCAACTTTATATGCGTATGCGGTTTTTATATTACTCTTAAAATTAAACGGAACAGAATCCCTTGAAATAACATCAACTGATTTAATTATCCCAACGTCATAAAATTTGTCACTTAATTTCATTTGTACAGGGTCATTTTTATACAAAAGATGTCTGTCTTCCATTGGAATAAAAATTGTTCTTGTTTTAGGCGGTGTAATTTCTAAGAAAAGTTCACCGATTAATCCGGACTGCTGAATTGAAAACGACGAAGCCCTTGGAATTTGGACGGTAGGATCTGTTATGACAAATTTTACTTTAACGTAACTGTCTTCTCCATTTGCAACAGGTGTTATCTCTTCTACCTGACCTACTTTTAAGCCCATAATCTGCACACCGGCACCGGGTCTTAAACCGTTTACGTCCTTAAACTGAATTTCAATTCTTTTTGCAGAAGAAAACGCTCTGCCTTTGACTTTCAATACTGTTCCAACTAATAGCACAAGTGCAATCAGTGTCAATAATCCAACTTTAAATGAAGAAGAAAATTTCATTAAAACCTTTCCTTAAATTTAAGTATATAAGTATATTAACCAAAACATAAAAATTTCGCAAAGGTTTTAAATTTTTTAAAGTATTCTGTAGGCAAAATCTCCACTATATAGTTGATTTTTAGGTAATTTGCTATATAAATCTTAATAAATATCGTATAATAAAGACAGGTAATATTGACTTATGCAAAAAAATCATTATAAACCTGAGAAGGTAGACACAACACGCATAGAAGGAGATACACTATGGGTTTAGCCGCATCACAAGCACGATGGATATCACTTGCCGCAAGAAAATCAAACGTTGAATACGAAGGACAGCAAATTAACCAAGCAAGAACTGCCCTGGCTAACCAAAGTTCAGAATTATGGAACCAACTATACAGCATGGAAGTTCCTACAGCGCCAAGTACAAGCGAATACACAACAACCCAATATACGTTCAATAACGGCGACACAACCCAGACTGTTTCAGACATCCAAAGCGCTGATTATACAGATTCGGACGGAATTCAATATAATTCATATGTAACATATTATTCAACAGTGTCTGAATATACAGGCATCAGAAATACAAAATCTAACCCGCAGGTTCAATACGTTGCACCGGCTGAAGGCTCAGACGGATATTATATGGTAGGTACAAAAAAATTAACCTGTCTAAATACAGTTGACAAAACTGATACATCAACAACAGGAACATGGGGAACATACAGTGCAGAATTAGACCAAATTGCAAACGATTGGCCGGACACTCAACTTGCAAAAGACTGGTTAAACTACAAAAATAACGGCGATACAGCCGCTCTTGACAATATTTATTTCTGGTCAGATACAAGTAATCAAGTAAACTTTGCTTCAAAAACGGCGACAACAGACGATTCACTTGAAGCTTGCAGACAGGATAACACACTTGCACTGCATTCATACTATGCAGATTTTCAATCAGCAAACAAAGAGATTTCAAAATACGGAATTGTAGAATACGATACAAGCGGAAGAGCAACATCTTTGCAGCTTGAAGGTTCAAGTGTGGTATACTCGCTTGAAACCGCCAGCATTACTGATGAAAACGCTTACAATGACGCAATGAACCAGTATAATTATGAACAGCAGCTTTATGAAAAGAAAGTTCAGGATATCAACGCAAAAACAGAACAAATACAAACAGAAGATAGAACACTTGAACTTAGACTAAAAGCTCTTGACACAGAGCAAAACGCGCTGCAAACAGAAATGGATTCCGTTCACAAGATTATTTCTAAAAACATTGATAGCACCTTCAAAACATTTGAAAGCTAATAGAATTATAAAGAGGTTAAAATGTCTTATAAAAATGATAGTAACTTGGTAATAGCAAATAGATTTTCAGACGCCAGTTCAGCAGCAAAAGCCCAGATGTGGGAAACATATGACCGGCTTAGAGATTTAACGGTTTCAGGAAGCGGTACGGGAACAGGTTTTGAAGCGGCTGGCGGCTGGTTATATAATTTAGCCAGCCTTCTTGCTCCATCATCATTTGCTACAGTTTTTGGAAGTTCTGAAACAATGAACATTTCAGGAACCTCATATTATTCAAAAACAAATACAAATTCAGCTTATGGAGTTGATTCTTTGTACAATTATTCAGGATTTCCAAACGGTGCAGCCTCAATCGGTTCAATTTACGGACTATCTACAGGCGGGGCATCCTCACTGTTAAGAGGTTGGGGAACTGACACTTCAGGTGTTGCAACAGGTTATGCGTCAAGTGTCAGCGGACTTGCTGATATTACAAGTGCAGCAGCTTACGGTATCGGAACAGGTTCAGGCTTGGGTAAAATCGCGTCAAATATAGTTATGCCGTTTGCAAGCTGTATTTCCGGGTTTGGAGGAATTTTAACCGCTGTATCTCCATATTTAGGAGTATATGGTGCCGGAACAACTGTTTTAGGCAACTTAATGCAAGGTACCTCTTCAGCGGCACTTGCAGCTTACCAAAATGTTACAGGCAATATAACAAACAGTGCTGATGTTATTCTTTCTACAAAAGTTAGAAACATTGAAACCGTCTGCAAAATGCTTGACACTCAAGGTGATGTTGCCAAAAAGATGTTAAAAGAAGGTATTGACAGCGATTCTAAAGCAATCCAGAACCTGTAAGATTTAAGCTAACATTCCTAACAGTTTTTTAGCCGGTGCATATTCAGGTAGAATTTCAAGACAGGTATTTAACGCCTGGCGGCATTTATTCATATCCTTATTTTCATGATAATAAATGTATGCCAAAAGGTAATGAAGTTCAGGGTCTTGATAGAATTTATCCTTTGCCCGCCTTAGGAAAAACATAGCAGCGCTCATAAGATTATTTGCCCAGAAAACTCGTCCGATGAATTTATAACATTCCGGATTGTAATACGCCATAAAATCAGCATACCTTATTATCCGCTCAACATAGTTTTCCTTGCAGTATAGAATAAGAATATTTAAGTCTATCTCTAAAAAATTTCTCACCTCAAAATAGGTTGGAAAAGACTGTATTTCGCCTTTTAAAAGCTGAATGAAAAACAGTCCCCAATTTGCCCTGATATTTTTATCTTTTTCTTTTTCAAAAAGTTTCTGTGCTTGGTCTAGCTTATCCAATACAATACAGCAGTATGCAGCTTCGACATAGTAATGATTTTTCTCAAAAAATGCTCTGCAACCTTTCAATCTACCGGACAAAAAGTCTTTTTTGGCTCTTTCGTATTCATCTATCATAACTATACCGCACAAAAATTAAATCAGAAAAGCCTTACAAAGATAAATCGCCCATTAGGGATTTCATCATCATTGTTTGAAGGACTTCCGGTGACAAGTTTTTTGCATTTTCTTCTGTCATATAAGGAAGCATGTCTGAAATATCATTGCTTTTCTTGTCTGATGTGTCATTGCCAAACATCATACGAAGTTGTTCAAGTTCCTGAGTGTTTTTGATGTATTCAGGGTCTTTTTTGATTTGCTCCCATTCAGCTGATGGTTCATAGGCAAGTTTAACAGTCTCAGCATCAGTTTTCTGATTATCAAACTCTTTAATATTCTTCATATTATTGAATTCTTTTTCGTCACTATTATCACCGTTATTGATTGTTTTTTGGATTTTATTCAACTGAATTTGTTTATATTGATTGTTCAATTCAGGAGACAAACCGTTTCCGTATGGTGCATTGATGAACTTATCAAGATCTGAATCCTGTTTACCAAACGGAAGTGTAATCTTGTCTTTATCGCTATCTTTACCGCCTTTTGCAGTATTTGGATTAGCTTTATCGTCTTCAGGTTCCGGCGGATTAAGTTTATCACGAAGAGCTTTAAGATTTCTGTCAACAAGCGTTTGAGGGTCAACCGGTGTAAGGTTAACCGCATTTGCATTGATGTAATCAGCATAAGGATAAACTAATTCCGGTTCATTTACGTTCGGATAGCATTTTTCTTCCTGATTTCCCATGACACAGTTACGTCCGTTAGTTGCATATTTTACAATCATTGGATTGTCATTTAACGAAATAACCTGTTCATAAGCTCTTATTGCATTATCTTTGTCATTTACCTTTGTATAACACATTGCAAGGTAATAAAAACCTAATGTGTCATTCGGATTTAGTCGGACATAAGAAGTGCATTCTTGTAAACATCCGGCAAAATCGCTTTTTCTATATTTTTCAATAATACTGTCTAAAGAAGGATTAGGATAATAAGAAGGACCTTCAAGCCAAGCAGGAGGATTTTCAGTTGAAGCAAAAACTTTCTGTGAAGATTCTCTCAAGACTTGGTTACGGCTTTTTACCTCATCTGTAAGATTTCGCCCGCTGCTACTATTTGAACTTTCATATGCAGGTAGCGAACCAGGTACAGAATTAGCACTTGGTAAAATATCATTTACGACAGTTTCTCTGCCAGAGCTGTCATAACCTGACGGATGTGTATCTTCATATAAATTATAGCTTTTCAATGGATTAACAAACCCGTAAGCCACGGAAGATACAGTATTTAATACCAAAACTGCTGCCAGTATAAAACCTAAATTCTTCTTCATTATTTTGTCCTCTTTTTACAAAAATTCTTCTTTTTCAATGATATTATATGATATTATACTTTTTAAGTCATAATACAAACGGATGATATTATCTAAATGTCTAATGTAAATTTACACCCACAGTAATTTTGTCTGTATAAATTTAATTCTTTTGAAATCATGTTTGTCTTTAAAAACCCGTCATTTTTTCTAAAGTTGAGCGAAAAGTATTTCAGTCCGTAATCATCTGCGATACGCTGTCCGATTGAGGTAAGTTTTTCATAATTTTTATGCGGACTTATGACCATTGATGTTGTAAATTCTTCAATTGCGAGTTCTTTTGCAAGCTTAGCAGCTGATTTTAAACGCAATTCAAAACACTTGTCACACCTTAACCCTTTTTCCGGCTCGTTTTCAAAACCTTTTACATATTCATAATAAGTTTCAGGCTCGTAGTCCGCTACAATAAGTTCAACCCCAAAATGAGCGCACAGGGTCTTTTCAGCCTCCAGACGTTTTTGATATTCGGTTTCAGGGTAGATATTAGGGTTGTAAAAATAACAAACTACAGTGTATCCCATATCCTTTAACAAAGATATGGGATAACCTGAACATATTGCGCAACAAGTGTGAAGCAGTATTTTAGTCGAAGATGCTTTTTGGTTTTGCTCCATGTTTAATTGCCCATTTTTTCAACTCGTGATAACCCTTAACACCCATTTCAAAATCATCACCCATTTTCATAGTCGGAGTGCCGATTTGTTTGTTTGCAACAGCGTATTGAATATCATCCTGAATAATTTTTTCAACTTCTTTACTAACCGCATCTTTTTTAAGCTTGTCCATATCAAGTCCGAAACCTGAGTTTTCCAGAACTTCAATTACTTCATCTTCGGTTGCAGGTTTTTTCTCAAAGAATAAGGAATTGACTTCCCAGAATTTGCCTTGCATATGAGCAGCTTCGGCATACCTTGCCATTGTGCATGAACCGTGGTGGAATTCTTGTTTTAAATATGTGTTACATTCTGTATCAAGCGGCAAGCTGTGGTGTTCAATTCTAAGGTTTGTAAATTCACCGGCAAGCTTGTGAAGCATGGTATTGCACGCATAACACATAGGACACATATAATCAGAATAAATATGAAGTACAACCGCATCTTTAGCATCTGAACCTAACAAATTGCCTTTAACTGCATACTTGTTATTTGTAGCGCGAGTGAATTCGCCGTATTCACGATTAAATTTTAATGCCGGAGAAAATCTTGCACTTATAAATGTCCAGCTCAAAAATGCTGTAGCACAAAGCATTACAAAAATAAAGGCAATTCTATATGGAATTGGTTTTAACGCGTCAACAAAATCTTGCCAGCTCTGTTTTATTGCGCCGACAAATGAGCCCTTTATCCCCATTACTGCAACAAGCGCAATCCCTAAATCAAGTATATATGTAACTGCACACATTACACAGATTTTTTTGATTTCAAACAAGCTTATAAACAATAAACTCATTGATATCACAAATGAGATTAAGCCTAAACTTGCGATGTAATGAAACTTATGCTTAAATACTTCCATACATTTCAATAACGGAAATTGTTTAAGTTTATCGGCAGCCAAAAGCATTATGATAAATGCGTATAAAAACATTCCCCAATAAGCTAACGGCACCCCAAGGAACTGAGATTCAACCGTCCTTGCAACACCGTCACAATCAACAAGGTCACTTACTGAACAAAAACTTGGTAGTGCGTATTGGTTAAAATTCGCCTGATAATAAATGTACGCTAAATCAAGTGTCACAACAAAACCGATTAGCACAAAAAAGCTTATCAGACGGGTCTTTTGCAAGTCTCTATTTTCGTTTTCCATAATCTTCTCCCTTAATATTATAAATATATAATACCTTTTTTAAAAGAATTAATCAACCTGTTAAGGAGGTATTTATATCTTTAGCCACTACCACACAGGACAATTCAAAATTAGAAAAAAATAACTTAAACTGCTTTTATGAAAAAACTATTTCTAATATTAAGCATAATCACAATAATTTCGTTACCTGCAATCTGTTCTCAATATGAAATCCACAGCCCGCAAAAATACTCCGGCGGATTTAACACATCTGAAAAAGAACGAATACTTTTTATCATGGATTTTTCAAACAGTATGACAGAACCCCTTGAAGGTTCCAGAAAAGTCGACCTGATGCTTAAAACAATGAAGGAAATCTTACCAAAAATTAACCCTGATACCTGGGTTGGTTTGCGAATATATGGACATAAAATGGGGTTTACTCCAATGGAAGCATGTCGTGCTTCTACCCTGGCAAGTCCAATAATGAAAAGCGGTAGTGAAGGAATTGAGCAAGCATTACTAAAAACAAAACCTCGCGGAATGACACCGATTACGTATTCGCTTAAACAGGCTATTAAGTACGATTTTATGGGATTTAAAGGTAAAAAACATATAATTTTACTAACTGATGGCGGTGAAAATTGCGACGAAAGCCCCTGCAAATTTGTAATGAACCTTATAAGAGTAAGACGAGATGTGACAATTGATGTTATAGCCTTTAACATAAAAGATTCAGATGATTTAGAGCAGCTTGAATGCACCGCACTTGTCACTAGCGGGAAATTTTACAATGCACAAACAGCAGCAGAGCTTATGAACGGATTTAACAAAAGTATTGAAGGCGCTCGCAAAAATGTAGAAGCAAAGATTATTATGCACTAAATAGGAACGTCCATCCTATAATCAATAGTTTGACTTCTATCACCAAAAAGCCTGCTTGTATTAGGACAATCGCCGGACGGACACATCGTCTGGCTAACTGTTATATCAGGCCATGGATAAATTGTATCTACATCATCTGAGTATTTAGACTTTTTAAGGCTATTTGTAAAAAATAAGAAATATCTGTCTTTGCCTAACTCATTTGGTCCGGAAAATCCGTTAATATCAACTAAAATATCCCCCTCATAAGACTGATAAAGATAATATGCCATGCCGGAAGCGTCAATAAATGCCGGCATCTGTTCGTTACAACCTCTATCTCTACCATAACCACTCTGACCTTTATCACATTCCCAGCATTTATCTGCATTACCATCAAAACATTTTGTGGCACCGGCAAAATAGTTTGATAAAATCTTAAAATTTTCTTCTATAGGAATATCCGAATATCTTAAATTGATAACATAACCGTCATCCAACATTGATCTCAAGGCTTGATTTAATGTACTGTAAGCCTTTCTGTAAGCAGTCTGGTATCTTTTTTCACTAATCTTTGCCATTAGAACGGGCATAGTTATCGCGGCAACAACACCAATAATACCAAGGGTAATTAAGACTTCTGCAAGCGTAAACCCGCTACCGGAGAGCTTTAACGGTGCCCCCCCCCCCGTTTTTCAAGCTATGATTGAATTTTAGCATATATTACTCTCCTTTTTGTTAAAGTATAGCATTTTTGATGTTTAGTTGTCAATGATTTTACCTTCAAACAAATCCATGACCATGTTGACTTCATCTGAATGATAAAATGATTCGGATTTCTTTTGCATAGGTGTTGGTTGTTCGTTTGTATCTGCTTCCGGAATGTCCTGTTCTTCGTCTACAGGCTCTTCCGGTTGGGTATTTGGAACTTCTGGCGGGGTGTCTGTAAATGACTTTGGTTGCGTCCGGCTTGCAGGTTCAGGGGTTTCATCATTGTCAGAAGTCTGTTCTTTGCGAAGTTTATCATCGCCCGCTTCCGGAGCGCGTACAACAATCTTTTGTACTGAGCCGAAAAGTTTATTAGCAGCTTCTACAATGCAAGAATGTTTTGAACCGTCTTGTCCGAATTGTTTGAGCCAGCTTGGATTTTTAATTGTTATAAGAACCTCATCTTGAGATAATTTAACAGGGATTGCCTGCTGTTTTAAAATAGCTCGCGACGGGAAACTTGAAACATTTTCTAAAAACTTCACCCATTGTGATTTCAAAGCGTTATCCGGCGCAGGTTTAGAAATCGGAACTTCCGCTGTCAAAACTTCTTCTTCTGAATGTATAGACGGTTTTGCAGGTGCTGGTTTCATAACCTCAGTTTTGACAACCGGTGCCGGCGGGGTGTTATATGGTGAAGAGTTTACCAGTTTTGGAGCTTCGCCAGTTTCCAGCAATGAAATCCGTTTTTGAAGTTCTTCAAGTTTTGTATTTTGAACAAGGTTTGACATATCCAAAATCGCAACATCAAGCCACAATTTTGGGTTGGATGTCAATTTTAGTTCTTTAATATACGCGGCACACTTGTCAATCAACGAGACAAGTTGATGAGTTTCAATATTAGCAAGTTTTTCGGTCAAAGTTTTTGCCTGTTCCGCATTAAGTTGAACAACTGCAAGACCTGCTTTACCTTCTGTTGATTTTAGAATAAGGGCGTTTCGCAAATATTCAAGCAAGTTTGACAAAATCTGCACAGGCTCATTGCCGCTGTTGTAAATTTCGTTTAGGACAGAAAGCGCTGCTTCCTGGCGGGATTGCACAATCTCAGAGAATAAATTTGTTAAGGAGTCAAATGAAAGCCTGCCAAGTAAATTGTTAATATCATCGACTGAAATCGCGTTATCTGATGAATTCAACACGCTTAATTGGTCAAGTAACGCAATACTGTCACGCATTCCGCCTGCTGAATTTTGCGCAATGTAAGCCAATGCCTCGTCTGTAATATTTATGCTTTCACTATCGGAAATATATCTAAGATGTTTTGAAATATCGTCTGTTGTAATTCTTTTAAAATCAAACCTCTGACAGCGGCTTTTTATAGTGTCAAGAACCTTGTGAACTTCTGTTGTTGCAAGAATAAAGATTACATTTTTCGGGGGTTCTTCAAGGGTTTTCAAAAGAGCATTAAACGCCTGGTTAGTAAGCATGTGAACTTCGTCTATGATATAGATTTTGTAGCGGCTCTGAACCGGTGCCAGCGCAACTTTCTGGATAATTTCATCAGCATCATTAACCGAACGATTGCTTGCGGCGTCGATTTCGATAACATCAATCGGAATTGAATTAGTTATATTTTTGCAATTTTCACACTCGTTACATGGAGAAATTGTGGGACCATTTGTACAGTTAAGAGATTTTGCAAAAATTCTGGCCGTGGAAGTTTTACCGGTTCCCCTTGGACCTGTAAAAAGGTAAGCATGAGAAATTCTGTCCATCTGTATTGCGTTTGCAAGCGCTTTTTTTATGTGTTCTTGTCCTACAATTTGTTCGATTGTCTGCGGACGGTATTTTCTGTATAAAGGTATGTAATTTTTATTCATGATAAAATTATAGCAAATAATTATCAAAAAAGGATAGTTTATGAACATAATTGAACCTAATAAATTACATCCCGGTGATACCATTGCTGTCATTGCACCTTGCGGCTGCATTGATATTGAAAAAATTTATCAGGCAAAAAAGTATTTTGAGAATTTTGGTTATAAAGTTAAATTAGGTTCCAATGTTGAAAAACAAGAAAGATACCTTGCCGGCACAGATATAGAGCGGCTTGAAGATTTACACAATGCTTTTTCTGATAAAGAAGTAAATGCGATAATTTGTGCCAGAGGCGGATACGGGGCAATACGGCTCATAAATAAAATTGACTATAATCTTATTCGCAACAACCCTAAAATTTTTTGCGGGTTTTCTGATGTGACAGCACTTAGTATGATGATATTAAAACATGCCGGACTTATCACATACTCAGCCCCAATGGCGCAAAGCGATTTTGCAGCAGATGAAGTTGATGAGTTTACTAAAAATTCTTTTTTTAACACTATGACATCTGAAAATTTTGAAATTCGGCCGGAAAATATATTGATTTATAAATCCGGTGAAGCTCAAGGGATTTTATTTGGCGGAAATCTTTCAACTACAGCAAGCCTTTGCGGGGTTGATTTTGTACCGGAGGAAAAATTTATATTCTTTGCTGAGGACTTGAATGAACCGGCATACAAGATTGACAGATATTTTACACAACTTTTGAATATGGAAAATTTCAGGAAAAACCTTGGAGCAATTCTGCTTGGCGATTTTCTGGATGTTGATAACCCGCAATATCTTGATGAATTTTTCAAAGAACTTGCACAAAAGCTTGAAATACCAATAATTGCAGGATACCCATTTACACATGACACATCAAAAACAACCGTTCCTATTGGTGCCGGAGTTATATTAAAAGACGGAATTATTATTAAGGTCTGATAATCAGCACATCTGATTTTGCATTTTCTAAAATTCGTTTACTAACAGAACTTATTAAAAAGCGCGAAAGATGTTTTCTGTTTCTTATACCACAAACAATAAGGTCAACATCTTCTTTTGCAGTATATTTTGTTATTTCAATTGCCGGAACTCCATGCAGCACAACTTTTGCATTAACTGTCAATCCGTTATCGTTAAATATTTTTTCATATTTATTCAACAAAATCAGCGACGCGGTTTCTTGCTTTTTCTCAATCTCTAAAAACCAATTTGAGTCAATGTTCCCATCTAAAAATAAATAATCCGGTATTTCATAAACCGTTGCCAGATGAATTTGTTTATCTTGAAGATTAAAGCTTTGAATACTTTTATAAATAATATTTTCTGAAATTTCTGAAGCATCAAGTGCGAATAGAATTTTGTCGCAATAATTTTTATCTTTTGAAATGTAGGTAGAAATTTTTGAAACAGAAGCTATTTCTTGCGAAACAGACCCAAGCCATTTTTGAATACCTTTTTTGCCATGCGAACCAAGTACAATAAAATCATATTGAGTGTGTTCACAAACTTCTAAAATCGAATCAACTGTCGAACCGCACATTTTTATTTTTTCACCGGTTGTAATCCCGTTTTCTTTCAAAAACTTTTCACTGTAATTTAAAATCGAATCCGCTGAATTTGTGCACTGCATTGCAAATTCACTATTCTCAACGGAAACAGAATCCGGCAAAAAACTCCAGTCAATTGCGCAAAAAATATCAACAGTATAATCTTTTGCCCATCCTGCAAAGTTTTGGATAGCATTATAACTGATTTTAGAACCGTCTGTACAAAATAAAACTCTCATAATTTCTCCTTTTCTTTGAAAGTAAATTATGTTAATAAAAATTACATTAGCTAGTCATATAGACTTTTTTCTGATATTATTAAATTGTAAGAATATTATGGATAAGTTATGGTTATGTCCGCGGAAGAAAACATAAAACTAAAAGAGTATAAAGAGTTAATCGAAATTATAGCAAAGGTGGAGTATCAAAAGTATTCAAACTCGCACCTGATAGAGTTGCCCGAACTTATAAACATCGGAACACACGCACTCTATATTCTTTTTAAAAACCATGAACCACAAACTTATAACAGCACCTACTTATCTACAGCCATAAAATGGGCTATCAGAAACGAAGTCCGCCGGCGGTACAAATGGTATACCCTCAAAAATAAACAAATGGCTGAAGATGATGAAACAAACGAAGTTGAACTAAGAGCAGAAGTTTATAAAAATATTCTGTCAATAGATGAACTCCAGGATGCGGAGGTTCCGACTCAAATTAAGGCAAAAGACAGAACGCCGGAAGAAAGTATCGAGTTTTCCGAACTCAAAGAAGGAATTTTAGAATCCATGAAAAAACTTCCGCCTCGAGAGCGAGAACTAATTGAATACAAATTCTTCAAAGAAAAAAAATTAAGAGAGATTGCAGAAGAATTTAACATATCGCAGTCAAGAATATCAAGAATAATACAAACCGGACTTGACAGAATAAAAAAAGACTTGGCAAAACAGGGGATAATATAGAATTTATGAAAACAATTTTTGAAAAAAGCAGCGGAGCTGACGGGATAAATCTTACAGATGAAGGGGTCAATACAGGGAAATATATTCCTGAAAAGTTTTTGCGCAACGGCGAAGTTAGTTTACCTCAAATGAGCGAACTTGAAGTTATGCGCCATTACAAAGAAATGTCAGATATGAATTTCTGCATAGAAAAAGGATTTTATCCGCTTGGTTCATGCACTATGAAGTATAATCCCAAAGTCAACGAGTTTTTAGCAGGACTTGAAGGGTTTAATATTCACCCAAATTGCGGTGATGACCTGGCTCAAGGGTCATTAAAACTTATGTATAATCTTCAAAAAGCACTTCTTGAAGTGACCGGCATGGACGCGATTACGTTACAGCCGTCTGCAGGGGCGCATGGTGAAATGACCGGCATGATGATTATAAAAAAATATTTTGACACAATCGGCGAAAAACGTACAAAAGTTATTATCCCGGATTCAGCGCATGGCACAAACCCTGCAAGCGCAAAAATGAGCGGGTTTGAGATTGTTGAAATTAAGTCAAACTCAAAAGGTCAAGTTGATATTGAAGCCCTGAAATCTGTTTTAGATAAAGACGTCGCTGCAATTATGATGACAAACCCTAATACTCTCGGGATTTTTGAAGAAGGAGTAAAAGAGATTTCTGATTTAATGCACGCAAACGGCTCATTGCTTTATTATGACGGAGCAAATTTCAACGCAATAATGGGCTGGACTAATCCGAAACTAATGGGATTTGATGTTGTACACTTAAATTTACACAAAACATTTTCAACTCCGCATGGCGGCGGCGGTCCCGGTGCTGGTCCGGTTGCGGTTGTTGAAAAGCTGAAAGACTTTTTGCCGACACCTGTTGTGGAATTTGACGGAGAAAAATATTACAGAAACTACAACATACCGCATTCAATCGGCAGCGTGAAAGACTTCTGGGGAAATTTCTCAGTGCTTGTTAAAGCTTACGCTTACATTTTAATGATGGGCAAAAATTTAAAAACTGTTTCTGAAAATGCTGTTTTAAACGCAAACTACCTGAAAGAAAAACTAAAAAATTACTACGATTTACCGTATGATGAGCCTTGTATGCACGAGTTTGTATTATCAGGCGAGAAACAAAAGCATGAAAACGGGGTTTCAACACTCCATATTGCAAAAGCATTAATGGACGGAAACACACACCCGCCAACGGTTTACTTCCCGTTGATTGTTCACGAAGCATTGATGATTGAACCAACAGAATCTGAAGACAAACAAAAACTCGATGAATTCGTACAAACAATGATTGAAATAGCAAAAGAAGCTGAAACTAACCCGGAAAAACTACTTTCTGCACCGCATACAACACCGGTCAAAAAGATTGATGAAGTAACGGCAGCAAGACACCCGGACTTGAAATACACTGATTAGGAATATAATTATGACAGATACAAAACAAGAACAAAAAAGAAAAATATCTTTCCCGCATATGGGAACAATAAGCTACGCTTGGTCAGCAGCATTAAGAATTATCGGCTGTGAACCTCACATTGAGCCTTATACAAGTAAAAAAGCACTTTCACTTGGTACAAAACACGCACCGGAAGCAATTTGCCTTCCGTATAAGTTGATTTTAGGAAACTTCATAGAAGCAATCGAAGGCGGTGCAGATTACGTTGCAATGATAACATCTCCCGGCTGCTGCCGTTTGGGTGAGTATGGGAAATGTATTGCAAACGCTTTAACTGATTTAGGATATGAGGCAAAGTATCTTGAATTACAGTTGTATGACGGGATTAAGGGGATGTATAACTTCCTAAAAACCGCCAGCGGGAAAAATAACCCGCTAATATTTTCCCGCGCGATTTTAATAGCTATCTTAAAAGTTTTTGTGCTGGATGAACTTGAAACCCTGCATTCTTACTACAGAGCAAGAGAAATTAAACAGGGAGATGCTGAAAAACATTATCACAAAGCCTTAAAGTATATTGATGAAAATGATACTGTCTTAGGACTTCGCAAGGCGAAAAAACAAGTCATTGAAGAGATGAAAAAAGTTGAAATCAATCCGGATAAAGAAGTTCTAAACGTTGATATCACAGGTGAAATTTACGTTGTTAATGACGAATTTTCAAACCAAAACATTGAAAAAGAACTTGGACGAATGGGGGTTCAAGTCCGAAGAAGTCTTACGGTAAGCAGCTTTTTGAAAGACGCAATTATACCTAAAATCTTTAGAAAAGGCGAAACTCACCTCCAACGTGCTGACAGACTTGCAAAACCTTATCTGATGCGCGATATCGGAGGCGACGCCCTGGAATGTGTTTCTGATGTTGCTTATGCTAACGAACGCGGAATTGACGGAATTATCCACCTAAGCCCGTTCACCTGTATGCCGGAAATTATGTCACAGAATATTTTCCCGGCAATGAGAGAAGACTGCGAAATCCCGATTTTGCCTTTAATTTTAGATGAACAAACAGGACGTGCAGGTTATATCACAAGAATTGAGGCGTTTGTTGACCTTATGAAACGCCGCAAACGCAAAAGAAAAATTCAGGCACAAACTCAAAAACAAAACCAAGGGGAACAAGTTTCCGTACAGTAACTTTACAGGTATTTTTATGCTGAAATTACTATTTAAAACAAGTTTTAAGATAACAAACGACTGTATTATTGCAGTAACACCGCTTATCGTGTTTTTGTCGTTACTTTGGCTTTATTATGAGTATGCACTAAACTCAATTGACAGCACGCCAAAACTCATAATAGCGCCTGTAACAATGATTATACTATTTTCCGGTTTGTTATCAGCATGGCTTTATATGGTAAAAAAATCAATCGCATTAACAAAACGAATATTTGTTTTTGACTCAGATAGGGCAAAAGCTGTATGGGAGCTTATGTTGACCTTGCCAAAAGGCATTGGACGATTGTTTTTACCGATTTTGGGCGTTGTTTTAATCTTTATCGGAATTTATGCACTGTTATTATACGCATTAGGTACAATCCTGGTTGATAAAGCTTTTGACATAACTGCAATCGGGATGGCTATTGTAATTTCATTTTTAACGCTATTTTGGATCCCTGAAGTCGTATACGCACAAAAAAATCCGTTTAAAGCACTTGTTATATCCATAAAAAATGTTTGCAAAAATTTTAAAAGAATATTGCCGTTATATTTATATATTGTGGTTTTAGCCGGTTTAATAATCGGTTTAAATATGCTTTTGAAATTCAATCCGTTTTTGTATTTTCTTGTTTTGATTTTTGATTATTATTTTCTGCTTTATATAGTTGTGTTACTATTTACGTATTATGAACAAGAATTCACAAATTAAGGTTATCGCAATAGTCGGAGCAACAGCAAGCGGCAAAACGGCTTATTCAATCGAACTTGCCAAAAAGATTGACGGCGAAATAATTTCCGCGGATTCAAGACTTGTTTATAAAGGTTTTGATATCGGAACTGCAAAACCAACAATCGAAGAGCGCGACGGTGTGTCGCATTATATGATTGACATTGTAGAACCGGAATTTGAATATTCTGCCGGACTATATAAAAAACAAGCGCAAGATATAATAAAAAAAATTCACGAACGCGGAAAAACTCCTATAATTGCTGGCGGAACAGGTTTATACATTGATATTTTACTTAAAAACTTTGACTTACCGCAAATTGAACCGGACAAAAATCTTCGTTCAGAACTTCAAAAACTTGATAATAAAAATCTCCACGCGAAACTTAAAGAACTGGATGAAGAGGCAGGAGAAGAAATTAACCCAAACGACAGAAAAAAAATTATCCGCGCAATTGAAATAATTAAGTCCGCAAAAATGCCGCTATCGCAATGCCGCGGAGTAGATGAGCCGATTTTTGATATTGAATGGATTGGAAAAAATTTTGAACGCGAAATTTTGTATAAAAGAATTGACAAACGTGTTGAACAGATGATAGAAAACGGTTTAGTCAAAGAAACTCAACAACTTTTAAATAAGCACGGTCGAATTCCAAACTTGACTTGCACAATAGGTTACCGCGAAATAATCGGATACCTTGACAATTTGTATTCGCTTGAAGATGCAGCAGAGACCTTAAAAAAGAACACCCGCAATTATGCAAAACGCCAGCTAACCTGGTTTCGACGAAATGAAGAAATCAAATGGGACGTGTACCCTGAAAAGTTAAAAAAATAATTACGCCTGTGGAAGTTCCTGCAAAATACCTGTCGAGTTGAACTTTTTCGGAGACTTCATTATTATATACTCTTTTAGCGCCTCAAAGGTTACCATACAGACCTTTTCAGTAGCTTTTGTTTCGTACTCGCCAACCTGGTCAAAATCATTTACAGCCATTTGTTTAAAAAAGTCACGGAGTTTGTAAGGAAGCTGCTTTTTATTCTGATAAACATGTGAAGCACACGCATCACAAACAATTCCGCCAAGTGACGGCACCAGATACATTGTTTCTTCTTTTACCTCTTTATGGCAGCAAAGACATTTGTCAAACTCGATTGAAAATCCGGCTTCTTTCATCATTTTCAGTTGAAATTTTATCACTGCAAGCAGAATTTCAACCTTATTTTGTGCTGTTGAAATCGAGTTTAAGGTTTTATACAAAAGATTGTAAATCGTTTCAGAACACGGGTCTTCTTCAATTCCAAAATTATGAACGACCTCTGTTGCATACATTGAATAGCAGATTTTATCAATATCCTGGCGGGTTTTGTAAAAAGAGTTCAAAACTTCAGCCTGGCAGATTGTATCAAGGTTTCTACCCTTATGCAGCATAAGAGTATTTGCAACAAGCAAATCCATTCTGGCGCCCAGCTTACTTTTAGGCTTCTTAACCCCTTTTGCTACCCCCCTGATTAGTCCCTTTTGCTTTGAATACATGACAATAATTTTATCAGATTCACTCAAATTGTAGGACTTTAAATTTATTGCGTCTGTAATGAAACTGTTTTGCATTGTTATTTAATTTTAAGTATTTGCACTTGTACCATGATAGATACCTCTCATCATCTGTTCAAGTTCGGATTTGTTATCAGAATATGTCAGTGCAACTTCTTGCGTAATCTTACCTTCGTTGTAGAGTTTGTATAAAGACATATTCATTGTTGTCATGTTGTTAAATGAACCTTTCTTAACCAACTCATAAATTTGTTCCAACTCGTCTTTTTGAATAAAGTCTTTAACTGTTGGCGTAACAACAAGGATTTCCGCCGCCGGATATCGGGAACCGCCTTCTGCTGCCGGTACAAGTTTTTGTGAAATTGTACCGCGTAAGGTGTTTGCAATCTGGCTTCTGATAAACGGACGTTCATTCGGGTCAAACAAGTTGATAATTCTTGCAACTGTTTGAACAGAATCGTTTGTGTGAATTGTTGATACAACAAGGTGACCTGTTTCAGCAGCTTTCAGAGCTGATTCAACGGTTTCACGGTCACGAATTTCACCGATAAATATAACATCCGGATCCTGTCTTAATGCGTATTTTACACCGTCTGAAAACGATGGCGTATCAATCAACAATTGTCGTTGTGACACAATTGATTTTTTATTTGAGAAAATAAATTCGACCGGGTCTTCAATTGTGACAATGTGTTTTGAAGTTGTCGAATTGATATAGTCAATCAAAGATGCGATGGTAGTTGATTTACCGGAACCGGTTGGACCTGTAACCAGAACCAAACCATTATTAAATGCTGCAAATTCTTCTAATGTAGTTGGGAGTTTGAGTTCTTTAAAAGTTTTTATATAATAAGGAATTGCACGGATTACCATTGCAGTTTTACCAAGTTGACGGCTCATATTGATACGGAACCTTGAACAACCCGGAATTTCATAAGAAAAGTCAATATCAAAAAATCTTGTAATTCTGTCTTTCAAGTGCTGAGGAGCTACTGTTCGGATTACGAATTCTATATCTTCGCTTGTCAATGGCGGTAGATTAATCCTCATAATTTGACCTGAAACCCTGATTGCAGGACGTTCACCTTCACAAATATGAGCGTCTGATGCGCCAACTGATACTGCTTGTCTTAAAAAATCCTCTATATAGAAATCGTTACTGCTCATAAATTCCTCTTCTTATACTCTGATAGTATAGCATTTTTTTTAGTTTTGCACAACTATATTATTATGGTATCATTCACATGTTGGAATTATGTGGAATTTAGAGCAAATCAGGGATATTTTTCAGAATAAAAATTTTATGATGTTTTGCGCATCAAGTGTCTTTATGTGTGGAATTTTAGCCTGTTTTTACGGATATGCAATAATTTTTGCGGGGATTTTTACCTTATTTATGATAATCCTTTTGTACTTAAAGCTCTTTGATTTTAAACGAATTCTTGTATTTACTCTGATTTTTTACTCCGGATTTTTCTTAACATTTTGTAAAATAAAAAACTATGACGAACTTTTAAGCATGGCACCGGTTGAAACGACTTTTACCGGTAGAATTGTTTCAATTCCGACTTTTGTTGACAATACAAAGGCAAAATTTTTCTTTGAGGTTGAAAAAGTTGCAAATACAGAGGTTAAGGCAAAAACTTTTGTTACAATAAAAGGAGAAACAGAAAATCTCAATATTGGCAAAAAACTTGTTCTAAAAGGTAAACTAAACAAACCATTCCACGCTACAAACCCGTCGCAATTTGATTACAGCAGGTATTTAAGGAATTTCAACACTTTTACAACAATGTATGCAAAATCAAGCGATGTAAAAATTGTAAAAGAAGATTTACCGCTTCGATGGAAATCATTGCTTGCAATGAATAATATTAGAAATCGGGTGCTGAAAGTTCACGCAAAGTACCTGAAAAGCCCTAACCTTGAGGTTTTGGGCGGTATTGTATTTGGAGATGATGCGGTTGCAACTCCTGAATTTATCAAAAATTCGTTTATTAATTCAGGATTACTGCATATTTTGGCCGCATCAGGGATGAATGTGGCGTTTATTTATACATTTTGGTTCTTTATTTTAAAGTTTTTGAAAGTGCCGTTTAAACCAAGTGTTTTTTCAGGCATGTTTATTGTTATTCTATACACGTTTATGACCGGTCTTGGGGCGTCTGTAATCCGCGCGGCGCTTATGCTTTTATTTGTCTTAGCAGGGAAACTAATTGACAGAGACGCGCACAGTGTGTCGTTATTGTCGCTGGTCGCGACGTTGATGCTTATTTACAATCCGGCATACATTAACGATGTAAGTTTTCAGCTTTCATTTCTTGTGACGTTTGGGCTTTTGACAACTGCAAATATTTTGGCACAAAAACTTGAAAAAATTCCTAACTGGATTAAAATACCTGTTCTAATCCCTTTAGTTGCACAGTTTTGGGTGGCGCCTATTCAGATGTTTTATTTTAACACGTTTAGCTTGTATTCTGTTTTTGCAAATATTTCAACGGTTAGTTTAGTTAGTGTAATAAGTTTTGGCGGGTTTGTAAGTTCTGTTATTGCGATTTTCCCGCCGGTTGCTGATATTACATGCAAAGTTTTTGACTTTTTCCTGAATTATTTATTAAATATTTTGATATTTATTTCAAACTTTTTTGCCAACCTTAAATACTGTCTTGTTCAAACTACTCACCCTAACCTTTTCCAGCTAATTCTGTACTATGCAATGCTATTATCCGCGACTTATCTTATCAAATTTGACAAATACAAAAAGGCATTTTTTACGATTTTAGGTGTTTCGCTTATTCTTCTGGTAACAACATTAAAGCCGGTTTCACATAATCTTGAAATAATAGCATTTGACGTTCAAAATGCGGATTCTTTTTTAATAAAAACCCCGGAGAACAAGTATTTTATGATAGATACAGGCAAAGCACCATACGACAGCGGAAATTCACAGGCAAAAATCATAATGCTGAAATACTTAAAAGACCGCGGCATAAAAAATCTTGAAGGAGTTATTGTTACTCACTTTGACAATGACCACTCAGGCGGGGCTGTGGATATCATCTCAAATACAAAAACAAAAACTCTTTACCTTAATACAACAAGTGTTGACACAAATACTGCACTCAAGATATTTGAAACATCAAAACAAATCGGACAAAAATTTTCAATTGCGCAAAATAACAAAGAAATTTACACAGAAAAAGACTTGTCAATTAAGACTTTCAAGGCTGATATTAAAGGAAAAGACGCAAGCAACGGTTGTTCAATAATCACGCTTTTGTCATATAAAGATTTTGATATGCTGTTTATGGGCGATGCCGGGATTGAGGCATTTAACAAGGTAAAAAAAGATATCCCGCACAATATTGAAGTCTTGAAAGTAGGACACCATGGGGGTCCGCATGTTGTTGATGAAGATATGTTAAAACACTTAAACAACGAGGTTTCGCTGATTTCAACAGGTATAAACTATTTTGGACATCCAAATACCGGAACGCTTGACATTTTGAGAAATACAAAAATTTTAAGAACAGACCTTCTTAACTCTATTAAGATTTCAACAGACGGAAACCAATACGAAGTTTACTCATATGACACCCACCAAAAAGATTACGAAATTCTCCACAAAGTAAAATCCGCTTACTAAGTGGGGGGTTTACACAAAAATTTAAACAGGTTATATTAATTGTAATACGTTTAAAGTAAAAAGAGGTCAACATGAAAAAATATATATTATTAGCGGCAATCATAATCTGCGGGAACACTGTTTGGGCAGCAGGTGCTCAGATGTACAAACTTGATAACGGACAAACAGTTGTAATTCAAGAGGTTAGAAATAATCCGATTGTAACAATAGACACGTGGATTAAAACAGGTTCAATAGACGAAGACGACGCTAATAACGGTGTTGCACACTTTTTGGAACACTTATTTTTCAAAGGAACACAAAACCACGAACCCGGAGAATTTGACAAAATCCTTGAAACAAAAGGAGCAATAACAAATGCCGCAACCAGCAAGGACTTCACGCATTATTATGTAACAATTCCTTCAAAGGATTTTGACCTTGCAATGGAACTTCATGCTGATATGATGATGCACCCGCTAATCCCGCGCAACGAAATGGAAAAGGAAAGAAAAGTTGTACTTGAAGAAATCAATAAAGACCTTGCATCGCCAACAAGAATTCTACAAGAAAACCTTAACTCAATGCTTTACACATCACATCCATATAAGCGCAAAGTTATCGGCAGAAGCGATGTAATAGAAACAATTACCCGCGACCAGGTTTTGAACTTTTATAACGAGCACTATTCTCCGTCTAATATGATTACAATAATTATCGGCGATGTAGACAGTGCCTATGCGCTTGAACGGGTAAAAGAAGTGTTTAACTCCGAATACAAAAAACAAACCAAAACAATCTACCCAAAAGAGCCTCAACTTGAAAAACAACAGAAAAAAACTGATTATATAAAAACAGAGTCCGGATATATGGTAATCGGTTTCCGCGGGGTTCCGATTGATGATAAGGAGTCCTATGCGCTTGATGTTCTGGCAACAATTCTTGGAGACGGGCGCTCCTCTGTCTTAAATCAGGTCTTAAAAGAGAAGAAACGTCTTGCGTTTTCAGTTGATGCCGGGAACTCAACTTTCCGCGATGACGGGATTTTCTACATCTCAACAAATTTTGAACCTGCAAAGTGTAAACAAGTTCAAGACACAATCTTTGCTGAAATAAAAAAAATCCAGGAAAAAGGCGTGACAGATGAACAACTTAGCCTTGCAAAAAATATAATCGAGCGAAGCACTTACTATTCACGCGAATCAATTACAAATATTGCAACCGAAATAGGCTACACAATGGCTTTAACAAACGATATCAAATTTTATGATAACTACTTAAACAACATCAAAAATGTCACAAAAGAAGAAGTTAAAAAAGCCGCAAACAAATATCTTGGATTGAATAGAAGTGCAGTTTCAATTATTTTGCCGGAAGATGCAAAAAACATTCCGGTGGCAAATATCACAGCAGCACCTGCCGCCAGCGCGGATTTGATAAGCGAAAACAAAGAAACTCAAAAATACAAACTTTCAAACGGTGCCTCTATGCTTTATACCCCAAATACCTCAAACGATATTATCGCGTTAAGTATTTTTGCAAAAGGCGGTCAACTGTTAGACAAAATTCCGGGAACTGCTAATCTTACAGCAGCGGCAATGATGAAAGGAACTAAAAATTACACATCTTTAGAGCTTTCTCAAGTCTTGGAAGACAACGGGATAAAAATTGTGCCATCTGCAAGTGCAGACGCATTTTCTATCACAGTATTAACAACAAAAGATGAATACGACAAAACCCTTGAACTTTTAGATGAGGTTGTTAATAACGCGACATTTGACGATTTTGAGATAGAAAAAATCAAGTCCGACAAGCTTAATTCAATCAAAAGAAATAAAGATGTCCCAATCCAGCGTGCTATTGAGGAGTATAGAGAATTGATTTACAAAGATACTCCGTACACAATTTCAGCAAACGTGCTGGAGCGAAATATTCCAAACATAAAAAAATCTGATATGATTGAATATTACAACACGATTTTCAACCCTGAAAACATAGTAATATCAATAAACGGCAACATTGATAAGGACAAAACCATTCAGCAGCTAAACAAAATATTTACTAAAAAAGCTGATACCTGCACGGAATTTGACTATCAACAATATAACAATGTAATTCCTCCGGTCACAGCAGCTCGTGAAAAAATTCAGACCATGGACACAGAAACCGCCTGGATTCTTCTTGGCTGGCAAGTAAACGGCGTACTAAACGAAAAGGATTACGCAACTCTTCAGGTAATTGATTCCATCCTTGGAACCGGCATGAGTTCAAGACTGTTCAAAGACCTCAGAGAACAAGAAGGACTTGCTTATCAGCTTGGTTCAGGTTACTCGCCAAACGTACTTCGCGGAAGTTTTATGATGTACATCGGAACAAACCCTGCAACCCTTGACAGGGCAAAAACAGGATTGTTTGAAGAAATTAAACGTCTAAAAACTGAATATGTAGGCGACAAAGAGTTAAAAGACGCAAAAGAAAAACTTTTGGGAAACTACGTAATCGGACTTGAAACAAACCTTGATAAAGCTTCAAACACAGGCTGGTATGAAGCTTCAACCAGAGGTTATGAGTTCAAAGACCGCTACGAAAAACTTATCAACAGTGTAACTGATGCGGACATAATCGAAGTTGCAAACAAATATTTCACAAACGATTACATCATGTCAATCGTGACAAAGAACCAATAAATTATTCCTCTGAAATATAGATATTATCTGCAAGGAAGTTTTTGTACTCGATATAGTCAATAAACTTGTTATTATCAAGGTCATATTTATCGAACTCGTCCGACAACTCCTGAATTTTTCCCATAATCGCGTCCGGAGCTTCTTTTTCAAGTGCTGCCATGTCGCTAAATAATAGCGGGATAAAATTTGCCATCCACTCATTTTTTGAAATAAAATAGCTTTTATCAATATCAAGCTTCAAAAAATCTTTTGCAATTTCTTCATCCGTAAGGTTACGAAACCCTGCCGGTACATCGTTTCTTTCCTGTGTAATAATATAGTGCATAATCTTTTTCTCCTATATTGCAAGTATTATATTTTTCAAATTCTCATCAGTAACTGAATTAAGCGCCGTTTGCCGGTCTGTTGTTGTTATTTCATCCAGTTGTTTTAACATCTCAAGTGATTTCATAACAATTGTTGGATTTATTGAATTCAATAACGCACGCAATTTCTGAATGTTTTTGGTAAATTCAAGCGCGGTGTAAACAAAATCACTATCCGGTGTTAATTCTTCATCTATCAAGCTTTTAGCCCTGTCAATATCCACTGTTGCTAAAAGTTTTTTGATATCAAAAACTTCTTGCTTTACGTCTTTTGTTTCATCAAATAAATACTCGTCATTTTCTGTCAACGTGTTAAATTTATCCTGTGCGTTAATTAAAACAACTGCAATTTTTGAAGTCAATTGCTCTTTTAAAAGCAGTTCAAAAAATTCGTACAACCCAAAATCTAATACTGCACCAGGCGGCAAAATCTCGCCAAGTCCGTTAATTACACAGTTTAAGATGTACAGAGCATCATTTTCATTTTTTTCAAAAACCGTAAAAATTTCAGTTAAATATAAAACCTCGCCGGCAATATTCTCGCTCATTGATGAAGTTTTCATTGACTTAATAATTTCCGGCACAGCAGCTTTATCACCGTATGCAGCAAGGAATTTAACCCCGTCAAGCCGGGTAAAAGCATCATCAGAATTAAGCATTTCAAGTGCTTTATTATAAACTTCTCTATCCCCAAGGACAGCCAAAGTCGCTGCACAGTTTGCACTCAAATACGAATTCTCACTCCGGACATACTTTTTTAACAAGTCAAGTGCCAGGCTATCCTGAATGTATGAAAAGAACTTAGCACAGTAAGTTTTTTCCTCGTCCGTACCTGTTTCAAAAAGTTCAAGCATTTTGTCTGTTAAATCTTCGTCTGCATATTTTGCAAGCGTTGATACAATAAATTCCTCATACGACGGGGAATAATATTTTAAAAAGTTCAACAAGTTTAAATAATTAGACTTATTGCAGACCTTTTCAAGCCGTGCTGCAACATTTTGTTTAACAAAATCAAACAAAAATTCATCATTTTGAACAAGTTCAGCAAAAAGTTCTGTATCAGAATTATTAATAAGACTATATGCAGCCGGTTCAAAATCTTTTGGATTTTTGCCGGTAAGTTTTTTTAAATTTTCATTCATAAGGATTATCCTTAATCTAAATAAAATACAGTGATAACCTTATGCCCTTCTTCTGCATATTGTACAGCGCTATGAAGGGTTTTACTCGTATGAGATAAGAAGCAGATTAACTGGTTGCATTCGTCGATGATTTCTCTGTTACAAACACGTGATGCGTCCGCTAAAGTCATCATAGCACGGTCAGAGTGCTCTATAATATTAGGAACACCGATTAACTGGTCTTGAACATCAGACGGCTGTTGACCGATTGTTTGCGGTAAAATTACACATAATTTATCAGGATTAGCTTTCATAGCTCCGCGAATAGCCGCGGCGTTTGTACCTGAAGAACCACCGGAGGTAATTATTGTGTTACCCTGCATAACAAGTGCAGTTGCAAGAGTTTCAATCATTTGTTGATGTGTGATTGGAAGATTTCGGCTTCCGATAATAGCAATTTTCTTTGCAGATTGTTTAATTGTTGCAAGCTCCATTGCAAGTTCGTCAACTGTGTTTGGAGTATCTGATTTTACGGTGTCCATATCATCGTCAATAGGTACAACTATCGACTTTTGTACGTCATCATTTTTATCATCGGAACTCATTAAAATTTCCATCTCACTTTCTGTCATATTTTGTTTACCTTCTGATTGCATTAATTACATTTTTAAACTAAGCTTAATTATAGCATATTTTTTTTTATTTGGGAAGAGGTCATGGAAAATCTATTGGAAAATCTTAATAAGGAACAAAAAGAAGCAGTCCAAACAACGCAAGGTCCGCTTCTGATATTAGCCGGTGCAGGCTCAGGCAAAACAAAAGTTTTGACAACCCGTATTGCCTATATGATACAAAACGGAGTACGTCCAAGAAACATTTTAGCCGTAACATTTACAAACAAAGCCGCAAAGGAAATGAAAGAACGTATCGGAAAAATTATCGGCGAAGATACGGTTAAATACATGTGGGTTGGAACCTTCCACGGCATTTGCGGAAGAATTCTGCGTGAAAACATAGACAAATACAACACCGCAACAGGTAAAAGTCTTGATAAAAACTTCACAATCTATGATGATTCTGATACAAACCAGATTATTACAAGGGCGATAAAAAAACTTAACCTTGATGATAAGGTTTACCAAACAAAACTTGTTAAATCAGTTATTTCAAACGCAAAAAACAAAATGCAGGACGCAACAACATTTGCAACCTACGCAAGAGATTTTAAATCACAAAAATACGCTGAAATCTTTATGGAATATGAAAAAGTCCTGAATAACAATAACGCAATTGACTTTGATGATATGCTCCTTTTAACAGTGAAACTCTTAGAGCAAAATCCGGAAGTACGCAAGCAGTATTATGACAGGTTTCAGCATATTATGGTCGATGAGTATCAGGATACAAACCTTGCTCAGTATAATTTAGTCAATATGTTATATACTAACCTTCAAAAAGAAGTTCCGGATGAGCGCTCATTGTGCGTAGTAGGCGACGTTGACCAGTCAATTTATTCTTGGCGCGGCGCGGATTTTACAATTATTATGAACTTCCAAAAAGACTACCCGAAAACAAAACTAATAAAACTTGAACAAAATTACCGCTCTACAGCGCATATTCTAAATGCAGCAAATGCCGTCATTGAAAACAATGACGAACGTGTTGAAAAGGTTCTGTATTCAAACAAAGGCGAAGGGGAAAAACTTAGCTACTACATCGCCGATGATGAAGCAGATGAAGCTAATTACATCGTAAGCAATATTAAACGCACAGCACACGGCAATTACAACAAGTTTGCAATTTTATACAGAACAAACAACCAATCCCGCGCGCTGGAAGAAGCCTGCATGGCATGCGGTGTTCCGTATCGAATTTACGGCGGTACAAAATTCTACGACCGTGCAGAAGTCAAAACTGTACTTTGCTACTTAAAACTAATAAACAACACAGATGATTCACAAAGTTTAAGAAGAGTGATAAACATTCCCAAACGCGGTTTAGGCGACACTACTCTAAAGAATTTGTCAGATTTTGCAAACGAAAAAGACATAAGTCTTTACGAAGCCATAAAAATTTGCGACGACTCGCCGATTGCGCCAAAAACACGTTCAAAACTAAAAGATTTTGCAACCTTGATTGACAAATTCCGCCAAGCACAAAACGCTTACAGTCTGAAAGAATTCGTCACACTTGTTATTGAAAAATCAGGATATCTGGCGGAACTTCAATCAAAAGCAGCCAATAATCCGGATTTCCAAGATGATATCAACAACTTACAAGAACTTGTCAACGTAGCAGAAGAATTTGTTCCGGAAGAAGAAGATAATCAGCTTGGAGAATTCTTGCAACAGGTTGCGCTTGTCTCAGACCTTGATTCTATGGAAAACGAAACAAATAATATTACCATGATGACACTTCACGCCGCAAAAGGGCTTGAATTTCCAACAGTATTTATTGCAGGCATGGATGAAGGGATTTTCCCAAGCCAGAGAACTCTCCAAGTTCCGTCGCAAGTCGAAGAAGAACGAAGACTTATGTACGTTGGGGTTACACGTGCAGAAGAAAAACTTTATCTGGTTTCTGCAAAACGCCGCCAAACATGGGGTGAATACAGATACTACAACCCTTCAAGGTTTATTGATGAAATTCCCGCAAACTTGATTGAATCAATGGAATCAGAAGGCAGGCAAAGCGGCGCCTCAACATTTAGAAGTGCGGTTACAAAAGCAAAAGAAACATACGCCAGCGCAGATGCAGACGGTTATGTTAAGCCCACAACAGGTTTTGGCGCAAACTTCGTAGCTCCGCAAAAACGTGGAGTGTCAACAAATAGATACACCAAACCGCAATCAAACAGAACACCGCAAAGGACAATTTTAGTAAAATCTGCAGTGAATAAAAAACGCGAAGAAGAAAAAATTGCAGCGTTTTTCAAAGACAATGCAATTAAACGCATGGCAGAAGAGCGCCGCCAACGTTTAGAAGCTGAACGACAAAAAGCTCAGGAACTTGAACAGGAACGAAGTCAAACAAAATTCATTGACGATGTTTATCCTGTAGGACAGCGGGTTTTCCACGAACAGTTAGGCGTCGGGCATGTGACTGATGTAACTCACTTAGGCGAAAGCGTTATGTACACAATAGATTTTGGCAAGTCCGGCAAAAAAGCCATGGACGCGGCTTATGCTAAACTCAAAAAATTCTGATATGTACACTGCTATTTTAAATTCTTTATTGCCCATTTAAAATAGTCACTCTCTGTTTTTGCACGATAAGCACAGGCAATACCGTTTAGAGCCTGTGTTGATTTCAAGCTGCAATATTTATCTATATCATTGTATTTTGTCTCTTTATCGCCCATTGTGCGAAGTTCGCCGTCTAAAAATTCAAATGTAAACAAGTCATAGCCCCAACGGTTTGGCGGTCTGTTATATCCGTTTAAGTCCACATGTATCCATACATAGTCAATGTTTGCTGAAGAATTATTCTCAAACAGAAGCAATGTACCATCCTGCAACGCAATCTGTCCATCATCCAAATATGAATAAGGTACGTTTGTCCCATGTAATGTCTGATAAGGTTCCATTGTTGAAGAAGCAGTCGAATCATAGCAAGGTAATATTTTTTTGATTGCGCTGCTGTTGCCAGATACACTTGCACCGCAATCAAACGGAGCTTGCAGATATTTCATAAAGGTCAGGTAGAACTTTCCTAAAGTTGAAGGTTTATAATCAGCCGGATTAAGCGACACATCATCTGCTTCCATTTGCTTAAAAACCTGCTGGATAGTTGAATACTGCTCTAAAAATTGTGCTCTTAATTGATTAGCCTTGTAAGTTGTAATAAGACCCGGAATAGTAATCGTGGCAACAACGCCGATTATGCCAAGTGTAATAAGGACTTCCGCAAGCGTAAATGCGCAAAAGCCGCTATTGGAGAGCTTTAACGGTGCCCCCCCCCCCGTTTTTCTTAATATAGTTGAATTTCAGCATACTTCACTCTCCTTTTACTTTATTGTAGCAAATTTTTCAAGTTTGTCAAGGACTTGATTAACTTGTCATATTATTGTAAAATCACGTTATGAATCCTGAATCAAAAACTTATATAAATGTGTTAATCTTCACTGTGATTGCACTGTTTATAATAAGCGGAGCAACATTTTTAATACTTACGGCAAACAAGCTTGATATTATCATGCGCCAGCCGCCGGGTGAAACTTACACATATTTTATGATGATTATGGATAGGATTATTGCGCTTTTGACAGTAGTTGTCATTGTACCTATTTCAGTATATCAATGGCTATCCCATAATAAAAACACCGTTGACAAAATCACATCGGCAGCTTCTGTGTTAATAATTGCGGCATTTTTAGGAACTTTTTTCAGCGGCGAACTGCATTTTTACGAAAAATACAAAGACGGCGAATTGAACAAGTCTGTTATGTTTTGCAAACCAAGCGTTGAAACAAAAATCTTTGACAAAATACTTATCAAAAACGGGATTACACCACCTAACTATTTATGCAGGTAATCCATATTACCGTATGTAACAACGTAGCTCGCACACCCCCATCCAACCGTTGCACATAAACTATGAGAGTTGGTTCCGGCGTTTTTGTCTCCGTCAAGAAAAAAACCACTTTTGTCGGACATATAATCTATTTCAAACAAGTCTCTTCCCCAACAATTAGGCGGTGCTGAACCGTTTGTATCAACAAGGACTTTCACAATTCTAGGTGCAGGCAAGCCAAAAAACATTATAGTGCCTCCGTTTAATAACACGAGTTTATAATTTGGGTCAGAAGAAGTATAGTCAACCGGAGTTCTATTATCTAAATAATCATAACTCTCAGCAATACATTTTTTCTCGTTTGAAATCCCACAATCTACAGCAACTTTTAAAACTTTTTTAAATTTATTACCGATAATCTCAGCAGATTGTTCATCACTACCGGTAATTCCCCATTCTTCAGGTTTCCCCTCATCCATTTCATCAAGTAATTTTGCACTTTGAGTTAAAATTGAAAAAGTTTCTTTCAACGTTGTGACTGTTTTATGCTCATAATACTTTGCCATGAGTGTTGGAATAGTCATTGCGGCGACAACGCCGATTACGCCAAGGGTAATCAAAACTTCGGCAAGAGTGAATGCGCAAAAACCTTTACTGGAGAGCTTTAACGGTACCCCCCCCCCCGTTTTTCTTAATATAGTTGAATTTCAGCATACTTCTCTCTCCTTTTTAGTTTATTATAGCAAATTTTTCAGACTTGTCAAGATGGTTATAGATAATCCATATTCTCATACGTCAACACATAGTATGCACAGCCTGTTCCGTTTGAGTTTTTAGGGAGACAAGAGGTTTCATATGGATATAAGGAATTTTTTGAACCCATCGGAAATAGTCCATTTTCATCATAATAAAAAAGAAAGACGTCTTTGCCGATAATGTTTGGTTTTGCAATACCATTGACATCTATATTTATTTGTAACTTGCTACTTCCTACAGGATTAAAAAATACAGAAGAACCGTTCATAAGTAAGATTTTATACTTAAAAGCGGCATTATCATATCGAATGGTATTAGAACTGTTTTTGTATGTGTATGAACTTGCAGAACAATGGTTATTTGTATCATCTACGCCACAATCCACTGCTACTTTTAAAAAAGGTTTAAAATTATTTGCAATAAGCGTTGCACTTTCAGCGTTCAATCCTGTCATGCCCCAATTTGCCACCTCTCCATACTCTTCTTGTGCAAGTTTTAGCGCCTGGCTAAGAATTGAATACGTCTCACGAAGTTGAGATACTGTTCGTTTTTCACCTATTCGGGCAGCAAGTATCGGAATTGTCAAAGCCGCCACTATACCAATAATTCCAAGTGTAATAAGAGTTTCTGCAAGAGTAAAACCTGACTTCATGACTTATCCTTTCTTAATCTATAGTTTATGTTTTTATATTATAAATTATGGAATTTATAAAGTCAAGAATATAAATTTAAACTATGAATGATGAAAAACTTTTAAAAACGTTTGGGTTTAATCTCAAAATTGCACGGTTAAAACTTGGGATATCACAGGAAAATGTAGCAGAAAAGCTTGAATTTAGTTCTGTTTACATTTCCAATGTTGAAAGCGGCAAGCATAAAGTTTCTTTAACCAATGCGTACCGCTTTGCAAAATTTTATAATATGTCTTTAGACGATTTATTAACTGAGAAATTTTAACTTATCATCGTCAAGTTCGATTTTTATCGTGTCACCTTTTTTGAAATTTTGAGCCAAAATCAGTTTTGACAACGGATTTTCTACCATTTGTCTGATTACTCGTTTTAGCGGGCGAGCACCATAAACCGGATTAAATCCTTGTGTAGCAAGGAATTCTTTAGCTTCATCTGTAATTGTGAATTCAAGTTCTTGCTCTTTTAGAAGGTCACGCAGGTAATCCATCTGGATATCCACAATCTTACTCAACTGCTGCAAATTCAATGCCTTGAAGAAAATTGTTTCATCAATCCTGTTCAGGAATTCCGGTTTGAAATGCTGTCTTAATACAGCAAGAACACTTTCTTTTGTATCGTTATACTGTTCAGGCGAAAGCATTGCATTAAGCGTGTTTTCAAGGATAATATCCGAACCGATGTTACTTGTCATAATAATTAACGTATTTTTAAAATCAATTGTTCGACCCTTTGAATCTGTCAAACGTCCGTCATCAAAGATTTGCAGCATTATGTTAAACACATCCGGATGTGCTTTTTCAATCTCATCAAACAACACGACAGAATAAGGTTTTCTTCTGACAGCTTCTGTCAACTGTCCGCCTTCTTCGTAACCAACGTATCCCGGAGGCGCTCCGACAAGTCTTGCAACATTATGTTTTTCCATATATTCGGACATATCTATACGAATAAGCGCATCTTCATCATTAAACATGAATTCTGCAAGCGATTTTGCAAGCTCAGTTTTACCAACACCGGTTGGTCCCAAAAATAAAAACGTTCCAATAGGGCGTTTAGGGTCTTTTAAACCGGAGCGTGCACGACGAATAGCATCAGATACGGTATCAACCGCTTCATCTTGCCCAACAAGCCGTTTATGCAAAATATCTTCCATTTTCAAAAGTTTTTGCATTTCTGATTCAACCAGTTTTGTAACCGGAATTCCAGTCCATTTTGAGACAACTTCCGCAATATCAGAACCGTCGATTTCTTCTTTTAGAAATTTATTTTCTGTATGTTCTTTATTCTGGCAGGCTTTAAGTTGTTTTTCCAATTCCAAAAGTTTGCCGTATTTGAGTTCTGCTGCCAGTTGAAGGTCTGTATTTCTTTCAGCTTCTTCAATTTGAACTTTTACTCTGTTGATTTCATCTTTTATATCAGCTTCCGATGTAATAGACGCTTTTTCTTTTTCCCATTGAGCTTTCATTTCGCTGATTTTATCTTCCAGAACTTTGACCTGGCGGGTAATGTCTTCAACTTTTGCACGCGCTTCGTCGCTTTCTTCTTTTTTCAAGGCTTCCCGCTCGATTTCCAGTTGGATTTTTTGCCTTAACATTGAGTCAATTTCTTCCGGCATTGAGTCAATTTCAATTCTTAATGAGCTTGCCGCTTCATCAATCAAGTCAATTGCTTTATCCGGTAAAAATCTATCTGTGATATATCTGTCTGAAAGTTTTGCAGCTTCAATTATTGCGCTGTCTAAAATTCTTACTCCGTGGTGAACTTCGTATTTTTCTTTCAAACCTCTTAAAATACTTATGGTATCTTCAACAGAAGGCTCTGTAACCATAACCGGCTGAAAACGACGTTCCAACGCCGGGTCTTTTTCAATATATTTACGGTACTCATTAATTGTTGTTGCACCGATTGTACGTAAAACGCCACGCGCAAGCATTGGTTTTAAAAGGTTTCCGGCGTCCATTGAGCCTTCGGTTGAACCGGCGCCAACTACCAGATGAAGTTCATCAATAAACATTACTATTTCGCCGTTTGAGTCTTCAACTTCTTTTAAAACAGCTTTAAGCCGTTCTTCAAATTCACCTCTGAATTTTGCACCCGCAACTATCGCACCTAAGTCAAGCGAAATCAATTTGACGTCTTTTAAGCTTTCCGGGACATCTCCCCGTACAATTCGCTGTGCCAGCCCTTCGACTATCGCGGTTTTACCAACTCCCGGCTCCCCTATTAAAACCGGATTGTTTTTTGTTCTTCTGTTTAAAACCTGGATAATTCGTCTGACTTCTTCATCCCTGCCAATTACCGGGTCAAGTTTCCCCTTGCGCGCAAGTTCTGTTAAGTCAGTTGAATATTTCTCCAAAGCTTTCATATTTTCTTCTGCGTTTTTTGTGTCCACTTTTTTATTACCTCTGATTTTTTTCATTACATTTAAAATCGAATTTGAATTAACATTAAACTGCTCTAATAAATTTTTTATGCTGCTGTTATCGAGTTTTGTCATTGCCAAAAGTATTGCTTCAATACCAACATACTCATCTTTCAGTGCGCTGCTTTCATTGATTGCAAGCTCTAACAGTCTTCTTGTATCATTTGAAAGATAAAGTCCCTGCGGATTTATTGCACCGGAGATTTTAGGGAAATTCTCAACTCTTGAGACAATATTGTTGATAAAATTCTGGTTCAACAACTTCAACTCTGTAAGGTAGTCTTTTATTATCCTTTTGTCTTTAATCATGGCAAGCATAATATGCTCAGGCTCCATTTGAGAATTGTTGTAAGAAGCCATTAAATTACTTGCACTTGCAAGAACTTCTTGCGAATAGTTTGTGAATTTGTCAAAATCTAACATATACATCAACTCCATTCATATTTTCTATATTTTTATTTTAACGTTATTTTCTTGAAAGTCATTGTAAATTAACTTTTATTTAATTATTTTGAATAAAAAAATATTTACCACACTACTTGTTTTTTATTTTTTGTATTGTATAATTTTAATTGTAGTTAAGGGTTTATAGAATTGAAGTCTATATGAAAGTTATCCCTTAAAAGGAAAGAGATATACTCAGGCTTAGATGAGTTCAACGGAATTTAATTACAAGTTTATAAAAGAACACGCAAGTGCTGGCAGTTGGCGCAGAGGTTACGAACTCCATACAAAAGATATGGTGTTTGATAATTATCCTGAAAAGAACTTTTATATGGCAAAAGTTAAGGGAAATTTTCAGGCGCATTACAATACGGACTTAATCTTTAAGAAAAACAAAGTCGAAGCGCGCTGCAACTGCCCGTTAAAAGAAGAATGGTGTAAACACGCTGTTGCCGTTGCCCTGAAAGCAATTGATGCGCACGCTTATGAAGATTGGCTTGAAACAAAATTCGGACAGTCTTTTGATTTTCCGGATGAAAATACAGCTTTGCAAGAAGAACCGGAAGGGAATTTCATATTCCATTTTAACCCGAAACGTAAGGCAAATTTCTTCTCCATTCTTGTACGTTCACGCGAAAACGGCAAGGTCGTAAGACAGATTGAACCAATTTTGCGCGCCGTGATTGAACAGCAAAAGCAGGATAAAAATTTTGAACTGAACAACTCTCAAAAAGTCGAAGTTTTGATATTCCAGCAGCTTCTGAAAATTTCACGCCAGGACAAAAAAGCCGGCTGGTATGACATTCCAATTTCAAAATTTGGTTCGATGTTTTCTCTGTTAGCAAAAGCAGATGAAGTACTGGATGAAAAAACCAAAGAGCGATTGAAATTTACAGACCAAGAGTGGAAACTCGTTTTATATGTCAATACCTCAAACACCGCCGGAACGCTTCTACTGTCCTTAGAATGGCAGCGTCCGGATAGTGACGAGGTTTACCCGTTTGAAGAAGTCCGATATTTTTCAAGACATTTAAAATGGGGAAGATATAAAAATATTATTTTCCCAACTAGTGTTGCAATACAAAATATCCCGCAAAATATTATTAAATCATCGTTTACTGACCTAAAAGACTCAGAAGGCGGAAAGTTTATCTATGAAGATTTACCAAAACTACAAGAAGTTATGGATGTTGTAGTAGATGAAAAAATTTCAAAACTAATGCTGGAACAACGTCCGCCGCTTAACGTTGTAACTCTTGGAATTGACTACGACCAATCGTTAAAAGCATCACTGGATTTTGAATATGACGGGGTAAGAGTTCCATACACAAAATCTTCAACAGACAAAGTTCAATATATTACAGTTAAAAAACCGGATGAAGATATAATCTATTGGGTTAAGCGAAATATCAAACACGAAAACGAAGCATATGCAATGCTTTTGGCTTGTAAATTTGTGCCAATGCAAACCAACAACTTAGCATTAGAAAAAGAAAACGCAATTGACTTTTATAATTATTACATCAAGCAAGCCGGCGAAGGTTGGAAATTTGAAGAAAAAGATGACATGAATTTCTTCAAATTAATGGACAATCCGTTCAAATTATGTGCTAAAATTGACTTCTCTGATGAACAACCGGACAGCTTTGACATAAGCATTTACGGTCAAGCAGGAGAAGAAATCATTGACTTTGATGAGATTTACGATACAATTCAAAGCGGTGAAAAGTACGCAAGGATTAGAAGTTTAGGTTTTGTTGAATATCCGGCGCAAAATATTTATTCAATGATGCGTTCATTCAATTCGTTTGATGTATTCAGAAATCCTGACAACAGATTTACCGTTAAAACTTACCGCGCAGGTTTAATAAATGAGCTTAAAAACCTTGGTGTCGAACTTATTTTGAGCGACAGGTTTAAGACCTTTTGGGAACAGATGTCAACATTTTCAACAGTTGAAGAGTTGTCTTTGCCGGAAGGAATTAACGCTGAATTCCGTGAATATCAGCTCAAAGGGTTTGGCTGGCTTTGGTTTATGTACAAATACGGGCTTAACGGAATTTTGGCAGACGATATGGGGTTGGGTAAAACTTTGCAGGCACTGACAGTTCTTCAAAAAGCAAAAGAAGAAGACGGACAAATGCCAACCCTTGTTATTGCGCCAACCACGGTCGTTTTCAACTGGGAAGCTGAAATACAAAAATTTGCGCCAACACTGTCTTGTCTAAAATTGCAAGGCGGAGAACGCAAACAGTTTTTCAAAAAAATTCCGGAATATGATGTTGTCATTACAAGTTACGCGCTTTTACGACGCGATATTGCAAAGTTGAAGGACATCAATTTCCGCTATGTAATACTTGATGAATCGCAAAACATCAAAAATGCTACATCACAAACTGCACAAGCAGTTAAGCAGCTAACATCTCAGCACAAGCTGGCACTATCCGGTACACCGATAGAAAACAAGCTTGAAGAATTATGGTCTGTATTTGACTTTTTAATGCCGGGCTTTTTGTTCTCAATGGCTGACTTTAATTCGCGCTACGTAAACCCGATTATGGAACGGCAGGACAAAATCGTTGAAAAACGACTTAAACTCCAAATTTATCCGTTCATATTACGTCGTATGAAACGTGATGTTGCAAAAGACTTGCCGGACAAAGTTGAAAACATTGCTTACTGTGAACTTACAGACGACCAAAAAGATTTCTACTTACAAGTTCTTGACTCTACAAAAGAAGAACTGTTTAAGTCAATTGAACAAAACGGACTTGAAAAGAGCAGATTATCAATTTTCTCAGCACTGCTTAGAATGCGACAAATCTGCTGTCACCCGCGGCTTTACGATAAAAACAACGTCAAAAACGTTATTTCATCAGGTAAATTTGAAAAACTTAAAGCAATGCTTGAAGAAATCGTTTCAGAAGGTCACAGAATTCTGCTATTTAGCCAATTTGTCGATATGCTTGACATAATCAAAGCCTGGTTAGATAAATCCGGTATCAAATACGAATACTTAACCGGTAAAACTAAAGACCGTCAAGGTGCGGTGGAAAGGTTTAACACAGATCCAACAATACCGATTTTCTTAATAAGTCTGAAAGCCGGCGGAACAGGTTTGAACCTTACAGGCGCCGATTACGTAATCCACTACGACCCTTGGTGGAATCCGGCAGTCGAAGACCAGGCAACTGACCGTGCTTACCGTATCGGACAGACCAAAAAAGTATTTGTATACAGACTTATCACAAAAAATACTGTCGAAGAAAAAATTCAAAAACTCAAAACAATCAAACGGAATCTTGTTGACAGCGTAATTTCGGTTGACAGAAACATCACAAAATCACTTACAATGGACGACATTCGCGAAATCTTCTCTGTTGACTAGGAAGGTTTAAACATTTATAAATATTTTCTGCGGTCTGGTTTTCGCTGATTATGACAGAGTTGTATAAATTTTTGTCCGGAGCCCATATTTCAATCTTTTCAGTTTCATAAAAAACTACCATTGTAAAAATGTTAAGTGCACAGCCTAAGTGCATTGTACCTGTATCAGCGCTTATAAGAGCTTTACAGTTATTTAAGACTTGCGCAAGTTCTAAAATCGTTGTCTTATCTACAATATCAATAAAGTCACAACCCTTTGCGCGCAATTCTTTTGAGTACTTGAGTGCTAATTTACCCCTACCGCAAAGGACAACTTTAAAATCTGTTGTATTAATTTTTTTGATTAAATCTGCTAGCACTGAAAGTGGAATATTTTTATCTTTTCTTTTTGTTATAGGATTTATTGCAATGTACTTTTCACCTTTAAATAGTAGCTCTTCTAGGTGTTGAGGTATATCAGCCGGAGCCTCGTATCTTATTGGCAAGTCTTCAAAAGGTTTGTGTGTCAACTTAGTTATCAAACTTGCATGACGTTTACCCATTGAAATTATAGGAAAGTTATTGCCAACCATGATTACATGCTTTGAGAATAACAATGTCGAAATTATACTGTTACGAAAGTTTTTATATGTGATAAATGCAGCAAACGGGTGTTTATACTTGAATTCAAAAATGAATTTTATAAGTCCCCAAAAACCTTTGTGAACACCTTTTTTATCAAAAATAACCACATCATCTACGTCTTTTTGGTATTTTGCAGCGTCATAAAACGGTTTATCTACAATAAATACGACCTTTGAATCAGGGTAAAACAATTTTATATTTTGGCAAAGACTGTTACAAAGCAAAACATCACCAAAACATGCTGTATTAAATACAAGAAATATCAACTTTTTATCTTTTTGGTTTTTATATATGTGCATACACATATTAATATCATTAATATATGCGGATAGGTGTAATTATTAAGTTTTATATATGTGTAGACATTGAATTAATTTTCAAATTATACGTATATCAAATTCTAAAATCGTCGTTTACATCATATTTTAGTATAAAAGGATTGGTTACTATGATGAAATTTGACGATAAAAAGTTTTTAGCTCAGAAAATAAAATATTACAGAAAGAAAAACCATTTAACTCAGGCAGAACTGGCTGAAGAGGTTGATTTAAGTGTTCAGCATATCTCAAGAATTGAAAACGGATGTTATATTCCTTCTTTGACATCGTTTTTTATGATTGTTTCAGTGTTAAAAATAGACTTGCGCGAATTCGGGTTTAACAAGGAAACAACAACGCACCCGCTGAAAAATAAACTTATAGAAATTGTTTCAAACGCTACAGATGCGGAATTAATCTTTTATGAAAATGTCATGAATGCTGTAAACAACAGTTTATCAAAAGTCAAAAAAGAACTTCTCTAAATTATTGCAGACGAAATTAAAACATGTTATAATATAGTAAGCTCTGTATAGGTGTTAATTTTGTTCCTACATTTATATAAATAGGGAGAGTTAACTCCAGGGCATTGAAGTATACCCGCCGATAATTTATCGCCAGCGGGAAACGGATTAGTCCGGGTTCTCACCCACCTGCGAGCAACAGCAGGTAACAAAATCCGCTTATACGGGGCTTTTTTATTGACTAATTGCATGATGGTTCAAAATATGTTAAGATATGATAGAGGGAAGGTGTGTATGAATAAAATTTCAACCTTAATTCTATCTGATGAACTTTCTACAAATGAAGTTTTAAAATTGTTTGTAAGCGAGTTTGATAATATTGAAACATTAGCACCTATTAAAGATTTTTCACAAATTGTTGAAACCCTCTCAAATACGCAAGGTAAATCAATTTTTATTGTTGACCTGTCAACCGGCAAACAAGAAAAATTAGACCTGATTTTAAGCGTATCAAAACAGTGTCCTAATTGCAGTGTTCTCGCCTTGTCTGATAATCCTTCGGTTGATTTAATCATAAGAATTATGCGTGCAGGCGCAAAAGAATTTGTACCTGTCCCGATTATTAAAAACGAGTTTCTGGATTCCGTAAACAAACTTATTAGCAGGTTTGAAGAGCCGAAAAGAAACAATAAATGTAAAATTATTTCAGTGTTTTCTAACAAAGGCGGAATTGGCAAAACCTCGCTAGCTTCAAACCTTGCATTGGAACTTTCAAAAATCACAAAAGAAAATGTAGCACTCATTGACTTGAATTTTCAAATGGGCGATATTACAACATTTTTAGATTTAAAACCTTCGTTTAATATTTCTTACATGCTTGAAAATCTTGACAAAATCAATGAAACATTTTTATTAAGCACGCTTGAAAAATACAAAAATTCAAGTGTCTACGTGCTTGCAGACCCACCGTATTTCAAGCAGGCAGACAATATTCAACCAAAACAGATAACAAAACTTTTTAACACATTAAAAGACACTTTTTCTTATATAATAGTTGACGCGGAGGCAAGTTTTGACGGGAAAAACATTGCAGCACTTGACAATTCGGATATAATACTTCTTGTCACAGTTGCAAACCTTCCGGCACTTCGCAACACACAGCGTTGCCTGGAACTGTTTGAAAAACTTGGATATGACAAGGGCAAAACAAAAATTGTCGTAAACCGCTATATGGAAAACGATGAGATAAAAGAAGAAGATGTTGAAAAGGTTCTGTCTCGCAAGGTTTACTGGAAAATCCCGAACAATTACTTTGCTGTAATGTCTGCGATTAACAAAGGTGTTCCGGTAAGCATATTGAATTCGTCAACTAACGTTGCGCAAAGCTACAAAGACCTTGCACAGCACATAACAGACAGCATATATCGCAAAAATATGGCTGAGAAATTTGAAAATATACTAAACAATCAGTAGGAGAGAAAATGGGATTAGCACAACGTTTTAGGGATAAGTTAGACAAGAAAAATATTTTTGAAAAATCTCAAATTGAAAAGGATTTTGAAGCGCAAGACATAAAATTTATTTCAAAACCGATAACTGAAAGCATTACAGTCCAGCCAAAAAACCTTCATACCGGCGCCAATGAACCGGTAAAGGAACTGGCTGAACTTGCGACATCAAACGACAACTATAAACAATTTGAAGACTTAGAAACTGAGATTATAGACAAAATCCGCAAAACGCCATACTGGGACGAATATTCTCCTGAAAGGCAAGAACATATGATTAGTTCATATTTTGACAAAAGATGTAAAATCACGTATTCTGCAAGTGAGCGGGATGAATTTATCCAAAATATTATGGCACTTACCCGCGCTTAGCAATAAAAAAAAGCTATGTACTGAGGTGCATAGCTGTTGATTAGGGATATGTGTATCTTAGTCTCTAAGGAGTATATTGTTATATTAGCACCTCATTTTGATTTGTAATCATACAAAAATATTAGATTTTATTCAATAAAAGTTACGTCTTCTGTTAGGTTTTCCTTAACCAATTTGATAAAATTTTCAGGCGTGATATCAAGTGCTTCTGATATCCGCCAAAAAGTCGTAAACTGTAAATCTGATTTCCCGGACTCCGCATCAGCCCATATTGATTTTGAAACATTTAATTCATTTGATATTAAAGTTATTGACTTACCTGTTTTAAGACGCAAGTCCCTAATCGTTTTGGCAACTGCATTAAGAATAATTGCTCTCTTTTTTTTATTTTCCGCTTGCATAATTCTATGATAATGTTATATTATAATTATACTGTTCGGAATTCACTACAAAGGAGGTTAGCATGGGCAAGATGAAAAAAGGCTTTACTTTAGCGGAAACACTGATTACACTTGGCATCATAGGGGTTGTTGCGGCAATTACAATACCCGGACTTATTGAGACTTACCAAAAACAAGCAACCGTAAACAAATTGAAAAAGGCAATTTCTATTTTAAATCAGGCTTACAAATTATCATTTGATGATGTTGGGGAACCGGATGCAACAATACAATCTGAGATGACGTCAACTGAATACTTTAATACTTATTGGGCGCCGTATATTAAAGTTATAACAATGTGCTCAACTTACAAAGTTTGCGGATATACTACACCTACTCCCTGGACAAATACAAACGGAAACAAAAATAGCTGGTTTGTTGTCGAACCAAGGTTAAGAACAACATTTATGACGCCGGATGGTTTTGTGTATATTCCGTTATATCAAACCTGGAAAAACAATGCGGGTGAAGAAAAAAAGAATTTGTATGATGTTATCGTTGACATAAATAACGGCGAATTGCCTAACAAGTTAGGAAGAGATGTATTTTTCTTAACAAGAGTTACAACAGATGGCGGCGGTATCAGGTGTTTGGGATATGACAAAAGCGATGAAGAAATTAACCAAAATTGTTCAAAATCCGGAACCGGCGATTATTGTGCAGAAAAAATCCGCCGTGCAGGCTGGAAAATCCAAAAAGATTACCCTTGGAAATAAAAGTTTGCACACTCTGCTTTTATAGTATAATCATTTTATGAATATCTCGCAGGAATTTGACACAATAGCAGCAATTTCAACCCCGATAGGCACAGGCGGGGTTGGGGTTATAAGAATATCCGGAACAAAAAGTTTTGATATTGCGCAAAAAATTTGTGACCGCAAGGATTTTCCGACAGGCAAAATCTGTCACGGTTGGATTTATGACGGAGATGTAAAACTTGATGAGGTTATTATTTTGCCGTTTAAAAACCCGAACAGTTACACCGGTGAAGATGTCATTGAAATTCAATGCCACGGCGGAGTAAATGTTGTAAGAAATATTCTTGATACAATTTTGAAAAACGGTGCAAGAATGGCTGAGCGCGGAGAATTCACCAAACGAGCTTTCTTAAACAAAAAACTTGACCTGTCGCAAGCAGAAGCGGTTGACGATTTAATCCATTCGCAAACCTCAAATTTTGCAATCCAGTCAGCAAAAAACTTGTCCGGCGTGCTTGCAAAAAAAATCACAGAAATAAAAAAAGGTATTTTTGAGACAACATCCAGAATTGTTGCAGGGATTGATTTTCCTGAAGATGTTGCAGAACCTGAATACTCATATCTTATTGAGAATTTTGAACATGCAATCAGTGAAATCGACAGGATTTTAGCTTGTGCAAAATCATCTGATATTTTGCGGCAGGGTGTAAAAGCAGCAATTGTCGGACGCCCGAATGTCGGAAAATCGTCTTTATTTAACGCATTGCTAAATCTTGACCGCGCGATTGTTACAGAAATTGCAGGAACAACCCGCGACATAATAAAAGAAACGCTTGACATGGGTGTTGCAGTCACATTAATTGACACAGCAGGCATAAGAGAAGGTCAAAACCTTGATAAAGTGGAAGAAATCGGGATTGAATACTCCCGCCAGTCCGTACAGGAAGCGGACTTAGTACTGTTTATTTACGATGCTCAAGCGGGATTAACACAAGAAGACCGCGAAATTTATGAAATAATCAAAAACAAACCGCATATTACTGTTGCAAACAAGTCTGATTTAACACCTTGCAATACCTCTGAAATTGAAGGTGCTATTGCAATTTCAGCCCATACAAAATCAGGGCTGGATGAGCTTAAAGAAAAAATGAAAGAAATTATTTGCGGCTTCTCACTTGAAGACACTGAATTTATTACAAATAAGCGCCAACAATCATGCCTGCTAAGGTGCAGAGAAAGCCTTGTACGAGCACTTGAGGGTGCAAAGGTATCAGAGCTACAGGATATGATTTACATTGACTTAAAAGCAGCCCTGATTGCCTTAGATGAGATAACAGGTGAAGTTATTACAGACGACATCCTGAACAACATCTTTGACCACTTTTGCATAGGTAAATAGTCATTTATAACTACTGCATAAGTTTTTCTAACCCGTATGTAAAATCTTTTTTGTCCGCAACGTGTTTTATTGCCATCAAAATGCCAGCCATATAACATTTTCTATCCATTGAGTCATGGCGAATTTTAAACAATTGACCGGGAGCGCCAAAAAGGACTTCTTGCGAAGCAATATACCCCGGCATCCTAACAGAATGAATTTGAATATCAGAATACGACGTTCCGCCTCTTGCGCCCTCGATAGTTTCAGTTTCAGGACAATTATCTTTTTTAAAGTTTTCTTTTGCCTGTGACATCATTAGTGCAGTTTTTATTGCGGTACCTGACGGGGCGTCTTTTTTCTGGTTGTGGTGAAGTTCGATGATTTCAGCATTATCAAAATACTTTGCAGCCATTTGCGCAAACATCATCATTAAAACCGCGCCGGTAGAAAAATTCGGAGCAATCAGGCAGCCTGTTTTATTATCATTTGAAAGTTTCTTCAAGAACTCAATTTCTTCATCTTTTAATCCGGTTGTACCGATTACAATATTAATGCCGTTTCTAAGGCAATATTTTGCGTTTTCATAAATAGATTTTGGCTGTGTAAAATCAACCAGAACATCTATTTCTGTATATCTTCTTGCTTCTTCAATTGTTCTGTAGGCATCGCCTTTTATATCAATCTTTGCCGCCAATTGCATTGAAGGTTCTGCTTCAACAGCCTGGCAAACCTCTTGACCCATTTTTCCGCATGCGCCGCAAACTGCTACTTTTATCATTATTACCTCAATTCTTTTTAATAATCTTCAATCTGAGTGTCATCTTCATCTTTAAGTGATGAAAGGTCGTCTTTATAAACGGTATCAAAGCCTTCCGGCATCATATCATCATCAGGCCAAACAGTATCGCTGTCATAACGCGCGGAGTGAAGATTTTCAGAAGCTGAAAGGTCTGAACTTGTCAAAACAGTTTCAGAAAGTACAGTTCCAGCCATATCGCAATCTGTAAAGTTACAATAAGTCATTTCTGCATAGCTGCAATCAGCGCCGGTTAAAATACTTTCCGAAAAATCACATTCAACAACAACAGCCCTAGTAAAATCTACCGCTGTTAAATCCGCACCGTAAAAATTTACAAGCGACAAGCTGCAATCTGAAAAGGAACTGGAATTAAGGTCAACATCTGAAAAATCAACCTCTTTTATAACCATATTTGAAAAATCAACTTCACTTAAATCAACGTCGTCTCTGTCTCTTTTCCACTCGTTGAACTTTTCCGGAGCGGTTTGTATAAGAGATAGTAACTCTTCTTTTGTATAATCTAGCATTTTTTCTCCTTATGTATATTTTAATATGTTAATTCTCTTTGGGTAACTTCGGACATAAGCTGCATACGGTTTTTTAATTTATATTTGGACAATATATGGCTTATGTGTGACTTTACAGTGGTGACGGACAATGTAAGATTTTTAGCAATCTCAATATTGGTAGCCCCCTTCACAAGTAATAATAAAACATCTTTTTCCCTTGGCGTCAAGAGATTATATGCACCAGTTTGATTAATTGTAACATTAATATCTTTCGGTGCTTCCGAAACCTTTTTTGTACGCCGCAAAACCGCTTCAATACGCGCTAAAAGGTTTGGCAAAATAAACGGTTTTACAATATAATCATCAGCACCAAGTTTTAAACCAGATACCATTTTTTTATCGTCATTCACAACTGTTACAATAATTACAGGAATTTTGCCGTAATCAGGATTTTTACGGATTGCCTTTAAAGTATCCCAGCCATTGAGTTTTGGCATCATTATATCCAAAAGAACCAGGTCAAACTCGTTTCCGGCATTCAAGATTTCAAGCGCCTGTTCTCCGTTTAGTGCGGTACAAACCTCATAACCGTAAAACGGAAGGACATCTTCTATGTATTTAGGATTATCATCAACTAACAAAATTCTGGTTAAATCTGCCATAAAATGCCTACACGATTTTATATTTTAACGCCTTCAATGCCGCCTGTAATCTGTCATCGACTTCGAGTTTTTGCAAAATACTTGCAACGTGTGCTTTTGTTGTATTTACGCTTATCACAAGGTGTTGCGCTATTTCCATATTGCTGAAACCTTCTGTCATAAGTTTTAAAATCTGTGCTTCTCTTGTTGTTAAGTCATAGTCTTTGTAATTAAGGTTAGGTTCACCAACTTCAGAGTTAGCACTTGCTTGAAGTACAATATGCGCAATACTTGGGTCAAACCACGCTGCACCGTCTGCTACGGATTGAACAACCTGAACAAGTCTTTGCAAATTGATTTCTTTTGAACAGTAAGCGTTTGCACCTGCTTTCAGGCTGTTTAAAACTTCCCTTTCATCATTATGAGAAGTCAAGATAATTATCTTAGCATCTTTATTTAGATTATGGATAACCTGAGTTGCGTCAATACCGTTCATATTAGGCAATCCCAAGTCCATAATTACAACATCTACCGGATTATTCTTAAAAATTTCAAGCGCGTCTTCTGCTGATGCAGCCTCATAAATCTCTCCAACATAATCAACATCTTCAAAAGTCGTTTTTAGCCCAAATCTTGTTAATTCGTGGTCTTCAACTATCAATATATTTTTCTTCATATCTTTAGTTCCTCTTTTGCTAAGCTGTAATCCGGATTGATATTAAGGCTTCGTTCAAAATTCTTATCTGCTTCTGCTGTCAATCCCTTATTTTTAAGTACCAGCCCTAAATAATAATAATATCTATAATCATTTTCGTCAATATATTTTGCAATTCCAAGGTAGGACAACGCCTGCTCATAAGCTTCTTTATTAATTTCTAAACGAGCTAAATCTATCCAGCCGTCTTTAAAATTAGGATTTATTGCAACAGTCTTTTTAAGATAAGCTTCTTCTCTGTCTTTTTCAAGCAGTGCCATTTGATAGTAAGCTTCGTAGGCTTTTGAACTCACTTTTAAAACTTTTGAGTAAATCTCTTTTGCTTTTTTGATGTTATTTTGCTTTTGGTAAATTTCTCCAAGACGAATTTCGGCAGTATGTGTGTCGTCTTTTGGTGCTGCTTTTTTAAAGTAAGTTTCTGCAAGTTTTAAATCGTTATTGCGTAGTGCAATATCGCCTAAAATTATCAATGCGTCCGGTTTACCCGGTTCAATATCAACTGCTTTGAGCGCATAATCCTGTGCCTTTTCAAATTCCTTTAAGTCAAAATAGACTTTTGCAGTAAGCGAATAAACTTCCTTGTTAATATTTTTCTTGCCGCTGATTGAGGTCTGCAAAACGCGCAAGGCTTTATTCAATTCGTTTTCATCGTAATAGTAATATGCAAGATAATACTTTTTCCAGTAATCGTTTTTTGCAGCTTTGTACAAAATATACTGAGTTGAGGAGTGAAGTTCTTTATCAAAAATAACCGTATTTATCTGGTATGATTTCAGGTCATTTAGATACTTAACCCCGTCTTGCGGCTTATTGGATTGAGAGTAAATCTCAGCTTTAAGACGTTTGTAATTGATATTTTTCGGGTTTTTTGAAATTGCATCATCAATAGATTTTTCAGCCTGTTTAATATCACCGCTTTTCATGCTGCCAAATGCTGCAAGGTAGTTTGCATAATCAGAATCTGTCAAAAGACTTACCTGTTTTAGCAATTCACTTGTTGCCTCGCGGCTTTGGTCATTGTACATTATGTTTGAAAAAATCTCCGCTAAATACATCTGGTCTTTATGAGTAAGCGTGTAATTCGGGAAATAGTACGTTTTCACATCGTCTTCAAGAAGTGATGAAATTTGATTGTCTTGAATTTTTGACATTGAAAGCTCAGCAAGCGAGAAAAAGCCAATTGCAGCCATTTCCTGAGTTAAGCGCATATAAACGTAATCGTTTGGAACAACGTTTTCAATCAGCATTTTAAAATCCTGATAAGACGAGCGAACATTACTTTGGATAAATTTATCCATTGCAATTGTATATTGGTTTTTGATTGCGTTTCGTGTAAGTGTTCCGCGTTTTAACTCGTATGACGGCTGGTTAATGACTTCTTGGTACGTCGTTGGGTTATTGTCCAACGGGTTCACTGGTTTCATCCCGCTCATATCAAAAGCCATAACTGAATTTGCATAAAAAACTGCAAGCATAAAAGAGATAATTAATTTCTTGTTCATCTAATTATCTCCCCTGGTCTTTGTGCCCGTGTAGTATGCGTTAAACATATCAAAAATCTTCTTTTCATCTTCAGAGGTGACTTGAGATGTTCCGATACGATAAATATCTAACAGGTTAAATTTACTTAGAATAACTTCTTCTTTTGGTTCAATTTTACCGCGGGTTTCGGACAAAAATACGTGTATAATCTTGTTTACAGGAATTGATAAGAACACGTCGACAAGATTTTTGTCAAAATGCGACCCGGCACCCTTGAGTAAAATATCAATAACATTTATTATCGGCATTTTGTCACGATAGTGACGTTTTGAAGTTATAGCATCAAAAACATCCGCAACCGCTAAAATTCTGCCGCCAAGTGTGATTTCTTCACCTTTTAAATGCCTGTAATACCCTGTTCCGTCCCATTTTTCGTGGTGCGAACATGCCATTTCCGTAATAATTCTGAAATCAGGCGACATATAAATCTGATTTAAAATATTGTGGGTAATCCGTACATGTTCCTGGATGTGCTTGTACTCTTCATCCGTAAGTTTGCCGTCTTTTTGCAAAACAGAATCTCTAATACCGATTTTACCAATGTCATGCAAAGTTGCGGCTTTTTCCAAAAGACTTATCTCTTTTGGCTCCATACCTACTTCATGAGCTAAAAGAGTGGAATAAAGTCTAACACGGGTTGAATGACCTGCTGTAATCTTATCCCGCGCATCTATTGACATTGCAAGAGTGTTGATAAAACTTTCAAAAAGTAATTTTTGCTCGTGATACATCTGGAGCTGTTTATCAAACAATTGGGCGTTTTCTAAGGCTATACTTGCACTTCCGCCAATTGCGACAAGCAAGTCTTCATCGTTTTTAGTAAACACTCCGTCAATTTTATTTATAACCTGAAATGCTCCGATTATCTCGCGGTTATTGTTTGTTATCGGCATACAAAGAATTGTTTTTGTCCGATATCCTGTTTGTTTATCAATTTCAGGATTAAATCTTGGATCATTGTAAGCTTCGATAATATTAATCGGTTCACCGGTTTTTACAACGTAACCCGCCAAACCTTTATCCGCAGGAAACCTGATTTCCTTACTTGACTCAAGCCCCAATGCAACTTTTGACCAAAGTTCATCAGTATCCTTATCCCACAAAAATACAGAACATCTGTCAGCCTGAATTGCATTTTTAGTTTCTTCGGCAATAACCCTTAAAAGGTCATCAATATCAGTCAAAGCAGTAATCGAACGGCTGATTTTAACCAAAGATACTAACGGGTCACTTTTTGTCGGAAGCGAATAATCCATATTGTTTTGAAGCTGTCTGATACGTGTATTTATCGTATCAGCAAGGGAATATTTATCATCCGGCGCGGAAAGTTTTAACGCGTTATTATAATGAATTAGTGCAACGTCTTTATTATCCTCTGAAAAATTCATATTGCCCAATACAACTTCATTGATTAAAAGCGCCGTATCACTGTTAGCACGCTGTGCCATGTAAGTTCCGTCATGGATTAACGCGGCAGCACTTTCATAACAGTTTTTATCAACAGAATAATTTAAAAAACCAATTAACGATAAACATATTGAAACACCTTCAGTATCTTTATCAGTCTTGAAGATTTCATAAGCCTTTTCAACACAAACTTTGGCGTCAGCGTATATTTTTTCATCAATGAGCCTCAAACCTTCACGGATTAAATTTTGTGCCTCTTCTGTTTTTAAAATACTTTCTGCCATAATTATGCCTTTTAATATATTGTACAATATTTTTTTGAATAATACAAAATTTTTATAAAATTTATCTAAAAATAATTCAGATAAACGATGTAAAAACAGGCAAAATAGTTGATGATATTATTGGACTAGTATAAGAAAGGCATAAAAATGGCTGATACACTAAAAACACTAAATTGCCCAGCTTGCGGCAAAGAAATGGAAAAGGTTTTTATCCCGTCTGCCGGTATAAATATTGATATCTGTACAAACGGATGCGGCGGAATATATTTTGATAACAGAGAGCTTAATGCTTTTGATGAAAAACACGAAGATGTTTCAAAAATTCTTGAAAGAATTAAAGATAAAACATTTGAGCCGGTAAAAACAGACGTTGACAGGCACTGTCCAAACTGCGGCAACAAAATGGTTAAAAATTATTCAAGCATAAATAAATCAATCGAGATTGACGATTGCTACAACTGCGGCGGAAAGTTTCTTGATAATTCTGAGCTTCAAAAAATAAGAGCGGAATATGATACTGAACAAGAACGCAGTGAAGACGTTCTTCGCCACATCTACAAAGAAGTAGGACAAGAGCTTGCAGAAGTAGACGAAAGATATTCGCAAACCATAACTGACAGAACCGTTTGCCAAAAGATTTTTTACAAGCTTTTAGGACTGTAGAATTTTTCAATTACATCAGGCAAATACCTGTAATAATTACTTTCCAAAAGCTGGAAAAATCTTGAATAAGTTTGAGGGGCTGATATTTTAACTTTCACATCATCTAAATACAGCCCTTCTACGAATCTTGCAAACAATTCCGCTGGCGAACAGTAATATTTTTTTAACCTGTTAATCCTTGCAGAAATTCTTGCCTGGCGTTTTTGACAGGATTTTAACCTGATATAAGCGGCAAACTCAACCGGCATATCACAAAAATCTTTCTCAATATTATCAATTGAAAGCATTTGAACTTTTTTAAACAAAACTCCGGTGACAAGTTTTACTCTGTCATATTTTAATAAATATCGCGCATTGGATTTTTTAATATACTTATCAAATTCTTTGAACTTTTTGGAACGCATAAACTTTGGATAACGTGATTTTATTATTTCTTCATACGCTAAAATTCTGTCTTTGATAAGTTTTTTATGCTGCTCAAGCCTTTCACACTTGGAATTTGTATCAACAAAGTGTGTAACAGTAATCAGCTCTTTTTCAAATTGCTTAGCATTATCAGTATCAAAAAGCACCTCTAAACTCCCGCCGTTTCGCGGCATCAAAGGCTCCAATTCACAATGAACAAAATGTGCAAACTCATGCAAAAGCGTTGGCATAATGCGATTTTTGGGAATATTTTTAGAAATATCAATACGATTTTTTAAATAAAACCCCTGATGTCCCCGCGCCTTAGTCGAAGTATGAACCTCCAGTCCAATACTTTTAAGATATTTTATTAACTCTTTTTCAACCAGTTCCATAATTTGATTATATCCCACCAGCCGATAAAGGGACTTGAACCCTTGACCTACTGATTACGAATCAGTTGCTCTACCATCTGAGCTATACCGGCAATTGGTGAATTAGACTTCAAGATTTGCTATGAATAAAAATAGCGATAAAAATTTTATGGTAAGAATTAAGCCAAAAACAGCTAAAATTATCCATAGTTTAACATAAATTTTCTGGATATCGTTAAATTGTTCAATACTTTCCCATGTTCGGCTTTGCCATGCCCATTTGTTACCGGCAATTCCAAACCATATTGATATCGCAATAGATCCGATTACTGGAACTAAACAAGCAGGAAAATATAAAAGTGTTATGTATTTTCCGTGCATTATTCCCCATATCCAGTTAAACAAGAATGCGCCCCAATTAAAATGGTTTAATTCTTCCGGCATGTCGTCTTCTTCTTCACAGACCCATTCGCCGCAAAATTTACATTTCTTTGCATTTGCATTTATTTCAGCTTCGCAATAAGGACAAATTTTTGTTTCTTCATTTTCCATTAAAAAGCACTCCTTGCTTATCTTCTATTAACTTTATGATATAACCCTCTTTGATGATTGTCAACAATAGCAGAATTATTTTTTGTTTCAAAATCAAAAATCATTTTTATCGGAATTGACAGGGCATTAGAGATTTTTATAAGTGTTTTAAGTCCCGGTTTATTAATATTTACCTCAATTTTACCAAGATAATCAAGGCTTATGCCTGATTTTTCGGCAAGTTTTTCCTGGGTAAGATGAGCACTCTCCCTCAAAAATTTTATTTGTTTTCCAAGCGCTTTATACAATTCATCTTCATTCATTTGACAATTTTACTGTAAATGATAACATAATATTACTGGATATTTATCAGTAAAGGAGTGTGAATATGAAGAAAGTTAAAAAAGGTTTTACGTTGGCGGAAGTCTTGATTACACTAGGTGTTATTGGGGTTGTTGCAGCAATTACAATCCCCGGATTGATAACAGCTTATAAAGCTCATCAACTCAAAGCACAATTCTTAGAAACGTATTCTATTGTTCAGCAGGTTTTTAAACAAATGGAAGCTGATGATGTCTCTCTTGATCCGCAAAGCTACAATAGGGACAAGGAAGAAGTTTTTTACAAGACTTTCAATAATTATTTGACCGGAACTATTGATTGCGGTACATATTCAGCAAAAGGACTGCCATGCTATAATATACATGATAACAAAGGCTATAAAACCTTGAACGGAACAACAAAAATTAACACTTCATTGTTTGATGATGGTCAATTAGTCTTACAAGACGGTACGTTGTTAATTTTTGAACAACCTTCTACCGGAACTGTCCAACTTCGTATATGGATATTTGTAGATTTAAACGGATACAAAAATCCGCCAAACATTTTAGGATACGACCTGTTTACTTTTCAATTTCTCGATGGAGAACTGCATACAATGGGCGACAAAGAAACTACTTACAACGATATAAACAAATATTGCAATGAAAACAGTTCAAATGCTCTAAACGGAATTGCCTGTGCTCATAAGGCAAAAACAGAAACAGATTATTTCAAACGAATTATTAAAAAGTTCAAATAAACAAAATCACTAATGTTTTTTACGTTTACACTTTATTCTCAACCCTAAAATCGTTATAACTTTACGATTTTTCATGTTGATTATGGAAAAACTCGAGGTTAGCAGGGTATAAAAATAAATATGTTTAAGTGTTTGATATTTTTTCAGCGACTTCAACTCGTTTTTTGGGTAGTTTTTCCCGATAAATTTGACAAGTTCTTTTATATCTTTTAAAAGAACTTTTCGCTGTTTAAGTTTATAAAAATTATCCCAATAGTAAACCGCGCCCTTACAGAATTTTTCAACAAGTTTCAATTGAACATCAACAGGCTGAGACTGAAATAACGGCATATTATGAATTGTTTTCAGTGCAGCCAGGTCGTTTTTTATGCATTTTGTAAAATCTGATGTTGCTGAGCCGGGGCGATTAATCCTGTAAATATACAAAGCTTTGTCAAGAAAAGCATACTTCGGATTATTAAACATACATGACCAGCAAAAAATCGTGTCTTCTGATGTTTTTACACCAATCGGGAAACGAAGATTATTTTTATCAAAAAAACTTTTTTTATAAATCTTGTCCCAAATAAAAACCTGAAATCCACTAAAATCGGGGTTATTTGCATACTTTTTAATCTGTTTATTTTTAGAACTTGGTACAAGATTTTCTTCGTCTTGCTCTAGGTGTGAAAACACACATATATCAGCGTTATTTTTTGTAATTTCTGCATAAGCGAGCTCACACGCGTCCGGAACCAGGCTGTCATCACCGTCTAAAAACATTATGTAATCGCCTTGAGCCATGTCAAGTCCCATATTTCTGGCAACAGAAACTCCTTCATTTTTTTTATTGATAACAACAATCCTGCTATCTTTTTTGGCGTATGAATTCAGGACTTCAAGCGAATTGTCTTGAGAGCCGTCGTTAATACAAATTATTTCAATATCTGAAAATGTTTGACAAATAACACTATCCAAGCATTTACCAAGATATTTTTCTACATTATAAACAGGTATGATTACAGAAATTTTAGACAACATCAATCAAATTAATCGCATGAAGAACAGATTTTGTCAATTTGTTCGGTTAGATTTTGGCGAATATTGTTTTTTATATAAAAGTATTGAGAATAGATGTTTTTAGTGCTTTCACCAAGCTGAAAACCATTTTCTGTGTAGTGTTTTATCTTTTCTATAACATCCTGTTCATCTAAATAAATATCCGGCAACACATCTTTATTAGATGTGTAAAAGTAATCAAAACCATCTCTTTCTATATCCTCAAGATTTTCATCACCTTTATCAAGAAGGTAGAAAATGACAGGTTTATTCTGAAACATAAAATCAAAAGCCACAGACGAGGTATCTGTAATTAAACAAGAACATTTTCTTATGTATTTTGAAACATTACCGCTATCAACCTGAATAATATTATCTAAATCGACATTAAAATCTATCCCTTGTAATCCTTTCAATGCGTGATGTGCGGCAAAATATACTTTTACATTTTTTTCTTTGAGGTAATTTTTTAATTCTTTATTTGAAAGGAATTTTAAAAGATTTTGCTTATATAAAGAGTTGTCAAAATTATCACATGTTAATCGGCGCCAGCTAAACATTATAAAAATACTTTTTTCTTCTGAACAATCAGGAGTTTGCTCAAGTAAATCCCACCTTGGAAGTCCGGATTTTATCAATTTATTTTCAGGAAAGTTATATTGTTTTAGTATCTCGTATTCCTTTTCGGACGAGATCAAAAATTTATCGGAATTATCAGCATTAAAATATCCTGCCAGTACCATTCTTATCGGGATAAATATTTGTCCGTGCTGGATAAAAAAGTATTTTATATACGGATTTTTTACAATAAATTTGTTCATTGGTCTGGAATAAATGCCAAACGAAGAGATTACAACTTTGGCGCGTAATAATAATTCGTACGTGATCTCTAAAAAATCCCCGGGATGTGTATACATGGTGTTTTTTAATGGAATTATTCCGTCTAAATTGTTTTCAGCTTTGAGTTTTTCATATAACGGAGACATTTCCATAATAACATAGTAAGCTTTTTTGCCGGCATCTTTCATATAGCGAAATAACGAATACGCATCTATACATTCAGCCATATCACCACCAAGACAGTCAAAAAGAATATACGTGTCTTTTGGATATTTTTTCTGGTTTTTCTTTATCTTTTTAAGATAATCCGCTTCTTTTTTGTACTGACCATCTAAATATTTGAATTTAACCTCTAGCCCTGCAACATTCAAAACCAACCTTCTTGGCTTTGTTGTTATTGAAAATAATCTCTTCAATTTTTGTCTATCTATCCTTAATTCCTATACAATATTATTGTCATGAAATAAGGATTAAGTCAATTACAAGGCTTATTCCAGCTCATCAGGAGAGATTACGCCGTCGCCGTTTTTATCTTTGGAATCGAATTCGCCAGGGTCAACACCAATCATGTCTTTAGAGGTTGATTGATATTCTTCCCATTCACCTTTATCAATCTGTCCATTGCCATCAAGGTCTGCTGCTTCTAAAATGTCATCTTTTGTTTGAAGACCTTCACCAACGGTTTTCGTCTCTATCTCCTGTGCAAATGCCAGTATTTTAGCATAATTTGCCTCAATTTCAGCTTTTTCTATTTGACCGCTTTTATCTGTATCTAAACTTTTTGCAAAGTTATTAATTTGTTCGTTTATTTCATCTGTAACTTCTATGCCATTTTCTTCAAACTGTTGTTTTATTGAAGCTCCAAACTCTTGATAACTTAACATTTTATTGCCGTCTTTATCTGCGTCTTTTAACAAAGCTTCAGCATCGGATTCCGGGGTGGCTCCTGTTGTTTTTAGTATTGCAATTCTGTCTGCTCCAAGAATTTGTCCTTGGGCGTCTTTAACAACTAAGGTATCTCCTACAAGCTGAGCCTTATAACCGTCAGGAAGTTTAAATCCTTTACCAAACTCTTTTTCTATTGCCTCTGTTAGTTTAGCATCGTTTGAGTAGTTAGAATTTCCGGTACTTTTTGTAAGTTTTGCACCAATCTTATAACTGCCTGATTTATCTTTTGTTAATGTATAAAACTCACTTTGTCCATCTGCATTTGTGACATCTGCAATATAAGTTTGTTGTCCGCCAACGTTTCCTTTTCTAACGCCATTCAGGGTTGAACCCGTTGGAAGCGAAGAAGTATCAACATCTGAAGTCGCAGGTGTTTTGTCTTGTGTTTGTACTGTTCCGGTTGAAGTAGGTTGAACTGTTCTAGTCAAGCCTGGTTGAACAGTACCTGATTGCTGCTGATACGAAACTTGATTGTATTGCATTTGCTGAGTATTTCTGCCAAAGAGTTTATTAACAAAACGTCCGATAGCGGAACCTGTTTGCATACCCATATTTAGATCCATAAACCAAGATGGCACAGGCGCACCAAACCCCATGCCAGGCATACCAAAACCGCCCATTTGATATCCGCCGATACCATAATTCATGCCGCCCATGCCAAATCCCGGCATACACATACCCGGCATGCCAAAACCAGGAGTTGGCATATACATGCCGCCGCCGCTTATTGACTGAGCATAACCGGGTTCTGTCAGTATGCGCTGTGTCATTTCTTGATTAACTCGCTCCATTGCATGCTGATGATACCGGTCATTTACTGTTTGTCTGGAACCATGAATTTCAACCATCAAATTATCTCTTCTTATAAATTGATATTCATGTAAAAAATTTCAAAACTCGATTATTTCACAATTTAAAACTTTTGTTACAAAAATTAATCTATTTAACTTTTTCCTTCAAAATCTCGACTTCTGCTTTGAGTTTATTTATATCGCATTTTACTGGATCAGGAATTCTGTTGTGCATAAGATTACCCTGTTCATCAACAATAGTCCGATGAACAACGCGCCCCGGTACCCCAACAACTGTCGAATAATCCGGCACATCTTCAATAACAACGGAACCTGCACCAACCCTTACAAAATTACCAATCTTTATATCTCCAAGCACCTTAGCCCCGGCACCAACAATGACATTGTTACCTAAAGTCGGGTGACGTTTGTTTTTTCCTTTGCCGGTGCCGCCAAGGGTTACCTGCTGATAAATCAACACATCATCCCCAATTATTGTAGTTTCACCAATTACAACACCTTCTCCGTGGTCTATAAAAAACCTTCTTCCAATCCTTGCGCCCGGGTGGATTTCAATTCCCGTAACAATACGCGTTAAATAGGATATAATCCGTGGAACCAGCGGAATACCCCATTTATAAAGCCGGTGTGCAAATCTGTATGCAATCAGCGCATGAAGTCCAGGGTAACATAATATAACTTCGGCTAAATTGGTTGCTGCCGGGTCATTATCATATATTACTTTTATGTCTTCTTTTACTTTTGTTATTCCGCGTTTTAGTACGCTTAGCATTTGTGTCTCCTAAAGAAAGTTATCTTACCAATTTTGCGAACTTTCTTTTGCCTGCTTGCAATACTACACTTTCTTCAAAAGAAAGCGTATAAGTCATATCGGCAATTTTTTCACCATCAATTTTAACTCCGCCGCCCTGAATTAAACGTTTTGCTTCTCCGCGGCTTGATACGAAATTAAGCTCTGTCAACAGGTCAAGAATATTTTTGCCCTGCTCAACTTTAACTTGTTCAATGTCTTCAGGTATTCCCTTGTTTGAAACTACATTAATAAACTCTTCCTGAGCCTTATCTGCACCGCCTTTTCCGTGGTATTCTTCCGTAATTTGGTGTGCTAATTGCATTTTTATGTTTCTTGGGTTAATTGAGCCGTCTGCAATTTGTCTGTCGTAGGTTTCAAGTTCTTCTTTTGTCGCATCTGTCAATAAACTGTAATAACGAGTAATCATATTATCCGGAATACTCATTAATTTCCCAAACATATCCTTTGCGCTGTCTGTTAGTGAAATACAATGCTCAGGGTACGTTTTTGACATTTTAACAACCCCGTCAGTTCCTTCTAACAAAGGCAACAGAACAACAAGTTGCGGGTATTTTTTACCGTAAGCGCTTTGAATATCCCGTCCTAACAAAGTGTTAAATCTTTGGTCTGTTCCGCCAAGTTCAATATCAGCCTCAATTGCAACAGAATCGTAAGCCTGCATAAGCGGATAGAAAAATTCAACAATCGAAATAGGTTTACCGTCCGCATAACGCTTCGCAAAATCATCTCTTGTCATCATCTGTGCAACAGTGACTTGCGATGAAAGTTTCAAAAGTTCTGTAAAACTCATTTTATGAAGCCAATCTGCATTATTAACAACCTCTGCTTTTGATACATCAATAACTTTAGCCATCTGGTCAAAATAAGTTTTAGCATTTTCTTCAACCTGCTCTTTTGACAGTGCAGGACGGGTTTCAGATTTTCCTGACGGGTCGCCAACCATTGCAGTCGCGCCCCCAACAAGAAGTACTATTTTATGTCCAAGTGCCTGAAATTCTTTTAATTTCCTCATAACAACCGTATGTCCAAGGTGCAAATCAGGTCTTGTCGGATCCATGCCAAGTTTCACTCTAAGCGGGGTATTAGTTTCTGCTGCATGCTGCAACTTTGCTGCCAGCTCCTCAATTCCGCCCGGCAACACTTCCGCGTTTCGTGCTATATGTTTTGCTTGATTTATAAACTCTTCTTTTATCTCTGTCATTTCATTTCTCCTATTTGTGTTAAATTATAACAAAAAAATAGCAAAAATATTTTTTACAGATTTTATTAGGGATATGGATAGAATAAATTTTACAGGTTTGACAAACATCAGCGGGTGTGTAAGTATACTACCTGAACGCTCAAATCAGATACATAAAGCAAATTTACTTTTAAAATTGACCAATGACGCAAACGATTATGACTTGTCTGATTTTGTAAATGTTTTAAAAAGATGCTCGCCAAATATTGGAAACTGTAAAGCTTCCAGACTGGATATTTTGCATATTATGACAGTTGTTAATAACAGAACGATGGTTCCTGAACTTGCTATTAATAGAAATATTATCAAGCCAAGCAAGAAAACTGTCCCAATGTTTGACTTTATTGCAAAATTAACACGAAGAATTATGAAAATGGACGATGACGACCTATTTTATAATGTTAGTAATGATTATTACAGCTTTACTGACGAAAATCTTATGCCAGGAATAAGACTACATGACATTGGCGTAACTGATAGTAACTTTAAAGAAATTATCGATAGCGTTACACACCCTTGTAATATTAAACAAAGCGCAGAACAAATTAATAAAGACATTCTGGCTCAAATGATTGAATGGTTAAAATAAAAGTAATGTTTGATTACAACACAAAAAGCAAAAAGACCGGCAAAATTCTGCCGGCTTTTTGTTTTATCATAATCGGTTTTCTTGAGTGGTTTTTATTATTCAGCTTTAGGTGTCTTTTTGAATAATTTAACAATTGGTTCGTATGTATATTTACCAATAGCTTCACCGGTTTTAGCAAGATAATGTGCAGCTTTTTTCATAAAGCCTGCTTCTGCTAATTCTTCTGTAGGTAAAACTTTAATCGCATTTTTAAATACCTTTGGAAGTGCTGCTAATGCTGCTGCTACAACCGCTAAACCAATAACTGTTTTTAAAACTTTTTTACCTGTGCCCGATTTTTTTTCAGCTGCTGCCGGAGCTGCTGCTTCTGCGTTCGGTCTTGTATGAGCACCTTCACGCGCTAAATCTATAGTCGCCGCACCGCTACCAAATCTTACACTTGAAATTGGACTTACCATCATGAGAAAACCTCCTTATACACTTTTACTACACAACATATAAAACACCTGATGTATTAATTTTGACGCATTAATATAATTTTGCAAATATTTGTTACAAAAATTTACATTAATTTTGGAATATTTTAACATGATGTGTCATCTTTATTGGTGTAGAGGGAGGATTTATTTAAAATGGGAAGTAAACAATCAGCATTAATATATATTGAAAAAGATAACACTACAGAAGCAGAATTCATGTCAAGAAGTTTTGTCGACAGGCAAGTCCGAAACAGAGCATACATAAACGCTTTAGGCGCAGAACTTGTTATGAAGTTTTTGACATCAGAAGGCTTAAATGTTTCTAATGTGCACAATATTCATTCAATATCAAAAATCCTTGAAAAGTATGACATTGCAGATGTTTTGCTCCCAAATATTCACATTGATGCGCGTGTTGTTTTTGATGAAAAACAGATTTTTATTCCTAAAAGCCATTTTGAGCCTGAAATTACTCCTGATATCTACGTTGTTTTAAAACTTGATGAACATTTTGAGCACGTTGAACTTTTAGGCTTTATTGAACCTAAAAAAATTAATCTTAAAAACGCCAATTCAGATTACTATTTTGTTGAAAAAAACAGACTTACATCTGCTGACAAACTGAAACAGTATATAAAGAATTACACCGGTTCAACCTCCAGAAGCCTTTCTCAAGAAGACATGTTAAGAGGCAGAGAGCTGTCAATTATGCTTGCTGACCATAATTTGTCAACAGAAGAAGAACACGAGCTACTTGAACTTTTATTATCAAGTGACGAACTTCGCGAGAGCGTTCTTGAATTTGATAACTTTGAAACTCTTGCTTATAACGTTGCAAAAACACTTGTAGACAAAATGTCTGAACCTGTGATTGTTCCGGACATTGAAGCACAAGAAGAAGTCGTAAATAAAGAAATTGATTTATCTGATACAGCATTACAAGAAGATGACATTATTTTGGATGAGTCTTTCTTTGCTGATGATGAAAATTCAGAAAATGAAGAAACGGCACAAGCAGCAGCAGCAGCAGAAGAAGAAGAAGAAGAAGAAGAAGAAGAAGAAACGTACGACACCACTGAAGATATTTCTTCAGATGAAGTCGTCGATGAAGTAGCAGAATTACCAACCGAAGATGTTTTACAGGAAGAAGACGTCATTGAGGGTCTAAAGCTTGATGAAGATATGTCAGATTCACTCTTAGACGAACCTGTTATAGAAGAAACAGTTGAAGAAGAAACTCACTGTGAAGAAATTCAACAGGATTTACCAATCGAAACAATCAACGAAGACATTGAAACTGGCATGTTACTTGAAGAACCTTTGTTAGAAGAAAATTTAACCTTAGACGAACCGGAACCGCTGAAAACCGAAACTTTAGACACGCCAGCCAATGAGCCTGAAGAGTTTGATATAAATAAAGGCTTAGCAGAAACAATAAGCAACGCTGTTCAAAATTCTATTGAAAAAAGCGCGCAAGCAGCTTCAATTGCAGCAGGTGCAGCAGCAATAGCCGCGACCTCAGAAGCAACAGTTGCGGGAGAAGCCGCGATTGAAACAACCGAAACCGTTGCAGCTGCAACAGAAGAAGCTATAAAGCTTGCCGGTGTAGCCGGGGATTTAGTTAAAGATGTCGTAGAACAAAACGTTGAAAAACAACAAAAGAATTTAGACAGAATTGATTATGCTAAAACAGATATCGCACCTGATGTGTCAGAAATTCCGGAACATATTGCTGCAATGGCTGATTTATCAACTGCAAAAATGGAAGCTAACCTTGAAGCTGAATCCTCAGGTCAATTTGAAAACCCGCATGACCTGGAAGAATTGCAACCAATTGAAAATGTACACGAAGAATTGTCGTTTGAACAAGAGACCATTGACTTAAACGCAATGGATACGGTTGAGAACGATGATATATTTGAAGAAGACAATGGCGAAGTTGTAAATCTGGGCTCAATTACTGCGGATTCACCTACCAGACCGCCGGAAAACCTTCACGAACTAAACACAGAAAATGAATTTGAGGGAATGGATTTACCTGATATGTCTTCCTACACAATAAATGAAGACGGTACTTCAAATATGGATAACTTTGGTACGGACTTGAATTTTAATGAAGAAGTAACAGAACACCTTGTTGATTTTGACAACAATATCAATGATATTACTTTGGATGATGATTTTGGTACTGATATAGGTAATATTGAAGAACCGATTGAAGAAACGCAAAGCGAAGAAGTTGTCGAACAGGATAACTTTGAGCCGGTTTCTGAACCAATTGAAGAAACCCATGAAGAAATCTCAATGGATGAATTTCTAGGAGATGATACCGTATCAGTTGAAGACATTAGCCTTGATGAATTTAATACAGAAGAAGTTCAGCTTGACGAAAATACAGACTTAGAGCCGGAACCTGTAGAAGATGAAATTGTCTCCGATGACGAAATTACACAAGAAGATACACCAATTGAAAATATCGAACCGGAGACCGCACAAGATTGGATAGAAGATACAAACTATGACAATCTTGAAGATGTCGAACTTCCTGCACCTGAACCGGTACAAGAAGAAATTCCGACGGAAGAGATGATTGTTGAACCTGATATTGACAATCAAAAAGTCTTTGATGTAATTGAAAATTCAACAGTAATAAGTGACAAAAACTTTACAGTAGGTGAAATTCCAATTGACATAAATAATGCACAGGCTCCGATTTACCAAGAATCTGAAAGTCTTGAAAGTATCTATAATGAAGACAAAAATATTGCAGGCGGTGCTTTGCTGCAATCTCCTGGCAGACTTGGAACCAACAGAAGCACCGGCGGTTCAGGATTAGGAATTGTATTTAAGCTGATTGGCGGATTGGTTGTCCTGGCTATAGTTTGTGTTATAGGTTTTAATGCAGCGAAACTGTTCAAAGCGCCAACAGAAGAAGCACCACAGCCAATAACTGATGATGCTGTTCCAACAGCACCTGAAGCGACAGTTACTGATAACAATTCACTTGATGTTAATCCTGATAATGTTGTAAGCATGGATAATGCAACAAACTCATTAGTAAATCCGACAACAATGAAAAAGCCGCAACCAATCCAGACAGCCCAATCTCCTGTTACAACACCTAAAAAACAAACAGGCAGCGGAACGTTTTTAGAAGTCAAAAAATTAACATGGGAAGTTCCGGATTATATTTCTTACAATCCACAGTTTAAACAGTATTTCCAAGCTGTTGGTAAGAGTTTGAAACTTGCTTTGACCAGTGATTTACTGCTTGCAACCGATTATGCTTATTCAAATGAAGTCAGAGTAAGTGTGACATTTGCTAAAGACGGCACTTTCAAAGGTTCACAGATATTAAAATCCAGTGGTTCAACACAGATTGATAATATTGTGTTACAAACTGTTAACCAAACTTTAAAAGCCCTCAAAGCCCCTCAGAGCGTGGGTAATGACGAAAGCACAACCGCAATACTTAAAATTTATTTGTAAATATGATATAATGCTTTTAAAGTAGAGGAAGCCAGAATTGTGGAATTAACACAAGACAAGATTGATTTAATTAGCAGAATAATAAAAAACGATCGTAAATACCCGAATAACGAAGATTTATACGATGACTTTTTTAATGAAACTTGCAAACGTTCGGTTGCAATAATTAATGCTGTAGAATCTGAATTGACATTAGAAGCATATATCAAACGTGTTGCAACAACGTCTATTATAAATGTTTTAAAAGATTCCGGAAGACTAAGACGTACCAGAAGCGGCTATATGTCGTCTAAAGAAGTCGCAATTGAGCCGGATATTGATTATAGTGACGTTGTAATAAGTTATTCCAATATCAAAGTTCCTGAAAATCCTGAAGAAATTGTTATCCAGAAAGAAATTTTGGAGTTTGTTGCAGATACAATTCGCAAGATTGATGAAGAAGAACCTGAAAAGGACTATTTACATATTTATACTTTGCGCTATGATAAAGGCATGACACAGAAAGAAATTTCTGAAGAACTAGGTATCTCTCAATCTGAAATCTCAAAAAGATTATATAAATTGATGGATAAAGTTAAAGACATTATTGAATAAACTCTAAACTATGAAATGTCCGGTCTGTAAAAAAAATATACCGCAATCGGCGCTAAAATGTCCGTATTGCAAAACCCGTACAGGTTTACAGTGTTCACACTGCAATAGCGTAAATCCTGTCGGAAGTTTGGTTTGCCAAAAATGCGGAGCGGAACTTTTAAAAATCTGCAAACATTGCCACAGTGTGAATTTTCCTATTGCCACAAAATGCAGGAAATGCGGTTCGCCGCTTGATGGTGCTCTTGCCAAAAGCCCAACGAGTAAAAGTGAAAAGTCCAAAAATCTTAATCTTGAATACCGTCCGAAACTTTATGATGCTGACCAAGCATATGACATGCTCATTGACGGCATTCGCTCAAAAGATACAAAAATATTTTCAATCACAGGCGAAAAAGGTGCAGGTAAAAATTCGCTACTAAAAAGAGTTNGAATTTTTCACTAATTTTATGCACAGAAGCGCAAACTGGCGAAATTTGAAACTCATTGCAATTTATAACGAACCAAGACCTGTAAGCAGTTTTTGGGGGCTTGAAAACACTGACACAAAATCTTATCTGGATGTAAATCTTGCGCCGGTTAGCCCGAAAAAGCTTGAAGAAATATTTGAACAGTCAGCAGGATATGTTACATCAAGAGAAAAAGAAATTATCTTCAATCGCTGCAACGGAAATCCTGCATATGCAGAACAAGCATTGAGTTACAGCCTTGACTGCCAGATTTCTGATAAGGCATTTATCATGCCAAATAGTTTTTCGGAATTGATAAAAGAAAGACTTTTGACCTTAAAAAAGAGCAACAAAGAAGCTCATAAAATGCTTTGTGGTGCCGCGATTTTAGGTGACAGACTTAACCTCGCACTTTTAAAAGAAATCTTTGGGTACAAAAACCAGGAATTTAATGACATAATGTCATATCTTGCAAAATCAAAGTTTGTCAGACCGTATAATGAAATTTATTATGAGTTTAACAACCTACTTTTATGGGAAAATGTTTTGAAAAATATCCAAAACGACATTGTGTTTGAAGATATTAATGTAAAGGTTGGTAAGTCAATAAGTATTTTTAACATCAATACCAACGCAACAATGGCAATGATTGCGCATAATCTGAAACAAAACCGTATGGCATTTGATATTTGGACAAAAACTACACGCTTGGCATCATATGTTGGAGATGTAAATCTTTATGTTATTTCTCAAAAACAGTGCCTTGCGCTACTAAACGAGTTTAATGAGAATGAAACTCTTAACATTCGCTACAACATAAGCGAACGGCTTGGCAAACTTCTCACAGAATATGACCCGGAAGAGGCTCTTGAATATCTTCCTGATGCTATATCGAATGCTAAAGCGCAAAATAACGAGCCAAAAGAGATTGATCTTTTGGGTTATCTTGCGTCATGCTGCAGAAAAACAGGTAATTATTTTGGGGATGTTGAGTGCGTTGACAATGTACTTAAAAAACTTGCACCGGGACAAGAACTTGAAACAGCTTTGATTAAAGCCTCAAAACTTTCATCACTTATTGCAATCGGCAATTGCGGCGAAGCTGTAAACCTGATTGATAACGATATTTTACCGGTTTTAAATACACATCTTACAAAGCCAAGACTTAGCAAGAGTATCCCGCTTGGGTTTATTTATGACACCTGGCTGCGGGTTTATCTGAATTTAGCTTCCGCCCTTGCACTTCAAGGTAATGACAGGTCGTTTGAAATTATGACAATGCTATTTGAAATTATTGACAAGCAGCATATTACAGATGAGGATTTAATCTGTCGTGCTAATCTGGTCTTAGCCTGGGCAAACACTGTAAAAGGCAATTTTAGAACTTCTCAAGAAGTTTTGACAGATATTACAAGACGTTACGGAGAAAAATTCTCTGACATTAATAGCCAGAAATACGATATTATTTCAAATTACAATCTCATTAGTATTTTTAACAAATTCTTACAAAAGGATTATACAGATATTCAAGCTGAACTATTTGAATGTGTTCGGTTTGCAAATGATACCGGCAATGAATTTGCTAAATACCTTTTCAAAACCTTACTTGGGAAAGTTTTTTGCGACGCAAAACAAGCAAAACGAGCCGTTGGGATTTATAACGAACAGATAACCTGGTTTGCTGATAAAAAAATGGCGCTTGGCGCGCTTTTGACCTGGTATTTGATTGCTGAGGCAACAATTATCACAGAATCTGTCAAAAATGCAATTGATATCGCATCACAGGCACTTGAAATTGCACAAAATCCACGGATTAATAACACATTTTTCATAGTTAAACTTAAAACTTTACTAGCAAAAGCTTACATCGAGCTTTCTGACTATGAAACCGCCGGCATTAATCTGGAATCTGCAATGCTGCTTGCAAAAAAATACAACATGAATGATCTTTTATCAAAGATTTATTTACTTTACGGCAAATATTACATGGATTTAGGCTCTGTACAATCACAAAAGCAGGAAGAATACCTAAAAGGTGCTTCTAAGATGATTAATAACGGCTTAGGTCTTGTAATTGAAACAACAAGAAATACTTACGTAAAAGATGAACTGGAAGCACAAAAACAACTGATTGATGATTACTGTATTAAAAACGGGTTCAAAAATTAGCAGCTAGAATTTGTCAACAACAAAACCTTGTGGTTTCAGTATTGGTTCAAACTTGGAAACATCCCACGGATTAACCTTTGAAGACAAGAAATCCACATCAGCGCCCTGAATATCACCCATGCGACGTTTTGCAAACCCGCGCTCGATATAGAGCGATGCAAGTTCTTTTGCAAACTTATCTTTGTTGGCTTCAGCATAAGATATTAGAATGTTATAAACACTTATTGCAGACGCATATTCTTTCATAATATAAAGCATATACGCCTTATCACTTGACAAATAGAATTGATTTTTGGTGTCTTTTGTATCAAGTGAATTGATAAGTTCGTCATACTCCTCAACAACACCTTCTGAGATATTATTTTCAATCTTGAACATAGATTTAATCCAGAGCATTTGGGAAGTATCAAATATTGACAGACGTTTTTTAGTCAAATATTCATTAAATACGTCAACCGCATCGTTAGCAGTTGAGACTTTCTTCTGCAAATATAAAAGGTTTTCAAACCGTGTGAAGTCCTCTTTGGTAAGTCTTTTGCCAGACATGTTAAGCACGGTTTTATAATCTTTCAACGCGCCTTCGTAATCTCTTTGCGCAGCCTTTGCCAATGCGCGCATATCATAAATCCGTTTAGATTTCGGATATATTGCAAAATAAAAATTTGAAAGCGAGACTGCCTGCGGATATTTTTTGCCTGAATTAACCTCCAGCTTGATAACATAGCGGATTACCAGCGCCGGTGCAAAAAATAGCATAATAACAATAAGTGTTACAATTATTTTTGATTTGAAAAGTGCAGCGAATTCATCATACTTGCGCTGTGGAATTTCCGGCGAGAATTGGGTCAACTCATACTTACCAAACTTTCTGATAAGATGGCTGCTATACTCAGATGAACACCAAATTCTCGTACCAAAAACAATTACAAGCCAAAGGAATTCAAAAAACAGCAAATTAAATAAAGAAAAATTCACATGAATAAAAATCAAATACAAAATTACCGGCGTTAAAAATGCAGCAAGTTTAAGCCGTTTATCAAGTTGGAAGCGGTATTCAAGGGTTTTTCCAACGTTTTCTTTTGAAATCTTTGTATGATAAACATTACCGGTGTTATTAAACAGACAAAAATTTCTGAAAACAGAATTTCCTGACTTATCTACATAATATAACAGCGGATTGCTCAGTATTTTAAAGTATTTTTCCAACATAATTAACCTTATTTTGCACCTGTTTGGCTAAGTTCTCTCTCAAAATTATAAACATCGGTTGAAATATTCAAATTCTGTTTGATATCAATAACATCAAGCCCTTTGAAATTGTAAATAACATTTATTTTATCAGGATTGTTTGCGTATTCTTTTGCCAAAATTGCACCGATAATGGCTTCAAGATGTGACATTGGCATCATATTTGTCGGAATATCTTCAAATCCCCATTCAAATTTGAGTGCCTGCTGCAAAAATTTGCAATCAGCCGGTGAACGGTCTTTGTAGCAAGAATTAAGGTGCATACTCTGTCTTGTCATATAAATATCAAAACGATTAACTGTAATTCCGCGCTGAGTAAGTTCTTTTAAGTACTCAGAACCCCTGTTTGAATGTCTTTGCGTCCAGTTGTCCCGGTTTGGAATATTTTTATTTGTTGAAACAAACTGATAAGGCTTTGAAAGAATTCGCCATTTGCCCTCAAGCATTGTTCTGTCTGAAGGTACTGAAACACAGATTTTTGAGTTTTTTAGTGACGAAAAGTTTTCAAAAAAGAATATTACGTCATTCATTTTATAAAGTTTGTCAATCAGGATAATCTTGTTATCCTCATCAATCACTGCTATACCTGAATCCATACTTGAACCGGCTGCTAAAGCAAGACCTATGTAATAATTCATTTAATTCTCCTAATTCATTAATTTTGTTGTAATTAATGGACCGTCATCAGTTGCGATAACCGTATGTTCAAAGTGTGCAGACGGTTTGCCGTCTTTTGTGCTTACTGTCCAGCCGTCTTGTTGATTCACAACAACATCATCACAGCCAAGGTTAAGCATTGGTTCAATCGCGATTGCCATATTTGACTTAATCAAAGTATTGTCACCTACGCTGTAATTGAACAAAAACGGGTCTTCGTGCATTTCATGCCCGACACCATGCCCGCCGTATTGACGTACAATTCCGTAACCTTCACGGTTTGCAACAGCTTCAATTGCTTTTGAGATATCATCTAAAACATTACCTGGGCGCATCTGCTCAATCCCGGCAAACAAAGACTCTTCGGTCACTGTCATAAGCTTATCAACGTCCGGCGAAACTTTTCCAACACGGTATGACCATGCACTGTCACCAACCATTCCGCCATATGTTGCACCAACATCAATTGCAATTATATCGCCCTCTTTTAATATTGCATTATCTGAGGGGATACCATGGACAATCTGCTCATTAATTGATGTACAAATACTTGCCGGAAATCCGTTGTATCCTAAAAATGTTGGTATCGCACGGTTTTCCTTAATAATTTTCATTGCTATATTGTCAAGTTCTTTTGTAGAAATTCCGGGCTCTACAACCTCTTTCATTTTCTGATGAACAAGAGCAACAATGTGACCTGCGTGACGCATTCTTTTGATTTCATCTCGTGATTTTCTATGTATCATATTTTCCCTACCCTTTATCCACACAATAGCACAAAAAGCGGTTTAAAATCAATTTATTAACCTTCAAGCATTCTTGTACTGATTTTACCGAATTTTGCTGACAGATTGTCAATAAAATGTAACATGAACAATTCAGGCTCTAAATCTTTTTGGTTAAGGTCAATAATTGCGCTCCATTCCGCTCTTCCGTGGTGTGCAGCAATCATTTTTGCTACAAGTTTGAAACCTGCTGTCATACAAATACTAAACCCGTATTGCGAATGAGAAATCCACTCTTCTCTAAAATTCGGCGCATAATCTATCAAACCTGTTTCTGTGTCAATTGTGTATTCAAAAATTTTGCCAAAATCATGAAGTAAACATGCCGCGTAAACCTCATCTTCGTGAACTTTGCAAGCGAATTTTGACATATTATGTTCGGCAAACTCAGCGCATTCCACCGTATGAACTAAAAGTCCGCCAATATAGTTATGGTGCATAAGTTTTGCAGCAGGCATAATTTTGAATTTTTCACCGTATTTATTAAATAAGTCAGCGACAAAATTTCTTAACTTTTCGTCTTTGATTTTTGCAATGTATGATTGAAGTTTTGCATAATATTTTTCAATTTCTGCTTGGTCAATACCCAGTTTTGATTCTTTTAGAAGTTCAAGCGCTGATATCAAACAATTATTGAACTTCTCATTAAACGTTGCAGAAACTATTCTGACAAGGTTTCCTGTTCTGAAGATTTTGCTGTCAAAACGGTTCAGGGTTTCTTCCCATAAAATGCAGTTTAGCAAAGTATCATCAACTGTATTTCTTAGTTGAAGTTTGCCCATTTTGGTACCGGCTTTTGTGTCGCCGATTGAAAATATTACAACTTCATATGTATCTTCTGTATTAAACATTTTTCTTCCTTTTTAATTTTTATCTCTGTTAATAATCTTTTCCTGTCCCCAAACAAACGATGAACGGATTTCCTCACCTGTTTTTTCTATCGGATGAGTTTGGTTTTCTTGTCTTAATTGATTAAATTTTTTGCAGCCGGTTTGCATTTCGTTCAAAAATTCATCCGCGAATGCTCCGGATTGAATGTCTTTTAAAATTTGTCTCATTGCATTTTTAGAAGCTTCACCAATGACTTTTGAACCTCGTGTCATGTCGCCGTATTCAGCAGTATTTGAAATTGAATAGCGCATATCAGCAAGACCTCCTTGATTTACAAGGTCAATAATAAGTTTCATTTCATGCAAAACCTCAAAATAAGCCATATGAGGAGAATATCCTGCTTCTGTCAAAACTTCAAAACCAGCCTTCATTAAAGCAGAAACTCCGCCGCAAATTACAGCCTGCTCGCCAAAGAGGTCTGTTTCAGTTTCTTCACGGAAAGTTGTTTCAATAATTCCTGCACGTCCTGCACCAATTGCAGCAGCATAAGAAAGCGCGACATCTTTAGAATTTCCTGACGGGTCTTGATAAACCGCAATCAAAGACGGAACCCCCTTACCTTCCTCATACTGGCTTCTTACAGTATGTCCGGGACCTTTTGGTGCAACCATTATGACATTCACATCAACCGGCGCTACAATGCGTTTATAATGTATATTAAAACCATGCGAGAACATCAAATACTGCCCAGAGTGCATATTAGGTTTAATCTGTTTTTCGTAAACTTCAGCCTGAAGTTCATCAGGAATTAAAATTTGAACAATATCTGCCTCTTTTACAGCTTCCTCAATCGGAAGTGTTTTAAACCCGTAATTTTTAGCCTTGATATCAGACTTACCGCCCTGTCTCAGTCCCAAAACCACATCACATCCGGAATCTTTAAGGTTCATAGACTGTCCGTACCCTTGTGACCCAAAACCAATTACAGCGATTTTTTTTGTTTTTATTAAATCTTTATCTATATCTTTATCAAGATAAATCTTTAGACTATCCATATCCGCCTCTTTTCTTCTTGTAGTTATATGGTAGCACGAAGAAATTTTTATTAAAAGAGGAAAAATTTGTTACAATAAAAAACCGCCGTAAAGTTTACGACGGCTTTTCATCTAAATTAAAAAACTTAGATACAACTGCAACCGCAAGAAACAACTTGCGATTTCAAGGTATCTGCTTTATCAGTGTGCTCCCAAGGCACATCAATATCAACTCTTCCCATATGACCGTAAGCAGCAAGAAGTTGATAGAATTTGCCGCCGTTTTTAGCCGGAAGATTTCTTAAATCAAATGATTTAATAATTGAAGCCGGTCTGAGGTCGAAATTTTTAGAAACAAGACTTGAAATCTCATCATCAGAAATCTTTCCTGTTCCAAATGTGTCAACCATAATAGACACAGGTTCAGCAACACCGATTGCGTATGCTAATTCAATTTCACACTTTTCAGCCAATCCTGCGGCTACAATATTTTTAGCAACATAACGTGCTGCATAAGCTGCTGAGCGGTCTACCTTTGTAGGATCTTTACCTGAGAATGCTCCGCCGCCGTGTCTTGAATAACCACCATATGTGTCAACAATAATCTTACGACCGGTTAATCCGGAATCGCCTTGAGGACCGCCAATTACAAATCTTCCTGACGGGTTAATCAAAATAATTGTTCTATCATCAGGTTGAATTTCTTCATTTGCAAAAACTTGGTCTATAACAAGTTTTTTAAGGTCATGTTTGATTATATCCTGAACTTTTTGATTGTCTGTTTCTCCATTGATTGATGGGTTATGCTGGGTTGAAAGCAGAATTGTATGTATTCTTGCAGGTTTTCCGTCTACATATTCAACCGTAACCTGAGATTTACCGTCCGGTCTCAGATAATTCACAAGTCCCTGTTTTCTGACTTGTGCAAGTCTATATGACAATTTATGTGCAAGACTTATAGGAAGTGGCATAAGTTCAGGGGTTTCGTTGCAGGCATAGCCAAACATAATTCCCTGGTCGCCGGCGCCAATATTTTCTGTTTCGGTGGATGAAGTTGCGGCATTTGATTCTCTGGTTTCAAACGCTTTATTAACACCGTTTCCTATGTCTGTTGACTGTTCATCAATGCTTGTTAGTACAGCGCAGGTATCAGCGTCAAATCCGCCTGTATTTGCGCCTGAATAACCGATATTTTTAATAGTATCTCTTACTACTTTTGGAATATCAACATAGCAATCTGCCGTGATTTCACCGCAAACAAGCGCCATGCCTGTTGTAACAGTGGTTTCTGCCGCAACTCTTGAGCCGCGGTCTTTCATTAAAAATTCATCAAGTATTGCGTCAGATATCTGGTCGCAAACTTTGTCGGGGTGTCCTTCTGTAACTGATTCAGAAGTGAACAAAAAATTTCTTGGTGTCATTTTTTTCTCCTTAATTTATTTTCTTTGCCGGTAAGTCTTTTAATTCCAACCCGGCACTCCATTTCCCTAATAGTTTAGTCCAAAGTATTATTTAAAGCAAATAAAACAATAATACTTCATAATAAAAGTTAATATTGTTAGGCTTATGTTAGAAAAAAGGTCGAAGAAAATTTCCTCGACCTTTTGTAAAATTAGAATTACCCCATTTATTGTGCTTTTAATTTATTAACTCTTGCTGTCAATGACGCAACTTGAGTTTTCAAACTTGTATTTTCCTGTTCAAGTTTTGAAATCTTTGTTTCAACGTCAGTGGTGCGTTTTACAAGCGCAACGATTTTTTTATCAAGTTCTTTTACCGCATTTATTGCAGCATAGAACATTTCATCCCACTTTATTCTTAAATATCCGTCAGCACCTTGATAAACAGAATTAGGGAAGACTTTCATTAAATCTTGTGCCATAACCCCAACATGCGGAGCTTTCTTTTCGTCGTTTTTAAATGTATAGTTAAACACTTTTATCTGTCTAAGTTCAGCAAGTCCCGCGTCAAATTTAGAACCGATATTTTTCAGTCTTCTATCAGAAAGATTAGAAGTTGTAGGGTAGAGATTTACACACTTGCTGTTAAAATTATATGAATCAGCGTTAGTTGTACAGCTTGCATAATAATTAGTATCAGAATAAGCCGTCTGGCTACCATAACCATACATTTTATTATATGGTTGATTAGATTTCTTATTTGGGAAATTTTGGTCATGAAAATGATGAAGAGTACCACCAACTGTAAAATATGGACGACCTTTAACAATAAGGTTGCCATTAATTATAGTTGTAGAGTTTCCTGTTTTTGTACCGTTAGTTCCTCCCTGAGCTGTATTAGCTATTCTGTCAAGAATCCCTGCATTAGAAGAATTCACATTGTGAATTTCTATAACTGCATCGCCGCCGCCATAACCTTTAGGTTTAGAACCTATGTATGTTCTTTGCTCAGAATCTCCATTAGACAAAACTTTTAAATAATTTTCAGAAGTTGTCCCCGAGTGAGGTCCGGAATTATAACCAATACACGTTTTATTTGAAGCTCTTGTTATTTCTGAACATGCGTTATAACCAATAGCAGTATTATTACTACCGCCTGTTAAACTTCCTAAAGCATTATATCCGATAGCTATGTTGTAACTGCCACTTGTTAAGCTTCCTAAAGCTTTTGTACCAATTGCCGTATTTTTACTGGTCATATTTTTAGAACCGGCACCCGTACCAATAAAAGTATTGTTAGAACTTGCCGCAGAACCTGTATTATAACCAATAAAAGTATTCTCCTTACCTGTGGTATTAGCAGAAGTTCCACCGGCAAAATAACCGATCATTGTATTACCATCTCCGGAACTGTTAGCTCCTGCTTGATAACCAATTGCTGTATTACTTTTAGCTGTGCCTGATGCTTGTTTTAAAGCTTGATAACCAATTGCTGTATTATTTTGACCTTTATAAAGGTTTGACAAGGAATCATAACCAATTGCCGTATTATTTTTGGCTCCGTTTGAACTGTCTAAGACAAGTTGATGGTAAGTACCGCCCATAAGGGTATTTTTACCATCCATAAACCAAGTTCCGCCAAAAACACCTTTGTCAGTCGTGCTACTTCTTCCGTATCTAAACATAATTTGACGTTGTTTCACTCCTGCTGAAGTCACATTGTCTGAGGAACGAATTACAAGTTTTGACAAAGGCAAAAAAGTGGTAGATATATCATCTTTAGCTCCCGGCGATACTCCGATAAATGCTTCTCCATTAAAATCAGAATCTCCCGGGTCATAAAAAGCATCATATGAAACTCTGTCATAATATTCCCAAACATTATATTTACTTGATGATGTAGCTAATTTTCTTTTTGTAAATATAGGAGCAAATGCTGCAAATATAATTGTCAATACCAAAAGAACAACCATAATTTCTGCAAGCGTAAATGCTCTTTTATTATTACTTTTCATACTCAAACTCCATTTGATTGAAACAAACTGTCCTATTTTTATAGTATACCATATTATCAGAACTTTTTCAACACGCTATATAATTTGTTACAACCTTTATATTTTTTGTGTTATTGTAAATGTATGAATAATTAAAAGAGGGAATGATTATGCCATTAACAAATATTAAAGATTTACCTACAGTTTACGATGCAAAGTCTACAGAGGAAAGTATTTATAAGTTTTGGGAAGACAATGAATTTTTCAAGGCTGATGCTAAAAGCCCGAAAAAACCTTATTCAATTGTAATACCGCCGCCAAATGTCACGGGCGTATTACATATGGGGCATGCTCTTGATGAAACGTTACAAGATATTTTGATAAGATATCACAGGATGAGCGGTTATGAAACACTTTGGGTTCCGGGAACAGACCACGCCGGTCTTGCAACCCAAAATGTTGTTGAAAAACAACTTAAAAAAGAAGGACTTACCCGTCATGACCTTGGCAGAGAAAAGTTTTTAGAAAGAACATGGGAATGGACTAATCAGCACAAAGGTGCAATTTTAGACCAGATGAAACGTCTTGGAGCTTCTTTTGACAGGTCAAGAGAAAGATTTACATTTGACGAAGGCTTATCAGAAGCGGTAAAAGAAGTTTTTGTAACTCTTTATAATAAAGGATTAATTTACAAAGGTTCATATATTGTAAACTGGTGCCCTCGCTGTCAGAGCGCAATTTCAGATATTGAAACAGAATACGAAACAGAACAAGGACATTTATGGGAAATTTCTTACCCGCTAAAAGGTGAATCCGGTGCAATTATTGTTGCAACAACCCGTCCTGAAACAATTTTTGGAGATGTAGCAATTGCAGTTCACCCTGATGACCACAAGTATTCCGAATTAGTTGGAAAAACTGTTGTAATCCCGCTTACCGGCAGAGAAATTCCGATTATTGCAGATGAATACGTTGACAAAACTTTCGGAACCGGCGCGGTTAAAATTACTCCTGCGCATGACCCTAACGACTATGAAGTAGGCAAACGTCACAACTTCAAACCAATATGGGTAATTGATGAAGAAGGAAAAATGAAAGCATGCGGCGAAGTTCCTTGCAATCTGCACGGACTTGACAGATATGAAGCCCGCAAGCAGATTATCAAAATGCTTGAAGATAACCACTCACTTCTTCGCACAAAAGACCATGAACACAACGTTGGCAAATGCCAAAGATGTAACACAACAATTGAACCATTGCTATCAGAACAATGGTTCGTAAAAATGGAACCGCTTGCAAAAGAAGCAATTGCGGCTGTAAAAGACGGAAGAATTAAATTTATCCCTGAACGTTGGGAAAAGAATTACCTTGGCTGGATGGAAAACATCCGTGACTGGTGTATTTCACGACAAATATGGTGGGGACACCAAATTCCGGCATACTACCATAAAGTAACCGGCGAAATGGTCGTTGCAAAAGAAAATCCGGATCCGCAAAATTACGTTCAGGAAACTGATTGCCTTGATACATGGTTTTCATCAGGTTTGTGGCCGTTTTCAACAATGGGATTTCCAAACGCGGAAACTGATGACTATAAAAAATTCTACCCGACAACAACACTTGTAACAGGTTTTGATATTATTTTCTTCTGGGTTGCAAGAATGATTACCATGGGGCTGGAATTCACCGGAAAAGCACCATTTTCAACAGTTTATATTCACGGATTAATCCGCGATGAAAAAGGTCAAAAAATGTCCAAATCCAAAGGCAATACAATTGACCCTGTTGTAATTATAGACAAATATGGCTGTGACGCGCTAAGATTTACTATGACATCACTTTGTACATACGGCGGTCAGGATATTAAGATTTCTGATGAACGTTTTGAATATGGCAGAAACTTTGCCAACAAAATCTGGAACGCTTCAAGATTTGTATTGATGAACCTTGAAGGAGTTGACAACAATGATATTGATTATTCAAAACTAACAATCGCTGATAAATGGATTTTGGATAAACTGAATAACACGGCACGCGAAGTCAATGCAAATATCGAAAACTACAGAATAGGCGAAACCGCACATACATTGTACGATTTCTTCTGGAATTCTTATTGTGACTGGTATGTTGAAATCGCTAAAATTCAACTTCAAGACCCTGAACTGAAAGCAAACACTCAAAGAGTTTTAAGATACGTTCTTGATATGTCATTGAGGTTGTTACACCCGATAATGCCGCATATTACAGAACATGTTTGGCAGCTAATCCCGAAACAATCAACTTTTAAGGCAATTATGCTTGCTGATTATCCGATTTATGAAGAGAAACTGTCATTCCCTAACGAAGCTCGCGAAATGGAGCTTGTATTTGAAACAATTAAATCTTTACGGAACGTTCGTCAAAGCTTTAATATCCCAATGGGATTGAATTTCAACATAGAAATACATGCAGCAGAAGATGAAAAACCTGTATTTGAAGCAATAGAAAGCTATATCAAGCGCATGGCAAGAGTTGAGGAAATCTCTTATGCTGATGCTTCTGCCCCTGCGGCTAAAAAATCAGCAACTGCAGTTGTTTCAGCTTCAAAAATCGTTATTCCTTTAGAAAATCTGATTGATTTTAACGAAGAAATCGCAAGACAAGAAAAGAAACTTGGCAAACTTCAAAATGAAAGAAAATCACTTGAAGGCAGAGTAAACAACCCTAAATTTGTTGCAAATGCACCTGCTGAGCTGATTAAGCAGACAAAAGACAGAATTGAAGAAATCCAGGTTCAGGAAGCTGCAATTAATGAGTTAATTTCATCGCTTAAAGCTTAACAATTTTTAATAGCAAAATATTTTTTGTGCGGATTTATAATCTTCAAAAGGAGATTATAAATATGTGTAATATTAAAAATTGCGAACTAACAGCTTCAACAATGTCTGCAATAGCAAAAAGAGCAATGAAAGACCGCGGAATGCGTATAACAAGAGCTTTTGTTCCTGCTGAATCACATTATGTTGTCAATGCCGGTACTGAAAATCGTTTTAGAATTAACTTGAGTGATAATCAATTAACTTGTTTACAAGAACGCAGAATAGCCGATCAATGGTTCATTAATGGATTGAATGAGTTTAAAGGGACTATAGCCGAAGTTCAAGAAGCGTTTATTAACTTGGTTGCAAATATTAACAAAAATATTAAGTAAAATTTACAAACCTTTACATATTAATAATATTCTGCTAGTATTATTCACATAATATTATGATATGGTAGTGTCTTATTGACAGTGGAGTTAATTATGGTAACAAAAAAAGAATTAGATTTTGAAGCATTATTGGACAAGTATGATTATAAATTCCAAAAAGGAGACCTCGTAAAGGGTATCGTTTGCGGGTTTGACAGTCAAGGCGTAATGGTTGATATAGGCACAAAAACAACGGCAACTATACCAACTTATGAAGCAGTTGACAAAGGCGAAAATATAGAAGAAATATTCAAAAAAGGTCAAGAAGGCGAATTTCTTATAATAAGAGAAGAAGACGAAGACGGCAAATTTTTGTTATCAAAGAAAAAAGTTGATTTTGCATACGCATGGAAAGAACTTGAAAAAGCAAAAGCAGCAGACGAAACAATTCTTGGTACTGTTGTAAGCGTTGTGAAAGGCGGAATTCTGGTTGAAGTTTCAGGAGTTCGCGGATTTATTCCTTCGTCTCAATTGAAAGCCAGAGAAACAGAAGTTGAAGCGGGTTCAAAACTTGAATTAAAAATTTTGACACTCGATGTTCAACAGAACAACTTTATTTTGTCTAATAAGAAGGTTTACGAAGACACAGCAGAAGAAGCGAGAAAAAATATTTTCTCTCAAATTGAAGCCGGTCAGGTCGTCAAAGGCGAAGTCGTTAGAATTACTGATTTTGGAGCATTTGTTGACCTTGGCGGACTTGACGGATTACTTCCGTTGTCGCAATTATCATGGCGCTGGATTGACCACCCGACAGATATTTTGAAAGTCGGCGACAAAATTGATGTTGAAGTTATTTCAGTTGACCACGACAAACAAAGGGTATCGCTGAGCTTGAAAAACCTTGAACCGGATCCGTGGATTGAGGCGGCAGACAAGGTGAAAGAAGGCGACAAGGTTGAAGGAACAGTGACCCGCCTGAAACACTTTGGGGCGTTTATCGAAGTTTTCCCGGGCGTTGAAGCTCTTCTTCCGCACAATGAAGTCGTAGATTTCCAAAATGAAAGCAAAACTATTTTGAAAGTTGGCGACAAGATTAACACATACATTATGAAGTTTAATCCTGATGATAAACGCATTGCACTTTCGGTTCACGAAGTCAATGCCGCAGAACCTCCGGCGACTGAAACAGAAGAATAAAAATTTAAAACAATAAAAACTACCGATGAGACACAAAACTTATCGGTAGTTTTTTTGCGAACAAACTCTCCGGGAGGGGAGATTTTTTGACTTTCTGAATAAAATCATTAAATCAATCTCATACAAACAGATGTTTAAAACTCTTCAAAAATAACAGATAATAATCTTGAGAAAGAGTAAAAACATGCCCTTCAGATACAGATTACAGAAAATTTTGGACTTCAGAATAAACCAGAAAGAAGAGCAGAGAATGCGGGTTCAAAAGGCTCAACAGGCTGTAAATGAGGCGGAACAGAACATTAAAAAGAACAATCAGGACATCCTGGACACAAAAGAAGGCATGCGCTCAGCTGACCCAAGAATGTACGAAAGCTATGACAACTTTTTAAACCATCTTTGGGAACTGGCAGAACAGCTGGAGGCAAGACGGCAAGAATTGCAGGGACTTCTTGATATTGAAGTTCAAAAACTTGTCAAGTGCGAGCAGGCAGTAAAAGTTCTTGAAAAGCACAAAGAAAAAAATAAAGAACTTTATCTTGCAGAAGAAAAAGCGGCAGAATTAAAACAATTTTCCGAACTTGGTGTCACAAGATTTTTCAAACAAGCACAAGAACGGCACGAAGAGGAAGAAAAAGAAATTTTAAAACAGTTAGAACAAATAGAAGGTAATTAAAAATGAGTATTAATGCAGCATCATCTACAACAACAAGTGCAACAACCGCTTCATCACAGGTGAACAGTGCATCAAATTCGGACAGCGCTAAAAAATCTTCAACCGATTCTTCTTTTAAAGATGAAATGAACAAAGTTTCTTCAAGCGAATCAAAAAAAGATGAAAAAGGTGTTGAAAAGAGCGATAACAAGGTTGAAGCAGTAAGTGATAAACAAGAAAAAGACACTTCCGCTAAATCTGAAACAAACAATCAAGCAAACCAGGATAATCAATTTGACACAATGCTTGAAGGAAATGTTGATTATTCAAAATTTGCCTCAATGTCAATGATGGATGTAAATTCAATGCTGCAAAACGATATAGCGCAAATGGCTAATACTAATAGTATTAACGGCAGCAGCGACATCTTTACGAATGCCGCTGCTGCCGAAAGAAATACTTTTGGTATGGATTTTGCGGGCAGTATTTCTATGACACAATCAGACGCCGATTTTTTTATTAACTTAACTCAAAACAATGATATTTCAATGCAAAACATCACAGCACAGGCTCAAAATCTTCTAAATCAAGGCGCTGAGGTAAAAGAAGTCAAACAAAATGTTCAGATTTCTCAAACCCTGTTAGACGCAATTAATACGGCAAAAGAAAACAATCAACCGTTAAGAATTGATTTTGACCAAAATGTATCAGTTATTTTGAGAATTAATAAAGACGGTGCACTTTCTGCAAACTTTATTCCGGGAGATAAAGCCGTTGAGCAATATTTAAGAAATAACATCGACACATTGAAAGCAACATTTAATGAAAACGACTTGCCTTACACGGATTTATCATACTCAAACCGGGGCAAGCAACAACAAAAAGAAAACAGAAGAAATCAACAATAATAAGGAGAAGCCTCAATGAATGACGCTTTTATTACAGCAATAAACACCCAATACGCAACAGTAAACTGGATGGATGTTATTGCAGACAACATGACAAACGTTTACACACCGGGTTTTAAACAAAAGCAGGTAAGTTTCAAAACCTTCTTAAACGGTGTTGTGACAGATGATTATGATAAAAACATGGGTCAGGGTAAATCAACACCGGGAACCTCAAAAGACAACGTTTTCTTAGAAGGCAAAGGATTTTTCCTGACAAAAACCGCGGAAGGTAAAAGTGTTTATACCCGCCTTGGTGAATTCAAATTTGACGGCGAAGGTGTTTACCGCGCTCCAAACGGCAACACCGTGCAAGGATACATATTAAATGATAAAGGCGAAATCATGCAGGGTACAAAACCAATCAGCGCTGATTTATACCAGGAAACTGCCCTCAAAGGCGGAGCACTTGATATTCCGACAACAAATATTAAAATGTGGATTGATCCTAATAACGGCAAATACCTTGGTAAATACGACGAGTACGAAATCAAAAACGACGGAACAATTGTGGGCAAAGCTGAAAACGGGAAAAAAGTCGTACCGCTTTACAGAATTACCACAAGAAACTTCCACAATTCAGCAGGGTTGTACGAATACAAAGACGGACTGTTCTTAGAAACAGAAGAATCCGGCAAGCCGGTTTTAGGCTGCGGCGAAATCCGTTCAGGCTTAATAGAACTTTCAAATGCTGATTTTAAAGCAAATATATCTTTTTACCAGATGGCAAAAGTTCAAATGGAAGTAGTTAATAAACTGATTTCATCGAACAAAGACCTGTTGCAACAAGCAATGCAAATGGTAAGCAGTTCATAGGATATTTTAAGATAGATATTGAGGAAATTTATATTAAACTCCATTGCACAGGGGCTTTACGCCTCTGTTTTATTTTTGTATACAAATGTTGCTTAAAATTCTCCTTTAAATTGACCGGATAATATGTTTAAACTAATATCAAACTAAGAGGAAATGGAGTGAAAATCTTCAACTGTAGCCGCAGCCGTTAAAGTCGGAATGCTCAAAAAATCTTTATCTACGTGCATTTTGGATAAGATGAAAATTTTTTGCAGCATCCTCTAACCAAAGAGGATTTTTTAATGCCAGCAGCAGCAATAAGTGCAAACAGAGTAAAAACCGGAACATGCCCGCACGGGCTACCGCCCGGCGCGTGTCCTATTTGCAGCGGCATGGCTGGCGGGAATTCAACGTCAAAACGAGATATTCCAAGAAATCCCGGTGAAATGACTTACAATCAGTGTGCGGCAATCGGTGCAATGCTAAGGGCACAAAAACATGCCAAAGAACAGGCAAAACTTGCACAACAAAACCATTTGCAAGCCCTGATAAACTTTCAAAAAAACATTGCTCAAACCCATCAAAGAATAATGGATTTAGCAGCTTTAATTACTGAAAAATTGCCGCCGGTGCTTGCAAAACCTTTAAACTTTGTTTTAAACAACATTGTAATACGAGTTTTGAATGTTATCCAAAACCTTCCGACAACTGTTGCAAATCTTGCACAGGCAGTATCGCAAAAATTTGCGGAAATTTCGGACAAACTGGCGGCTGTTTACGGAGAACTAAAAGCAGCGATTTCAGAAAAAGTTTCAAAATTTTTATCTGATACCAAGAAAAAACTAAAACGGCTTTTCCTTGTCTTTGGAGCATTTGAGACTGAAGACGAAGATAAAAAAATAGAAGAAGCTAAGCGAACTTTTGAACTAAAAACATTCATTCACAAGCTTAGCGAAAAATTCAACAAAAATAAGGACAAAAAAGATGAACATTAATCCGCTAAACGATGCGGAAAATACAAGACAACACAGAAACCTTACCAACTCTCAGCGTAAAGCAAGTATTACGACCAAAGAAGGAGTGTTGGTTAATAACCTCATAAAAGAAAAAGACGTCAATCTTACAGATACAAAAGACACATATCTGATTTCAGATAAAGTCACCATGCCGGGTGCCCTGTACCAAGATTACAACCATGTTGATAAAAAACTTGTACCGCTAAGCGGTGTTGCACTTGGTGTAATGTCTTTGTTCACGGTTGTAACGCTATTTATTAATAAATGTGCTGAAATTGCCAAAAATCTTCCACAGGAAAAATGGATTCCTGCACTTACACGCAACGTAAATTTAAGCAAAGAACCTCATCAAATAGTTTATCAAATGCTCCAAAGTCCGGGGAAAAAGACATTTATTGCCGGAGTCGGAACCCTTGCGTTTGGTGCAATGGCTTTTATGGGTCAAACTTTTTTTGACGGATACAAAGAAATTTGGGTTAAACGAAAAGAAGCCAATATACAAAAAAATCTCCAGGAAAATCTGGTTGCAGTTGAAACTCAGGCATTTTCAGGTAAAATGCAAATTATTCGCAGTATGATGTCAAAATACACATCCGATTTTGAAAAATATATATCTCCGGACAGTGAAAAAATTCTTACAAATTTCGGAAGAAAAGTCTTTACAGGAATTCCATTTATGTCTTCAAAATCTAAAGACAATGAAAAATCTTCAAATTTAGGCAATATTCTTTTAGGAATAGGTACATTTGCCGGAATTGTAGGTTTAGGTTTTCTGTCACTTAGAAATCTTACAAAAAGCCGTATAAATATTGATGAAGGGCTTACCAAAACAAAAGACTTGATTAAACAAGTTGTTAATACTTCAAAAGAAGCAACAAAAGAACTTGACAAAGACAACCTTGAACATATGTTCAGGTCAATTGAATCTTCAAACGGAGCAGAAGAGTTTGTAACTGAGCAGATTAATACTTTGAAATGGAATAAGGAAGAAGAAAAGAAGGTATTTTTGGATAAAATTCTTTCTTATATGCGAACCTCGACAACAAAAGCCAACCCTAATTACGCTGGCGACGGCACGCCAAAACCGGCATTTAACTCGTTTGTTAATGAGTATCTGGCGTTTTTCTACAACTGGCTTTTAGACACCTCAAACCCGCAATTTAAGTATCTGTTTTTAGGAATAACAGGTATAACTGCAGCAAGTTACGGCGGAAAACTTGCCGGAGATGCAATAAAAGAAGTTCAAGTGAAAAAGATTAACGCGGAAACAGAACTTGAACTTCAAAAACGCCTTGTCTCAACGGAACTCAGAAACTTCAAATCCAAAAAAGACGCTGCAATAAAGCCGCTTGTTGAAGAATTCTACAGACAAGTTGACAGCGGCAAACGCTCAAAAGAAGAACTAAAAACAATGGCTGAAAATATTCTGTTTGAAATCAAAAACGGACCGCCATTTGTATACTCATAAGGATAAACAATGCTTCAACCTTTGCAAACAAATTCACAAATACCGACCTATCCGCGCTACATTTGCGCGAATTGCAGACTGCCGGAACCCGGTAGAAATTACTGTATTTTTGACAAAAACGAAGTTGATTATTTTGTTAAACAAGGTGAAAACTCCCTGCCTTATCTGACAGACATTTTGCAGCATTCTAACCACGAAGCGCAAATTACAGAAACTCTTTATATTTTAGACAGAATGATTGACAACGGCACAAAAGGGATTGATAAGATGTATCCGGTATTTTCAAGGTTTAATAATACAACTTCACCTAATATCCAAACGTTTCTGGCTGGAATTTACCGCAAAATCCAAGTTCCGGACGCGTTTGGAGTACTTGTAAAAATGCTTATACAAAACAGTTTAAAACCAAACAACCCTAACCAAACATTTGACCCGAACGAAGAAATCGGCGGCGCAATTTTAAGTTACTTATCAGAACGCTTTCGCAGCGGCGATTAATTCCTGCGAACAATTGACAACCCTATCAATATACGTTAAAATATGTCCATGGAATTAACGGTTTTAGTGGATAATAATAACCATATCGGGAATTGTTTAATTTCTGAACACGGGTTGTCGTTTCTGATTAAAGATGGTGATAAGCAGATACTTTTTGACTGCGGTTCCACAGATGCGTTTATAAAAAATGCTTACAAAATGGATATGGATCTTGAACATGTAACAGATATTGTTCTTTCACATAGCCATATTGACCACGTTGGAGGATTTTTAAAACTTCAGTCGCTATATAAAAAATTTAAAGGTATCGGTCTTGAATTATGCAATAAAAATATAATTACACATCCTGACGTGTTTAATGAAAATTTATCAGAAACTAAAACCGCAGAAGTTTCTGATTCAAATCTTTATCTGTCAAAAGATAAAATTGAAAAGTTTTTTAATCTAAATCTTACCAAAAAACCTTTTGCAATCACGGAAAATCTTATCTATATCGGTGAAATTCCAATAAAATACGGAGAAATTAAACGGGACTACTCGCCTGATGAAACAGCACTTGCCTACAAATCAAAAGACGGTCTTATAATAATTTCAGGCTGTTCCCATAGCGGTGTTGAAAACATTGTTGAACAAGCAAGACTTGTAACCGGAGAACAACGTATTCACACAATTATTGGCGGGTTCTATCTGATTAACCGCGACGGTGATGATATTAACAACCTTGGTAAATACCTTCAAGCGCAAGGGGTAAAACTGATTTATCCGTGTCACTGTACTGATTTAGAATCTAAAATTATTCTTTCTAAATTTGTAATGATAAAAGAAGTCAGCACCGGCAGAAAATATAAATGGGAATAAATTGTCTAAGAATGTATCTGAAACGGACATTTTGTACAATGTGCCTTTGGGTGCAATATTAAATTATCTTCAAGGTCATACATTTTTGCAATTCTGGTATCTAATGGCGCACCGCATTTCGGACACTTCAATCCTCCGGCACCGTTTAATATAAGCTGTTTGAGACTTTCAATAATCTCCGGTGAAATAATATCGCTTGCAATGTCTTTTTCCAATTTTTTAATCTCATGCGGTTCGCATTTCAAAACCTTAGCAAGCGCCTGTCGTATTGTCACAGGCAAAAATAATTCCTTACCGGCTTCTATTTCTTCTATAGTATCAATCGGAACATTTGAAGCAATCGCAAGCCCCTTTTGCGTAAGTCCCAACTCTTCCCGTTTATTCTGTATAAATCTTGCTAAAGTTTTCATATGTGTATAATAGCACAAACTTAAAACAAGCAATTATTACGAAATGTAACAATGAGTTTAACAGTTTGAAAACCTTTGCTGATAAGGGTTGTAGCCATATTTCAATTTTAAAACACAATCATGTCATGCAATTTTCATCTTAAAAATTTCTTTATATAAGTAATAGGGGAAATTTAATAAAGAAATCGAGGAAAGGCTATGGGTTATAGTTATTTATCTTATGCGAACGCGCCATATTGGGGTATATTGCCATGCGGAGTTGCAACATTTGGCGGTGATACACAAGTTTTTACAATTCCGGACGATATATCAAAACCGTTTTACTTGGGATTTAACCCGCAAGCAATTGATACGCTAAGCAGCAGCGGAGGGTATATGACTTATCCGGGAGTTGATATAGGACGTATTCAAGCCGGTGCCCAAGACCTTGTAGCTAGCTCTGCAGCACCTGCAATGAACCAGCTCGTAAGTTCTATTATTAATACTTCATTAACCAACATAAGCATGACTAAGCAGCGGCTTAACGCTATGCTTCTAAAAGAAGGCATAACAGACGATGAAAAAAAACAAATAAATGCTCTTTTAGACAGACTAAAAGAGCAAGAAGATAAGTTAAAAGAATTGACCCAATCAACAGATTTAACTCCGGGTGAAGCTTATCAAAAAGCCTCAGAAATCGAAGCTGAAATAAGAAAAATTGTCAGCGAAGTCGGTAATATAGGAAAATCGTCCAGCTCTGAAGATAAAGATAAAGTAGACGATAAAGACGAAGTCGACGACGATGACAAGGTTGATGACAAAGACGATGTTGACGATAAAGATGACGTTGATGACAAGGACAAGGATAAGGTCGACGACAAAAAAGAATCTAACGGTTCAAACGTAACGCCGGGCAAATTTGACGATAAATTTAGCTCTGATGTAGTTGCAATGGTCGATAAATTCGATGAGGCTGTAGAATACTTCTGGGGCACTGATAACGCTAAATTTGAAGAAGTTCTTAATGCGCTGGACGAAGACAATATAATGCCGGTTTTACTTGCCTGGAATAAATATAAATCACAAAAACGCGGCGAATCCTTTATGAAAGCCTTTATGGGTGACGCTGAGCATGGTCAAAAACGAGATTTCGGCAGGAAAATTTTAGGTCTGCTTAGAACTGTTGCTGAAAAATACGGCGTATACGATAAATTAGCCGATGATTTTGGAGTAATAGACAAAGAACTTGACGATTTTAATATAAGTAAAGGTATTACGGTAAAACGGTTTGACCATATTGTCGCAGTAATTGCAGAGGCAATGGGCAGTAAATATGGAAAACCTGCATCTAAAAAATAACAAGCATTTGTTATGATTCCTCAAATAAGTAAGAGAAATGTGAATAGCAAATGTAGGTTAGAAAAGTAGTGTAGAAATTTTATCCCTGTAAGAAATTACAGGGATTTTTTTAGTTAAAAGTTTGTTACAATAAGTATTGATTTTTTAGTTTTCTCATATTATTATCAGAAATGTAGAGTGCTTACGCCAATAATCACTCAACAAGAAAAGGAAAACTATAATGTCAATTAACTTAAAAAACAAACAAGAAATTGTAAAAAAATTCGGCAAAGATGAAAAAGACACAGGTTCTTCAGCAGTACAAGTTGCTATGTTGACCCAAAAAATCAGTGAATTAACAGAACACCTTAAATCAAACAAAAAAGACTTTGCTACAAAACGCGGTCTTTTGATGATGGTAGGTAAAAGAAAAAGATTACTTGCTTATGTTAAATCACAAAATCTTGACGAATACAGAGAATTGATTAAAAAGTTAAAAATCAGAGGTTAATCTGATAGAAAAATCTCAAAAACAGCGTACCATCACCAGGTGCGCTGTTTTTATATTCAGCAAACAACTTGCACGGATTACTAAAATTTTGTAATATAAAATTATGTATGAAATAAAAAAACAGATATATTTAGAACTTAGCAAAAACCAAAAATCTGCTCTATGTAATTATTTACGAGCCCTGGTAAAAAAATCACAAGACTTAACACCGGATGAAATATGGGAAAATTTTGCCGCTGATGAAAAGTATTATCTGGAGCTAAACTGCTCCAGGTTTGAATTTCTGGCTGAATTGTTGGACACTGAACATTTTAAATCTGAAACAATAAAATATCTTACAGAATGTAAAAAATATTACGATTACAGAGAAAAACAACGTCCGATTATCGAAGCTAGCAAAGATTTTGAACGCAAAAAACGCAAATTTTTACAAGAAGTAAAAATGGGTAAAGAAGCGCCAACAAAAAAACAACTTTACTATTACGAGCGGCTTTGCAAAAAATACGGACTGGAAAAGCAAGAATTAGCGTCAAAACTCGAAGCCAGAAACGAAATTGACCGGATTATAACTGAACACGCACCAAACTACAAACAAGAGGAAGAATAATGCTTATAACTGACATTGTAAAAATTCTGACAGATGCCGGAATAGAGCCTAACGAAGCAAATATTGAAGTAAAACTTTTAATAGAAAAATTTGCAGGATTTTCAGCAATTGATATAATTATGGGCAAAAAACTCACTGATGAAGACCTCAAGCCGGTCAAAGAAAAAGCTGAACTTCGTGCAAAAACTCTGCAACCAATACAATATATAATTGGCGAAGCTGATTTTATGGGCGAAAAATTTTTTGTAAACAAAAATGTATTAATTCCGCGGGATGAAACAGAATTGCTCGTTCGGCAAGCAATAGAGCTTATTGAACAAAATCAACTAAAAAATGCGCTTGATATCGGCACAGGCTCTGGGTGTATTGCCTGTATGATTGCTAAATTAACAAATTGCGGGGTAATCGGGCTGGATATTTCTTCAGAGGCGCTTCATACAGCATTTTCTAACATGGAAAAACTTGAACTTTACAACAAAGCAACATTTAGAAAATCGGATATTTTTTCAAAAATTCGACCTGATGAAAAATTTGACCTGATTGTTTCAAACCCGCCATACATCCCGCCGCAGCTAAAACAAACAATCCAAAAAGAAGTCTCTTTTGAACCGGATTTAGCGCTATANCCGCCGCAGCTAAAACAAACAATCCAAAAAGAAGTCTCTTTTGAACCGGATTTAGCGCTATATACAAAAGACGACAAAGGATTAGAATTCTACGAAAAAATTACAACCCAAGCTCCGGAATTTCTAACCTCCAACGGCTATTTATTATTTGAACTAGGACAAGGTCAAAGCAGCGAAGTTGCCCTGCTGATGAAATCTGCCGGATTTTCTGATATAAAAATTGTCAAAGACCTTGCTAATATCGACAGGGTTATTTTTGGGAAGAAGAACTAATCTCAAAAAATTTTCATCTCTTTACATTTCTTATTAAAATTTGTGTTTTTAACAAATACTTTGTATAATAAACATGCTATTTATATTTCGGCTAGTGTAAATCTTAACAGGGGGGAATGAAAACGACTTCCTGTTTTTTTTGTCCTTTTTTCCGGAAACCCTTACTATATGCGGATTATAACATATGCCGAACTTTTGATTTAAGATTTAACAGCGCTTATTTGTACATGCTCCTACATCATGAAAAAATTTTAACAACTTGCCAAAAATTTTACGCCGTTTACAATAAAAATATGGGGAATATATTACTAATATCAGAAAATGATTGTATCTACAGCAGGTATAAAAATCTGTTTGATATCAAAAATAACAGGTTTAATTCTTGCTGTAATGTTACATCAATTTTTGATTTTATTGAGGTAGAGACCCCTGATATTGTAATTTTTGATGAGGATATTACCTCAGTTAATCCTGTTTTAACCATAAAAAAAATAAAAGCAAAACACGAAAATACACAAATTTTGCTTTTAACAAACGGACAAAATATAAATGATGAACTCTCAAAGTTTGTCAGCGGCTATATTTTAAACAACTTTTCAGATGAATTAATTATTACAATTATCCAAACACATTTAAAATCAAAAGAACACCTTGACAAACTTTCAGGCAAAAACAAAGACCTGGCAGACAGTCTTTACAGGTTAAATGTTTTATACGGCACAAGTTCGCAATTTGCAGGAACTCTTGATACTAAAGAACTTTTAAATTACATGATAGAAGGGCTTGATAAGTCGCTGAGTTTTGACCTTACCTGCACAATATCATTCGGATTTGAAAACGAACCGGTTTTAATTGTTAATTCATTATATGATATTTCAGATGAGTTGATGAGCGCATTAAAATTGCGTGCAATCCTGAATTATAAATCACTCTTTGAAGACGGCAAAATCCCGTTTGAAATTGATGACAAAAATTTAAAAATAATAAAAAATATCAAAAATCCAACAAACAAATTCAACTTTACAATCTTTCAATATGACAACATGTTTGCGCCGATTGACCTTGGTGACAACTTTTTTGGATGTATTGAAATCTTTAAGGAACACCCTTTTACAACTGATGATGCTACGTATTTTCAGACAATTGTAAGGCAGGTTTCTCTGCCGCTAAAAAGTGCAGGGTTGTATCGCGAAATTATCGCTAAAAACGAAGAGTTAGAAAAGCTTGAACGGGTTAAATCAGAATTCATCTCAATTGTTTCACACGAATTAAGAACGCCGCTAACTCCGATTAAAAACGCTCTTTCAATTTTATCAAGCGGTCGTTGCGGAACACTTGGAGAAAATGCAGTCAAATTCATTGACATGGCAAAACGTAATGTTGAAAACCTGACAAGTATAATTAACGACATACTTGATATTAACAAAATTGAAGCCGGCAAAATGGATTTCAATTACAAATTAATGAACATCCACTCTGTAATTGAAACTGTTAGGAATAATTTTGACTGTGTTGCAAAAGAACACGAAATTATATTTAACTCTGAGGAAGCAGCAGACCTTCCGGAGATTTATGCGGATTCGCAAAGACTTGGACAGGTTTTGACTAATCTTGTTTCTAACGCAATAAAATTCACACCGCGCGGCAAGTCAATAACAATTAAATCAGAGCTGAAAGACGCAAAAGACATTACGGCAAACTCTTACTTTGAACAAGAATTGAAATCTTTAAGCGGGAATTATATTGTTGTAAGTGTGGAAGATGAAGGAATTGGAATAAAGGGCGAAAATATGTTAAAAGCCTTTGACAAATTCACACAGATTGAAAACTCTCTATCTCGAAAAGTTGGCGGGACGGGACTTGGACTTCCTATTGCCAAACAACTGATTAAAGCACACAAGGGGACAATCTGGTGTGAAAGCGAAGAAAATAAAGGGTCAAGTTTTTATTTTGCACTTCCGGTTTGTAACGAAGGAAGAGAAGTTGCAACCATTCAAAAAGAATTAATCTAAAATTTGCTCTTGAAAAAGGATAAATATTTATGACAAACAAACGAAAAATCAGCATATTAGGTTCAACAGGCTCAATCGGCACACAGGCACTTGAAGTAATTGAAAAACTTAAAGATAAATTTGAAATAATAGCTCTTTCAGGCGGCTCAAACGTTGAATTATTACGACAACAAGCTGAAAAATTTAAACCTAAATATGTTTGTATTGGCAAAGACACTAATCAAAAAATCCGGATTGAAGGGGTCGAAGTTCTTTACGGCACACAAGGACTTGAACAAATTTGTTCAAATAAAGAAAATGATATTATCCTGGTTGCAGTGTCCGGGAAAATCGGACTAAGACCAACTTTGACCGCAATTGAAAACGGAATAGACATAGCACTTGCAAATAAAGAAACTCTTGTAATGGCGGGCGACATTGTTATGGCACGCGCGAAAGCAGCAGGTGTAAATATTATTCCCGTTGACAGCGAACACTGTGCAATACATCAGTGTATAAAAGACATTTCACAAGTCGAGAAACTTATTATTACTGCAAGCGGCGGTCCGTTTTTGAAAAAATCATTTGAAGATATGAAAAATGCGACGGTTAGTCAAGCCCTGGCACATCCCCGGTGGAATATGGGACGAAAAATCACAGTCGATTCCGCAACCCTTATGAATAAAGGACTTGAAATAATTGAAGCACACCATCTTTTTAATATGCCGTATGATAAAATTGATGTTGTTGTTCACCCTCAAAGTATTGTGCATTCCGCAATTGAGTATGTGGACGGAAGTGTTGTGGCACAGATCGGACTGCCAAGCATGCACATCCCAATTCAATACGCAATAACTTATCCTGAACGGTTTGAAGGAATTAAATCAAAAAGTTTCAGCTTTTCACAGATTGCAAGACTTGATTTTGAAAAACCGGACTATGAAAAATTCCCGTCACTTAACCTTGCTTATTCAGCAGGAAAAACCGGAGGAAGTGCAACGGTTTGTCTCAATGCTGCAAATGAAGAGGCTGTTTTTGCATTTTTAGACGGAAAAATTAAATTATATGACATCTATAAAATCACACAAACAATGCTCCAAAACCACAATATCATAAAATCACCAACCATTGATGAAATTTTTGCAATTGATGAAGAAGTAAGATTAAAAACCCGCGAACTAATTTGAAAGGATTTTCAAAGCTTCTTTTAATATTTCTTCTGCTGAGGCATCGCCCAAACGTGCTGAGGCTTTTGTCACTGCATTTGTAACTTCGTCTTTCATATATCCCAAAGATAAAAGCACCATTCTTGCATCTTCAACATTTTGAGATGAAACTCCGGACGGTTTTAGTCCGCCTTTGACCGGTTCTGCGCCCTGATATGAAGTTAATTTGTCTTTTAGTTCAAGTATTATTTTTTGTGCCAATTTCTGTCCTACACCTTTTGCCCGTGTAAGTTCTTTATAATCACCTTCAAGGACAAAACCTACTAAATCGGTTACCTCAAAAGAATTAAGTAAAGTCAACGCCATTTTTGAGCCAACGCCTGATACCGAGGTTAAAATATTAAATATGTCACGGTCTTCGCGGCGCAAAAATCCGCAAAGGCTCATCTTGTCTTCCCTGTGGATTAAAACAGTAAAGAGTTTCAGCTCCCCCTGCTCAGGAAGTAGAGAAAAATCACGTTCCATTACTTCACACAAATATCCTACGCCGCCTGCTTCAACAGTCGCAAAACAACCCTTTGAGCCGGTTGTTTTATATGCAAAACTTCCTTTTATATAATCATACATAATTAACTCCTCAAACAAGCCTTAATATCTTCAAGTTCAGTTTCCAACGAACTGTCTGTCTTAATTTTGCCGGCAATCAAGTCACACGAATACATAACCGTTGTGTGTTTTTTGTCAAAAAATTCGCCGATTGCTTCATAGCTTAAACCCAAAATATCCCGCGCCAAATAGATTGCCGTGTGTCTTGCGTGAGCAATTTTTTGCTGGCGGGCAGTGCTTTTTAAATCTTTAACTGTCAAGTCAAAATATCCCGCTACGGCTTGCGCGATTTTATCAATCGTTATTTCGCGTTTACGAACTTCACAGTTCAAGGCTCTTTGCGCCAATTCAAGTGTTACTCCGGTATTAGAAAACTCTGCATATGCGCTAACTTTATTAAATGCGCCTTTTAATTCTCGAACATTATTTACAAAATTATCTGCAATATAAGCAAACACATCATCCTCAGCTTCAACCCCAAGTTCATAGGCATAAGCCTTTACAATCTCAAAACGTGTCTGATAATCCGGCGGAACAATATCCACAACAAGTCCCATTTCAAAACGGGTTCGCAGCCGATTATCAAGGGTCGGGATGTCTTTTGGCAATCTGTCTGATGCGATTACAATTTGCTTATTATTGGTATAAAGTGCTTCAAAAGTGGAGAAAAAATCCTCCATTGTCTTCATTTTAGATTCAATAAACTGAATATCATCCATCAATAAAATATCAACATTCTGGAATTTCTGATGAAATTTTCGCATAAGCGAATTATTACAAACTTGTTTTTTCTTAGCATTTGGTGAATCATTATACTGAAAACACCTAACCCACTCGTTAAAATACTCTTCCATTCTGATATAGCGAACTTTAAGCTGTGGTTTGTTAAAGATAATATAATGCCCGATTGCTTGCATAAGGTGTGTTTTTCCAAGTCCTGAGGCACCGTAAATAAACAGAGGATTAAACTTTTTTGACGGATTATTTGCAACCGAAAAAGCTGCATTATAAGCAAATTTAGAATTTTCACCAACTACAAAATTATCAAATTTTAGATTTAAATTCAAATTAGCACTTGACTGCATTTGAGCAAGCGAAAGTTTTGCATCCTGCTCATTTTTTTCTTCCTGAGTTTGTCCCGCAACGATTTTTGAAAGTTCTTTTTTCCTTGCCTTAATGTATTTATCAGCATAATCAGGGTCATAAATCAATGAAAACGACGTGCTTTCACCCAAAACCGTTTTTACGGCAGATTTAATATTATCAGTCCAATTTTTCTTTAAAATATCAACAGCCATCGGATGCGGAGAAAGGATTACCAGGGTATTATTCTCAAAATCAGCAGCTTCTAACGGTGTAATCCAAGTGCCGAAAATATGCTCAGGAACTGATGTTTCCAGCTCGTCTTTAACCTTTTTCCATAATTCATTAACTTCCGAAATGTCCATAAAAAAATTCTACAATAAAAAATTCCGTAATAGAATACAAAATAAATTTATATTACGACGTGATTTTATCCAAAATTCGGCAAGCTTCGCGGATAAAATCTTCGCAAGGTCGCTCGCTATAGTATTGAGCTGTACGCTTTGACGGAATTGGGTTATCCTCTCCGTCCAGCCCCAAAAGTTCGCGGCAAATTATTGTTCCGTGTTTTTGTTTAAACTGAGACGCTAAATCCTGAATTAAAGCATAGTGTTTTGCTTTTAGTTCATCATTATTATTATCTGTATAACCTTTTTCAAGCCCCGCGACCATAAACATTGCACTAACTGCCCCGCAAACCTCGCGCAGCCGCCCCATACCCCCGCCAAAAGACGAAGATAATTTTAATGCGGTTTCTTTATCAATCCCATATTTTGGTGCATAAGTCAAAAATACTGATTGCGCGCAATTATAACCGGAGTTAAAATATTCTGCTGCAATGTCTTCATTCATTTTGCTATTCATTAAACACCTCATACATAACAACCGCGGCAGCAGTTGCCAAATTTAACGACTCAACGGTTTGTGCCATTTCAATTTTCACAGACGCTGTTGAAAAATTTATCAATTCTTCACTTAACCCATCAGCCTCTGAGCCAAACATAATAAGACATGGGAATTCGGTCTTAAAATCTTTAAGGAAATTATTTGCGCGCGGAAGTGTTGCAATTCGCGAAAAATTTTTAAAATAAGCTTGCAAAATTTCTAAATCCTTAATCTCTAAAACCGGTATCTTCCAAAGGTTTCCAACAGACGCTCGAACTGATTTCGGGTTATAAATATCAACATTTTCACCCCCGAACAAAATAATCGCGTCCGCACCAAACGCTACAGCACTACGAATAATTGTCCCCAGATTTCCTAAATCTTTGATATTTTCCAAAAGAACAACTTTTTTTGCTGATTTTAAAACATTTTTATCATAAATTTTTTGATACCCCACAGCAATTGCACCCGGTGCAGAGTCAGTTGCAGCAAGCTTTTTCAAAACACTTTCCGTTGTAATTATTAATATATTTTTGGCAAAATTATAATCATCCGAATGTTTTTCGTCGACAAAAATATATTCTAATTTTATACCCTCATAAAACGCTTCTTTTATAGCCTTAAAACCTTCAAGGAGAAATTTCCCGCTTTGTGTACGGTATTTTTTTTGCTGAAGTTTTGCGGTTTGTTTTACCAACTCATTATTAACACTCGTAATTTTCATTATTTGACCTCAAACTCTGCAAGCTGCGCTTTCTCAATCTCTGTAAGCATATCATAATCAATGAGTTTTTTCTCATAATTCATACGGACAAAAGAATGAATTTGCCCGTTCAAATAATAACAAGAATTTTCAAGCCTTACCCCGAATTCGCCCTGTTTATAAAGCCCCGGTTCAATTGAAAAACACATACCCTCAGTCAACGCAACTTTTGCAATGTCGCCCGTACTCAAGCTTGGCGGATATTCGTGAACATTTATCCCGATACCATGCCCCAATCCGTGGTTAAACACAAACCCGTCTAATTCCTGAGAATTGAAAAATTCATGCACTGCATTATCAATCTCAAAACCGCTAATCGGTCGATGTTCGTTAGTTTTAGGGTAATTATAAGCAAGTAAAAACGCTTTTAAAACCGTTGTATAAACTTTTTTATGAAGCGCTGCCGGCTCACCTTTTACAAAAACCCGTGTAATATCTGTTGCCAAACCGCCTTCAAAATAAGCTCCGCAATCAATCAAAACAAGACTTCCGTCTTTTATTATCTCATCCTTGGATGATTTTGAATAATGCGCCAGCGCTGAATTTGCGTCCTTTGCAACAATAGAATTAAAACTTAATCCCACAGCCCCTTGGTTTTTGAACTCCTTTGCAAGCTGCACTGCAATATCAAATTCAGAAATCCCCTCATTATTTTCAATAAAATCCCGAATAGCACGGACAGCCTTATCAGTTCTGTCAAAAGCAGACTTTAAATGTTCAAGTTCCTGTGGTGTTTTTTGAGCTTTCATTTGCTTTACCGGGTTTAAAATCATTTCTTTTGGATTAGCCAAAAGTCCGTAATCAAACGCGTTTACAGATGATTTATCAACAAAAACTTCCTTATTTAAAGATTTCAAAAATTCAGGCAGCGTATTTAATTTTTCCTGTGTAAACAAAATTGCATTATCTTTTAAAATAAGCGCCTTTGCCTTAATTTTTGCAGAAAAAATTTGAGAAAAATTTCGCATATTAAAAAGGTACGAAACCTCGTCCAGGTCTGTAATATAAAGGGCTTCATCCGGAGATAATTTATGCGAAATTTTTGCGATTTTTTCCTCGCTTGTTAATCCGGTTAAAGATTTATCCAGCAAAATATTATCCGGCATTACAGACAAAATTTCTGCATCCAAAGGGTCACAATCCAAAAGTTTAACCTTCCTTTTTGCAGCCAAAGTTTCGTATTTTTGTTGTGAATTTTTCTTGGAAAAAATTCCTAAGACTTCGTTTTCAGGCACTCGTTTTAAAAGTTCATCCAAATATTTTCCGCCCGGTTGAAGTTTGACAACAGTTACAAAATTCTGGTCAACTTCCATATCCGCTTGAATATGGTAACGCCCGTCAACAAACAGATAAATCGTTTCAGGCGTTACAAGAGCTTCGCCTGTTGAACCTGAAAAGTTTGTAAGTTTATATCTTGAATTTTCAGCCAAAGTATTATACTCAACCAAAAATTCATTGGTAGAATTAACAAGCAGATAATTTAGCCCCGTATCTGCCATAAAACTTTTTAAAACATTAATCGGTAACATTTCAAGCCCTTAATTTTTATCTGTCACAAGGATTAAATGCCAGCCAAACTGGGTTTCTACAGGCTGTGAAACTTCCCCTGTTTCAAGACTAAATGCAGCGTCTTCAAAAGGTTTTACCATCATGCCTTTTCCAAAAAATCCTAAATCACCGCCGTTTTGACCGGACGGACAAAGTGAAACCTCTTGGGCAGCTTTTGCAAAATCATCTGCATTTTTAATTTTATCATATAAGTCTTTTGCTTCCTGTTCGCTTTTTACAAGTATGTGGCTTGCTCTAACTTCTGTTGTCATATTATAACTCCTATTTTTTGTACAAAAGGATTATAAAATAAAAAGGTTTGTCTTGCAACTTACAAAACAAACCGGAAGTTATAAAACATGAAAAATTTTCGAAAGTAAAGTGTAAGTTCAAAGCGTTTTAAACCAAACCGCAAAAAGAAAAAATCTTGTCGCAACCCCGAAAAAGTGCTTGGACGATTGAACTTACATTATATATAATAACCTGTCATGCACCCATATTTCACCACTCCAGAGAATAAACTTTTTTGTATGCAAATGAACAATTAATACTAGTCCTAAAGTATTATCTAAAAAATATGGCGCGGCTTGATTTTCAAAATTTCTTATGCTATGATAAATTTGCAAAAGTTAAAACATATATGCGGAAGTAGCTCAGTTGGTAGAGCGTCTGCCTTCCAAGCAGGCTGTCGCGAGTTCGAGTCTCGTCTTCCGCTCCATTAAAAGCAAGTCTTTCAGGTCTTGCTTTTTTAATGGTTAAACCAAAAGTTATCGGGTTTTGGTATAGATGGATTTTCTAATGCTTGCGGATTTTTAATTTTCGCGTAATATTTATTTGCTTTTTCCTTATCTTTGACTGACATATATCTGTCACCGAGTTTTTTACATATCAGGTCATTTTCGCCAAGATATTTAATTGATTTTTCGTAATAGTCTATGGCAATATAATCATCATAAATATCTCTTTCAAGCTTGCAAACGTCACATCTTCTATAGCCGATATTTGAATAAGCATCACCTAATTTTTCATATACTTCGTAAGCTTTTGGGTTTAATTCAAGTGCTTTATGATAGTCATCAATAGAATTTTGATAATTTGATGTTATGCTAGAGTTTAATGCAAACATTGAGTATTCTTCAATATTTTGTATATCGCCACGCTCTATGTATAATTTGTAATCATTAGGACTCTGGATAATTTTTTTGTTTAATTCTATTATTTTTTTTAAACATTTTATTGAGTTGGTATAGGTTTGCGGCTTTAGTTCGTTTGCTTTTTGAAGACTTGTTAATGCTTTTTCGTAATTTTTATCAATATTAATTGCTCGTTTTGCTTGTCCGTAATAGGTTTCTGCCAAACATTTGCTATCTCATTCTTCAAATTCAAAATTAATTTTGATATTTTCTTTTGTAAGCCTAGGAATACTTGCTGTAAGTACCGTTTTTGCGTTGGCTGAAATTCTTTCTAGGTCAAAAGCTTTGTTTGTTTTTATAGTCATGGATGCTGTTACGTTGTCTGCACTGTCAGAATCAAATGTGAGCACAGGGATTTTAATGTCAGTTGTAGCACTATAAATACCTTCAACATGGCTTAATCTTTTTGAGAGTGCACGATTTAATAGTTTTTCAAGTTTTTGCACCTTTTTGGGGTTTGTAAAATATGAATAAATGTCATCGACATTTGAGTTAAGTCCAACATCATCTGTTATGATACCTTTTTCAATCAGTTCAACCGCAGCATAATCAACTTCTTCCTTGTTTGTTCCCAAAATTGCTATCATATATTTAGACCCGTCAACAAAGCGAATTGTAGGTCTGGTAAACATTGTAAGTGTTTCTTGAATTTCGTTTGCTTTTTGAGGATTATCTGTAGTTGCAACGATTTGAAAATTATTTGCTGCAATATAATTACCCAAAAGAAACATTACAACACCTATTATAATAACAGCTAAACTATTTAAAATATTCTTTTTCATAAAAAGATTATACTATTTTTATTGGATTTTAACAACTCTCAAAAATTCCCGTTCAAACTGAATGTTTATTAACTAAGTTTAAAATCTTCAAATACATTAGAGGTTTGCAAAGTATTGTTAGAAAAATTTCCCTGCCGGTTTGATAAGATATCTTTTTGAACATCTTTTCTTATCATTTTATTTATAAGATACGGAATTCCAAACCCCATACAAGCAGCTAATATTGCAAGATTAGCCCAATATAATGCTGCACCGATTTTTCTATCACCCGGACTTAAATCTTTTAATCGTTTTGTCGGAGGAATAAGTTTATTTAATAATGATTTTTCAATATCAGTTTTCATTAAATTTGTTTTAAAAAATTTGTCAGAAAGTCTACCCAAAACACTCCCAATTAAAATATCTCCGCCAAAATAAGCCATACAAGAAACAGTATTTCTTATTGATGTATCTTTTAGCTCTGTTCGGTTACGCGAGGCAAGTGTAATCCCTGAGTAAAGTCCTATTGCACTCATAAAAAACGGTAAACGGCTCATAAATATTCCGTCTGTATAATCAAATTTAGAGGCTATCTTTTTGATGTAATTATTAAACCTGCCGGCATTTTGTGAGGTTAATCCTTTTTTAAGCAATAACGGACTTAATGTTAATGCCGTTAAAATTCCTAGCCAGGCTGCTATTCTTAAAGGTTCTTTCTTTTTAAAATTTTCAGCTCGTTTTTCAATAGTATCTTTATCTGCCATAGAAAATTCAGCGGAATAACCGTTTTGTTTTGTTATCTTTTTGGTTTGCCAGTTGTTAAAAAAGCCGATACATCCTATTGATGAAGCTGTAAACAATAAATCAAATGCTAAAACTGAATTTTTGGCATTAATTATTTTCCTTCTTAATTTTTCATAATCCCCACCAACTTTCTCTAAAATAGGTGAATAGTCCGTTTTAAGTTTTTTTGATAGTAATTCGACACCTTTTTGAGTTTCTTCGGCATTTATCAAATATTTATTTGAAAGTTGTATAAGATTAGCGTCTTTGGCGGTAAAATTTTTAGTCAACTTTGCTATATGTTTCATCGCAAACCGGTTTGTCAACGGCAAGGTTATAAGCGGCGATAAATAACCTAAAAACGCTGACCAGGCACATTTATTAAATTTTTCCCGGCGTTCTTGATTATTGTTAGCCATTATAATCTGAGGAGTATCAAGCGCTATAATATCTAAAACAGCTTTTCCCAACAAAACTCTCTCATCAAGATATGTTGCCAAACCTACAACGGGATTGCCTTTAAAATTTGCCTCATGTGTTTTATTATAAATATCGCTTTTATTACGGAATTGGCTAACCTTCATGGTTATTTAAAAACACAAAAAAATATTTTTTTGCTATCGTACTCAAGCTATACTAATCTCTTTTCCAGCTTCATATGCTTTTTTTAAATCTTGCGGAAAAACTTCTTGTCTGTGTTTCGACTTGTCATTTTCATCCCAAACATCAGCAACGTATTTATTATAATCAGAAAATTGATACGTATTATACGCGCAAATTCTTACAGGTTTTTCATATACATGTGTAATCCAGCGTTCAAAAAATCCAATTGCTCCTTGATTATTTTTACCAAGATAAGAATTTTCAAAAATTTCTGAATTAACATTCATTGTATATATGACTGCGGTTTTCAATTTCTTAGGGGCAATCGACGTGTAATTTTTATCATACCGGACAAATGGAAATAGAAGTCTTTCCAAAAAAGATTTCATTACACCTGTCACATCACCAAAATATATCGGTGTTGCAAACACTATACCGTCACCATAAGCAACTTTATCAAGAACTTCTGTTAATCCGTCTGGATAAGCACACCTTCCTAAATTTTTACCATTTCTTAATTTGCATGCATAACATGCGCGGCAGCCTTTAAAATTTATATCATAAAGATTAATAATTTCTGCTTTGCCGCCTGCATCTTGCACGCCCTGTGCAAAACTTTGACACATCTTATCCGTATTCCAATTCTTACGCGGACTTGCATTAATAATATAGATTTTTTTCATAATTTGCTCCTATCTTTTAGTTTATTATTTTAATATATTGATTTATTTTTTACTAGTATTTACTTTTTTGTTATATACTATATAAAAAGAAAGAATTAGAAAATAAATGAAGAACAAGATTAAAAATTTTAATTGTCCTGTTGGTTTAACGCTTGGAGTTATCGGCGGGAAATACAAAGTGGTAATTTTATGGTACTTATATGAACACACTGTTTTAAGATACGGAGAATTGCAAAGGTTACTCAACGGAATTACCGCAAAAATGCTTATTCAACAACTAAGAGAACTCGAAACAGACGGAATGATAAAACGAAAAGTTTATCCGGTAGTGCCTCCAAAAGTTGAATATAAATTAACAGAGCTTGGAGAAAGTGTTATTCCCGTGCTCCTTGAAATGAAAAAATGGGGCGAAAATTATCCGCAAAATAATTAATTGACAGCCTGAGAACTATTAGAAATCTCTTGTTTATTTTTCTTTCTCATATTATCAAGAATGACACCGATTTTGTTGACGATGAAGGTTGAAACAGTACCAAAGATTAGTGATTTGGAGCCGGCATAGAGTTTTGCGTTACAATAAAGTGCAGTACCAATACCTGCAAGCGCCGGAATACCGTATTTTAATGAAATTGAAATACGCTGGTCATTATTATCGGATTTTCCTAAATGATAGCCTAATACTCCTAATGAACCCAAGATTGTTAAAATATCTGTTGGCGCAGAGCCAAGAGTTAAATCTCTGAGTTTACTTACAAAGTCTTCTGTTTCAATTTTGATTGATTTATCAAGAGATTTCACGGCTGATTTATAAGATTTTTCAACTGCTTTATATTCTCTTTCAGGTAAAATTTGTCGATAGATATCCAAAATATCCTGCATTTTACCCTGTTTAAAACCTATTAAGTCATTGCGTATGCCGGAAAGTTCTTTAAGAAGGCTTTCACACACATCTTTATCAGCAGCACTTCCCATTGTTCTTTTTATACTCATAGCTAGTGAGTTAATTTCTGAAAGAATGTTATCCTGAAGAGCTGAGTTTTCAGACGGATTTTTAGCATATTTCCTTATACTGCTGCGTATTGCTCTTAACCGTTTTATCTTATCAGCATCTTTGTAACTGAAAATTCCGGTCATTTTCATGATTTTTTCATCAACCTCTGCTGCCATATCCAAAGTTGAATAAGATAGTTCTCGACGTAAACCTTTCACTGTATCTTGAACCGCTATTTTATCTTTAATAACGGCAGATTCAGCCATAAACTTAGAGTAAACATTTTTTGACCAGAAAATTTTCAAATTTTTAAAAATTGATTTTAAATCTTCCATCGATTTTTTATACATAAAGTATCTGTTTTGCAATGCTTTTTGTCCGAAATTTTGGTCAAAACTGCTTACTAATTCATTATTTAAACGCTGCAAGATTTTTAAAGCTTCTTCTCTAGGAACTTTCTGCCCACTAATCGTTACAAATTCTCTTGCTGCATGTGGGGATGTGGAAAGATTTATGGCATGCTTTAATCCTTTAACAGCATTATCTGTTTTTTTATAAGAAACCAAAACAGAACGTCTGCCAATTTTTTCAAACAAATTTGTTATGCGGTCATGAATTTTGCCGCCAAAACCCGTAAAGTTCATAATCTTTTTAAACGTTAAATCTTTAAACGAAGTAAAGTTATTAATGGCTTCTGACCTTTTCAATAATAGGTCAAGTGATTTTATAACATAAATATAGGCTTTATCTAATGTACCGAATTTACCGTCTTTTTCAAGTTTTGCACGCTGAACTTTTCGCTCTAAAAGAGTTCTTATCTTTTGGAAATATTTCTGGACACCTTTTGTACCGCCTTTCAAGACAAAAAACAATGCAGCAGCCGTCAAAACAGTTACGCCGGCAATAGAAAGCCCAATAAGCGATAAGTTGTTAGTCTTTCTGGCTTCTTCCGGTGTTATAAAAATATGTTGTCCAAGATAGCTGTCTAATACGTGATAATCAGGTTTAAAAGAATTGTCTGGCTTTTGTAAATCAGCCGTAAGCCAGTATTCATTTGATTTGTTCTGATGCACTTTACCAAATGAGTTAATTTTATTAGGTTCAATTTTTGAAATTGAATTTGTCATAAAATCACTAGCCTACATGTTTATTAAGTGTTAAGCATACATAAAATTGCTAAATTTGACCAGTTTTATTAAAGTTATGTTACGAAAATAATTCAATATCAATGACTTTTGCGGCTTCAAGTGCAGAATTTTTGTTAGACAAAAACTCTCTAACTTCGCCAAGCGACTTAATATTTTCTTCGCGTTTTGTTTTGTTATACAAAAGTTCTTCAATTTCATAAGTAATATTAAGCGGTGTTACTTTGCCTTGAAGGATTTCCGGCACAATTGACTTATCCGCAATAATATTTGGAAGAGACACGCGCTTAATACATCGGACAAGAAGATAAATCCAATAAAAAAGCTGTGGTCCGCGGTAAGCAATTATCATCGGAGTTTTATACAAACAAGCTTCCAACGCAACAGTACCGGACGCCAAAATAAGCGCATCTGACACACTTAGCAGTGCCTGATTTTCGCCTTTTATAACTTTTACATCACAATCCCCAAGATATTTTTGATAAACTTCATCAGACAAATTAGGCGCCTGTGAAAAACAGAACTGTAAATCAGGGTGTCTTTGTCTGAGTTTTCTAACTGTTTCTTGGAAAACACTCATAAGATTTTTAAGTTCAAACTCTCTTGATCCCGGAAACACCGAAACAAGTTTGCGTTCAGGGTCTAAGTCATGATTTCTGAAAAATTCACGTCTTCCTGCTGCAGCAGGTAATTGTGCAACCAGCGGATGACCACAGTAATGACAATCAATGCCGTACTGTGCGTAAAGCGGTTTTTCAAACGGGAATATACACAGAACTTTGTCTACAAATTTTTGAATAAGTTTAATTCTATATTTTCGACTTGCCCAAACCTGTGGCGGAATATAGTAAAATACCTTAATCCCGGCAGAATGTAAAAACTTGGCAATACTTAAATTAAATGCACCATAATCAACCAGCAGTACCAAGTCCGGTTTATACTCATTTTTAAGATAGTCTACAATGGATTTTCCTAGTTTATAATGATTATAAAGAATTTTTGGTGAAATTCCCATTGCAGACATTTTGCTCTGGTCTGCAAACAGTTTAACACCTTCGTTCTCAAGATTTATCCCGCCTACAGCTTCAATTTGCAAATCGCAATCAAGTGCTTTTAACTCTCTTACAACATTTGCGGCATGGATGTCCCCTGAATATTCACCGGTTATGATAAAAAGTTTTTTCATCGTTATACCGCCATTATCACAATATCATGCTCATCTGCGTATTTAACGACTTTCTCCTGGTCAACAATTATTGTTTCATTAGCTTCCACAGCAATTAACGAAGCATGTCTGTGGCTCATTGTTCTTAATGTCTTCATCCCGATTGCAGGAATATCAAAACGTTTGTCTTGTTTTGGCTTAGAAACTTTTACAACAACTGCACCTTCTTTTGCAAGTTTTGCACCGCGTTTTATGCAAACATCAGTTCCTTCAATTGCCTCAACCGCCATAATCATCTTATCTTTGATAACAACAGATTGTCCGACATCAAGTTTACCCATTTCTTTTGCCAGCCAAAATCCGTAATTCACATCATCCATCTGACTTTGAGTTGGTTTGTGTTTGCCTAAAACACCTGCCGGTATCATCAAATTTTTAATAAAGATAGTTTGATCAAGAACTTCAATTCCAATCTTACCAAGTTCTTCAACTATAGTAATCATTACCTGATCATCATTCAATCTTAAAGCTTCTTTGATTAAATCACGGGCACGTTTATCAAATTTGTGCGGCTGCAAAAGAACTTTTTTATGAACTTTCCCCAAAAATGTCATCTGCTTAATCTGTTCATCTTTTAAGATTTTTTCAATGCGATTAACTTCCCCCGGGTGACAGCTATATACCTTTGAACAGTATTTTTTTAAATCTCTCACATTGTCTTTTGCAAGCGATATACAAACAACTTCAAACCCGTTTTCCTTTGCATACTGAGCCATTCTAACCGGTAAAATCCCGTCACCTGCAATTAATCCTTGTTTATTTTCTAATGTTATCGACATTACTTTTCCTCTTTTACTTTTCTAACTATAACCCTACTATCGCAAAGTTCTCAATGAATAAATCTTTTCCACTTCCTGCTCTGATAATATTTTAGCACCACCAATGAATTTTGTACAAATAATTGTTTTTGCATACCCTTCGGCTAGCTCAAGTTTAAGATAAGCATCTTTAATCGAACTTCCGCCGACTATCACTCCGTGGTTTTCCATTAGTATAATATCATAATCTTTAAAAAATGTGGAAGTCTTTTTTACAAGCTCGTCTGAACCCGGCAAAGCATACTCAGCAAGCGGAATTTTGCCAAAGCAATAAATTATTTCAGGCGATACTGGCTCATCTAAAGGTTTTGCACACGCTGCAAACGCAGTCAAATAAGGTGAATGCACATGAATTACACTTTGGATATCCGCTCTTTGTTTGTAAAATTCAATATGTAAGAATTTTTCACTTGACGGTTTTTTTGAACCTTCTACAACGTACCCGCAAAAATCTATTTCTACGATATCTTCATCTTCTAAATATCCATTAGCAGAACCGGATGACGTAATTAAAATATTGTCACCTGACCTTGCTGAAATGTTACCTGAAATCCCGGGGCTGAAATCCTTTGCCCCGATTAATCTTCCGTATTCAATTAAATCATGTTTCAAATTTTTTGTCATATTAATCTACGGTTTCCTTATCAGGGTCTTCGATTTCTATTACCTGTGCATATTCAAGCACTTTTGGCTTTGCTGAAGCTGTGGATTTTTTATTAGAAACTTTTACTTCATTGTCTTTTTCTGGAGATTTTTTTGCCGCAGGCGCAAATGCAATCTTTCTTTCTTCGCGCTGTTGGTGCTTGCCAAGACGTTCAGGATTTTTTATCTCCATTCTTCCGTAATTTATGCTTGTACCTTTAGTATCAAATGCCACGTCAAAGCCAAAGTATGTTGTCTGTCTTACAAAGTCGTAACCAAAACGAATCTTTAAATCATCCGGGCCAACGGCGACTACAAACCTGTTTTCCTGGAACATCTTACCGTTAGGTGAGTCATCACTTAAATTAATATTACCTGACCAACCAACAGACAGATATTTATTAAGTCTGAAGATTTCTGAAATATAGACAGATGAATTACCGTACCTGTACATATCGTATCTTGGAATAGGTGTTTCATCAGAATAACCGGCTTGATAGTATCCGATATCCTGCATCCAGTTTTTGTATTGAATATGTGCTCTTGGCCCAATTCTTCCGACAAACTGAGTGTCACCTGTTCCATAAACCGCTGCTGAACCTTGCAAGACTACTCCAAAATCAAAGTAAAATCTGTTTTCAGGATTAGAATAGGAATACAAATTCTGATTAAACTCAGCCATATATCTTAATCTGGTAGTTGTTGTTCCATTGCTTCGGATTTTTTCACCGTAATAATTTCGGTCATTATCTTCCATAAGCCCGAAACCTATTCTGTGACGAAACCTGAGATCTCTACCTTCGGTTAAGAAATCTTGTTTTACATACTTTTTATCATAGAAAACTTCAGCCATATACTTAGGCATTCTTGCGCCCATAAACCATTCATCCATAAATGAATTTGCGGAATACTGCAAGAATAAGTTATCATCTAATCTTTGCAAACCTTTTAAAAAGAATATGTCATTAGCTGAACCATAGCCTAATTCAGTTGAATTAAAGGTATTNCCTTTTAAAAAGAATATGTCATTAGCTGAACCATAGCCTAATTCAGTTGAATTAAAGGTATTTCTGTACTTTAACGCACCACCAAAACCAAATTTATTATGTTGATAGTTCAAGAATGGAATAGCTTTCATTACTGAACCACCAGGACCGCCAAACACAAATCCCGGGCCAATAAACATACCTACTTTTCTTTTTGAACCAAATTCAGGATAATTTGCCTCAAAATAATCGCGTTCCTTATTTGTATAAGCGGTCAAGCTCGGCCAGGTCAACCAGTGTTTACCGTTACGGCTTATCTCAATATGTTTTGCTTTATATACATCATGATTTTTTCTTGCTTCAACTTTTAAGTCTTTAATATCAAAATGAAGTCTGTTTCCGGTTGGATCACCAAAGAATAATGATTTATCACTGTCTTCCAGTACCATATTTGAAAATCTTGGCCCAACCATTCTTGAATTAAGTCTGTATATTTGCGAGGTTTCAGAGTGGAAGTTACCGTTTGTCAGAATCAACAAAGAATCTTTTTGAACAGCTTTTTCGGCGTCCATAATCATTGCATCGCTTTGCGAAGAAAGATTGTTCATAATCATTGTTTCTTCGTTCATGTCAACTTCGATATAGTCTGATAAAGTTGGCATGCCGTCTTTTATAACAACAACATTTCCAATACCTTTCAATATATTTGACGCATCGTTATAAACCATTTTATCCGCAATAACTTTTATATTTTGCGGCGGAAGATAAAGCAAAGGTCTACCTGTTGCAATCATATCGCCTGTTTCTTCATCAAAGTTAATATTGTCGCAATCAAGCATTAATTGTTTTTCTGTAACTTGCTCATTAATCCCTGTTTCAAAAGACAGCGTATCACTTGACATTGGCGAGGACACTTCTGTATTAATAGACTCTGCAATTGAACCTTCTGTAGGAGTTAAGGTTAAATCTTCAATCTGCTGAGCTTGTTTCTTTTTCCAGAATTTGAGTTTTTCAACAGGAGAAATTCTATTTTCATCCTGTTCCTTTTCCTGCCCCATAGCGTAGAGTTTATTAGAAACCCTCAAACGCATTTGTTTAAAAAACGGCATTTTATCAGAATCAATTTCTTTAAAATCTCTTCCGTAATCAAACGAATATTTCAGCTCCGGTTTGTCCAAAGCCGCGTCATTTCCTGCGCCCGGCATCTTGTTATTCATTGGAGAGCGGTAAAATGTTTCGCCTTCAAGCTCGTCTGATATAATTTGCATTTCTTTATCCGCGTCGATATCTTCTACCGCATAAGCTGATACTGAAAATGATAATATTAAAAGTGTTATTAAGAAGATTTTTTTCAACTTATTTTTCCTTTATACCTAAATATAATTCAACGGGTTTGTAGGTTTACCGTTTACCCTGACTTCAAAGTGACAGTGAGGACCTGTACTGTAACCGGTTGAACCCTCTTTACCAATTGGCTGACCTTTTTTAACAAATTGCCCGTTGCTTACTAAAATCGTTGACATATGGGCATATAATGTTGTAATCGGCTGACCATTAATTACACCGTGGTCTAAAATTACGACCTTGCCATATCCGCCATACCAGCCGGAATATATTACCTTACCGTCATTTGAAGCCTTGATATTGCCACCGTTTGGTCCTCCGATATCAATTCCGGAATGGAAAATTCTGCTTTTGAATATCGGGTGAATTCTCCAACCAAACGGAGAAGTGATTGGTCCTGAAATCGGATAAATAAATCCGGTTGAGGACACTTTGACTTGTGATGAGCCTGATTGAGAATTTTTCTTAGTCAAGCTTGCAATCATATTCTGAATACTTGCAGACTGTTTTGCAAGTTCACGCTCTGAACGTTCATAATAGCTTTTGTCCTTTTGCAGACGGTCAATCATGTTTTTATTTTCTGCAATCGAGCCTTGAATTGAAGCCCGCTGGCTATTAATATCACGAATTGAGGCTTCAACCATGCGTTTTTGTTTTTCAACCTGAATTTTTAAAGCTGCAATCTCATCTGCTTTTGCTTTTACAGCCTGCATTCTTTTATAATCATCCTGGATAATTATTTTTTCAAAATAAAACATATCCATAAGTGTATTAACATCGGTTGCAGATAAAATTAGCTCAAACATGCCGGTTCTTTGATGTTTATAAACCTGTCTTATGCGCGACTTCATCTCTGTATCAATATTCTTGAACTCAGTTATTGCAGCGTTTAACTGACGCTCCATCGAGTTTAAATTAGACATTAAAGAATTGTAGCGTTGGGTGGTATCTCTTAATTCAACTTGTGCTTTTTCAAGTCTTTGTTGGTTATTGCTTAGTTTATTTCGTTCATTTCTAAGCTTTAAATCAGCCTGCTGTTTTTTTTGCTGGAAATAAATTCTTTTGTTATTTGTCTGTTTTAATTTCTGGTCTAAAGAGGCCTTAGATTGTGCACCAAATGCTGTGCCTGCTCCAACAAACAGCACGCCTGACAAAATCCAGCATATTAAAATGTTTTTTAAACCTCTTTTTAAATCCATTTTTATCAACTATTTTAAAAGTATAGGCAACAGCATCAAACCAATAGACCACGCAATAAAAGTAAACGCGATTACTGCGATAATTGCTTTTTGATGTTTTCTGAAAAATTCCATAATTTCTCCCCTTATATTATACATTCTACTATCAAAAAAAAGATTGTGCAAGAAATTGAAACATGTCTTTAATAATATGTAAAAGTATAAATTTTATTTTCCAATCCCTTTTAAAACCCCGCCAATAAAATATTTTTTGCCCAGCAGAAAAACTCCAACTGCCGGGATTGTACAAATTACAGAACAGGCAAGCAAGTCCCCCCATAGCGTAATTTCTCTAAAGCTGCCTTTAAATATTGCAAGCCCGACAGGCAAAGTTCGCATACTTTCAGTATTCGTAACAATCAACGGCCACATAAAACTGTTCCATGCACTTACAAACGTAAAAATCGCAAGCGTTGCAATTACCGGAGTTGCAAGCGGAAAGATGATTTTGAAAAAAGTATTAATAATATTACATCCGTCGATTTTTGCGGCTTCTTCAAGGTCTTTTGGAAACCCTAAAAAATACTGTCTCATCATAAATATTCCCAATCCGCCAAAAACACCCGGTAAAATCAAAGCCTGATAAGTATTTATCCAGCCAAGCTGCCGCATAAGAAAAAACAGAGGAATAATATTTACCTGCGGAGGCACAAGCATTGTAATTAAGATTAACAAAAATAACCCGTCCCGCCACTTGAATTTCAACCTTGCAAAAGCATATCCGGCTAATGCTGAAAATAAAACCTGTCCAACTGTCGTGACAGAAGCAACAAAAAGACTGTTTATAAAATACTTCCAAACAGGAATTTTTTCAAACACGCTTGAATAATTATCCAACGTCAACGGAGAATAAAATATTTTCCCGCCTTGATTGAAAATTTCACCATTCGGTACAAAAGAAAGATTTACCAGAGCAAAAAACGGATAAAGCATGCTAATTGCAATCGCTATCAGACACAAATAACCTACAACTTTTTGCCAATTTCTCATAAAAACATTATATCACAGGGGCAAAATAATTTCTTTCAGAACATCCAGCGAACGTTTTGCCATAAGTTCGCCTTTAAGTTTTTTATTTTTGCGTTCTTTTTTAGGAAGTTCAACAGGCGGCATTATTCCCCAGTTTGAATTTATCGGCTGAAAATTAGTATGTTCAGGGTTTGTAATATAATACATTAACGCTCCAAGCATAGTCTGTTGCGGCAATTCAATAAGTTGTTCATTGTTTAAAAAGTTTGCCATATTTATTCCCGCCAAAAGTCCTGAGGCAATTGATTCCGTGTAACCTTCCGTACCGGTTATCTGACCGGCAAAGAATAAATCTTTACGATTGCGGGTTTGAAGTGTTGGATTTAGAAGTTTTGGCGAATTTATAAATGTATTTCTGTGCATAACTCCGTACCTGACTATATTTACATTTTCAAGCCCCGGAATTGACTGTAAAAGTTCTTTTTGTGCACCCCATTTCAAATTAGTCTGAAAACCAACAAGATTAAACAGAGTTTTTGCAGAATTATCCTGCCGAAGTTGGACAACTGCATAATTTTTTTCTCCTGTTCGTTTATCAATAAGCCCAACAGGTTTCATTGGTCCAAACCTCAATGTATCAACTCCACGTGCTGCAAGCACCTCAACAGGAAGACAGCTTTCAAAAAATTTAGCACCCTTTTCAAAATCATGCTGCTCAATTTTTGGAGCATTAGTCAAAATATCATAAAACTTGTCATACTGCTCTTTATTCATCGGACAATTGATATAAGACGCTTCACCTTTATCGTATCTGCTAGCCCAAAATGCGATATCAAAATTTATACTGTCAACTTCGACAATCGGTGCAATCGCGTCAAAAAAATGCAGATATTCACTTTTGGTAAACTCTTTTATCGCCTCTGTAAATTTTGAACTTGTCAATGGACCTGAAGCTATTATTGTCGGAGTATCCGGAATTTGTGTTACTTCTTCGCGGATCAAATTAATATTTAGATTTTGTTTAATTTTTTCAGTTACAGTGCCTGAAAATTTATGTCTGTCTATAGCCAGAGCATTTCCGGCAGGAACAGAACATTCTTTTGCTATCTCAATAAGTTCACCGCCAAGAACTTCCATTTCATGTTTTAAAAGCCCGCTGCCGTTTGTTATATCGTATGAGCCAAGACTGTTTGAGCACACAAATTCAGCACAGTCTTGTGTTGTATGCGCGCCTGTTTGAACGTTTGGACGCATTTCAAATAAATTAACTTTAAATCCTCTTTTTGCAAGCTGCAATGCGGCTTCGGAGCCGGCTAATCCTGCTCCGATTATATTTACTTCCATTCTTGTAGTTTAACCAAGATATAACAAGTTGTCAAACCAAAACCAGACTTAATTTGTAAGGCGCCCCTTATCATTATCTTTACAATTGCTTGAATATTAACACCTATCGTGATAGTATTTTGTTATAATTAATCGGGTAGTGAGGTATTTTAATGAAAAGTTCGACAATAAGAAGATCAACTTTATCAAGAGAGTCTATGGAAGTTATTGAAAATTTATCAAAAGAACAGGAGCAGGAAAACGCGCCTATTGAATACATAAGACCGGAAGAAGAAGTTCTTGAACCGGAACAAAATAAAGCTCAGGAAATTGATTTACTGTGGCAAAATTTTAAAAATACTCAGTTTAATACGAATTCACCAACTGCTTATATTTTGATTGGCTTTCTAATCGGGGTTGTTACAACTTTGTTGATTGGCGGTATTGTAGGTGTAAGTTTTATAAAATCACGTTACGGCACAACCGGAGTTGATAAGATATTTTCTAAATCTCAACAGGAGCAAACTCTTGAACAGCAAACAGACGCTGCACAGCAAGAAGTTGACAATAAAGTCAATATCCCGTCTGATGAAACTACAGAAGCGCCAACAACACTTGAAACCGGTGTGAGCGAAAACCAAGCTGCTCAAAATGAGGAACAGCCTGCAATTGACAGTTCAAAAATGAAAAAATATGTTGTTAAAAGCGGTGATACAGGCGAAAGCATTATTAAACACTACTATGGTTCATATTCTCCTGAAAAAGCCGAACTCATTATGAAAGCTAACAACTTAAAGACGCTTGATAGAATTAACATAGACCAAGTTCTTTTAATTCCTGTTGAATAAGGGGAAAATATGCGTTTACTAAATAAAATCTTGATTTCTATTGTTATATGTACTGCTTCAATAACAAATGTTTTAGCAGATGAAATCTGGCATAATGATTTACGTTCAAAATTTCTCAATAATGATACGGTAATAATGGAAATTAATATTCGATCATTTAATTCATCAGATTACAATGGCGACGGGTTTATCCAAGAAGAAATAGGAGAGACAAGAGGAACTTTTCTTAACGCAATTGAGCGGCTTGATGAAATTAAAAATCTTGGAATAAATACGCTGCATGTGCTTCCTGTGACCCCTGTTGGCAAACTAAAAGCACTTGGGACCGCCGGAAGTTTATATTCAGCAGCAGGATTTGATTCGTTAAATGAGGATATGTATGACAAAAATTCTGATTTAACATTAGAAGAACAGGCAAAAAAGTTTATAGATGAGGCACATAAACGCAACATTCGGATAATCTTTGATGTTCCTGCCTGTGCGTCTTACGATTTATATTTACAAAGACCTGATTTATTTGTCAGCGGAGCATCAGGTGAACCAGTTGTACCGTCTGATTGGACAGACGTAAGGCTTTTATCAGTAGGTACAGTAGATAAAATTGATGCTAATGTTTACAATCTTTATAAAGATTATGTTAAATTTGNAGGTACAGTAGATAAAATTGATGCTAATGTTTACAATCTTTATAAAGATTATGTTAAATTTGTCCAAAAACTTGGTGTAGACGGAATTAGAGCAGATGTTGCACACTCAAAAACCGCGGCATTTTGGAACGAATTGATTAAGTATTCACGCGAAATTGACCCTGAATTTTTATGGCTTGCGGAGTCTTCTGATTCATGGCACGATGCGATTTCACCGTCTGCGGTATTTACTTCTTATGATAAGCTGCTGAATGCAGGATTTGACGGATATTACGGCTCTTTTTTCAATCTCAAAGACTGGAAAAATTCCAAAGAATTATACAATCAACTCACTTCAACATTTGAAAATTTAAAACACTATAAAAGTCCTAAAAGCGTTATCGGAAGTTTTACAACACATGATGAAGTCAGCCCGATTATCTTAAAAGGCGAAGCTTTAAGCAAGATGATTATATGGATGAGCGCGACACTTCCTGTTAATTCGTATTTTGTTGACGGATTTCAAACCGGTGATGATTATCTTTACAAAAACGGCAACAAGCTTGCAGAACATACAAATACCGATGATGATATGTACTTCACACATCGCGGGAAAATTGATATTTTTAATCTTTCAAGAAAACCAGGTGGCAATTTTACAGACATCAGAAATGACTTCATCTTAGGAAACAACGTTAAACAAAGCGTTTTACCAGTTTTAAACGAAGCTGATTTCACTCCGTTAAAAACCAATCATCAGAATGTTTTTGCATATAGTTTTGGCAACAATATAAAAAAAGTAATCACAATAGGCAATCTCGATTTTGAAAACCCTCAAAAAGTTGTTGTCAAAATTCCAAAATATAATTCTAAAACCCAAAGTCTTTTGCCAATTAAAATTTCAACAATGCCGGATGTCAAAAAGGGTAAAATTTATGCTAATCTAAGACCAGGGGAAATTGTTGTTCTGATTGTACACGAGTTATTATAATTTATTTTGAAATTTTTATAAGTTCTTCTATTTTACAGTTCAAAAATAAACAAATTTTTTCAACCGTATCAAGGGTAATATTTGTTCGTTTGCCTCTAATAATTTCAGATATTTTAGCCTGACTAATCCCCGTTGCCCTATGTAATTCAATCCCTGAAATATTTTTTTCCCATAGGAGTTCTCTCAACCTTATAGTAATCATAACTAAATTATATTAAATAACATAACCTAGTTGATTAATATTACCTTTTGAGATAATATATTATTTATTAAGATAACATATCTTAATATTTATTTATATAGAATAAGGAGTGAAGTATGAAAAGAATTAATCACAAAATAGGTTTTACATTGGCAGAAGTACTTATTACGCTGGGTGTCATAGGCGTGGTTGCAGCAATGACTATACCTAACCTGATTACAGAACATCAAAAACGAAAAACTGTTACAAGAATTCAAAAAAGTATTTCTGTACTAAATCAAGCATACCGATTATCAGTTGAAGAGCAGGGTCAACCTTTAGTTGAAGATATTTTGTCACTCGATATTGATGACTATTTCCAAAAATATTGGGCTCCTTATATTAAATACGCTACATACTGTAAAACCTATGACATTTGCGGTTATAAAAGCAAGTTACCTTTTAAAAGATTAGATGGTACAACATACGGTTATCAACTCACACATGACGCTAATTTTACATTCCAAACAAACGATGCAATGATTTATTCAATTCAAATAAGAGGATATTGTTCGACTTGTCTTTATAATAAAGGTGGTATTGGCACCAATGGTAAACTTACTATTATAATAGACACAAACGGATCAAAAGGACCAAATACATTAGGAAAAGATGTTTTTATAATTGAAGGGTCAAACCTTGAAGTTATTGGCATACAGCCATATTGGTATGATAAATCAGATGATGAAATAAATAATAATTGCACAAAAGACGCAAATGGAGGATATGCTTGCGCAGAAAAAATACGCCGTGCAGGCTGGCAAATTGATAAAACTTACCCTTGGAAATAGTTTTTGACAAAATTTTCAATTTCAGAAGCTTCACGTGTTCCAACAACGAATTCAAAATCCGGCACGGTTTGTTTTAATTCATCAATGGTATGTTCAAGAAGTCCCGGGATTATGATTGAACGGGTTTTAATTTTTTCTCGAATTCCGTGTTTTTTCAAGGTCTCAGACACAATTTTTGCGGTAAATTTTTCTGCTGACCACGCGGTTAAAACACTCATTCCGTCAGCCGGAATAACAATTAAATAAGACGGAACCTCAAGACTTTCAAGCTCATTTGTTACTGCAAAAAAAGTAAGTGCAAAATTTGTTGTTAAAAAGATTATCGAATTTTCATCCGGATTGTTAAACTCATACAGTCCTTCTTCAACCTGGAGAGGCTTTTGCGGGTTTGTAAAAATATTTTGCCGAAGCGTAATAAGTGTTGAAAATAACGCTTCATCAAACTCCTCAAACACAATCATATTAGCATATTTGCATATATAATATCCGGCATACGCACAAGTTTTAAAAATATCACCTTCCGGCATAACCACACAAACCGGAGCTGAAAACCTGTCGTCTTTATCTTTTACAGCTTTTGTTCTGGTCGTAATCAAGATTTCTTTTGTTTTTGTAAAGTCTTCGTCTACAATTTTTGTAATTTCGAGCCCGTTAAATTCCTCAAATGTTATGGCTTTTATCATGCCGCAATCAGGCTTTTGAGTGCAGTTTTTCAAAATCACAAGGTCAACTTTATAAACTTCATTAACTCCTTTTATTTCAAAATCCGTAATCAGTTTAAGTTTTTCTTTATAATCCGGTTTGCTGCAATCAACTAAAACCGCCAAAACAGTAGGATTAACAAAAGTTTTTTCATGCCTGTATAAAACATTTTCACCACCGATTTTTAAATCACCGATACAAACAGTTTTTTGCGGATGTTTTATACTTTGCAGGTAAGCTTTTTTTAAATCCTCATCCACATAAGGGCATTTTTCAAGTTCGATATTCTGTTTTGCTAGTTTTAGTGCAAACGCCATACACGTCGGACAGCCGCATTCTTTACAGTTGGAATTTTGCGCCTTTTGAGCACCCGGAAGATGTTTAAAAATTTGCAGACCTGTCATTTCCATTTTACACCAACCCTTTTAGAATTTTAATATTTTCAGGCGCGCAAACTGTGATTATATTAGCACCTGCTGCAATTGTACCTGAACATGCTGCAAGCTCTATCATTCGAGCTCGTTTGCAGGTGATATCAGATTTAGCCTCTTTTGTTTTTAAGGCTTCAATTGCAGCATCGGTTATTATCGGAAGATTAAGAAAATCATCACCTTTCCCGCCTTCAAGTATTGTTTTTTCCATCATACTGAACCCGTATTCATAACCGTAGCCTAACCCGCCAATATCCGTATTCATTATTATTTTGTCCTTAGCTAACCCCAACCCGATTGACAAAATGTTTAACTCTTTTGCTAAATTTATATCAATCGGAGTTTTTAAAACAACATAATGATTGCCTTTTATCACAGCAGGAATAATACTTTTATAAGTTGCTTCATCAGCCCACGCAATAATAGCTTGCCTGTCAAGAACGTTAATAAGCGCCGGCACAAGAATTTTATCAACTTTACCATCCCCTGTGCCATAAATCATAAGAGGTTTGGTTATTTGCGGCAAAAGTGATTTTAATAGTTCTTGCGCCGTGTCTGCATCTGATGAATTGAACTTCAGCGCAATAATATCACATTCTGTTTTTTGAGCAAGATTTACCAAATCCGAAGGGGTTTCGGTTTTGAAATACTGTTTTGTAACTTCAAAATTTTCCTTCGGATTTGAAATATTTATAAATAATGCAAAAAGTTTTGACTTATTATTTAGTTCAAGCTCTTTCACTTTTAACTGTTTCCATTATTTGTTCAAACTCTTTCTCATCAATTGTTTCTCTGTCTAAGAGTTCTTTTGAGATACGTTCAAGCATATCGCGATTTTCAGATAAAAGACGTTTTGCAAGTTCGTATCTTTCATCAACTATTCGTTTAATTTCCTGGTCGATTTCATATGCAACCTGTTCTGAATAATCTCTCTGGTGCCCAAAATCCCTGCCCATAAACACGTTTTCCTGATTTTTACCGTAAGCCATTGTTCCTAATTTATCAGACATGCCCCATGCTGTAACCATTTTACGCGCCATATCAGTAACATTAATAAGGTCTTGAGAAGCGCCTGTACTTACGTTATCTTTGCCGTACACAATTTCTTCTGCTGCACGACCGCCTAAAGATACCGCAATTTTAGCCAATAATTTTGCTTTACTTACGTGAACTGTTTCATCTTTCGGACGCGTCCAGGTTACACCAAGCGCCATGCCGCGCGGAATTATTGAAACTTTATGAAGTTCATTAGCCTCCGGTAAAAGTTTATCAACCAAAGCATGACCGACTTCATGATATGAGGTCAATTCTTTATCAGCATCAGTCATGACTTTGCTGCGTTTTTCAACACCTGCAACAACTCTGTCTATTGAGCAGTCAATATCAGCCATTGTAATTTTTGATTCGCCGTTGCGTGCAGCAAGCAGAGCTGATTCATTCAGCAAGTTTTGCAAATCAGCACCTGTAAAGCCCGGAGTACGTTTTGCCAAAACTTTTAAATCAACATCTTTATCAAGCTTTTTATTTTTAGCATGGACTTCTAAAATCTGTTCACGTCCTTTAACATCAGGTGCGTTAATGTAAATCTGTCTGTCAAACCTACCCGGTCTTAACAAGGCATTATCTAAAATGTCAGGTCTGTTTGTTGCCGCAATAACAATTATATTTGTATTCACGTCAAACCCGTCCATTTCAACAAGTAACTGGTTTAAGGTCTGCTCTCTTTCATCATGTCCGCCGCCTAAACCCGCGCCGCGCTGACGTCCTACCGCATCAATTTCATCAATAAATATAATACATGGCTGGTGTTTTTTAGCCTGTTCAAACAAGTCTCTTACCCTGCTTGCACCAACACCAACAAACATCTCTACAAAATCAGAACCTGATATTGAGAAAAACGGCACACTTGCCTCACCTGCAACCGCTTTTGCCATAAGTGTTTTACCTGTTCCCGGAGGACCAACTAAAAGTACGCCCTTTGGAATTTTTGCGCCAAGTTTCATATACTTTTCGCCGTTTTTGAGAAAATCTACAATCTCTTCTAATTCTTTTTTCTCCTCATCAATTCCCGCAACATCGTTAAATGTAGTCTTAACTTTTGAATCAAGAAGCATTTTAGCTTTGCTTTTACCAAAAGACATTGCCTGTGAACCGCCTGCTTGAATTGCTTTTATCATCAAGCCTAATGAAATCACAGCAAAAAGAATTATGATAAAAGTCCCGATATTTCCGGCTAACTGATTAGACTCAGCCGCTTTTTTTACTGTAATATCAGCACCCGATTCGTTTAGTTTGGTTAAAAGACCCTCATCATTTGCCGGAACCTGAACTTTATACTGGAATTGCGGAGCACTCATATTTTTATTTTCAGGGGTTAAAAACGGAGATACCGTGTTTTTATCCTGTGTTTTTTGTGCTTTTTCTTGAGCCGGCTGCTCTTTTGGAATTGCGATAAGCATATCGTCATATTTTTCAATTTTTGAAAACTCTTTATTTTCAAGTTTTTGCAAAAAATTCGTATATGAAATCTCTGAAGTATTTGTCGAAGGACCTGACATAAAAATTGTCGAAATAAAAACCAGCACAACAATTGCCAGTATTACGTACATCCCCATTGATTGACTTTTATTCATCTAAATAACCTTTCAAAAATATTAAAACTCTCGTGCAATGATTATAACTTAAAAAGAGCAAAAAGTGAAGGCATTATTTTAGCAAAGTGACGTATATTTGCAAATTTCTTCGTCCGTATTCATCTCTGTTGCGGCAACAAGAATTCGTTTATCATCTAGTTTAATTCCGCCTAAAATGCCGTTTTCTTTGAGCTTTGATAAAAACTTATCAGCATCAGGAACTTCGAGTGTAAATTCGTTGAAAAAGTTTTTGGTAAGAATTTTATAACCTTTTGCCGCAAGCTTTTCCGCCAACGTATGAGCATTTTTTACAGATAAATACCCTGCTTGTTTAAAACCTTTTTCACCCATAACAGACAGATAAAGCGCTGCACAAAGCCCGATTAGAGCCTGGTTTGAACAAATATTACTTGTTGCTTTTTCGCGTTTTATGTGCTGTTCGCGAGTTTGAATTGTTAGACAAAATGCCTGTTTTCCGTCTTTATCAACCGTTCTGCCGGCAAGTCTGCCAGGTAATTGACGCATGAATTTTTCTCGACAAGCCATAAATCCTGCTGTTGGTCCGCCAAAATTCATTGGAATACCAAGTGTTTGAATATCACCAACCACAATATCAGCGCCATACTCAGCCGGAGGTTTCAAAATTGCCAAACTTGACGGGTCACAACAAACTACAAGCAGACAATCAACCGCTTTTGGTTCAACAATTTCGCCAAAATAATCAGGAACCTGAACCAAAACACATGCATAATCAGCAGTATCCGCCGGAACTTCATCCACCCACTCAACCTCGATTGTCTGAGACTTTGTATAAGTTTTTATAACTTCTTTGTATTCAGGATTAACTGAATTTAGTACACAAGCTTTATATTTTTTAGAAATTCTGCAAGCCATTAAAATAGCTTCCGCACAAGCGGTTCCGCCATCATAAACAGTAGCATTTGCAATATCCATGCCGGTCAAACGGCATATCATTGTCTGAAATTCATACATAACCTGCAAGGTGCCTTGTGAAATTTCAGGCTGATAAGGTGTATATGCAGTGTTAAATTCAAACCTGCCTGCAACTTGCGAAATACATGCCGGTACAAATTTATTATAAATCCCGCCGCCTAAAAAACACGCATAATCGGTTTTGTTTTGTTTGGCAAGATTTTTAACCACTCGCTGTGTTTCTAGTTCAGAGAGCGCATCAGGCAAATTTAAACCTTCCATTTTAACATCTTGCGGAACCCGGTTGAATAAATCTTCAACACTTTTAATTCCAATATCTTCGCACATTTGGCGGGTTATTTCTTCGTTATGTACTAAAAAATTTTTCATTATTATTCCAATTCTTTTTTATAATCTGAGTATGATAACAAGTCTGACATTTCCTCTTCAGCAGTATTTGAGTCTATTTTGACCAACCAACCGTTTTCAAAACAATCTTCGTTAAGGCTTTCCGGAGTATCAACAAGTGCTGAGTTGACTTCCGCAATCTTACCGCTAACCGGCATATAAATATCAGACGCTGCTTTTACTGATTCTATATTTGCAAAAGTATCGCCCTTGCTGAATTCATCACCAACTTCCGGCAATTCCAAAAATACAATATCTCCCAACTGTTCAATTGCATAATCAGTCAAACCGATAATATATTTGCCGCCAGCTTCTTTTAAAATGTACTCATGCGATTTTGTACATAAAATTTCATCCGTAAAACTCATTTATTTTCTCCTTATATTAATAATCTATCCAACTCTGTTTCTTTTTTCAACAAACGGGCGCTTAACAATCTGCGCATCGTGAAGTTTTTCTCTAATCATAACCTGAACAACAGCACCTGTGCAAATCTCTTTGAGATTTTTTACATAAGCAAGTGCAATATTTTTACCGGTTGAAGGCGAAACACAGCCGCTTGTAATATGTCCGGCTTTTTCTCCTTTAAAATAAACATCATAACCATGACGCGCAATGTTTCTATCAAGCATTACCAGTCCAACAAGCTTTTTATCAACCCCGTTTGCTACCTGGTTTAAAATGACATCTTTGCCGTTATAATCAGCTTTTTTATCTTTTGGAACAGACCATGAAAGTCCTGCTTCAATCGGTGTTGTTGTCTCATCTAAATCGTTGCCGTAAAGATGAAGTGCAGCTTCCAGCCTTAGCGTATCTCTTGCGCCAAGCCCGATTGGTTTAATCCCGAATTCTTCACCTTTTTCCAAAATCTTATCCCACAAAAATTCGGAATACTCATTTTCTACCAGAAGTTCAAACCCGTCTTCTCCGGTGTAACCCGTGCGAGATGCCAAAAGTTTTATCCCTTCGATTACTGCCGGTTTGATTGTAAAAGATTTTTGCCCCTCAATGTCATAGCCCATTTTTTTCATCAAGTCAATTGCACGCGATCCCTGAATTGCAAGAAGTGAATAGTTGTGAGATTGGTTATCAATTTTCACATTCATACCGCGTTTATTTCTTACTATCCAGTTTAAATCCTCATCAATCCTTGAAGCATTGCAAATTACCAGATAATATTCAATCCCCAATTTATATATGATTAAATCATCAATCAAGCCGCCGTTTGCGTTTGGAAGCTGGCAGTAAACAGCCTTTTCATAATCAAGTTTTTCAATATCCTGAGGAACAATTTTATTCAAAAACGCCGTAGCGTCTTTTCCGGATATAAAGACTTCCCCCATATGCGACACATCAAACAGTCCGACAGCTTCCCTTACTGTCTTATGCTCCTCAATAATTGATGAATACTGAACCGGCATATGCCAGCCGGCAAAATCAACCATTTTAGCCCCTAGTTTAACATGTTTGTCATGCAAGTAAGTCTGTTTAACCATAATAAATCTCCTTAAAACTATCTTCTATTTTTTCACGTAATGGCGCGGTTTGTCAATGATATATTGAGATAGATTAAAGGTTTTCTTTGATAAATTTATGCGCCTTTATTACATCATCAATTGAAATCGGATCAGCTCCCTCAACAATTTCAAGTGGCAAATGTGATTTAGATTTTCGGTTAAAATTAATTACAACTTCTCCAAAATCTTTAAAACATTTTTCACACAACAAATTGCAAATTAATATATCCCCTTCGCGCTTTATTTCTTTAATTGAGCTCAGTGTGAATTCGTTTTTACACCTTGAGCAGCAAAGGTTTTCAAACAAAATTTTTACATCTTTTTCCGTTAAATTTTTCATATCCATATTTTATATTAACTTTTGTAAATAATTCAACTGAACGTATTATTTTTTGTTATTTTTCTTAAAAAAACGGGATTAATATACATGTAACCAAAGGAGGTTATCATGGCAATCAATCTGATTTTATTTGGATTTATCGTGTACACAGCATTAATTGTTGTTCCTAGCATCTGGGAAGAACTAACCGCCGAAGGCTAGTCCTCGCCGGACGGGGTACTTTGCTACTAACAGTCTCAACTGCTTCACTGCAAATGCGCTCCGCGGGGTCACTTTAAATCAATTTCCGTTTTTTGACATTTAAGAGAGTATGGTTTGTTTTTAGTGTGGTAAGTACGCTTATTGAATAAGTGGCTATTTTTTGTCTTAAAACTCCATTCCACCGCCATTTATGTAAAGCGAACTACAAGAAATACCAGTACCTTTATAACAGTCTTCGATTTTATTGTCTCCATAATAAAAAGGGATAAAACCGTCTTGCATCATTGACAAGAAAAATATGTCTTTACCAACTACGTTTGGAGCGCTTAGTCCATTTATATCAATTTGTACCCAGCCACAATTTCTTAACTCTTCATTTTTTAAAACTGATTCGTCAACTGTTGAACAATTTTTGAAATGATATCTGAACTTTACAGAATAACCGCTTAATGTAACAAAAGACGGCCATTTGTCATTAACATTGATACTTAATATCCGCTCTAGATTATTCAAAAATAAAGATTTTTTCTGACAATTATTAGGAGCCGCCGCATAGCAAGAATGAGCAACTTTTATCTTTGTTGTGAAAAGGTCTCTGAAACACTTATCATCAAATGAATTACACATCATGGACGGCAAATTCTCATCATCTTGCAAAGACCTCATTGCCTGATTTAATTCACTAAAAATCTTCTTATATTTAGTCTTGTAAACTCTTTCTTGCCATTTAGACATTAGACCAGGAATTGTAATCGCCGCAACAACACCGATTACACCAAGGGTAATTAATACTTCTGCAAGCGTAAACCCGCTACCGGAGAGCTTTAACGGTGCCCCCCCCCCCGTTTTTCAAGCTATGATTGAATTTTAGCATATATTACTCTCCTTTTTGTTAAAGTATAGCATTTTTTGTCCAGTTTGTAAAGCTATTTTGTTTAATTTATAATAATTGTATGGATTATTTAAAGAATAAATTTGATGTAATCGTTGTTGGAGCAGGTCATGCCGGATGTGAAGCGGCTTTGGCGTGTGCAAAATTAGGTGTAAAAGTTTTATTATGCACGTTAAATGTTGACAATATTGCTCTTCAACCTTGTAATCCCGCTGTTGGCGGGCCTGCAAAATCCACGCTAGTTCGCGAAATCGACGCTTTAGGCGGCGTAATGGGCGAGGTAACAGACGCTACATATTTACAGATGAAAGTCTTAAACTCATCAAAAGGTCCGGCGGTCAGAGCCCTTCGAGCACAATCAGATAAAGCTGAATACACACGTTACATGCGCAATTTAATCGAAAGTAATGACAACATCTACCTCAAACAATGCTGCATAACAGAGTTATTAACAGAGAACGGCAAAATTACAGGCGCGGTCGATGAATTTGGAATACAATACAGTGCACGCGCTGTGATTTTAACCACGGGAACATCATTAGAAGGAAGAATTTTTGTCGGGCTTCGTTCATACAGTGCCGGCAGACTTGGAGAAAAGGCTGCAATCGGGCTTTCTGCTTCGCTGCATAAATTAGGAATTGTAACAAAAAAACTTAAAACCGGAACTCCAGCCAGAGTTGATAAACGCACAATTGACTACTCAAAAATGACAATTCAACCAGGCGATGAAGAATTGAGCTTTTTCTCGTTCAAGCCAAACCGTCCAATCAGAAAAACTTGTCCTTGCTATCTAACAAGGACAACCGAAGAAACCCACGCAATTATCCGCGCCAATCTTGATAAATCACCAATGTATCAAGGCTTGATTGAAGGTGTTGGTCCACGTTATTGTCCATCAATCGAGGATAAAATTGTAAGATTTGCTTCTAACCCTTCTCATCACATATTTATCGAGCCGGAAGGTTTAGGAACGTATGAAACTTATATTCAAGGCTTTTCAACCAGTTTGCCGGCAGATGTTCAGGAAAAAATGATACGTAGTCTTCCCGGTTTAGAAAATGCGCATATAGTAAAACCTGCTTATGCTGTTGAGTATGACTATGTTCCGGCTGTTCAAACAACACATTCACTTATGTCTAAAACGGTCAATGGACTTTTCTTTGGCGGACAAATTAACGGAACAAGCGGTTATGAAGAAGCTGCAGCACAAGGGCTAATTGCAGGAATTAATGCGTTTAATTACCTGAATGGTTCTGAAATGCTTGAACTGTCAAGGAGTTCATCTTACACCGGAACTTTAATTGATGATTTAGTAACAAAAGACATCCAAGACCCTTACAGAATGCTCACATCACGTTCTGAATACAGATTATTGTTAAGACAAGACAACGCTGATGAGCGCTTAACCCCAATCGGACATAAAATCGGTTTGATTGATGATGAGCAGTTTGAAAGATTTAACAACAAACAAAGACTTATTCAAGATGAGAAAAACAGGCTGGACGGGTTAAAAATTTCTGCAAATGAAGAAACAAATACAATTCTTGCAAAATACGGACAACATTTAGACCGCGGCATTAGAGCCTCAGAACTGTTAAAACGCCCTGATATCAGTTACAAAATTATTCAAGAGTTGGACGAAAGTACACGCGAATTAAATATTCCCAAAGAAGTCTACGAACAGATTGAAGTTATTGTAAAATACGACGGCTACATCAAGCGCCAACAAGAACAGGTCGACCAGGCAGGAAAGCTTGAGAAATTTAAAATTCCTGAAGATATAGACTACTCAAAAATTGAACATATTTCATCAGAAACAAAGGAAAAATTAGCCAAAATTCAACCAAAAACACTTGCTCAGGCTGCACGCATTGGCGGCGTAAAACCTGCTGATATCTCGATTTTGATGGTTATGCTTGACAGAAACTCTGTTGCCAGAAAGTAGTTAAGCAATTTTTTTACTCAAAAATACTTTATTATATTATAGGTAAATTGGGGAAAAGGTAATGGTTGTAAATAAAGTTATATTAAAGCCTGCAATATCTACGGCAAGAACGGTTTTAAATGCAAAAACAGGCAATATACTTGAAGATATTTTAAAAATTGATGATAAAGTTCTTGATGATATACTTCTTGCGCAACAAAAGGCAAAAACCGGCATTTTTAAATCAACTCCCTGGATGTATGAAGGAAGAGTTTGTGACGCCAGAACTTTGCAAGAAATCGGCACAAAACTTGCATACAACGATTTACAGCTAAAAAAGATTTCACAGCTTGCAGCCAAGTATGAAACCGAAACCAGAGTTCTAAAATTAAACGGGTCAGAACAGAAATTTACTATTTATAAAGGCTCCCGAAGCGGCTCTAATCCCGGCGCTTGGGCACAATTAGACAGCAGCGGAGAATTATACTATATAAAATTCGGAAACGAAGCTCAAATACGTTCAGAATGCTTAGCCGGAGAATTGTACGAGCTTGGCGGAATACCGTCAACTAAAAAAGTTCTCGTATCTTACACCGAACCTGCTAAAAATGTTTATAGCAGTCCAACCGAAAGGGTAGGAGCAGCAAGTAAATTCATGCCGGTTAATTATTTACCCGAAGTTGAAGACGCTGCAATTGTCAGGGAAGGTTTTGGAATGGATTGCTGGCTGGCAAATTGGGACGCACTAAAAAACGGCAACGTGGTAATCTCAGCAGGAAATGCAGCAAGGCTTGATGTTGGCGGAAGTCTTTGCTACAGAGCAAGAGGCGGTAGAAAAGGCGCTGCATTTGGCGAAAATGTCGGGGAATTAACTTCGTTTTTTGATAGTTGTTCCTTATCAAAACCGTATATTAAAAATATGACAAGAGATGAACTTATTAGTTCACTTGATAGGGTAAGCAGGATTGCAGACGATAAAATAGTTGCCGCCATTGACAAAGCTGCTGCTTATAAATCTGTTCCGGGCGGTATAAATCCTAAAACCGGCAAATTTGATTTTGGTATGACACATATTACAAATACCGGGATTAAAAATCCGCAATACCTAAAAGAAACATTGATTGCCAGAAAAGAATATATCACTCAATTTAAACAAATGTGTCTTGAAACTCCTCAACAAGCAGGTGAAACTATCGAACAGTATATTAGGCGGATTGATAGTTTAGTTGCTAAAAAGACTTACAATATTCCGTTTGAAAAAATTCAAATGTCAACAGAGGTTACAGACGGAGTGACGGGAATTTCTATGGCTGAACGTTTGACACCGGCTCAGAAAAAGGTTTATGAAGAGTCTTTGGCTGCATATAAAATCTCGTCTAAGAACAAAATCATCCGCCCGCCGGCTGGTGATACACTGAGTGCAGACAATATGCTTCATGCAACAAGTTATAAAAATCTTGATGAAATTTTGAGAAAAGGAATTACGACAGGCGATGCGCGCGGGGCTATTGGCACAGGAACCGGTTGTGCTACTCAAACTCCGCTATGTGCTGATTTTTGGGATGTGCAGGGTAATATTTCAATAAAAGATTATTTTGCAAGACCACATTACAATCCCGGGGAAGCAAACTTCTTGCCAAGAGCAACTTACGGTGGTTTATCCGGCAAAAAACATACAATCGTATTTGTTGTAAACAAAAATAATGTTTCACCAACTATTATGAAAAACTCGTTCAAAGTAAGTGAAGGCAAAAGTATTTTATATCAAGACGGTAATATGGCAGGGCACACAAATTACATTACGCATCGCGCGGTGCCAATCGGTGTCCCGGCAAATACAATTGACAGAATTATAATAAACGAGTCCGGATTTACACCAAACGCAATCGACCAGATGAAAGAACTTATTGCATCAAAAGGGCTAAATATCAGGATTTATGACTTAGAAGGCAATTTGTTATAATACGTATTTTTCAATATATCTTTTAGTCATCAATGGATTTTTGTATAATTTCAGATTTTTAAATTTAATTGCTTTTCTATCCTTACAAACAATTGTCAAAGACTGTTTTTCAGGGTCTTTAGCAATAATCGTGCCGGGTTTAAAATGAGTTACATCCTCAAGCTGAATTTGAAAATTATAAGGGTCTACAACAAAAAATTTATCCTGATAAGTTATGTATGTACGTAAAAACGGATGAAGTGCTCTGATTGTACGCGATATCTCATCTGATGTCTGGTAAGTGAAATCAAGCATTTTTTCATCGCCTTTAATATTTGGAAAATACGTTGCGTACTTTTTGCTTTGCGCAATCGGTGTGATAATTTTTGTATCTAAATCCTGAATAAAGTCGCGTATCAATATTCTGGCTTCCCTTACAGTGCGTTCACGAAGTTCTTTTGAGGTGTCTGTGTCTTGTATTTCAATCTTTTTTTGAGATAAAATCGCTCCGCTGTCAAAACCTTCATCTATCAAATGCAGTGTAACACCGGTTTGCTTTTCACCATTCAAGATAGTTTGAAGGTAAGGGTTTGGACCTCGATATTTTGGTAAAAGCGACGGATGAACATTAATAGAAGCAATTTTTGGAATGTCGAAAGTCTCCTTGCGCAAACGTTCCTTCCAGGTTCCAACAATCAGCATATCAACATTCAAGTTTAGTAAGAGTTTTCTAAATTGAGTGCTATTTGCAGATTTTAGCCTAATTTGATTTACTTTTAGCTGCTTTAATAGTGTCACTTCAGGATCAGGATTAAAAATGTCTTTTAAAAACAATTTAAGCGGATTTGTACTTGTCTGTTCATAACGAAAAACACCAACAATCTCTGCACCGGCGTCTATTGCACCAAGCACGACATTTGCAAGCATTAGCCCTTTTCCTAAAATAACTACTCTCATAAAACTATTATAAAAGAACAAGTATACCAATTTCAAATTTGATATACTTGTTCACAAATTATTTTATTAACAATTAATCTTAGTCAATATCATCAGCTTCAGGTGCTTCATCGGCCTTTCCTAAAACTTCTTTAATCTGATTTTGTGCATCTTTTAATTCTTCATAATTCTTATAAGTTTGTCTTGTTCTAACATTACTATGGTTGATTGAATGAGTAACATGCGAAACAAATAACAGAACCGGTCCATATTCAATTAAACCTTTAGCAAAGCCCTTAATAGATGACGGAACTTTTGCCAATTTTGCTGAAATTGAATTCAAAATTTTACTATTGTTTAGTTTGTTATTTGCTTTAATAACATTTTTTAAATCTTTTACACGAACTTTGCTGAGAGCTTTATCTGCAAGTTTAGAAACACCTTTACCACCGGCAAACAACAATCCGATTCCAGCACCAATTGTTCCTATTGTTGACAAAATTGGATGTTCTTTAGCAAAATTTCTTGCAGATTCGCTGTGTCTTTCTAAAACACGCTTTCCGCCAAACACTAAATCAAGTACGGCAAACGTACCTGCCCAGTTTAATGCAGTTGTTGCAAAGTTTACAAGTTTTGCTCCTCTTAATCTGTTAGCTGCTTTACCCAAAACTGAAGGGGTTCTTACTGCGGCTGCAAGTCCTGCAGCTAAAGGAATAGAATAGAATATTGCATTTGAAATTCGTCTGTGCTTTTTATCATTAACCTCATTTGAAGCTTTTGCATAAGCTATTTTTCTTAAATCTTTATCATCCAGTGCCGCAAAACCTTCTAAATATTCTCTTTGAGTTGGTTTATGTTGACCAAAGGATTGTACACTATTGTAAGAAACCGAATTCACCTGCATATTATTCCACCTTCACTTTCTACATTTCGATTATACATATTTTAAAACCAAAAGTAAAATTTTTTGCCATATTTTGAATAGAACTATACAAATATTTACAATTAAGATTATTTTTTATAATATAAAGAAATGAAGAAATTTTATATCCACACAATGGGCTGTAAAGCTAACCAGTTTGAAAGCGGAATTATTGAAGAAAACCTGACAGAAAACGGACTTGAAAAAGCGTCTAATATAAAAGATGCGGATTATTTTATCTTGAATTCTTGCAGCGTTACCCACAAAAGCGACAACGAAGCAATGTATCATCTTCGTGCAGCAAAACATAAAAATCCCGATATTATTACAATTGTGACCGGTTGTATGGCTCAAATTGAAAAAAATGAACTTCTGAAAAATGATTTTATTGACTTTGTTATAGGCAACGATGAAAAATTAAAATTATATGATTATATAAGTTCTGATGTTAAATTCTGTGCCAAAGATATTATGAGTTTGGCTGAATTTAACAAAGTCGAATTAACAGACACATCAAAAACCCGTGCCAGTTTAAAAATTCAAGACGGCTGCGACAACAGATGCACTTACTGTATTATCTGGAAAGCACGCGGAAAAAGCCGTAGTGCAGATATGGATTTTATCATAAAACAGATTAATCACTTTGCGAACTCAGGTTTTAAAGAAGTAATGCTGACAGGTATTCATATCGGACAGTGGGGAAAGGATTTTGGGCTTACACTTCTTGATTTATTACAAGAAATCGAGACAAAAACTAACATTACCCGTTACCGGCTTGGTTCGTTAAATCCTACGGAAATCACTTCCGATATGCTTAATTTTTTGAAAAAATCAGAAAAATTTTGCCCGCATTTTCACCTGTCTTTACAATCCGCAAACGACAAAACTCTTCGCTCTATGAACAGATTTTACAAAACAGAAGATTATCTTAAACAAATTGAAGAAATCAATAAAGCATTTGACATGCCGTTTTTAGGAAGCGACATTATTGCCGGATTTGCAGGCGAAACAGAAGAAGATTTTGAAATAACACGCAATAATCTTGAAATATCAGGATTAACACAAATTCACACCTTCCCTTACTCTATTCGCCGCGGAACAGTTGGCGAAACACTACCGGAACAGGTGTCCGATGATATTAAAAACCGGCGGGCAGAAATTATCAAAGAAATATCCGCACGTAAACTTGATGAATTTATTCAAAAAAATATCGGTAAAGTTCGCGAAACCCTTATTGAAAAGCACCGTGACNATGAATTTATTCAAAAAAATATCGGTAAAGTTCGCGAAACCCTTATTGAAAAGCACCGTGACAAGCATAGCGGTAACCTAAAAGGAATTACCAGAAACTATTTGACTGTACAAATTCAATCTGATAGAGAAGATTTATACAACACACTGCAAAAAGTCAAAATTGAAAGATACGAAAATAACGTGATTTACGGTGTTATAGTTTAAATAAACTCGCACAAAAACTCGTTCAAATCCAGATTTAAAACTGAAGAAATTTTTACAAAATTATACAAAGATAAAGACATTTCGCCCCGTTCAACAAAACCAATATATGAGAGGCTGCAATCAGACATTTCTGCAAGTTTTTCCTGTGATAATTTTTGCCGCATGCGCTCAACCTTAATCTTAAACCCGATTTCTTTTTTAAACTTGTCCTTATCCATATATTAATAATATTATATTGACTTTTACCTATCTATATATAATAATAGTGATATATTTATTATAATAGTGATTTCTTTATAAAAAAGGAGATTTATATATGAAAAAAGGTTTTACTTTAGCAGAGGTTTTGATAACACTTGGCATAATCGGTGTTGTTGCAGCAATGACTATTCCTACTCTTATTGCAAACACCAGAAGCCAGCAGTACCGCTCAAAATTTAAAAAGACAGTAAGCACCTTATCACAAGCGGCTCGAATGTCTGATGCTCAATATGGGTTTGATTATGCTGGTATAAATACAAAATGTGGCTCTGACCCTGCTACTGAAAACCCTGAAAACATTATGTCTGTTTGTTCTTTACTAAACGGAACTTTAACAGGAGCAACGTATACAAAAGCAGGAGACCTAAAAATGAAAAAGGGCAAAGATTATGTTCCCTATACCATTACTTCAAGTTTCCAATCAAGCACAATTTCATCTTTGAGTAATTTATCTTTGGTTCACGCATATGTACTATCTGACGGCACAATTGTAGCTATTTCACCGGAGTTAGGTATGTATGGCTGCAACCTTGCAATAGGCACAAAAATACAAAACAACTATGGCGGTACTGAAATGGCATCCTGTGCAGGATTCATTGATGTAAACGGTACAGCATTGCCAAACAAAGAAGTAAGTTGCTCTTCCGGTTCTAATTCCTTAACTGCTAATACATGTATTGTTAAAAACGATGCTCAGCATATGACTGATATTTATCCGATAAGATTTCATAATGGTTCTGTCATACCCGCAACTGCTGCTGCAAGGTATGTTTTGAATACTGCAAAATAAAAAGAAGCGGCGCGGACAAAATGTCCGCGCCGCTTTCTTTAATATGTAAAAAAGTTTACTTAATATTTGAGAATGTCCAAGCATCAAATGTAGGTGCTTCTGTGATTTTCATTTCTTTCTTTTCTTCACCTGCACATTCATCATTATGAGCAATCGGGTTATACAATCTGTTGTAATACTCGATTACCATACGATCTGAATTGAAGTAAGCTTCTGAAGTTCTGATTGCCTGGCGCATTAATCTTGCCCATTCCATTTTGTTTTCGTAGTATGTCGGAATAATTTGTTCTTCGATAATGCTCATCAAGCACTTATGGTCTTTCCAGTGTCTTTCTTCCCAAGACATTTCGTCGTTAATTTCAGGATACTCGATTGCATAACCATTAATTCCGCTAAATGTACCTTCAACAGTCCAGCCGTCAAATATTGACAGGTGAAGTGTTCCGTTCATATTAGCTGACATACCTGATGTTCCTGAAGCTTCAAAAGGTCTCAACGGTGTATTTAACCAGATATCTGAACCGCGTTTTAACATGCCGGATAATTGAAGTTCGTAACCAGGCAATACAACTACATTTTTCAATGAGTGAGAACGGTTTAATAATTTGTTAAACATTTCTTTGCCCATAACATCATCCGGGTGGAACTTACCGGCAAAAATAATCTGAACTTTATTTTCATCAAGAAGTTTGCCAATTCTGTCTTTATCCATAAGGATTAACCATGCTCGTTTGTAGTCCGCAAACCTTCTTGCCCAGGTAATTGTTAATACATCAGGGTCAAACCTTTTACCAGCAACGTTTGCAATATATTTAAACAATTCCGCTTTCATTTCGCGTTTAACATCTAAAAGCGCTTGCGGATTGAATTTTGCAGACGCGATACGTTTATCTTGCCAGTATTGAAGATTAACGGCATTAGTGATAGCACGGATTGGGCATCTTCCCTCAACCCATTCCCACATCTTGTTAGCAACAAGTCCGTGTAACTGAGATACTGCGTTTGCAATTCTTGACATTCTTAGTGCTGCAACAGTAAGTGAGAAGTTGTCACCGCCTAAATTTACAGCGGTTTCACGAGACGCTCCGGCGAAGAATCCGCCTTCTAACAGTGTATCAACCCAATGAACTTCGTTTCCGGCAGCAACCGGTGTGTGTGTTGTAAATACCGTGCGTTTTTTAACTTCGTTTAAGTCGCCGTTATACTGTCTTAATAATTCAAATGCAGCAGGAAGTGCATGACCTTCGTTCATATGAATAACGTCAAAATTATAGCCAATTTGCTGTAATATTCTTACACCTGCAATACCCAAAACAGTTTCTTGCGCAATTCTTATCTTTTCATTACCGTCATAAAGTTTATGAGTAATGCTTCTTGCCCAATCGCTGTTGCCTTCAATATCTGTTGTCAAAAGATATACAGGACAAGTTCCAAAAAGTTCAGGGTCAACTTTTAAAGCCTTAACTTTTACTTTTTCACCAAAGATGTCAACTTCAGTTTGAACATTTATATCAGTCAGAAAATCATAATATTTTCTGATATAAGCAACTTCAACATTACCTGTATGGTCAATTCGCTGATCGTAATAACCGTAAGACCAGAGCATAGTTACACCAACCATTGGCATCTGTAAATACCCGGCAGATAACATATGTGACCCTGCCAAAAATCCAAGCCCGCCTGAATACGTGCTTAATGATTGATCCATAGCTATTTCCATTGAAAAATATGCTACATTTGGTAATGACATAATTTACCTCATTTCTCTTCTTTTACAACTAACTTCTAATAAATTTTTCATGTACACTAAAAACCAGTGCTCTGATATTGTAACATATAAAAATTTTTTTGACAATATTTGATACTATTTATTGAAACAAGGAGATAATTTAAGTCTTTCCAAAAATTTTCTCAGCGCGATTTTTACATGGGAATAATTCAGACCGCCTTGCATGTAAGCTGCATAAGGCGCTCTCATAGGGCCGTCTGCAGAGAGTTCAATTGTAGAACCTTCGATAAATGTGCCGCCGGCCATTATAACTTTGTCTTCATATCCCGGAATGTATTCAGGGATTGGCGTAACATACCCGTTTACAGGTGACAGCGACTGAATTGTTCTGCAAAATTCTTCCAGCGGTTCCGGGGCATTAAAGATTATGTTTTGAATGATATCAGTACGTTTTTCAAAGTATTTTGGAGAAGAATGGTAACCGATTTCATCAAAAACTTTAGCAGCCAAAATTGCCCCCTTAACTGCATCCGCGACAACAGACGGCGCCATAAAAAGACCTTGAAACATCAATCTGTGCTGGTTAAACATTGCCCCGCCTTCACAACCGATACCAGGTGCAGTTAAACGGTTTGCAGCACGGTCAACATAAAGAGCTTTCCCCGCAATATATCCGCCTGCTTCAACAATTCCGCCGCCCGGATTTTTAATCAATGAACCGCCAATTAAATCAGCACCAACTTCAAGCGGCTCTTTGGTTTCAACAAATTCGCCATAGCAGTTATCTACAAAACATATACAGTCAGGATTTTTAGATTTAACAATTTTGCAAATTTTTTCAATCGTCTCAATATCAAGGGATTTTCTTGTTGAATAACCTTTTGAACGTTGAATTAAAACCATTGTGGTCGAGTTATCGACTTTATTTGCAAGTTCTTCAAAATCAATTTCCGTATCATTAACCAAAGGAACTTCATCATATAAAACCCCGTTGCCGATTAACGAAGCTCGTTTGGTTTCATCATCGCCCATGGTACCAATGACTTCTTGCATTGTGTCATAAGGAGCCCCCGCAACTGATAATAATTTATCACCATATTTTAAGTTTCCAAATAACGCGCAAGCAAGAGTGTGCGTGCCTGATGCAAAATGTATACGAACAAGTGCTTTTTCAGCTTTAAACACCTGAGCAAACACTCTGTCTAAAACCTCACGACCCAAGTCGTCATGCCCGTAACCGGACACGGTGTAAAAATGTTCCGGAGCGACTTTATTATCAACAAACGCTTGCAAAACCTTTTCCTGATTGTAATCACAAATTTGCTCAACCTGTTCAAACTGTTCTGTCAATGTTTTTTCGGCTTTTTTTATAATTTCTGCTGCTGTATTCATATCCCTATCCTTTTTTCTTATCATATGTCAAGCCATAGGGATTTTGCAAGAGAGAAATCACGACATAGGTTTGCCAAAAATTATCCTTGCGCCGCCAAATTTCTTCTGCAATGTCTTTTTAACGCCAACAATAATATCATTTACATTGCAGACAACTAACTGAACTGCATCTATTAATACGCTCAACTTAGGCACCAACACAGAAAAATCAGCACTTGTTTTATTAAAGTTTCCTGAAATGGAGATAAAATCATTTGACGAATTTGCAAAATTCAACGTTGTACGTTCGATATTTGCAGCACTGTTTTTAATTGTCTGGCGCGTTATTTCATCATTAACCTTGTCTGATAAATCCCTAAGGTTTGATGTTGTTGTTTCAAGGTTTGCCATGCTGTTTTTCAAACTAGTTGTAGAAGAAAAAATATTTTCACGGTTTTCAGTCAAAATGTCTGTTACAAGGTCAAAAAGTTCGGTTAGGGAATCTGTTGTTTTAGTTGCAGAACTTAACAGACCTTCACCTTTTTCAGACAAATTATCAAGGTGTGCCTGGTTAATATTTGAAATCCCGCTAAGTGAGAAAGTAGATTCGCCTTTTATCACGTCGCCTGTGCGTATATATTTGAGCATTGGTGAGCGTGGATAAATCAAATCAACATATTTTGTATCTTCATCGTAATTTTTTATCTGTGCGGTAATATTTTTTGGCAATTGAAGTCCGCGCTGGTTTAAAGTTATATAAAGATATGTTGTCTTAAAATCCTTTGAAATTTTTAGTTTTCTGGTTGTGCCAAGTTTGTAACCCTTGTAATACACCCCCATTCGTGCAGGCATCGGATCCATTTTCTTGAACTCAGCTTTAATATAAGTGTGTGTAAAATAAGTCGAAATCATCCCGCCAACAACAAGAATAAGAACTAAAAAAAGTAAAATTTTTCCTACTGTTAAATTCATAGGATTATTATTTTCAAACTCAAAAAATTAATAAATTGTACTTTTGTCTTAATCCAAAATTCCAAGAAAAGTTTTATGAATTTTTACATTGTGAACTCTGATAAAGTCAATGTTTTCATTTATCAAAATACTATTCAGCGCAAGTGTATAAATATCTTTTTCATCATTAGCCGCATCCGGCATATTTAGCAGGCTTTTCCTTGACAACCCTATCAAAACAGGACATCCAATGGTTTTGAATTCATGCCAGCGCCTTATTATTTCAAGATTATTTTCGCGGGTTTTGCCAAACCCAATTCCCGGGTCAACTATAATATTTTCTTTTTTTATTCCATTTGAGATTGCAAAGTTGACTTTTTTGTAAAGGCTTGTGTAAATCTCATCCATCAGGTTTTTATAAACCGGTGTATCCTGCATAATATCAGGAGTTCCAAGCGAATGTTGAATGATAACTTTAACACCTGTTTGTGCAATCACATCAACCATGCCCGTATCATAATAAAAACCGGAAACGTCATTTATTATTGTTGCACCAAGCTCAACTGTCCGTCTTGCGACTTCTGCACTTCGGGTATCAATGCTTATTGGTGTCGAAATAGAATTTTCTTTTATATAATTTAAAATCGGTTCAAGTTTAATCAACTGTTCATGGGCGCTAACGGGTTGCGAATACGGTTTTGTAGACTCTGCTCCGATATCAATAACATCAGCACCGTCATCTATCAATTGATGTAAGTGTTTTACTGCATTCTCAAACTCAAAATACTCCCCGCCGTCTGAAAATGAATTTGTTGTAAGGTTCAGAACTCCCATAATTTTAGTCTTTTTATTCTGATAAGTTGCAATTTTATCTTCGATAAGTCCAGCCAAGTCTTTAAGCCCAAAAGGCTGCATTTTAAGTTTTTTGGCAATTTTACCAAGTTGAGAAAGGCTTCCGCCAAGAATACACGATGAAAGCTCTTGTTTTCCGGTTATAACATCCCTGTGCGTGCCGCAATCCGCACCAACTGAAATTGCGGTTTGTTTTAAAATATTTGCCTGTGCAACCGTAAGGTTAAAAATTTTAAAATTTTTATAAATGAATTTATCACTTGCAGCATGAGTGTAAGTCTTATCAAACCCGATATCAACAAGTTCTTTTTCAATGTCCGTATTGGATAACTCTTTCAATAAAAAATCGTGCATAACCGAAGTTTAGCACGATTTTTTATATTTAACAATATTATTAGTTATCCAAACATCTCGTTATACTGTTTTTTTAAATCATCAACTGCAATTGCACCGGTTCTTATTGCCTTGCTAACGCCTGTTATAAGAACAAAAAATGCCAATGCACCGCCACAGAATGAAGCCAAACCTTTTGTTATAGGACTTTTTACAATTGCACCGATGTATTTAGTATTTTTAAATTTTTCAACTCTGGTTAAAATATCTTTAGTGTATTTTGCGATATTTAGCTTGAATGAATTCCATAATCCGGTAACTTCTTTGCTATTTTGACCGGCAGTCTTAGCAGCCGCCTGTGCGGAATCTAACATCGAGGTTAAAACTTTCTCACCGGACTGCAAACCTCTTTTTCCGGCTGCTTTTGTAGCAGCTGTAGTTAAACCCGCGGTTGCGCCGACACCGGTAGCAACAGCTTCCTGATTTTGTTCTCTGCGTTGAGAGTGTGTTGTGGATGGATTAAATGGTGAAACTGCCGGAACTCCTGTCATAATTATTCACCATCCTTTGGAAACTTTAAGTCTTCATTTAATTCTGTATCCGCGGTTTCTTGCGGTACATCATCAGTTTTATTCACATCTTCCGCTGCTTTTTTATCCGCACCGGTTGCAGAATTGTATGCACCGGCAGCACCGGCTCCAACTCCCATTGTCGTAGATGCAGCTTTGGCAGTTTTATCGTAAACCGCNGCAGCACCGGCTCCAACTCCCATTGTCGTAGATGCAGCTTTGGCAGTTTTATCGTAAACCGCCTCTGCATTGGCTCCTTTTAACGGAGCTGTCCATTTGGAAACTTTTTCACCAACCCAATGAGCAAATTTTTCAACATACTCAAGACCTTTTGACAGCTTCTTGCCAATAGTATTTTCTGTCATAAACTTGGTAGCTTTCATTTTGCCGTACACTTCAGATACTGCGACAGAAACTTTGCCCAAACCTTTACCAACTGATTTAAAGACTTTTGATGCACCTTTTGCAAATTTACCGTTAACGCCTTTCATTAATGTCGGTTTGATTACATTAGAACCTTTCTTAGCACCCCAAGCAACTGCCCATCCTTCAAGCAATGCTTCTGAAACGACTTTGAAAAACTTAATCACCTTCTTCATTACAGACGGTGTATCTTTGTCCTGCAAGGCTTTATCAAACTCGTCAACCTTATTCTCATAATAATGAATTTTACTTTGATATTTAACATTATCTGCAGAAGGATCTATTTCAGGAACTTCATCACCTCTGAATGAAATCATTTTTACCGGTCTTGTCGTTAAATTGGGCTGAATTGTCAACATAGCAAATCCTCACTACCTATTAGAATTTCATTCGTATAATACGTCTGAAAATTTTTTTTTGCTAACACACTTAGATTCCATTAACAAAATGTTACATTAAGACAAATATATTATCCCACATTAATAAACGTTTGTAAAGTGTTTTGACCCCTGAAAAGAATTTCTTTTTTCAAATTCTCTGTCAATTTTATTCAAACAGTCTAATTTTGCCCCAAGCCATCGCGGTGCAATAAGATTTTTTTTCAAACCGTTTCCGGCTAAACGATGAATTGTCGTATCTTGCGGCAAAATTTCCAAAAAGTCGCAAACTAAATTTACATACTCATCTTCTGACATAAAATCTATTTCTCTATTTTCATAAAGTCTTGATAGTTTAGTATCTTTAAGCGCGCAAAGCATGTGAATTTTTACCCCGTCAACTTTTAAATCCGCAAGTTTTTGGGCGGTTTGCAAAATTTCCTCACGCGTCTCCCAAAGCCCGAAAATCACATGTGTACAAACATTTATCCCTTTTTCTTTTGTTTTTTCATACGCCCTTAAAAAACAATCAAAATCATGCCCGCGGTTAATTTTCAAAAGCGTTTTGTCATGAATTGACTGCAAACCATACTCAATCCACGTATAATAATCCTTTGAAATATCAGAAATCAGGTTAAGTTTATCATCATCAACGCAATCAGGACGGGTTCCAATCGAAAGTCCAACTATATCCGGATGATTTAAGGCTGATTTATAAATCTTTTCTAATTCATCTACAGGTTTATATGTATTTGTATAGGCTTGAAAATAAGACATGAATTTTTCAGCCTTAAAGCGTTCATGTAAGGTTTTAGCGCCTGTTTTTACCTGTTCTTCTATTGATAAAAGGTTTGAATGAGCTTGTGAAAAACTTCCCCCTTCATCACAAAAAATACAACCGCCTGTTGATATCGTTCCGTCCCGATTAGGACAGGAAAATCCGGCATCAAGAGTAATTTTATAAACTTTTGCACCGAACTTGTTTTTCAGATATGCGCTGAACTGGTTGTATCTTTTGTTTGTTTGGTTAAAAAACATCTTTATTTTTGTTCGTCTTCATCTTTATCTAAAATCGGATAAACATAATGTTCACCGCAATTTGGACAAACAACTTCCTGTTGTTTTCCGTCTTCTAATTTTGCGACTTCAAATAAACATTTACATCCTGACTGTACACATCTTACTGCCCAGGTTGGTCTGATTAATCTTGCCATAATTTAGCCCTCATTTAATACTATACGGTTTTATTTTAACACTTATATAAGGTTTAGGCAAGTCACTTGCTCTAAGGGCATGTTCTGTGTATTATCAAACTATGCAATTCATAGACAAGGTAAAAATCAAAATAACATCAGGCAAAGGCGGCAACGGCGTTGTTGCGTGGCGCCGCGAAAAATTCGTTGACAAAGGCGGACCAGCAGGCGGAGACGGCGGCAAAGGCGGAAGCGTTTACTTAATCGCTGATGAAGGGTTATCAACGCTTTTGGATTTTACTTACCGTTCTATATTTAAAGCAGACAACGGCGAAAACGGATTTAAGAAAAGTATGCACGGAAAAAGTGCAAAAGATTTATATATAAAAGTTCCGACCGGAACCATTGTAAAAGATTTAAAAACAGGTAATATCATTGCAGACCTTGTTAAACATGAACAAACTGTCCTTGTTGCAAAAGGCGGCAGAGGCGGACGCGGAAACATTCACTTTTGCACACCGCAAAACCGTGCACCGCAATACTGTGAACCCGGAGAACCCGGAATTGAGCGAGAGTTACAGCTCGAGTTAAAACTGCTGGCGGATGTTGGACTATTAGGGCTTCCAAACGCAGGTAAGTCAACTTTTATCAGTAAAGTTTCTGCAGCAAAGCCAAAAATTGCGGATTACCCGTTTACCACAATTGTTCCAAACCTTGGTGTTGTAAGAAAACATTCCGGCGACGGTTATGTAATCGCGGATATTCCGGGACTTATTGAAGGCGCCTCAGAAGGTGTAGGGCTAGGGCATGACTTTTTAAGACATGTTGAGCGGTGCAGATTTTTACTACATATTGTCGACGGAACAGAAATTGACCCAATCAAAAATTACAATACGATTAACCAAGAACTTGCAAAATATTCAGAAAAACTTGCAAAACTTCATCAAGTTGTCGCAATAAACAAAATCGACGCAATTGATTATGAAACACTTGAAGAACTGGTTAAACAGTTTGAACAAATAGGAGTTAAGCCGTTTTTAATCTCTGCATTTACCGGAAAAAACATTGAAGAACTTAAAAATGAACTTGAACACGATGTTGATACAATCGAAAAACCGGTTTCAGATATTGTCGTTGAAGAAGACCTTGAGGCTGTAAACAATGATGACGGCTGGTGGGATGTTCAAAAGTTAAACAAAAACACTTATATTGTAAATGGCGGACGGATTATCCGCATTTCTCAAGTCACAGACCCGCGAAGCACCGAACAGATTATCAGATTTCAAAATATTATGATAAGCATGGGAATTATGGAAGAACTTAAACGACTTGGCGTTCAAAACGGCGACACCATTATGGTTGGCAAACTCGAACTTGAATACTGGGATGATGAAGTGTATAAGTAACCGCTTGCCCGCCCTTGAAAATTCTGCTAAAATCCTTATATGAACGATATTATTGAAAAGTTGAAAGAACTTGGGTTTAACTCTTACGAGGCAAAAGTTTATATTGCCTTACTGAAAAAGTACCCGGCAACCGGATATGAGGTATCTCAAACTGCTGATNTTTATATTGCCTTACTGAAAAAGTACCCGGCAACCGGATATGAGGTATCTCAAACTGCTGATATTCCGCAATCAAGAGCATATGATGCACTAAAATCTTTAGAAAGTGAAAATTTTATCTTTGCTTGCAAAGATAAACCGCAAAAATACAGCCCTATTGCCCCAAAAGAGCTTACCCAAAGGTTTCGCAGAAAACTCAATTCAACTTTTGATTATCTTGAAAAAAAACTTCCAAAAGTCAAAGAAGACTACAATGAGCCAATCCACAACATTTGCGGGTATGAAAACATTATAAATAAGATAAAAGAGGTTGTAAAAAACGCCAAAAGCTCGATATACCTTGAGATTTGGGCATATGACTTTAAGCAGATTGAAGACGTTATTACAGAAGCTTACGACAAAGGTGTTGAAATAAAAATCGTTGGATATGACAACCTTGAAACAGTGTTTGGGCTTGTCTACAGGCATGACGGAGCAAAAGAAATTGAAGTTCAAACCGGAAGCAGGTTGGTTTACGTGCTTTCTGACAACACAGAATCCTTATTTGGCAAAATTGAAGACCGCGTTGTTTGGACTAAAAACAACGACATCGCATTTTTAATGAAAGAATTTATTGTTCATGACATGTACCTTTTAGATGTTTACGGTCATTTCCCTGAACAACTGCGTTATTTCTACGGTTCCGGATTTAAAAAACTTAAAGACAAAATTCTTGATAAAAAATCCGGTTATAACATTCATTAACATTTACAATTTTTTACTTTTAAAAATTTGATTTAAGATTTATACTAAAACATGGGAATGGAGAAGGAGAAACATGGAAGGGTATAGTTTTGAAATCATAACAGGTCCTATGAGCTGCGGGAAAACAGAAGAGCTTTTAAGACGTATAAGACGCTGCATTATAGCAAAGAAAAAGGTTAAAGTTATTTCACCTGATGTTGATACGCGCTCAAAAGGCGACTATATCGAGTCTCGTAATGGATTATGGCTTGATGCAGTTAAGGTTAAGCACTCAATCCAGATTTTAAGCTGTGTAAAAGACGCTGAAGTTGTTGCAATTGATGAATTGCAGTTCTTTGATTCAAACATAGTGAAAGTTATTACCCAACTTATGAACGAAGGTAAAAAAGTTATCGGAACAGGCTTGGAGCTTGATTTTAAAGCTGAACCTTTTGGCTCAATGCCGGAACTTATGTGCATTGCAACACAAATTGACAAACTCCATGCAGTCTGTATGAAATGCGGCTGCGAGCATGCCACAAGAACACAAAGATTAATTGATGGCAAGCCTGCTGACAAAAATTCACCATTAATAATGATAGGCGGGGATGAAACTTACGAAGCTCGCTGCATAAAGTGTTATGAGCTTCCGGATGTAAAAGCTAAGTCAAAAGCTCTTGGATTAAGACTTCTACAATTTGATTAAAATTTATTGTCTTAACGGATTATAGACCTATTCGCCTTAAAAACATTTATTTTTTTTCATCTATATGCTATTATATAAAAAAATAGTTCCAACTTGCGGAAACTTTTTTTAATAAGTTTCGTCTAAACAAACAGGAAGGGATTATTGGAGGTGTAGATAAGAATGAGAAAAATTATGAAAAAAAGTATTATATTTCTAAGCGCGTTTATATTTATGTTTGGTTACGTAGTTCGTACAAATGTTCATGCCGCAACACCAATTGAACTTTACGACAATGTGTGGCGCTTGATTAACGCAAAATACGTTGACCAGACAAATAACGAGCAAGACTGGAGCAGCTGGCGTCACCGCTACGACAACGTAATTCGTACCAATGAAGATGCTTACGTTGCAATAGAAACAATGATTGCAAGTTTGAATGACCCATACACAAAATTTATGGATCCAAAAGAATTTGCTGAAGAAACATCATCAATTAAAGGTTCGCTAAAAGGTATAGGTATTCAAATCGGTGTGAAAGACGGCAAACTTATGGTTATCGCCCCGATTGAAGATACTCCGGCAGACAAAGCAGGACTTTTAGCTGATGACGAAATCATATCAATCGACGGCAAAAGTACAAAAGGCATAACTGTTGAAAAAGCAGCAGAACAAATTCGCGGTGAAGAAGGAACAAAAGTTACCCTTGTGATTAAACGCAAAGATGCAGAGCCGAAAACTTACACAATAACCCGCGCTGAAATTGAAGTCAAAGCAATTTCACAAAAAATTCCTAATGATGTTAAAATGCCTGATGATATAGGTTATATAAGATTAAGCACATTTATCAGCAGAAACGCATCTAACGAATTCAGAACAATCCTTGAAAATTCAAAAGATAAAAAAGCGTTTATCGTAGATCTTCGTGCAAACCCGGGCGGACTTTTGAGCAACGCAATATACATTTCGGACATGTTTTTAAGCGGCGGCTCTATTGTAAGTACAGTTGACCGTGACGGCTACAAAGAAACTCAAAAAGCAACCCGCGGCGTTCTTACAACAAAACCTCTTGTAATCCTTTTGAACAAAGGTTCAGCTTCAGCAAGTGAAATCTTTTCAGGCGCAATCAAAGACAACAAAAGAGGCGTGCTTATCGGAACACAGTCTTTTGGTAAAGGCGTGGTTCAAGAAGTAAACAAACTTCCTGATAATGCAGGTATAAATATTACAATCCAAAAATACCTTACACCGAACGGTACAGATATTCATAAGAAAGGTATAACGCCGGACATAGTTGTTGAATTAACAGAAGAAGACATAAAAAATAAAAACGATGTCCAACTGAAAAAAGCAATCGAAGTAGCACAATCTCTTATGAAAGGTACTTACGTAGTAAATAAATAGTTAATAAGGGCGCTCTTGAGAAAATCTCAAGAGCGCCCTTAAATTACATCTTAATATACGCCTTCATAATTTTATTAGAAATCGTATCATTTATCGCCTTTTGAACTTTTTCAAGCGGATAAATTGTAGATAAATCAGAAACTTTAACCTGTTTGCTTTTTAACAGTTCAAGCGAAGTTTTTAAATCAGCCGGTGACGGTGAATAACTGCCAAGAACAGTTAATTCTCTGTAATAAATTTCGTTATTAGCATAACCAGAATTCAAAGGCGTACTTGAAAAAACAAGAATTTTACCACCGTCTCGAACGTATTTTAAAGCTGTTTGTAAGGCTTTATCAGAACCTGATGTCATAAATACCCCGTCCGCCTTGATACTGTCACACATTTCTGTAACATTAAAAGCTTCAATTCCCAAATTTTTCAGCATTTCAACTCTTGATGCTATTAAATCACAGCCAATGACATTCATCCCGAATGCTTTTAAAGCCTGAGCCATTAAAATTCCGATTGAACCTAAACCAATTACAAGTGCAGTTGAATTTTGCTTTAAACCTGCACGCTTAACCGCCCTTACACAACACCCTAAAGGTTCGTAAAATGAAGCCTCAACATCAGTTAAGTTTTCAGGTTTTAAATATGCTACATTTTGCAAATGTTCATCTGAGACAAAAACTAATTCACTAAAACCGCCCGGCTTAATATTAGTTTCCTTAAAATGTCTGCACATTGATACATTACCATTTTTGCAATATTCACATTTACCGCATGGAATATGGTGCGATGTTACAATGACATCACCCGGTTTAAAAGCAGTATCTGTATCAATCTCAACGATTTCTCCAACAATTTCATGCCCCAAAACCGTTCCGTCCTTCACCAAACCTTGAGAAAGTTTAACAATATCAGAACCACATAATCCGCAACCTAAAACTCTTACTATCGCACCTTTGCGCCCGTTTAATTTTTCATCATCTCTATCTTTTACAACAAGAACATCATTTTCTTTCTGTGCAGATTTCATAAAATCCTCCCTGAAAAAATTTTATCATAAATAAAAAACGGGATTATCAAAAATCCCGTTTTTTATATTAGCTAAAAGCCTACGCCTTTTTCGCGTCTTTTTTGTATTCATCAATTGCAAGGATTGCACAGATGATTAAGCAGATAATGCCTGATGCAAGCCAGAAATAAACCGCACCGTCCCAATTTTGGGCACCGTTTTTACCCAATTTATCAACAAGGAAACCTGTTCCTGTTGCTGATAAGAATGCACCAATATAACCAAAAGTTCCGGTAAATCCTGATGCGGCAGAAGCTACTTTTTTGGAGCTTGATTCTACTGCACAAAGTCCGCCAATCATCATTTGAGGACCGTAGGTAAATGCCCCTAACAAACCGATGATTACGTAATTTAACCAGAAAATTGTATTAAATTTTAATGCAATAATTGCTAAAATTACACCTACTAAATAAATTAGGTTGACCGGTGCTCTTTTTCCTTTGAATAATTTATCTGAAATTAATCCCGCGCATACAGTCCCGCAAATTCCGACAAGCGGTAATGATGCAATCATATTTGTTGCGTCTTGAAGTTCAATATTTTTAGCATTTTTCAAATACATTATCATCCAGTCTTCAGCACCAAATCTTATGATATATACAAAGACATATGCAATTGCCAACAACCAAAGAGTTCTGTTGCACAATACATATTTTTTGAATATTTGAACGTAAGACATGTCTTCTTCTGCTTTTTTCTCATCAGGAGCCTGTTGTTTTACAGGTTCGTTTCTGTAAACTTCAACATCAGGAAGTCCTAAAGACTGCGGTCTGTCACGCAATCTGTCAAATAGCCATAATGCAGTAATTACGGCAAGTACACCCGGTACTAAAAATGCTGCTCTCCAGCCAAAGTGAGCTGCAATATGTCCAGCTAAGATAAAACTTAAAAATGTTCCTGTCTGGTGTGAGCATGACCATAACGACCATTTTGTACCGCGTTCAGAATTTGAATACCAGTATGTTAAACTTTTTGCAACAGCCGGAAATCCTGCTGATTGAAACCATCCGCTTACACCCCACAAGAATGCAAGTGTCCATAATAAAACCATTGCAGTCATTTTTGTACTCAAACCTAAAATGCTTACTGCACTTGGTGCAAGAGCGAACAGGATATTAGCCAAAGCTGTCATTAAAAGTGCTGTAGGGAAGAATTTACGCACATCAGACCCGTCAGCCAAAACACCGTTGACAAATTTACCAATCCCGTAAGTCAAATACAACGAGCTGCCAAGCAAACCAAGTTCAGTCGCTGAATAATGGAACTCATCCATAATCCCCGGAAGCGCTACTGCAATATTTTTCTTACATAAATAAAATACCGTATAACCAATAAAGCAAGCATAAAAAATTCTTAATCTCCAATGTTTATACATCGAATCAACTTTTGCTGAATCTTGTATCGGTTCTGCGATTGGAGGCTCTTTAAAAAATGCCCCTAATTTTTTTAGCATAATTTTTTCTCCTATTTATTATTCTTAATTACTTGGATGTTTCTTGTTTCTGTTAATTCTTGTCTTGCGTTTCTTATGATGTCTTTTTTTTCATCATCAAGACTTCTGCCGTTTGCAAGCCTGTCTATAAATCCGGTATTTAGTTTAACTGCTTTTTCTAATGCACCAATTTCTTCAAGCACGGGTTTTACTGCATTAAAATCATATCCAAAAGTCTGTTTGGAATTATAAACAAGCATATCACCATCTTGCGAGATTAACGGCTCGCCGCCCTGTTCAAAATACAATTTAAACACTGATTTTAAGTCCTGCATTTCTGATTGCAAGGTTGTAACTGTTTGTTGCAGTCTTAAAAATCGTTCAAAAAGATATTCAACGTTATCAAGTTGTTTACTTTCCCAATCATATTTTTGGGTATAAAGTTTTTTAAGTTTCGGATAAGCAAGCGCTAACCCCATTGTATCGCCCATTGCGCGGTGATGGTCTTTTAATTCTACGTTAAACTTTTCAGTCAATGCGTTGAGCCCATGGGATTCTAAGTCCGGATAAATCTCTTTAAACATCTGCTGTGTGTCAATTCTTTCATTAGGAAGTTCGTTTCCAGTAACGCGTTTAGAAGCTTCATTCAAAAATGAATAATCAAAAATCGCATTGTGTGCAACAATCGGATAATCCCCCATAAATTCAAGTATTTTAGGCATAACTTCTTCTTCTGTCGGGGCGTCTTCCACCATATCCGGAGTAATTCCGTGGATTGCAATACTTGATTTTCTTATATGCTGCTGAGGATTGATAAGCGTCTGGAATTCATCTTTTATCTTACCGTTTTCAAGCCTCACTGCCGCAAATTCAACCAGCTTTTCCCTTGTATAATCCAATCCCGTCGTCTCTGTGTCTAAAACTATTTCAATTACTTTCTTACGTACCATTTTTCTATCCTGATTAGCTTTTTTAATGATAATAGCACAAAAATGATTTCTGTGTTAGAATATGAAGCAACAGTAAATTTAGGAGACAAAATATGACAAACGTTATTGAAATTAAAGATGACAATTTTGAACAAGAAGTTATTAATTCTTCAAACCCTGTAGTAGTTGATTTTTGGGCAACCTGGTGCGGACCTTGCAGAAAATTATCACCGGTAATTGATGAAATTTCACAAAACTACGAAGGAAAAGTTAAGTTTGTAAAAGTTAATGTTGAAGAAAATGTTGAAACCGCAAAAAAATATTCTATCAGCGGCTTGCCAAGTCTTTTAGTATTCAAAGAAGGCGAAGCAGTAGAGCGCATGACAGGACTTATGCCTAAATCAACAATAATTTCAAACATCGAAAAACACGTCTAGGGTAAATATATAAAAGATTTTAATACGGCATTTTCCAGCCGTTGTCGACTATTGCTCCAAAACAGGCTGAGGCGTCACCTTGACTACATTTTGCTAACATTGTATCAAGACGTTTATACACTACATCTGTACCTGAATTTGTCCAACAGGAAGCAACATTTTCGCATTCCTTTGCTACATTGAGAGAATTTGTTATTTCACCGCCCAATAATATATCACGAGCGTCCTGAGTTTTATGAATCACCATTTGTTCATTCAATAACTGCTGAATTGAGCCAACAAAACTTTTCAACTGAGTTGTCAGCATTCTGTTATTAATATTATTCAACAAACTTGGTATTGACAGTGCTGCAATTGCGCCGATTATTCCAAGCGCGACCAAAAGTTCTGTTAGCGTAAAAGCTTTACTGGAGAGCTTTAAAAGGTGCCCCCCCCCCCGTTTTTCTTACTATGATTGAATTTCAGCATGCTTTACTCTCCTTTTTACTATATAAAGCATAATATTTTTTGGCAGGTTTGTAAAGGTTTTGTTTTATTTGTCATCAAAGCCCCTCTCTTGAATTTGTAAGCTCATTAACATTCGCTAACAAATTCTTTTCTCTCCCCTAAAGGGAGAGAACAAAGCCCCGTGAGAATTGAGGGACTTTCTCCCTCTCCCCGTTGGGGTAGAGGGTAGAATTTCAACTTGAGGACGTAAGACCGAAAGTTAGAAATTCGGGAGAGGGGCTGTGATTTAATACTTTTCAAGAATTGGTAATTAAAAACAATGACACCTTTATCAAGATGTCATTGTTTTAGTTTTTAAATGACTTACAAATCGCACACACATTTTATGATACTCAGATTTACTGCTAATTCCAACGCCGCTTATTAAGCCAACAACGCTTCAACGATTTTTGCGTTTGTTTCATAACGTCTTTGGTTTAATAAGTATTTTTCAACTTCTTTTTCGATTTCAACTTCGCTTACTGAAGTGTATCTTACATTCTCAATTGCGTTTACGTAATCCCTAACTGTTACCATTTCATAATCGTTTCTCATATCTTTTCCCCTTTGTGTTTTGTTATTTCCCTTACATATTTATAAAGTATTTTTTTATTTAAAAATTGATTAATTTTTATCTAAAAAGTATATATTTGTTACAAAAATTAATAGTTTCTTCTTAATGTATTAAATGCGGCGGGTTTGGGGTAGAATAGTAATAGTAATTAGCTTAAAAGGAATATAAATAATGCTTAAAACCGGAATTGTAGGACTTCCTAATGTTGGAAAATCAACTTTATTTAACGCTTTGACAAGTGCAAGAAATGCACAGAGCGCAAATTATCCGTTTTGTACAATTGAACCTAATATAGGGGTTGTGGATGTACCGGATGAACGGCTTCCGATACTTGCAAAACTTTGCAAGACTGATGTGATAATTCCAACCGCCATTGAATTTGTTGACATTGCAGGTCTGGTAAAAGGAGCAAGCAAAGGTGAAGGTTTAGGGAACCAGTTTTTGCAAAACATCCGCGAAGTTGATGCGATAATTCAGGTTGTAAGGTGTTTTGACGACGAAAACACAATACACGTTGAAGGTAAAGTTGACCCGATAAATGACATTGAAACAATTAACACAGAACTTGCTCTTGCTGATATGGCATCAGTTGAAAGACGCCAGGCAAGAATTGCTAAAGTTGTTAAATCCGGCGACAAAGATGCAGTAATAGAAGACAGAGTTCTGAAAAAACTAACTGAACTCCTATCTGAGTGCACTTTTATTGATATACAAAAACACTTTAACGAAGACGAAATCCCGTTTGTAAAAATGCTTAACCTGCTTTGCGCAAAGCCTGTTATATATTGCGCTAACGTATCGGAATTCGACCTGAAAGACGGAAACGAATACACTAAAAAAGTAGCCGAATACGCAAAAGAGCATGGAGCGGAAATGGTTGTGATTACCGCAAAAATCGAAGAAGAATTAGCAGACTTAGGCAAAGAAGAGGCAGAAGAATATCTTGCAGAACTTGGAATTGAAGATTCGGGCATAAACAGAATGATAAAAGCTGTTTACAATCTTCTTAAACTAAGAACATTTATAACCGCCGGAGAAAAAGAAGTTCGTGCCTGGACAATCACAGCCGGAACAAAAGCACCACAAGCAGCAGGCGTTATCCATACAGACTTTGAAAAAGGATTTATCAGGGCTGAAATCACGCCATACGAAGAATTCGCAAAACTTGGTTCTTACAATGCCTGCAAGGAAAAAGGGGTAACACGTCTGGAAGGTAAAGATTACGAAGTTCAAGACGGCGACCTTGTCCATTTCCGTTTTGCAGTCTAGCAAGGAGATAACATGAAAATAGGTATCATAGGTTTAGGATTAATTGGCGGCTCGATATTCAAAGACCTTAAAAAACTAGGATATGACGTAGTTGCGGTTTCAAATTCGCAAAATGGCGAGGGTATCTACAAAGATTACGATGTTTTAAAAACTTGCGGGCTGGTCTTTGTATGTTCTGCAATGAACAAAACCCTCGAAATCCTTGACAAGCTTGAAGAAATCTTACCTCCGGACACCGTTGTAACAGATGTTTGTTCACTCAAACGCTTTGTTTGCACAAAAAAACGCCCGTATAAATTCATTCCGTCACATCCAATGGCTGGAACAGAACACAAAGGGTTTGAAAACTCATTTGAAGGGCTTTTTAACGGAGCAAAATGGGTTATAACACCGGTTTTTGGCAAAGATGAAACACTTATTGAAATAATAACCCAACTTGGCGCAACCCCCGTCATAACAACACCGGACAAACACGATGAAGCCGCGGCATTGATTTCACATATGCCAATGGTTATTGCACAGGCAATTTTTAAAACCGCACAAGATAACAACCTGGCACTTGAAATTGCAGCATCAGGATTTCGCGACATGACAAGGCTTGCAATGTCTAATACTGAAATGGCTGATGATATGGTTCAAATGAACTCAGATAACATCCAAACCGCAATTCTTAAATTATACAAATCAATCGGCGACTTAACTAATTCTAATTATCTTGACCAGATAAATGAAATTAAATTAAATCGCCAATCGATGTTTAAATAACTAGTATCTTTTAGATTAAGCCTTTTTCATACATTGCCCAAATTTCGTCAGATGTTGGAATTTTTGGCTCTACAACCGGAGTTGTTGCGGCTGTTCTTGCTTGGTTAAGTTCTGCCCAAGACTGTGCAATTTCTGCTTGTTTTTGGCTTTGAGCCAAGACGCCTGTTTTTAGTTGAGTTACATCTACACCGTGTTTTGACTGGTATTTTGCCATTTTTAACGGGTCTGTGATTACTCTGCCGTCATGAGCTTTTATTGCTACAACTTTGCCTTCTTTCAGAGTAAACTCTGCTGCGCCGTTGTTAAATATGCCGTTCATTGCCGGATTAGGTTCAACAATTCCTGCTTTTGCCCTTTGCAAAGCCTGCACACTTGCCTCAGATGTGTTGTTTTGAATTTGTCTTGAGATTGCAGAAGCTCTGTTTGCTTCAGCATTATTCAATCTGATTGCAGCTTGTTCTTCTACAGTTGGTTTTACATATGCAATACTTCTGTCATATGCTTTTTGCTGTGCAGCGGTTGGTGTATCAAGTACTGCCTGTTCAACCAGTCGTCTTTGATTTGGTCCTACTGCTTTTGGGTCAATATTTTGAATAACATCTGCAGCCGGTTTCTTTGTTGTCCTTACAACCGGCGTTTCAACTACCGTTGGAGTTTTTGTAGTTGTTGTTGCAGCTGTAGTAGTAGTTGTTGTACCGGTTGTTGTTGTACCTGTACCGGCTTTATTGCCTTTGAAAAAGTTCTTAACTTTTGTCCAAAGACCTTTTACCTTATCTGTTAATTTGTGAACATAAGGTTTCGCTTTTGTCATAAGTTTATCTACATATGGTCTTCCTTTACCTTTTGTAAAGAACCATACTGCTGCAGCGCTTATACCCAAAACTGCTGCTACTACCCATCCATTTAATTTTTTCGTTTTTTCTTTTACATCCGGCTCAACTTTTCCGCCGGTAAAATTAATTTGTTCAGGAGTTGATGTCCTGTTATTTGAATATGTCTGAGCATATGGGATGTATCCGTAACTTCCTACCTGATTAATAGACATAACCGTTCCTTTCTACCTATTTATAAACCTACATGTTTATAAAAAATTTTTGCCGGTAGAAATTGACATATTCCGCCCCATCCCATCATATCATATCATATCATATAGTGCATTATAACTGGATTTGAGCCATATGAAAATTTATTTTACAATTCTTAATAATTACTTTTTCTCAACAATTTTATTATTATCGTCAACTATTACGATAGTTGGTTTAAAGTCATTTACAGCATTTTCTTCAAAATACCCGTAAGTCACGATTATAACCTTATCGCCGGGTTGAACTTTTCTTGCGGCAGCACCGTTTAGACAAATTTGACCGGAGTCTGCTTTGCCTTTGATAACATAAGTTTGAAAGCGTTCGCCGTTATTCACGTCAAGAATTTCAACTTTTTGCCATTCTTTTATATTTGCAGCTTTTAAAAGTGTTTCATCTATTGTTATTGAGCCAACGTAGTTCAAATTTGCATCTGTTACTGTTGCTCTGTGGATTTTTGAATATAAAAATTCTAATAACATTTTTTACCTCGCCTAAATATTATACATCAAACAAATAATTTGTTTTATGTTAGAATAAGTTTATGAAATTATGCACATTTCAGGGCACTTTTAACCCTATTCATAACGCTCATTTAAGGGCAGCAAAATTCGCATTGGAAAAATACGGATTTGACAAAATCCTGTTTATTCCGGCGTTTAATCCGCCGCATAAGTCAACAAACCCTGGTATGGCAACTCATCGGCTTAATATGGTAAAACTTGCACTTGATGATTACCCAAAATTTGAAGCCTGTGACATCGAATACCAGCGTGGTGGAAAATCTTATACATATCTAACTATTTGTGAACTTTACAAGCTTTATAATATTGAGGGAAAAATCAATTTCTTAATCGGAACAGACGCTTTTGCAAAGCTTAATTCCTGGTATGAGTTTGACAAGCTAAAAAAACTTGTTAAATTTATTGTATTTATCAGGGAAGACAATTTTGATATTTCAAAGTATAATTATCTAAAAGAAGCCGGCGTTGATTTTGAATTCCAAACATTACCGTTTGTAGATATCTCATCTACAGAACTTCGCAAAAAAATACAAAACAAACAAGACATAACGAACTTACTACCCAAAAAAGAAAAGGAATACATAGAAAAAAATGAATTATACAAAAATTAGCACAGAAGAAATTCTAAACTGGTTAAAAGAAAACCTAACAGAAGAGCGCTACCGGCACTCAATCGGAACTGCTGAATGCGCGGTTGAACTTGCAAAAAAATACAATCTAAATGAAGAAAAAGCTTACATTGCGGGGCTATTGCACGACTGTGCAAAATGTTTCAGCCAAGAAAGAATGATTGAGATAATAGATGAACACGTTCAAGTGGACAAATGTGAAAGAATTAACCCAAAAACACTTCACGCGCCTGTTAGTTTCTACGTTGCAAGAACAGAATTCTTAATAGAAGATGAAGAAATTCTCTCATCAATCAGGTGGCACACAATCGGTCAACCAAATATGACAGACTTTGAAAAAATAATATTTATTGCTGACAAAATTGAGCCAAGAACCCGAAATAAGGAATACTCTCAGCCAATAATTGATGAACTTAACAAAGATAACGGGCTTAACAGAGCTATGCTGCAATGTTACAAACAAACCATAAAAAGCCTTGTTGACAGAAATTTATCAATCTGTCCTATGACAATTGATATTTACAACAAACTTCATGGCATTGTTTATGTTAAATAATTTACATTTCTTTATTTTTTTGATACAATTTTAACAAATAGAGAGGGAATTAATGAACTTACTAGAGATTAAGAATAATTTGGTTAAAATTTCGTATTCAGAGAACGAAAATCCAATCCTTGGCAGGTTTATAGTATTAACATCGAATGAAAAATCTTATGTCGCACAGTTTGTAAATTTGAAATCTGATACAGTAAGCAACTTTGCGATTGCAAAACTGCTATTCACATTCACATCGGACGGAGTTGTTGACAACTATGACGGTTCAATACCTGCGGTAAGTTCAGAGCTGTCATTTCTACCGGCAGAGGAATTATTACACTTGCTGCCTGTTGAAACCGCAATAAAAATAGGAACCCTTGCACAGCAAGAAGATATGTTATGCCTTGATATTTCTGTCTTTGAACGTAATTTGACAGTTTTTGTACAAAAAGATACTGATAAAACTACATTTATCTCTAACTGTGTAAGACAGCTTTTTCAAATGAAAGAAAAAAGCGTTATAATCGACGCGGATAACCTTTTTGAAGATTATCCAAAAATTGTATTTACAAAAGACTTTAAACTTCCTCTCAATTCTAAAATGATTGATTATATTTTTGAATACGAACTGGCAGAAGTTGATGCAGCAACAAAAGCGGTTATTCAAGATATTTTCTATGCAGTGCAACAATATATCAAAACTCTTGATTTTGAATTTCTTCCGATAGACAACTTTGTTGATGTTGTTGCGAACCAGTACAAAGACATCCAAATGCCTGAACTTGCACTGTTGAAAAACAAATTATTAAAATATCGCGATGCTAACGTTTTTGCAAATACAAAAGAAGAAATTTTTGCACTAAAAGAATTGCTTACACAGAAAAATTGCTCGATTATTGATGTTAAAAACATTAACGAAACTCTGCAAAAAGAAGTTATATCATTTGTCCACAAGACTTTGGAAGAATTCGATAAATATATTTATTTCTTTGTCGGGTTGACTGATGACAATTCCGATAAACAACTTTTGAAACAGTTAATCAATCACAACCACGTATTTACGACACTTTTGGCAGGCTGCAATTACAAATACGTTCAGGAATTAAAAGCTCATGCACAAAACATAATTTTGTTTGCTCCGGATACGGTTAATCACGATTTTGCAGCATTTAACACCTTCCTGAATAAGCTTAACCATGATGAATGTATTGTCTATGGTAAATTAACACAAGGAATTCCGTTTATAACCGATATGTCTGATTTAGAACTTGACTTGACTAAAGATGACGTATTAGGAGAAAAATACCAATTTGTAGCAGCAACTGAAAATCTTCAAATGGTAAAAGTTGATGAATACGGCAACCAAACTCCGGTTGACTTGAACACAGAAGAACAACCACAGGAAGAGTACGAACAACCAATTGCCGAAGAAGAACCGGCAACAACCATTCCTGAAATTGTTCAACCGCCAATCGAAGTTGTTGAAGACGAACCTGAACCGGTTGAACAGTTGCCTGTGGTTGAACCGTTACAGTTAGAAGAAGAAATTCCGCTTGTTAATGATAACGAAATTGAACCGATTGGAAATATCTTAGCAGAAGAACAACCGCAAGTTGAACCGATAATTGAAGAACCTGAATTATCAATTGAGGAACCTGAAATTAAACAAGATATACTTGAACCGCTTCCTGATGAAGAAATAATTACAGAACCTCAACAGGAGCTGGAGTTTAATGCAGAAGCTTTAACAGAAGATGACCTGGATTTTATTGAAGATACACAGCTTCCGGCAGAAGATGATATGTTTGCCCAAGAAGAACAAAGTCTGGAAGACCCTTTAATTGAAGAACCTTTTGAAGAAGAGCAAACTCCGATGGTTCCTGTATATCCGGCAGAAGAAAACACAGAGCCGTCTGAAAGCATTGGAGAATTTATGCAAGGTGACAGTGTTACCCACCCAAGATACGGGCGCGGAGTGATTGAAAAAATTATCAAATACGGTAACAAAACACTTTGCTCAATCTCATTTGAAAATGTAGGGAGAAGACTTCTTGACCCAAGCATATCTGAATTGACAAAACTTTAATGGGGTCAATTCTTTCTATTGCTTATGCCACTGATTTAACCAACGCATCTACAACATCAGAATCCCATTTGATATTCCTTTCCTGATGTATAATTTCAAGTGCTTTTTCTTTTGGCATAGCTTTTCTGTAAGGTCTGTCTGAGGTCATTGCAGAATACGCATCAGCAACCGCGATAATCCTTGACCCAAGCGGGATTGATTGACCTTTCAAACCTTCCGGTGAACCTGAGCCGTCAACACGCTCTGTTTGGTAGGTAATGTATGGCACAACTTCTGATAAGAAATTTATGTTCATCAAAAGATTAACCCCAACATTAGTATGGTTTTTAATCTTTTTAAGTTCATCAGCAGATAATTTGCCGTTTGTTGCAAAAATCTTTTCCGGCAAAGTAATCTTACCAATATTTTGCAGCAAGCCTGCATAGTATATCAAATCAGTTGTTTTTTCGTTTAGTCCTAAATTTTTACAAATAGCTCGCGCAAGTTTTGCAGTGTTTGCAGAATGAGAAACTGTATATTGTCCCTTTCTGTCAACTGCATTTGCAAGTGATTCAACAAAACTTTGTTGAAAATCGCATAAGTCACCAATCAATGCCGTCAACTCTGCACGTTCCTGTTTCAACTCCATTTCGGTTGTTTCAGTAGTATTTATCAACATGTTTGTATGTTCAACTTCATTTTGAAGCGTAATTGTTGTTCCCAGAAGGTTTGCAATACTCTCAACAAGCTCAATATAATCCCTTTCAGGTTTTACAGAATTTTTAACCTCTATCATACCAACAGGCATCATTGAACCATTCATTGCAATACAAATTCTATCGTCTTCTTCAATAACTTCATTCATAATTAAGTCATTGATTGTAATTTTGTTATCGCTTTCAACCTCAGACGAAACCCCAACAGGTACAAGATTTCCATCTTTAACCAAAAATATTGTACAAGTCTCAACCTCAATCATTTGAACAATAGATTGTGCAATAGATGTGTAAATTGCTTGCTCTTCGCCGGTTGTGAAATTTAATACGCAAAGAGTATTTCTGGAAGAATATATGTCAGTAAGCTCGCGTAACTGGTTTTGGAGACGTTCTTTTTTATTTGCACTAACTCTGATTTTCTTAGCTAAATCTTCTGAAATAAGGGTTTCAGATATAAAATCGCCAAGATTAAGCGCAAACATCTCTTCAAGGGGATCGTTACCTGCTAAAGCTTCGGTTTGACCAAAAAGTGAAACACCTGTAAGCTTTTTCTCTTCTTTATCCATATATTTTCCTTTAATTACATTCCTTCTATTTTTATATACGGCATCAATACTATAAACTTTAGCACATTTTTGTAAATTTCATACCAAAGTATTATATATTTCATACTAAAGTTTGTAATAAAAATTAACATTTACGCAACAAAAAAGCAAAAGCCATTTATGACTTTTGCTTTTTTCAATATCAATTTAATTTATCTAAACTTCTTTAAATATTAAAGAAGCATTCTGTCCGCCAAACCCAAACGAATTTGAAAGTGCGGCATGAACTTCTGCTTTAACCGCTTTGTACGGAACATAATTCAATTCAGCAACTTCTTCATCCTGATTATCAAGGTTGATTGTCGGCGGCACAATGTTATCATTGATAACTTTTATACACACAATCGCTTCTGCTGCTCCTGTTGCACCAAGCATATGCCCGTGCATGCTCTTTGTAGAAGTTACAAAAAGTTCCGGATTTTCGTTTTTGTCACCAAAAACCTTAGCAACGGCATGCGATTCAGCCTTGTCACCCAAACCGGTACTTGTACCGTGAGTGTTTACATATTGGATTTGTTCAGGTTTTAATCCGGCGTCTTTTAGTGCAAATTCCATTGACTTAATCGCGCCGGCGCCGTCAGGTGCCGGAGCTACAACATCATAAGCATCTGCTGTCTGACCATATCCGACGATTTCTGCGTAAATATGTGCCCCGCGGCGTTTTGCATGTTCATATTCTTCTAAGATTAAAACGCCGGCGCCTTCTGACATTACAAAACCGTCTCTATCCTTGTCATACGGTCTTGAAGCTCTTTGTGGCTCATCATTGCGCTTTGAAAGTGTTCTGGCTGCTGAGAATGCGCCAACCCCAACATCACAAATTGTTGCCTCAGCACCGCCTGCAACCATGACGTCAGCATCGCCCCATTGAATTGCACGGAATGCGTCGCCAACTGAATGAGAACCGGTTGCACAAGCTGAAACTACAACTTTATTTACACCTTTAAATCCGTATTTCATTGAAATTCTGCCTGATGGCATGTTTACAATCATCATAGGTACTGTAAACGGCGAACATTTATTTGGTCCCTTTTCAATAATTCTGATATGGTTTTCTTCAAAAGTTTTGTATCCGCCTGCTGCCGAACTTACAATTACACCAACTCTATACGGGTCAATGCCCTCAAGATTATCAAGTTTTGCGTCTTTTACAGCTTCATCTGCTGCAACAAGAGCAAATTGGATAAATCTATCCATTTTCTTGGCTTCTTTTGCTTCCATATAATCTTCCGGATTGAAATCTTTTACTTCGCCGGAAATTTTAACAACGTGTTTGTCAATGTCAATTGCTTCAGAAGTTGAGATACCGCTTTTGCCTGCCTTTAAACTCTCCCAGAATTTATCAACACCTACACCGAAAGGTGTAACAGCTCCCAGCCCTGTTATCACTACTCTTCTTTTATCCATTTAAGATATCCCCTTTAATAATAAATAATGCGAGAATGAAATAAAATATCTCACCCTCGCAAATATAAAATCAATTTGAAAAATTCAAAAATTCAATTAGTGAGATAATTACTTACCTAATTTGCTGTCGATGTAAGATACAGCGTCTTGTACTGTTTGAATTTTTTCTGCGTCTTCGTCAGGGATTTCGCACTTGAATTCTTCTTCTAAAGCCATAACTAATTCAACTGTATCTAAAGAATCAGCACCAAGGTCGTCTGTAAAACGAGCTTCCGGTGTAACTAATTTTTCATCTACACTTAATTGATCTACTACAACTTTTTTTACTGTGTCTAATGTACTCATGTTTTTTATCCTCTTATTTGTTGTGTAATACACTACTTTATAAATTATACTGGTTAAAGATAATTTTGCAATATACTTAAAGAAATTTTACAAACNTACTTTATAAATTATACTGGTTAAAGATAATTTTGCAATATACTTAAAGAAATTTTACAAACTCCTCGTCAAAAACTTTACCCGCTTGACCTAATACCAGCCATAATCTCATAAATTTTGTGCGGAATTCTTTTGCTTTTGCACGGATTTCCGGTGAAAAATTTTTGTTATATTTTATCTTTTTAAGGTTATCAGAAACAAATTGAATAAATATATATAAAACAAAAAAATAATAATAACATTTATATACAGCATCACATATAATTTTATCAAGATTTTTATCGTTAGAATAATCTTCGTAAACACTTTCAAATGAAATCATCATTGAATTTGCCGTTTCGTCATTTTGCGTCTTGTCCATAAGTGTACCTCCTTAATTTAATACTATCATTAATCTTTTTAGAGATTTTACTCTAATTTTAGCAGAAAACTTCTATATATGTCAAGAAATTTTAGAAATATTGTTCTATAAATGGCAAATAACTTATAATAATAGCATATGAAAGCGATAAACGAAGTAAAAATGTTAGTTGGTAAAAAGGGGTTGACCCTTACGTATTTGGCAGAATATTTATCCGCGCACTCTGATAAAAAATATTCACTTGATACTTTATCGAAAAAGCTACGAGCAAATACCATAAGATACTCTGAAATGAAAATTATTGCCGAAGCTTTAGGGATGGAGTTAATCCTGAAAGATAAAGAATAAAATAATTATGAATTTTAATTTAGACAAAAAATTTGTAAAACTAGGAAGAAGTTGGGGTATGATAATTCCACCCTGGTTCTTAAAAATATTGGACATAAATCCGGAAGAAGATGAAATGTCCCTATCGGTTGACAAAAATCGGATTGTTATTGAAAAGAAAAAAACTAATAATGATAAACGACAAAATTTGTAAGAAAGTTAAATTAGAACGCACAAAAAAAGGACTTTCACAAGAAGAACTTGCGTTTAGGGCTGGTGTCAATAAAAACACTATTTGGAAAATTGAGACTGGTCAAGTATCTCCAACTATTCAGACACTGGAAAAAATTGCACAAGCTTTAGAATTAGATTTTGCAACGCTGATAGACGTTTCTAAGGTAGATTTATAACAATAAAAAAAGAGGTCGAAACAAATTGTTTCAACCTCTTTTTAAATTTGTTATTTAAAATTATAACATCAAGCCGCCTGCAACTTCGATTGCTTGACCGGTTACGTAGTCTGTATCCAGCGCTAAGAATTTTACAACTTTAGCGATGTCTTCCGGAGTTCCCAGTCTTCTCATAGGGATTGCTGCAAGATAATCCTCAATATTTGCTAGGTTTGCGGTCATTGCTGTTTGGATAAAGCCAGGGCATACAGCATTAACTCTGATATTTCTTGAGCCAAATTCTTTTGCAAGAGTTTGAGTTAAACCAATCAAGCCAGCTTTTGAAGCTGAATAGTTTGCCTGACCTGCGTTTCCGTGTCTGCCAACAATACTTGACATGTTGATGATTGAACCTTGACGAGCTTTCATCATATATTTGATTACAGCATGGGTTACGCAATAAGCTGATGTTAAGTTAATCTTGATAACTCTTTCCCACTGTTCCATATCCATCCGTAAGAACAAACCGTCTTTTGTAATACCGGCGTTGTTCAAAAGAATGTCAATTTTACCGTGTTCTGCAATCATCTTGTCAACGTTTTCTTGTACAGCAGCATCGTTTGATACATCAAAGCTGTAGAAATAAGCATTAACGCCGCAAGCTTTGATTTCTTCCAAAGCCGGTTGAGCTTTTTCTGCATCACAAATGTCATTGATAATAATGTCACATCCTGCTTTTGCAAGTTCCAATGCGCAGCTTAGTCCGATACCGCGTGAACCGCCTGTAATTAAAGCAATTTTTCTTTCTGTCATTAATCTTTCTCCTTATTATTGTGCCGGTTTTACCGACCTGTATCTTTAAATAGATTTTTTAACCAAAATTTTACCTTTGTTGTAAACGGGACTTTAAATGCCTGATTAAACTTTTTATCTATTTCTTCCCTTGTAACCACTCTTCCTAAATATAAATAGATATTTCTTGGCATTAAATCAGGGTGCTTGTCATAAAATTCCCTCGTATTCACATTTAACTTTCTTACAGGGTTTCGCCCTGAGTGCCCAAAAATCTTAATCATTTATACTCCGCAAAGTTCTGATTTCAGAGCTTCTACAACAGCTTCAAGTGAAGATTTGTCATAGATATTGTAAGTTGTTACACCTGCGTCAATCTTTTTAACCAAGCCGGATAAAACTTTGCCCGGTCCGATTTCAACAAAAGTATCAACATCTTCTGCTATCATTTTTTGAATAGTTTGTGTCCAGTGAACAGATGAATAAATCTGTCTTGGCATTTTGTTTTTGAACTCAGCGCTCAATATTGTTGCTTGCGCATCAACGTTTGTAAATACCGGAGTTGAGGCATTGTTTAAGTCTAATTCTGATACGAATTGTGCAAACTTATGTCCTGCATCTTCCATAAATTTAGAATGGAAAGCTCCGGAAACCGCAAGAGGAACAACTCGTCTTGCGCCTGCTGCTGATAAAAGTTCCCCGGCTTTTGCAACTGCTGCTTCATCGCCTGTAATAACAACCTGTGCAGGTGAATTATAATTTGCAACATCAACATAACCAATGCTTGACGCTTCTTCAATAGCCTTTTCAATACTGCCTTCCGGAGCGTTCAAAATAGCTGCCATTGCACCGCCTTTTGTTTCTCCCATAAGGTCAGCTCTTTTTTGAATAGCTTTCAATGTCGTTTCTAAATCCATAACACCGGAACTATACATCGCACAGTATTCACCAAGGCTGTGACCTGCTGTAGCGTATGGTTCAATGTTTAACTGAGATTTGAAGGCTTCAAGTGCCGCAATTGACATTGTTACAATACATGGCTGAGTATTAACGGTTTGTTTTAAATCGTCTTCCGGTCCTTCAAAACAAAGTGTTGTAATACTTTTACCTAAAACTTTATCTGCTGTATCAAAAACATTTTTTGCAGCTTCAAAACTCTCATATAAATCTTTTCCCATTCCAACGGATTGCGACCCCTGTCCAGGAAATAAAAATGCGATTTTCTTTGTCATATATCCCCCTCTGTTTAATCTTCCTTGCTCTGATTATACAATAAACAGCCAAAAAGTAAATAGAAATCAAATTACGCATGCCGGTAAGGTTTACAATGGTTACAAAAAATGCTATACTTCTAAATATAGAAGCGAAAGGAGAGTAAAACATGCCAAAACACAGTCATATCAAGAAAAACGGGGGGGGTAGGAGCTAAAACCCGCTCCAGTAAAGCGTTTACACTATCAGAAGTTTTAATTACCCTTGCTATTATTGGTGTTGTTGCGGCGATGACAATACCGGCACTTATAACTAAAATGAAAAATATTAGGGATTCTGCAGTATTAAAAGAAGATTATTCAATTTTGTCTCAGGTTGTCAGACGGTCTTATGATGAAGGTGCTAATTATAATGTCTTGGCTGACAATAATATTGATGAGATGAAAAAATGGTTTGAGACTTATATGCTTCCTTATATGAATGTGGCAAATATTTGTTATAACACTAAAGGCTGCTGGACAGAGCAAATAGTTAAACATTTAGACGGAACTAAGGGATATAACGCAGGACATGGGATGATGGGTGCTTATCCTATTTGTTTTGTTCTTAATAACGGCAGTAATGTTTGTGTTGATGACAGGGGGCAAAATGGTATTGCTACACAGTGGGGATTAAAACTTCCAAGCAGTGCTCCAAATACTATGATGGAATTCTATGTTGATGTAAATGGCAATAAGCAGCCAAATGTTTATGGCAAAGATGTGTTTGTATTTGTTGCAGGGGAAGACCAATTTTACACCGCGGGTGCAGGACTGGAGGATGATGAAATTATAAAAGACTGTTCTAAAGGCGGCAAGGGTTACTACTGCACAGCACGTGCTAAAAATAACGGCTGGAAAATTCCTGAGTTTAAATAGGCTTCATTTTATGTTAAAATAGCTACTATGAACGAAAGAGAAAAAATGATAAGCGGCGAATGGTATCAGCCGGAATGTGAAGAGCTTAAATGTGACAGGTTTCGAGCAAAAGAATTCTGTATGAAATACAATTCTCTCTTGCCCGAACAAATTGACAAAAAGCAGGAAATTCTAAATTCGCTGCTTGGCAATGCCGGTAACAACAGTGTCATTGAGCCGAACTTTTTTTGTGATTACGGATACAATATCGAGTTCGACGGGTTTGTATATATTAATCACAACAGTGTGTTTTTGGACTGTGCAAAAATCAAAATCGGAGCGGACACATTTATTGGTCCAAACTGTGGTTTTTATACAGCAATTCATCCGATTGATTTTAAAACGCGCGTTAAGGGATTAGAATGCGCAAAACCAATTACAATCGGCAAAGGTGTCTGGATTGGCGGAAACGTAACAGTTCTGCCGGGTGTTGAAATCGGCGACTATTCAGTAATCGGCGCGGGTTCTGTTGTTACAAAAAACATTCCGGCAAATGTCGTTGCCGCAGGAAATCCATGCCGGATTTTAAGACAAATTGATTAAGCTTTATTCTACGGCTCTCAGGTTGCCCTGTTTGTCAAATTCCATAAACAATCTGCTGTCTTTTGAATATTCTGTATAACATTCAAGATGACCGTCTTTTGCATAGAATGCTGTCTTTTCAAAATGTTCTTTATCGTCTGCAACAGTTACTTCTTTTGTGCCGTCATCATAATATCTTGTTGTCTTAACTACGTTCGGCGCAACTTCTTCTGATATGCTGCAACAATCTGTACCAAAGAAAATAGACTTTTTGCCCATATCGTAATCAATTCCGGTAAACGTGCCGTTTGGCGCAAAGCTGTGAACGACCACTCCATTAGCGGTTGTTGTTCTGATTGCTTCTAATTCACCGTTTGAGTAGTACAATTTTTCACCCTGAACCTGTTTTGGGTCATAATTTATTGCAACAGGTGCCGTTGGTTTTAAATCACCGTCATTTAACGGATATTTGCCTGTAGTGTTTGGTATTGGCTGATTTGTTAATACTTCTTTTGCCTTAATTGCATGACCGTCTTTATATTCAACTGTTTCGGTTGTGTAATTTTCAAAGTCTCTTGTCATTGTTTTAATCAACTTACCGTCTTTATCAAATTCAGTATGTCGACCAATATTTGTATTTTCGTTTGATTCACTAATCATGGTTCTGTTTTTTTCAAAATTAGCTAAATATGTTTTTTTAGTACCGTCCGGCAAAACTTCGCGCTCCCATGTTGAATAAAGTTTGCCATTGTCATAGTGCGTTCCAGAGATTTCTTTACCGTTCTTATCATAATTAGTTATTTCTATAAATTGTAATTGCGGCATTTTACCGTCTTCAATAATATTACTGTTTGCTTGCTTACGGATAAGTTTGCCTGTTGCGTTGTCAAAAGTTTCAATCTTGCTTATCGCGTCATTTGGAGCAAGCACATCCATTGTGTAAACAACAGTGGTTTTATCGTTTTTCTCAACAATACAATTCAAAACACCTGCTGAATTTGTAATGCCTGTGCCTTTTTGTAATAAGAATTTAATTGCTTCAGGCTGCATAATTGTTGGTAAATCCGGTTGAAGTTTATGTGTCACTGCATCCTTGGATACAAACGGTTTATTATAAGCTGCTAAAGCTTCTGCACCGCCTAAATTCGCATTAGGAATTGTATTATTTTGTACCGGCTGCGGGTTTGTTACATTATTATTTGCCCCCTGAACATTTACTCCTTGAACCATTGGAAGATTGTTTACAGAATTAATCATGCTACCTGCTTTCTTTTTTTATTACCATATAAATATTAAAAACACAGGAAATAATNTAATCATGCTACCTGCTTTCTTTTTTTATTACCATATAAATATTAAAAACACAGGAAATAATTAATTGCTTATTTATGAAGGAATATTAAGTTCCAATAAAAAAGCCGGTTTTACCGGCTTAATAACACTTCACACTTTATATTTTAACGCTATGTTGAAACTTTTCCTGTTAAGAACGACAATCCTGCTGCAAGTCCGCCAACAATCAACCCGACAACACCGGCTTTACCGCCAAGTTTTGCAAGTTTGCCTCCGGCTTGTGCAACTTTTGAGCTTAATGTTAAGGCTTTTGTTGCACCATACGCGCCTGCTCCTACTAAACCTGCACCAACAAGTCTGCCGACATTATGTTTAGTCTTTTCACCAGTACCAACAGGAGCACCGCTAATTAACGAGATATTATCTTCTGCTGACTTTCTGCTGTAAGTACTGAATGTCATTGCCTGGATTGCACCTTGTGTAAATGAACCGTGTCCGTAGTCGCGTAAATCCTGATAAAGAGTTTTACCGCCATTCATTTGTGCGTACAAGGTCAAAGCTCGTGCTTTTATTTCAGAATCTGTGCCGTCGCCGTATGCTGCACGAACTGCTGTCACATAGCGTTCAAACGCTTCTTGAATTTGATCCTGTTCATTGTTCACAACTTTATCTTTCAGCACTGCTGCTGTGCCTTTTATTGCTTCAAGTGAAGCATTCACCCGTAAATCAGCATTTCTCTGCATTTTTTGCTGGTCTATATTGTAATTAACATAGAACCTTTGGTAATCTTTCATATTATCAAAATAAGATTGATTATTACCCATGCCCATACCCATCATCGGCATCATAGGAGAATATCCGTCAAAGATACTTCCGCCCATTGCCATTGGATAGCTGCTGTAGTTCATATCCAAATCATCAAAGTCATAATATGAATACGGACTGTACTGAAATGTGCCAACAGCACCGGTATTAGTAATTGAGTCAGTCATACTAACCTCCAAAACAAATTAACCTTTTAACCTACCTTACCTATATAAACAAATTTTGTTTGTACAAATTGCGCATGATTAAGAATTTGTTACATTTCTGTTACAAATGACTAACTATTATACTCAGATATATCTAAATCAATCTTTTTACCTGATAAATCGTAAATTGTATTTTTGAAATCTTCTATATATTTAGGGTCAATTCCATTCTTTTTAAACACACCCCGGCGATTAAGTTCAATAAGTCTGTCCACATATTTTTGACAATTTTGTGCAGTTTCCGGGTGGTCTATTATCCAAAGTTTAAAATCGCGGCTCTTTCTCTCTGAATTAAGAATTGTTCTTGCTGCACCAAGGTTGGCAAGATTATGGCGGTCTCCGCCTTCGGATTTTGGCAAAAGATGTTCAACAGATGCTAAATATCCCCACAATATTCTGTGGAAAATCTTATCAGCCGGGTCTGCCGCTATTTTTACAACATATGCAGAAAAACTCTCATTTGATGACGGCAATTGGTCTGCTATATTTAACATCTTTTCTTTAAGCTCTTTGTCCGGTAAATCATCAATAATTTTTATTAAATCGTACAAAAATTGTTTTCTTGAAAACGGAACTACGACCTTTTCTTGATTTAATCGTGATTTTGAAACATCAATCAACTCGCGAAGTCGTTTATCATCTTTCAAAACTGATTTTTTGAGAATAACGTCTAAGAATTTCAACACATTTTGTTGGTGAGCAATTGTTTTTTCATTAGTTTTTGATGAAAATCGCATTGATTCTTTCATTAATTTATTCATAACCTTTTTAGCTTTGGCATTCTTTCCGTTTTGGATGTCATCATTTATTTTGGATAAAATATATTTAAATTCGTACGAGCTGAAAGGAATTATAACAGGACCGTCATTTAATTTCATGTCAGTAATGTTCATAAGTTCCTGAAACTGGTAACGATATCCGTCCGGCAAATCTTGTGCTGCTTCGCGAAGTTCATGAAATATCGGAGCCTGCCGTTTTCTTAGTCGTCTTTTAAAAATCGGTTCAACTTCTTCTATAAGTTCTTTTATGTTCTTATCAGGATGAATTTCCGAACGTTCTTTTATTAGTTTTAAAAGCCTTGCTTCTTTACCTTGAAAACTGTCGTTATAAGGTTCTAACACATTTAAAACTTCAACTGCCGGACGGGAATAAAGTAATGCGTCATTCCACCTGGTGAACTGTTTCGGGTCAATCATTATTACGCCGGAGTAAATACAAGGCAATCCGTAAGCAAAAAGTTTTCTTAACTTTGCCTGCCCTCCTGCCTTTTCATCCGCCCCGAAAGTCACAGGATAAACATAAGGAATATCAGCAAAAACAGCTTTATCCTTTTTTGAGGCATGGTCTTGTTTTTCTCCGGACTGCTGGGAAACAGCCCTGTACCTGCTGCTTGTCATATTATTAAAATTTACCGCAGGTACTTTCATGCTCTTTTTTATCCTTATCTTAGACCATTACACTTCATATATTTATTATCGGTCAAAATAGGAAAAAACTTTAATAATTATAAATATTTGTTACAATCTAAAAATCTTCAACTTCGCCTGTAAAAATACTTCTTGAAGGACATTTACCAAAATTATCAAGCATGGCTTTATCAAGTTCTTCTGTTGCTACGATTTTTCCGTTTACAAAATTTATTCCCGTCGAGGTTATTGAGTCTTTCTTTTTATCTTCTTTGGTTTCTTTTGATTTAATATCTTTATCTTTTTTAGCCATATGTTTTTTGGTTTGGGCTTTTTCTTCTTCCAAAACTTCAGCAAGATAGTTTCTGTGTTCGTTATTGTAAACGCTTCTTGTAATATCGTTCATCACAATTGCGGCATACTGCTGTGTTGCAGAGTTTTCATCCAGTGCGGTGATAAGAGTAGACGCCTTATCTATTTCGTCATAAGCCTCTTTATAATGTCCCATTTTGCGCAAAAGTATTGCCAGATTGTAATGCGCTTCGTAATTCATCGGGGCTGACTTTATTGCATTACAATAACATTTGCCCGCCTGGTCGTAGTTTCCGGTTATGTGATACGCCAATCCCAAGTTGTATTGAGCATCGTAACTGTTTGGATTAATCTCAATTGATTTTTTATAAGCCTCAATTGCTTTAGCAAGATATTTTCGTTGAAGTTCCCAATCATCATTACAGTATAGCGATTTAAGCCTGTAGGCTACACCTTTATTATAATATGCGATTGCTTTATTTTCTTTATAACTTATCCGGTTATTATAAACATACGGGATGGAAACAAGATTGCGTTTTGTTTTAAGAATTTTATTATACTGGTCAATTGCAGTATCAAAATCCCCAAGTTTTTCAGATGACACAATTCCGTAATTCATACGGGCAACCATCATCCGCGGATTGTATTTAAAAGCTTGAGAATAAGCGTTCAATGCTGAATAGTAATCCTCGTACTCAACATAAATATTGCCTAAATTGTACCACGCCCCATAATGCTCAGGATAAATATTTAATCCTTTATTATAATACTTTATTGCCTGCTGCATTTTAAGATTTCGGTAAGCTTTATCACCTTTATAAACGTAATACATCCCCTTAACTTTGTCATACTGTTTCAATAAAAATTGCTGGTTAAAGTATGCTGCCACCGCAACCGCAAATATTATAAATAATGAAAATAGTGCCGACAATAATTTTTTCATACATATTTATAATACCTAAAAACTCAAAGCTCAACATCGACCAAATAATGGAGGGGGCGGGATAAATGTAGGTTAAAATTTATCTATAATTTGTAAACTGGAGCGGATAATCGTATTTGTCTTCGTTTTGGCGAAGAGTTTTGATTACTGCTTGTAAATCGTCTTTATCCTTGCCGGAAACTCTTACTTGTTCACCTTGAATTGAGGCTTGAACCTTTAGTTTTGTTGCTTTTATATCAGAAACAATTACCTTTGCAAGTTCTTGCGTAAGTCCTTTTTTGAGTTCAAATACCTGGCGAACATTGCCGCCAAGCGCGTTTTCCATAGGTTTTGGGTCAAGGATTTTTATACTCAAATTCCTTTTGATAAGTTTTGATTGCAAGATGTCTACAATATTTTTTAGTTTCATTTCATCATTTGTTGTAATCGTAACGGATTTATCGGCTTCAAGCTCAACTTGCGAATTGGAATTTTTCAAGTCAAACCGCGAAGTCAACTCCCTTTTAACCTGGTCAATTGCGTTTACAAGTTCCTGTTTGTCATACTCGGATACAATATCAAAACTACAGTCTTTAGCCATATAAACCTCCTTTTTATTTAATATAACATAAAAAAGCAGAATTTTGAAATTCTGCCTTAAAACTACACACTATTTATCTATTACAAGAAATTTTTATGGTTTTTTAGGTTTAATTTTTGAGAACACGTTTTTTATCGCATTCCAACAAGCTGAAAGACCTTTTTTGCCGTATTTGACACCTAAACCTACAGCTAATGCAAGACCGGCAATTGAGAAAACCGTTTTCCAAGCTTTTTTATCCTTTTGCTTTTGAGTAATCAAAAGCTCGTCATTTGTAAGCGGTCCTTGTAATTTAATATTATCCATTGAACCTGTAATCCCCGGCACATAGCCGCATAAAAATCCCGGTGCCATTGGGAGCGTTCTGTCCAAATTCGCAAGACCGATGTCTTCTGTCATCATGGGGTTTGATAAATTATACATGCTGCTGTCAAACATATTAAACCTTCAAATAACCTTTACCTACAACTATATAAAGTATTTTTTTGTAAAATAATTTACTTTTTATTAAAAATCTGGTTTAATATTCTTAACAATTATTAAATTGCGAGGGTAAAAAGATGAACATGTTTAAACGTTGGTACGATGCAGATGCAGCAGTTAGCAGGGCTATCAATGAGCTGGAAAAATCAACCGAAGATATTCAGATTAAATGCGCTGATTACATTATCGAACTGCTTAAAGATGTCGAACTGGAAAAACTTAGTCTTGAAGACCAGTATAATTACATCATGCGCCGTTGGTACGACAAAAATATTAAAGTCTCGCATGCCATTGAATATCTAAGACTTTCCCCGCAAGAAGTAAGACGTGAAACCGCATTAAAAGTTCTAAAATTCCTAAAAGACTGTAAAAAATAGAAAATTCCCCGCTTATTGCTTATTTTCTGTTTTCTTGTTAAAATTAGCAGGTAGATTAATAAGTTAGGGAGAAACAATATGGACTTAATGAAAGGTAAAAAAGGGGTTATTTTCGGAGTTTCAAATACTCACGGAATAGCTTACGGTATTGCAAAACAACTACACGATGCAGGAGCTGAAATCGCGTTTACTTATGCCGGCGAATCAATGGAAAAAAGAGTTCGTCCGATTGCAGAAGACATGGGCGCTAAAATAATTATGAGCTGCGATGTAACTAAAGAAGATGAAGTTAAAGCAGTGTTTGAAGAATGTGAAAAAGTTTACGGCAAATTGGACTTTGTAGTTCACGCTGTAGCATTCGCAAAAAAAGAAGATTTAATGGGGAGATTTGTTGAAACTTCTCCTGACGGGTGGAATACAGCTTTGGGCGTAAGTGCATATTCACTTGTTACAATTTGCCGCCACGCAGAACCTATTATGAACGAAGGAAGTTCAATTTTTGCACTTACTTACCTTGGTTCAATACTTTCTGTACCAAGCTACAATGTAATGGGCGTTGCTAAGGCTGCTTTAGAATCAGCTATGAGATTTTTAGCAGTTGACTTAGGTTCTAAAGGAATTCGTGTAAACTGTATTTCAGCAGGTCCTGTAAAAACATTGGCTTCAATGGGTATCAGCGGATTTTCTAAAATGTTAAAAGCTGCTGCTGCAAGATCACCGCTAAAAAGAAACGTAGCATTGGAAGAAGTTGGTAAAGCAGGTTTATACTTAGCTTCTGACCTTTCTTCAGGTACAACAGGCGAAGTTATCTATGTTGATACAGGCTGTCACTCAGCTTACGCTTCAGCAGAAGAAATGGATATTCTTTCTAATAATATTGAATTATAAGTGTTTTAGCATATTTCCAGCGCGGATGGTTTCACCTATCCGCGCTTTTTTATAATATTCTTGCTATTATGTGAAAGATTGTTATAATAATATTATGTCTGCTATTGATAAAAATGAGTTAGAAGAGTTAAAACTGAAAGTTCGGGAAAAACTTGCCTCAACAGAACTTTATACCTACAGAGGTTCTGTATCAAAACTTTTAGGTTTGACTGTTGAAGTTAAACTTCCGGGTTTAAAAATAGGAGACCTTTGTTATATTGAGACTTTTGACGGGAAACAAAAACCGGCAGAAGTTCAAGCTTTTAAAGGGGAAGTTGCACAATTATCATTATTACTTGACGGAAGCGGAATTGGGCAAGGAAGTCTTGTAACATCAACCGGACGCCCGATAACAATTCCTGTTGGGGATTTTTTACTTGGAAGACTGATTGACCCGTTAGGCAACCCAATTGACGGCAAACCATTAGACACAACAGGTGCTTTGTGGCGCGCAATTGAAGGACCTCCGCCGGGACCGTTTGAACGACCGATTATAACAGAACAATTTTCAACCGGCGTAAGGGCAATTGACGGATGTATGACAATGGGCTGCGGACAGCGTTTAGGGTTGTTTGCCGGCTCCGGTGTCGGTAAAAGTACACTTTTAGGTATGATTGCAAGAAACTCAGATGCTGATGTAAACGTTGTTGCGCTAATCGGAGAACGCGGACGTGAAGTTAAAGAGTTTGTTGAAGACTCTCTTGGTGAAGTTGGTATGGCAAAATCCGTTCTGGTGTGTTCAACAGGTGACCAGCCGCCATTGATACGACAAAAAGCACTTTTGACAGCAACCGCGGTTTGTGAATATTTTAGAGACCAGGGTAAAAAAGTTTTTCTTATGACAGATACCGTAACACGTTGTGCAATGGCGGGACGTGAAGTTGGGTTATCTTTAGGTGAACCCCCAACAATGAAAGGTTATCCGCCTTCGATTTTTTCCTGGCTGCAAAAAGTTTTAGAACGCGCGGGCAACAGTCCAAAAGGTTCCATAACTGCATTGTATACGGTTCTTATGGAAGGAGATGACATATCAGACCCGATTGTCGACATTGTGCGCGGTATTGTTGACGGTCACATATTTTTGTCAAGGAAAGTTGCAGAATCTAACCACTATCCGGCAATTGACGTTCTTGGGTCAATTTCCCGTTTGATGAGCGCAATTGCAACACCTGAACATAAACAAGCAGCAGCAAAACTCAGGACAATCATGTCCATGTACCGCGAAAATAAAGACTTGATTGATGTTGGGATGTATCAACCGGGCTCAAACCCAAAACTTGATACTGCAATCGAGATGATGCCAAAGGTCAATGCTTTTTTGCAGCAGCGAACATCTGACAGCGTAACAATGGAAGGTACCATCAACCAGCTTGTCCAGATGATGCAAGGCGTTGACATTTAAACCAAATTTTGAATAACTTTTTCAGTAAATTCAGTAGTTGTCAAACTTCCGCCAAGGTCTTGTGTTTTATCACCGTTTGAAAGAGTTTTAAATAATGCAGCTTCAATCCTGTCAGCGTAAGTTTCTTCGCCAATATACTTTAACATTTCAACCGCCGACAACAAAAGAGCAGTAGGGTTAGCCTTATTTTGCCCTTTTATATCCGGAGCTGAGCCATGTACAGGTTCAAATACAGCACAATCATCACCAATATTGGCGCCCTGTGCAACCCCTAAACCGCCAATTAAACCGGCGGTTAAATCAGATACAATATCGCCGTACAGGTTTGGCAAAACAAGTACATCAAACCGTGATGGCTCCTGTACAAGCTGCATACAAAGGTTATCCACAAGAATTTCACGAGCAGCTATTTGCGGAAAATCTTTTGCAACTGTTCTAAAGGCTTCCAAAAACAACCCGTCAGACAGTTTCATAATATTCGCTTTTGTCACGGCACAAACCTCATGCCGGTTGTTTTTAACAGCATAATCAAACGCAAATTTACAAATTCGCTCAGAGGCTTGTCGTGTAATAATTTTGATACTATGAGCAGTATCTGAATTAATCTGTTCTTCTACTCCTGCATATAAATCTTCTGTATTTTCTCTTACCACAACTAAGTCAACATTATCAAACCTTGTTTTAACACCGGGTAGGTTTTTACATGGACGAAGGTTTGCATATAAGTCAAGCTCTTTTCTGAGTGCGACATTAACAGAGCGAAAACCCTTGCCAATCGGCGTTGTTACAGGAGCTTTCAGTGCAACTTTATTTTGTTTAACAGAATTCAAAACTCGCTGAGGCAGCGGTGTTCCCTCGCTTTCAATAACATCAGCTCCTGCTGTTTGAATATCCCAATCAATTTCAAGTCCTGCTGATTTAATAATCCTAACAACACTTTCGCAAATTTCAGGACCTATGCCGTCTCCGTTAATTAAAGTAATTCTGTGCATAATAAAAACCTCCGTTTATTAGCTTTATTATACTATAAAAGGAGGGGTATAAAAATTGTAGGGGAAAAATATTTATAAGTCGTATTTATTTATGAGAATGCTTTAAACGACCTGTCAATGTTTTTATTCATCGCCGATTGTACTGATTCATACTCTGTTTGCAATGATTGGTGCTCAGTGTCTAAAGTTTTAATCTTGTTTTGATATTTTTCATCTTTTGCATTTATTTCGTTATTTTTTCGATTATATTCAGCTTCAGCTTTTGCAATTGCAGCATCATCGTCCTGTTGGGTGAAATCATTACAAGATGTATATGTAATTGAACTCCAGGTTATGCCTTTTAACTGAACACTTAGCGGTCTATCCAAGTCCGGAATAAGGTTTGTTGATTCTTTATATGAAGAAACTTCAAGGGAAATTATTCCCTGGCTCAAGGCGTCTTGAATCCATTGAGCACTTGAAGCAAGTTTGCTGTCTAAAACTTCATAGTTTGTCTTATTAGCACCTTGTGCTGATTTATCAGAAGAATCACCGTTTATTCTGTACCAAAGGTTTGTGTACCATCTTGCTTTTTCTTCATCAGAATAAGTGTACATATCTTCCAAACTGTTGCAGCCTAAGTCTTCAGCCTCAGCAAGCATTTCTTCAACAACTGCATAATATTTTGAAACATTTGAATAAACTTCTGTTTCTTGCGTAACAACTGTTCCTGAGGTAGGGTCTGTAACGGTTTCGTATGCAGCTTTTGATTTCAACCAATTGTCATAAGTAATTGTGTTACTATAATTTACTTTAGCATTTGATAATATTTCTAAATACTGGTCAACATTTATTGTTACACCTGCATTATATTTATTAACGGCGTCCTCATAATTTTCTAAAGCCGTAGCATATGCTTTATATGAAGTACCTTTTTCTATTTCATAAGCCCTATAAGATGAAACATCATTATAAGTCTGTGTTACACCGTCATCATCAACATATGAACCGCTGTATGTTTGATTTTTTGCAACTTCAATTGCTTCTTCCCAATCCTTGTAATATTGTTGGTACTCGTCCGATTGAAGAAGTTCAGCATTCTGTTGTAAGGTTTCTGATTTATAAACTTTAGTTATCCCGTATTTTTCTAAAAAGTCTGATAGATTTTTAGTGTCTTCTGCTTCGTAATTTTTTGCATCAGTTGAAGATAAAAGCATTTGACCGTTTGCATTAATAATTGCATATTGATTTTTCAAGTCCGAATACTCATAAAGTGCAGTTGCCGTAAGTTGTTCTGATACAGCATCACCTTGAGCATCGTATGTTGTAAACATTAATTTTGTAGAATTTAATGCAGAAATATACTCGCTGCTAGCCTGCTCAGACTGTGTTGCAAGCCGCATTTTTGCATTGGAAATCTGTTGAGATTCATACTCATTTGAGGTTAATCTCGCGGTTATTGTCAACAATCTTGCCTGTGATGCTGAAATTCCCATTTCTGATACAATCCTTTCATAACTTTATTACTATACTTATCGGCAAGTTTTAGTATTAACTTTAATTTTTTAGCTCAAATGTAAAGTAATGTAACAAAATTTATATAAATTGAATATAAAAAGTCAATATTTTTTTAAACGAAGTTTTTATATATATGTAAGAGATAAATAAAGAAAAAGAAAATTAGTTAAAGAGTTTAAATAAGAACTAGAAAGAGGATTTAATTATGGCTACAATGCTGTTATTTTCTGACGCGGTTACAAGTGCATATAAAGATACATCAAAAGCTTTAAAAGAAGTGGATTTAAACGAAAAAAGAGTTGTTAAAAAGACTTTAACTCAGATGATGAAACAATCGTTTTTCCACGGAGCAAACAGGTTTGGCACAAACTTTATTGCTTAACGAAAACAGGTTCGTTGGAACATAGGAATAAGGAAACTTAATTATTTGAGGAATTAGGAAAGATTTATTATCAAGGACTGCACATGCAGTCTTTTTTTTGCAAAAAATCTTAACAATCAGGCAATTTTTTAATTCATAGAACTTTATGTTTTTGAAAAAGGGAACATAATGACAGAAATCAGTTTTACATCAGCAATAAAACCAACAACCGGCAAGGAATTTTTCAATATAATACGCGGAATTCCAACTAAATATCATGCGGCTTTTCCCTGGACAATAAATGACGCCGTATTGTCAAAAGATGTTTACACAACAAACATATGCGACTGCACATCATGCCTGATTACTGACGGCAAAGAAGCATTATTAATGCACTTAACGCCTGACACCCAATCCAATAACATGTTTAGTCGTGTTTTAACTTTTTTGCGAGACCATATTGATTTGAAAAACCCTGACCTTCAGGCAATTTTGGTAGGTTCCAAAAAACAAAAACGCAGCCAGGATATTTATAACAAGTTCACTGAACTTTTAACCAATTTGAATATTCCGTTCAGTGAACTAAAAAATTCACCGGCGCCGGTAAATATTGCATATAAAACCTCCACAGACGAAATATATGTCTCAAGTTCCGCAATAGATAAATTACTCAAAAAGGGTCACAGCGCGCAACAATCTCTTGAACATTCATTTGAAAAAGTTAAAATTGCAGATTGCGACGAAATTGTTGGTTAAAAAATCTATCCGTGATAAAATTTAAACATATGAAAGAGCCAAGTCTTTTACAAAAAATATTTTCAATAACAAATGTTCCGAAAAAGAAAATAATTTACTTTTTCGGACTAAAATTTGAATTTGATATTACAAAAATATTCAAAGCAAAATACGGCAAACTTCCGATAGATAAAAATAAAATTGTCTTCATCCAAACATCATGCAAAGGTTTTGGCTGTAACCCCAAATATATCGCAAAAGAAATCATAAGACAAAAACTTCCTTATGAACTTGTCTGGCTCTTAACGGATACACGTGATGAAGACGTACTTAAAGAGTTTCCGCCTGAAATAAAAATCGTAAAATATAAATCCCAAAAAGCATTGAAAGAACTTGCCACCGCAAAACTTTGGGTAGCAAACAAAAAACAGTATTATTTCCTTCTTAATAAAGGTTTAGATAAAAAACAAGGACAAAAATATATTCAAACATGGCACGGGGCACTTGGAATAAAAAGAACCGGCATGGATTCTGATGAATTGGTAAAAGAATATTATGAACCTACTAAAAAAGATTCTCAAATGACAGATTATATGATTTCAAACTCTGAATTTGAAAACAAAATTATGCAATCAGCTTTTGAATACGATAAACAACTTGTTAAATTTGGTCACCCGCGAAATGACATCTTGATAAACGCAAATGCTGATGATATAGCCAAAATCCGCCAAAAACTTGAACTTGCTGACGATGTAAAAGTTGCACTTTATGCACCAACATTCAGAGATGACGGGAGATTATACTGTTTCGGGCTTGAATATGAAAATCTAATTCAAACATTAGAAGAAAAATTTGGCGGCAAATGGGTATTGTTTATAAGACTTCACCCGGCAGTTGCAAGTTACAGTAAACAACTTATTCCTACAGAAAATAATATTATGGATGTTTCAAATTATCCTGATATCCAGGAACTAATGCTCATTTCAGACATTTTGATTACTGATTATTCAAGCTGTGCGTACGATTTTATACTAACCAGACGCCCGGCATTTATTTACGCAAATGATATCAAGGAATACAACAACGAACGAGGATTTTATTATCCGCTGGAGGAAACCCCATTCCCAATCGCTAAAACGAATTACGAACTGATTAATAATATCAAAAACTTCAATTATGAAAATTACAAACCAAAAGTTGAAGAATTTTTACAATCTAAAGGTTGCATAGATGATGGCAAAGCTTCATTCAGAGTTGTTGAATTAATTAAAAAAATCATTGCCAGCAAAGATTAAACTCTTATTACAATTGACTATGACTGCTACATGTGTTAAAATTAGTATATAGGATATTATTATGAAACAAAACGCGTTTACATTATCAGAAGTTCTGCTAACACTGGCTCTAATCGGTTCATTAGCAGCGATGACACTATCTACAGTTGGGGCGTCTATTCAGCAAAGAGCAAGATTATCAGAGTTTAGAACCGCATATTCTAAAATGGATGCGGCTATACGCAGTATTACAACGGATGAAAGCAAGATGTATGCGTGCTATTATGCACCTTCAGCAAGCGACCCTAATGAAATAAGCGAGTTTGGCTTAACAATACAAGGAACTATCACTGAAACAGGAGCCGAATGCGAAGCATTAATGAGAACATTTGCCCGCGCAATGGGTGTAACAAGATTTTGCGAGACAAATCCTGTTACAGAAGGGTGTTTGCCTAACAATTACCCGGCTGGTCCGGCTGATGTAACAGCATTTACAATAAATCACGCTTACGTTCTTGATAACAGTATGATAATTTTTGATGATGATTCTAAATATTTGCGCCAGTTTGCAATTGATGTAAACGGTCGTAAAGGTCCAAACAAATGGGGACAAGATATTTTCCCGTTCTCGCTTAAAGTAACAGAATCAAAAGTTGTTTACGGAAATACTTTTGTTACGGCAGTTGGATTTTTGCCTGCTAACGTACAAAGAGAATATAACTCAGTAACAAGCAAGACAACTTTAGAAATGATTCAAGAATCAGCTGGACAGCACTAGAATTTAGCGCAGCAAGCCCGATGTTTCGTTAAACATTACCATATGAAAATCAGGACTTGTCATATTAGGATTTTGTTTCATAAACTTTTTAACATCAAACTTAGCAAGAAATTTATCTAAATTCTTGCAAACTTTTTCATTCCCTTCGTTTTCGGATTTAAGCTTTGCAATGTAAGTTTGCGTCATTGCAAGGACTTCTTCTTCGGTTAAAACAGGCAGACCGCCAATGCGGACTTCATCTTTTTCATCGTTTTCCAGGTATTTTTTTTCTTCATCTTTTTGCTGGTCTTGTCTTTGATGCTGTTTTTCCTGACCTGTTGAGATTGCAGATTCGATACGTTGACCGAATGGATTATTTACTGAGTTAAACATAACTTAATCCTTTGTTTTACATTGCATGGTATTTATCGGCAAGTTTTAGTAAAAACTTTAATTTTACGCTCTTGGATGCGCCTGTTCGTAAACTTCCCTCATATGCTGCATTGAAATATGCGTATAAATCTGAGTATTTGAGATACTTGCGTGCCCCAAAAGCTCCTGAACAACCCTTAAATCAGCACCGTTTTCGATTAAATGGGTTGCAAAGCTGTGTCTGAACATATGCGGCGTCACTTTTTTAGGGAGTTCAAGTTTGCCCACGATATTGTTTATTACATTTCTTATCATTTTGGTTTGCAAACGGTAACCGGTTTTGTTAATAAACACAGGCGAATTGTCTTCAACAGGCGGCAGCGGAAATCCTTTTGCTATCAAAGGGCGCGCAAAGTCAATATAACCTTTCAGATAACTCTTTGCCCGGTCTGTAACCAGAATAATCCGCTCTTTTGAACCTTTACCAAAAACCGTAATTTCATTATTTTCAAGGTTTAAATCACCAAAATTTAAGCCGCTAAGCTCAGAAACACGCATTCCGCTTGCCCACAAAAGTTCAAAAATTGCACGATTTCTGTAACCCGATGGAGTATCTATGTTAATATTACTTAAAATTTCTTCAATCTCATCCGTTGAGAGGAATTTTGGCAACGATTTCGGTCGTTTGGGGGATATTAGACTTTCAGCAGGGTTATTTTCGACTTTTTTCTCCCTGTACAGATACTTGTAAAACGTACGTATAGAGGCAATCTTGCGGGCTAATGTCGTCTTCTTATAATTGAATATTTGAATGTAGTGAAGGTAGTCTCTAACCTTTGCAAAATTTACCTCTTCACAAGCCTGATTATCGAGCCATATTAAAAAGCTTAAAATGTCCGCGTAATAAGCCTTTGCAGTATGTTTTGAAAAGTTCTTTTCCACCAAAATATATGACTTAAAATCATCTAATTCTTGCTTTGATTTTGCGTTCAATACCATACATTTACCTTATTGCTTTTTTACAGATACTATTATACAATATTTTTATAAGATTTAGAATAGTTATAAGTAAAAAGTAGGTGAAAACATGAATTGTAAAAAATTATTAGTTACTTCAATGATTTTGACAGTTTCTATATTTTGTGTAACCCCTTCGTTTGCTGCCCAACCTATAAAAGCCCAGGTGTCTAAAAGTTACGTTGATATTAGCAGATTAATCGAATATAACAATTATGAAGACGCTGATGCACGTTTGAAAACAATTTTAAGCAAAAATCCTAACGACTTGGATGCCAAAGCACTTTTATTAATTTCACAGGCAAAACAGTGGAAATTGGCGCCAACTCAGGCTGAACTTGACAAATTATTAAAAAAATATCCGAACAAACCTGAATTTCACTATGCGCAAGGTTTAGTTTACTTAATGCGTGAGACATCATCGGACGTTGAGTATATTAAAAACATCTCAAACCTGTCTAATGCCGCAATTCAGGAATTTGTTAAGGCTGTAGGACTTGACAGCACATATTATCAGGCATACAACGCAATGGGTGTTGCTACATTGAAACTTGGCAACAAAAAAGATGCACAGGATTTATTCAAAACCGCAATAAAAAATAATCCGACATTTGCGCCGGCTTATGATAATTTAGGTAATATCGCAATGCTTGATGGCGATTTAGACCAGGCTGAAAAATATTACCTGCAATCTATCAAATACAATTCACATAACCCGACTTCAATGTATCATATGGGTCAAGTTGAAGCAAGACGCGGGGATTACACAAAAGCATTGACCTGGTTAAACCACTCATTGCATATCAACCCGAATTCTTCTCCGGCGTGGAACTTACAAGGTGAATTATATCTAAAACAAGGCAACCAGCCGGCTGCTATAAATTCTTTCAAAAAAGCAATCCACGTTAAACCGGAAAACTCTCGTCCATACATCAACTTGGCTGGAGTTTATGAAAGAAGATCAGACCATGAATTTGCAATGGAAGAATTAAAAACCGCAATCATCTTAAACCCTAATTACAAAGAAGGTATTTTAAGAGTTGCAAATATGTCGCTTGAAACTAAAAAATACCAGCAGGCTCTTGAATACTATTCAAGATTGTTAGGTGATACAACTTACAATACAAATGCGATAATCGGTCTTGCAAATACATACTATGAAATGGCAAAAGATACCGCCGATTCAAGAGACTTCACAACAAACAAAGATGTCTACCTTGCATACGATTATGTAAATGAAGCAATCCAGAGAACTCCAAACGATTTAAAACTTCACCTTGCAAAAATCAAACTGGGTAAACTAACCCACCAGATGGAATTGACACAGGACAACTTAAATTACATAATTCAATCAGCAAGCAACAGTTTAATGGACACAGTAATCAAAGGCGAAGCTTACCTGTCATTAGGACGTGAAAAGGACGCTGTTTATACCTTTGAAAACGCTATTAACTTTGCAACTACTGTTGATGATGAATTGTATTTGGCTGAAATCCTTGTTCAACATAAACAATTCAGAACCGCAAGAAAAGCACTTCAAAAAGTGTTGATGGCAGACCCGGATAACAGAATTGCAGAAAATGGTATCCACTACATCGACCTTTGCGAAATGAAGTCAAACGAATTCTTTGAAATTGCACTTCGCCAATACAAAGAAGGCAACTACGCTTCAGCAATTGAATACTGCAACAGGTCAATCGACTTCTATCACAATGCACCGTCAATTGCAAAACTTAAAGCTCAATCTTACGAAGCAGAAGGAAACTACCAGGGCGCTGTTAAATACTATACTCAGTACTTAGCACTTGCACCTAACGCTTCTGATAAGAATGCAGTTCTTCAAAGAATTCAGGTATTCCAACAAAAAATCTAATTCACAATGAAGAAAAAATTTGACATAAGAAAAACATTTGAAACATTTTTGAGAGAGCCTCTTAGTATTTTAACTGAGGGGCTGTTTCAAATAGTAAATATCCAGTCAAATGTTTTTAACCAACAATCTTCGTTCAGCGTTGATTTTGTCAAAAACAAAACCCAATTGACAGTTGTCAATAACGAAAAGATGTACAACCTTTTCCAGACGGTTTTGTATAAAAGTAAAGTAAAAGAAGTAAAAGAAAAAGCAGCAACAAATAAATGAAACCTTATTTAAACGCAAAATTTTTAGTAAGTGCAGAAAAACTGAGCCAGTGTCCGCAATATTCATTGCCTGAATTTGCGCTTTTGGGACGGTCAAATGTTGGAAAATCCTCGTTTATTAACGGATTAGCCAATAATAAAAAACTTGCCAAAACATCTAATACACCGGGTAAAACAAGATTAATTAACTTTTTTAACTTTTCTGATAAATTCATCATAGCGGATTTACCCGGATATGGTTATGCTAAAGTATCAAAAGAGGCTCAAAACAAATGGCAAAAGTATCTTGAAGAGTATCTTCTGGAACGCAAACAAATTAAATCGTTAATCCAGCTTGTTGATGCGCGCCACGAAATCCAGAAAAATGATTTTCAAATGCGCGAATGGGTGCTTGCATACAACTTGCCAATAATAACCGTTGTTACAAAAGTTGACTGCATTTCAAAAAACAAAATACAATCAGCCATTGCGCATGTTAAAAAAGAGTTTGGCGGCGACATTTACCCGTTTAGTGCAGTTGATAACCGGTATAATGAGAAAATTTTAGAATTTTTGAGTAATCCCGATTAATTCTTGAAATATTTTTCTATCAACGAAGCAATGACAGCAGCAGAATTGCCTTTGCCATAAGGGTTTTGGGCTTTCAGACGAGNCAACGAAGCAATGACAGCAGCAGAATTGCCTTTGCCATAAGGGTTTTGGGCTTTCAGACGAGATTGGCTACGAGGTTTTGAAAGAATTTCTGAACTAAAAGAGGTTATTTTATCATAATCTGCTCCGACAAGAACTGAAACTCCCGCATCAATTCCTTCTTGTCGTTCTGTTTCATAGCGCATAACAAGCGTAGGGCAGCCAAAAGACGGTGCTTCTTCCTGAATGCCGCCGGAATCTGTCAAAATCAGTTTTGCATTCTTCATCAAGTATACTAAATACGGATAATCGAGAGGTTTTAGCAGATAAACATTTTCATATTCGCCAAGCCGTGAATAAACCTTGCATTTTACGTTCGGATTAGGATGAACCGGAAGGACAAAATGATGCTCAGGATAGGTTTTAACCAGATATTCAATCGCATCAAGAATTCTGTCTATGCGCTCTCCGTGGTTTTCGCGCCTGTGAACAGTAATTAAAACTAACTTATCATCAACCGGAATTTCCTGAGACTGAAAATAACATTTTGCCTCGTCCATTGTTTTCTCAGACAGGCAAAAAAGCGCGTCAATTACAGTATTTCCGGTAACGTGAATTTTACTTTCCGCAATATCTTCTTTTAAAAGTGCATTTTTATTTTTTTCAGTCGGGGCAAAATGAAGTTGAGCAACACGCGATGTCATTTGCCGCATAACTTCTTCCGGAAACGGTTCAAAAATGTCATAAGACCTTAAACCAGCTTCTACATGAAACACCGGTATTTTTCTGTAAAAACTTGTAAGTGCTCCGCAAAGTACAGTCATTGTGTCGCCTTGCACAATCGTTGCATCAATTTTATTATCATCAAAAACTTTATCTAACGAAGTTATAATCCGTGACTGAACTTGCGCCAGCGATTGGTTTTCCCGCATACAATCAAGATTGATATCCGCCTGCAAACCAAAATAACAAAGCGTTTGGTTAGAAAGTTCTTTTTGCTGCTCTGTGTTACAAATAATTACCCTGTATTTTTCAGGATATTTCTTTAGTTCAAGAATTACAGGGGCAAGTTTTATAACCTCAGGTCTTGTGCCAAAAACAAATAATATGGTCTTCTTATTCATAAGGAAAGTTTAGTATAAAAATTACAAATTTGCAATTAACTGTAATCAAATAAAAATTTATATAGCCGGCTAATTTATTTTACTAATCATTGTTTATAATAATCACATAACAAGGAGAAGTAACATGATTGACCTTTTTATATTAGAAACTTGCCCATATTGCCGCAAAGTTATGGATTTTCTGAAAGAAACTCAAATTGCTTATCATAAATTTGACACTGCAAACCCTGACAATGTTTTGCGCCTGCTAACCCTTGGCGGTAAAGACCAGGTACCGTTTTTGTACAACGAAGATACAAACGATAAATTGTATGAATCAGACGAGATTATAAATTACCTGAAAAATCTAAAACAGGAGTAGTTATGTCATCAAATTTTGAATACCAAAATAATTATACTGATACAAATGAATGCACCTCACGCGGTGCTTGTTCAATTTCGCCTGCAATATCGGCACTGCAAGAACTTGCTCTGGAATTTTTGCAGCACACGGCTTACTATATCCTAAAACTTGAAGAACTTGGTGCCAAAAACAACAAGATTAAATACGAAATAATAAACACACTCTCAAGCCTTGTGTCTGTCAATGAATTTAGCGACAAGCAGCTTTATTCCATTGTCATGAACGAATATTTTTTGCTTGAAGATACTAAAAAGAATTACAAAAAACTCTGTAAAAAAGAACAGATTTTATCAAAAGATTTAAAATCAGTTCCTGAGTTTAATTCAGAAACAACGATTTCGCAAGCTATTTCAATCGGTGAAAAAATCATCCGTGAAAAATACCAAAAACGCTCATCTTCACAAAAAAATTATACTGAAATTCTTTTGATAATTTTAAAAAGTGTCAGCTTAAATCTTACAAAATTAAACGATTTTAAAGAGTTTGATGACATAATTTATCATGAAATCCTCAAAACCCTTGATATGCTTAATGCTAATCGTATTCCGGTAATTGAAATTAAACAGAAGATAAACAGTCTTGCAAGCCTTGATAATAAACTTCAACTAAAAATCAGCGAACTTCTTTTGAGCGCATTTGAAGGAATAGATAAGGTCATGGTTTCGCATTCGACCACAAAAGGTAAAGCGATACTGGTTTCCGGAAACAATTTCTTTGACCTTCTGAGTATTTTAGATGAAACAAAAGACAAAGATATTGATGTTTACACGCATTCAAACCTTTTAATCGTACATGCGCTAAACAGATTTCATCAATACAAACACCTCAAAGGTCACTACGGCGACCAGAGCGAAAACTGCATACTTGATTTTGCAACTTTCCCGGGGTCAATTCTTCTAACTAAAAACTCTCGCAGCAACCGCGAATATTTTTACCGCGGAAGACTATTTTCTAATGATTATATCGTTCCAAACGGCGTGATAAAAATCGAGAATAACGACTACAGTGAACTAATTCAAGCAGCGCTTAATGCTAAAGGTTTTTCAAAAGGTAAAACCAAAGATGACACCCCGCTTGGGTTTAATGAAAACGAGTTGTTTAAAACTTTTGACAGAATAATTGAAAAATTAAATCGTAGAGAGATTAAAAAGCTTTACATCATTGGGATTGACGCTCATCTTGAAGCGCAAAAAATTTATTTTAAAGAATTTTTCAAAAACTTATCCGATGATGAATTTGTCATAAGTTTTTCATACGAAAGCAAAAAAGATAATGTACTAACCCTCAATATCGGTAATTATATCCCGCTTGCGTCAAGAGTTCTGAATAAACTTTTTGAAAAATATCCGCTAAAAAGTGACAATATTGTGTTCTTTTTTACAACTTGTGATGTGATGACAATTTCAAGCATTGTTCTGCTCAGAGAAACAGGAGCAAAAAATCTTTTTATGGCACACTGTTCGCCAACAATTATCAATCCGTCCGTCCTTGATACTTTTAAGAGTGAGTATCATATTTTATCAACAACAGATGCTCCTGATGATTTAACACTCATTCGCAAAAATAAAAGCTCCCAATAAATTGAGAGCTTTTACCTTATTTACTAATAAGAAATTAGTATCTGTAGTGAGCGAAAGCTTTGTTAGCTTCAGCCATTTTGTGAGTATCTTCACGCTTTTTGCAAGCTGCACCTTGACCGTTTGAAGCGTCAATTAATTCATTAGTTAATTTATCAATGAATGATTTTCCGCCTCGTTTCTTAGCTGATTCAATTAACCAAGATGAAGAAAGTGCAAAACCTCTGTCTGCCTTAACTTCAATAGGTACTTGATATGTTGAACCGCCGATACGGCGTGCTTTAACTTCCAATAACGGAGTTGCGTTTGTCATTGCTTTTTGGAAAATTTCAATCGGATCTTCGTTTGTTCTTTCCTTGATTCTTTCCATTGTAGCGTAGAAAATCTTTTCAGCTAATGATTTTTTACCGCGTCTCATAATTCTGTTAATGAATTTAGAGATATCAACGCTGTTATAAACCGGATCAGCTAAAGGTATTCTTCTTGCAGGTTTAGAACGTCTAGACATTACTTCTTACCTCCTTTTTTAGAATCTCTTTTAGCACCATATTTAGATCTGCTTTGTGCACGGTTAGCAACACCTGCGGTATCTAAAGTACCACGTACAATGTGATAACGAACACCAGGCAAATCCTTAACACGACCACCACGGATAAGAACTACACTGTGTTCTTGCAAGTTGTGACCGATACCAGGAATATATGAAGTAACTTCAAACCCGTTTGTTAATCTTACTCTGGCAACTTTTCTAAGTGCTGAGTTTGGTTTTTTAGGGGTTGTTGTATAAACCCTTGTGCATACCCCGCGTCTTTGTGGACAATTCATCAAAGCCGGAGATTTTGTTTTGTCTTGTAGCTTTTTACGTTCTGAACGTACAAGCTGGTTAATAGTTGGCATAATTTCTCCTTTTAATTTTACCAAATTTGCCCTGCCTAAAGCTTATTCGAAACCTTGGGCGTCGGATTTCGGCTTTTACATCATATATTAACCGTCAAATCCAGCACGAAAATTTCGGCTAATACACTTATATAAAACTACAAGCAAACAACCTTGTCAAGTGAATAAATCAGACTGTTACAGATATTTTAACCTAACGTTTTGCAGTGGTTTTTATTATGTGCCAACCAAACTTTGTGCCCACAGGGTCTGAGATTTCCCCGATATTTTGGTCAAATGCAGTGTCCGCAAACTGCTGCACCATCTGCTTTCTGTTAAAAAATCCCAAATCGCCGCCATACTGACCTGAAGGACACAGAGAATACTGTCTTGCAGCGTCCTCAAAAGTTATATTGCCTTTTTCAATGTCTTTCTTTATTTGAACGGCTTCAGCACGGGTTTTAACAAGTACATGGCTTGCTCTGACTTCGTGTACATCAAGGTTAGGATTTAAAAAATTTGCAAATGCTCCAAGTCCGATAAATACAACCGCAAAAGCCATAAACATTCTTATTATTGATTTCATTTTTTCCTCCAAGTTTTTATTAATATTTTAATACGTAATTCATTTTTGTAATCCTACAGTTGTATTGTTCTTAATACAAAATAATACCTGTAATTCCCCCAATATACAATTATTGAGATAAAATTGTTATCCAGGTCGTCTGCTTGAAGATAAGTATCAGGTATTGGTTTTCGCTTAGAACTGTCAACCCGTTTGCCGATAAGTTTAAGAGTTTTTTCTCTGATAAGTTGAACTTTTGTCATCTTGACCTGCGGAAGATTATTTTTATAAAAATCCATCGGCACCATTTCTTTTTTATAACACGGCACAATGTATTTAACCTTGCCGGCTTCCTTGAACAAAATATACCACGAACCCTTGTGCTCACGCGGGGTCAACAAATAATACCCGGGTTCAATATGAACTGTCTTAAAAAAACGAGATAGGATAACTGTAAATAAAGGAGCCAAACAAATAAGTACACCGACATTTGAGGCCAAAGTGTAGGAAAGAGCTATATTTTCACACAAATAGTAAAGACAAATTCCGCACATTCCGGCAAATAAACAAATTAATTCTTGCTTAAAAGACATACCCTTTAAACGTCGCGGATAAATAATATATAAGGCACAATATCCCAGAAGAAAACGCACTGCCAAAATTTCTACCGGAGTAAAAAATTGCAATAATACTTTAGTAGAAATAAATGTTGTACCCCAAATTAATATAGTCAATAACACAGCCACGTGTCCTAAAACTTCTTTATTTTCCATATTTTTTATATCTATTTTTTAATAAAAATATCCCGATATATTCTGGGAGTCACCCCCAAAAAACGCTTAAAATAATGAGTAAAATGACTTTGATCCGTAAAACCTAAATTTAAAGCTACATCTATAGGTAAAGCACCTTTTTCTAAAATTTCTTTAGCCTTTCCTATTCTGATATTCTGTAAATAACAATAAGGAGTCATCTTTTTTGCTTTAACAAAACAGCGTAACAATGTAGATTTACTTACATTTATAAGTTTACACAGATCAATAAGATGAATATCTTCCATATAATGCTTTTCAAGAAAGTTACACACTATAGATATACATTCATCATTACAGTAATTAACGGACAGATTATTACTTACATATTTATCAAAAATTAACGTCAACATTAATAATAAACATTCTTCTTTATCTTCATAAGTTAAATTATTTATTACTAATCTTTTCAATGTCTGAATTGTAAAATAGACAGAACTATCTCTGACTACAGATTTACTGAAGGTTATCTTCCTGTCAACAGAATAAATTTCAAATGCAAGCCGCCGCATGACCTCTTTAGTTAAATTTATACCGCAATAATCCAATCCTCCATCATCGCACTGGTGACAGCTGTGAATATCTCCGGGATTAAATAAAACAATATCTTTTGCATTGACGTGAAATTCTTCTTGATTGCAAAAAAGGATACGACAACCTTTGCTTATAGTTCCTATTACATAGTAATCATGAAAATGTTCAGCAAAAGGCTGCCTAATTTCTTTAAAATCAAATAGTTCAAAATGTAGCGTTCTATCAAAGACGACTGTTTTATGTTCAGAGCTATTCACATTTATCTCCTTTTTCTTTAAGAGATTAAACACCTCTATAAAACTAAAAGCTTGTAAAAAATCGTCATAATGGATAAAAAAACAGAAATAACTCTATAAAAGGCATTGGTTGTATAATAATTAACAACTAAAAAACAACAGTTCAAAATTAACTATCAATAAAACAAAAAAGCTTAACCTCTATAAAATTAATATCATAAAACTCACCTTACAGCATTAAGGAAGTAATATGGGTAGACTTGTACGTTTTTTATTAGTACTTAATATGTGGCTTGGATTTAACTACGGCGTTCTATTTAATCTTTATCAAGCACTTCCTACAAAAGATCGTTTTTTATTCATGTTTGTTTATATAGTACTTATAACACTTCCTCCTTGTATCTTCTATGCATATATAACTTTTATTTATGAAAAAAACTACGTTCATTACTATGAGTTAAAAAAATTCACTCAAAAGAAGTTGCGGAGCAACACCATGCTAATTGAGACATTAATGGCAGGAGCAGGCCTTATCTACAGAGACGGAGGTTATCAGTCACCGGAATTTAACAGTAAGCTTTTGCTGCTACAAAAGCAAATAAGCTTAACAGATACGCAAATAGAACAACTAAAGAAAACTTTTCTTAATGGACAAAGTACAAATTTTCCGATTAAATCATTTATTCATCATTTAAGTTTAATAAGAAAAATATATGGGCCGCATTTTAGTTCTTGGATGTTTTTAGCTTTAATCAAATTGCTTGAAGTATCTGGACACCCCATTACCTATCAGCAATCTTTACTTAAAACCATAGAAAGAATACGAGGAGGGCTTAAGCTAAAACAAGACATATATTATCGTCTTGAAAACAACTTTTTATTATTTGACAGTAAACAAAAATCAAATTTTACAAATTACTCAAAATACACTTATTTCTATTCATTCTCAGAAACAAGCGGACTACAACAAAAGCTCAAATTAGCATATGAAATTTTAGGCTTGCCAATTAATGCATCTAGCGAAGAGGTCCGTCGTCAATACCGTAAACTGGTATTTAAATACCATCCGGATCGTCTCTCTCAAGCCAAACAACAAAATCCTGAAATTTTAAAAGAAACAAAAGAAAAACTAGAAAAAATTTATTCTGCTTATCAAACTATTTGTAAATACAATAATAAAAAATCGGCTGAGAGAGCCCAGCCGATCTAATTTAAGTTTCAGATTATCTGAGGTTATTGTTTTAATTATTCCTTACTTAATTTCAATATTGCCAACAGCCTTACGCTCAATCTTCTTAAGTTCTACTTGCAAAGTGCCATTGTCAAAAGAAGCTTCGATTCCATTAGGATCAACATCATCAATTGCTATTGAGCGGCTGAAAGTACCTGCCGATCTTTCACGAATCAAAAATCCGCTCTCTTCATCTTTAATATTTTGATGTGTATGATGCTCTGCTTTTATTGACAAAATGCCATTATCGTAGCGTAACTCAATGTCCTTCTTTTTAACACCGGGCATATCGGCATGCAATTCATACTTATCACCACAATCTTTCAAATCGACTTTAAAATCATCCTGCATTGCAGAAAGCGGACGAAACATATCATCAAAATCACTTAACGGGCGACTCATTAAGTCCCAAATAGTAGCAGGTGCATTTCTCTTTTGGTTGTTGTTCTTAGTATCAATCATATTATTCATCTTAAACTCCTTAGCGCTTATTTTGTTTTTCTTTATGGCGCTATCCTTACTTTCTACACCTCCATATATGCGGTCATTTTTTATTTTTTAAAGTAAAATGAATTTTCTTTTCAACTATAAAAATCATCTTTAATTTCTTATTTTTATCACTATGTAATGAATATTACGGTCTTTAATTAAGTACGTATTGTTGACATCCTCACCGGCCTAATGGCCGATGATTCCTACTGCTAAACAACAATAGAGCTGCTGTTGTAAGCTTCGGCGAGTTCCTGCTGCCGACCTCTTATGAGGTTCGCTTGCCGGGCTATCCGGGCAAGTCCTGCCCTTCTTAAGATGTTTTGTGCGGCATTATAGTCGGCATTGGCCTCATAGCCGCACTTTATACACTTGAATTGGATCTTTCATAGAAAAGGATCCGGCAATTCGCAACAAAGGATCCGTTGATATTTTCTCG
>MOYD01000060.1:147525-225329 GCA_001899395.1 Candidatus Gastranaerophilales bacterium Zag_111 | reverse complement strand
GCGCGTTCGGACGGGGGATTTTGTCAACGGTCACCGACTTCTTCCTCGGGGATGTCAATTTGCGGTGCTATGATGGCGGGCGCGTTATAGGGCCGGTTCAGCATGGATGGAACGGGCGGCATCAAGGCCGGCGGCGTTGTCTGCGACGGTTCCGGAGCGGGCGGAACGGGGCGGTTAGCGTTTAGGCCCGGCATGGGTGGCCCCTGGCGCGTTGGCGTTTGTGTCCTGTCGGACGGTTCCGGCGTTTCCGCCGGGCTGGTGTTTTTAGGGAGTGCCGGTGGCGGAACAGGATGCGGTTCCTTCACTACTGGCGTCGCAGGAATTTCCTCATGCGCGGGTTCGGATGTGTCGAGGTTCAGGGGCGGTGCGGGGTGTGCCACAGGCGCCGTCGCTGTGGGCGCTTCCGGCGGGCTCGGCGTCGTTTCCGGGTTTGGGATGTCTGGAGATTCCGACTGGGGAGTCGCGATGGAGGGAAGTGGAGTGCTCTCGCCCGATGCCGACCCTGCCGGTTCCAAAGACGGAAGAGACGGTATCGCAGGAAGCGACGGTTCTGACGGCGCGGGCCTTGAGTCAGCGGGGGCTGGGGTGACTGGCGGGTGTGTTTTCGGAGTCGCGGGATGTTGCAGCATTGTCGGAACCGAAGGTGATGCGGGCGATTCAGGTGGTGTTGGCGCGGCTGATGTTTTTCCCGGTGCTTCTGGCTTTGCGGGTTTCAAAACCGGGGATGTGGTCTGCACGGTGACCGGTTGTGGAGTGACAGGCGGGGTTGTGTTTTCAGTCGAAACGGGTTCATCTAGTTTTGAGGTGGTGCTGGCTTGTTTCGCCGACGGAATCTTTTGGTATTTGGGCGTGTCGCGGAGTATGGTCTGCGTTTCGGCGGGCAGCGGACCGGGTGTCGCCATGGGTTTGTTAGCGGAATTTTCCAAGGGTTGTTCCGGAACATAGGGAGGCGGCAGGAAGGGGCTGGCGGGCATTGACCCGGTGGGCAGCGATGGCCGGGCCGTTGCGGCCTTCGGCGCGGGAACCGGTACATCCGTACTTTCGGAAACCGGGATGTTAACGGTCGGGTCAAGCGCCGCGGGCGAGGAAGAGGGAACGGCCATATCTTCCCGCAGCAAGTTCGAGGGTGTGCTATAGAAGGGGACGTCGTTACCGTCGCTGCCGCATATGGAGGCGGGTTCCAGGGCTGCGTAAAAAGCGTCGATTCCCCGGTAACAGCCTTTGCGGTTATGAACGTGTGTCCAGTTCGCATCGCACCAAGCCCGCAATTCCCGTATACGGTCGGCCTTGGCAAGATTTTGATGGACGAAGGAGTCAAGGCAGTCCACGCGTGAAGAATAGGCCCTACCGTTCAGAGGGAAGGAACGCCGTGCCTCCTCGCAGCCTTCCAGGCAGCCGGTGCGGGTGACAAGAGCTAGGGAGGTTTTTTCTGAACAGATAGCACGGCACGAGGCATAGGCCGCGCTATCGTCGGCCCTGAGGTAATCGTGCTGGTCGGGGGTATAGTCGGGCCCGGCGGCGTACTGCGCGCTGCCGCATCCCGCGGCAGCGGCGGAAAACGAGACGACGAGAAAAAACAATCTCACGAGCGTGGAGAAAAGAGCTGGGAAAGAGTTGTGCATGCAACCTCCGGCAGTGGACGGAAAAGCCGACGGGAAACCGTCGCATCGCCCTGCCCTTAGAGCCTTTTCACATATCAATATGGCATTTAGGACGTGTTTATATTTCGCTTCACAATGCCCTCAAGATTGGCGTGGGCGAGTCAGGCTTATGCTTTTTTGTCCACCGTTAAGACAATCTCAGGGAGAAATTGTTTTGAAAAATGCAAGAACTTTTCTAGGATACCATCATTTTTGCCAGCTGGATAGTCCATGGGCATGAAAAACCGACCGAACAGTTGTCCGGTCGGTTTTTCATGGCAAGGGCAATGCGGTCACTCGCCCAGACCGGTGAGGACTATGCGCATGCCGTAATTTTCTTCGTATGCGTCCTTACTGAAGACGCCCATGATCTGGAAGCACTGATGATTATAAATGAGATACAGATTGCGTTCCACGTTTTCGCTGCGTTCGAAATCGTGGCTATAATAGAAGCTCACGGAAAGGGGCCCATAAAGATTCAGGTTGCCGCTTAGATTGATTGTTTTAATTTCGTCTCGGCGTTCGCGCAGGTATTCGTCCACTTTCCCGCGAAAGCCAAAGCCCGTGTAAAGGGAACCCCAAGGGGCGTAAGTAAATGTGACCCCGTGGTCATGACGGGTGAACTTGTCCAGGTAGGGCGACCAGTAAGACCGACTGGTCAGGGAGATGAACTCGTCAAAACTGATGGTCGTCTCCGCGATAAGATCCTGGAAAGGGCGGCGCTCGTATTTGTCGCGCTCGTCCGTGCGCGTGGCTTCACGTAAATCGTAAGACTGTTCGAGGGAGAAGCGGAAGAAATCGAGGTAATCCGTGGTGACCACCGGAGTGGCCTCTTCTCCCTGCTTGGCCGGCATCTGGGGCACGACCCGGTCCCATTTGCGGGTCAGGATGTTGGTGACGGAATAGGTAAGCTCGTTACGCGGCCGAATCCGATCATTCTCGTCATAGTGGGGATTTTCGTGTTGATCCTTGAGCGGGATGTTTCTGTAGCGAAGACGGGGCTGGATGGCATGACGGACGGACGTCCAGCGGCTCTTGCCCACGGTTTCCTTAGAAGGAACAAGAGACGGAGCGATATTGAAAACTCGGGAAAGTTCGGTCGAACTGTCCGCCTGGAAGGTGGGGATGGTCTGGCTTTTCCCGTCCTGGATCGCCGTGCCGTCGGTTTTGGAATGGGTGTCCGTCCCGTAAAGGGTCTGCTGCAGCCCGGCCGTGGCCATAATGGAGCCGTATTTGCCGTGAAAGGGCAAGGACATGAGAGGGGTCATGGTGTAGCGCATGCCCCGGGTGCCTTCACGGCGGTACATATAACCTGTTTCGGCGCTGGCCGCTATTTCCAGGGGCAGGGCGTCGAGAATGCCGCCCTTGTTCAGGAAAATGTCGAACTGGGGGAGGTGCTGTACAGTGTTGTCCAAAGATCTCGGCTTGTTGCCGTGGCCAAGGGTCTGATCCTGGAGGTAGCGCGAAGAGAGGGCGGCGGAGACGCGGTTCCAGTCGCGGAACAGCATAAACCCGCTCTGGCGGTTAAGGTCCTTTTCCTGAATGTCGCGGTGGAAAAGGTTGAACAGCTCGCTCCGGCTCCTGTTGTAGCCAGCATAGCCGGTTTTGAACTCGTGGAGCATGTTCTGGTCGGAGACGAAGTCCAGGTCCGCTCTAAACTTCCATTTCGGGTCCAGAACATACCCTTCGTACATGCCCCGCAGCCAATATCGGTCACTGTTGTTGCGGACCAGGCCGTCCCTTGAGTTGACATCATCGTCCGCGTCGTTGTCAACCTTGATTTTGTCATGGAGCCAGTCGATTCTAATCCAGGCGGACTCACGCACGGAAGGGCGCGCACGGTATTCAATGCCCTGCATCAGGCCCCGTTTTTCCATGAAATATTCATTGAAAGTCATATCCTGACTTTCGTCGATGGCCCAGAAAAACGGCTGATCATAGTACACGCCGCGTCTCGTGCTTCTGCCGTATTCGGGCGTCAGGAAACCGGTTTGCCGTTCTTTCTTCGCCGGGATGATCATCCAGGGGCTGACAAGGACCGGCACGTCTTTGATCTGGAAGCGAGGCCGCCAGAGCTGGGCATAGCCGTCAATTTCCACAACGGCTTCCTCGGCCTCCAGGGACCAAGCCGGAATCTCGCCGTCGCAGACCGTGATCTTGGCTTGCTGAAAACTGTACACATCGCCCCAGTGTTTGTCGATGCGCTGGCCCGCGAGGTACATATGGGGCCCGTCCATATATATCTGGCCGCGTTTCAGCCAGCCAACCCGGCTACGGAGGTCGAATTCCGCTTCCTCGGCCGCCATGTCATCCCTACCCATGCGGGCGGACACGTTCCCTTTGAGGAAAACCCATTTGGTGCTCGCGTAATAGCGGGCGTAATCCGCTTTCAGGTATTCGTCGCCGCGGCGCAGCACAACGTTACCCTCGGCCTCGATGACTTCGCTGGGGCTCAGGGAGGTGACCTTGTCGGCATTCAGGGTCCAGGTGACGTCCCTGTCGTCCTCCGCCCGCATAGCCAGATCGCTCTGTCCGGCCCCCATCGCGGGAGAGGTCAGGAAAGCCAGCGCGATGGAAAGACAGGCAAAGGAAAACAGAAGCCGGTATGCCACGCGGATCATCGTCACCCCAAAAGGTTGAATGTGAGCAGATAAAAGCGTAGGAAAACAACGGCGAAGCTATCATGACTTGCCCTGAAGGGCAAAAGTTTTCCTCCGTTTCATAGTTTCGGACTGGGTATCCACCTTTTGACATGGAGATTGCATCATGCCGAATATGCAACGCTTTTCAAGCCCCCCGGATTTTCCGACGGGACTTCCCCTGACGCGCATTAGCCTGGACAATGTGCGCCGGAATTGGTTGTTCCTTGCCTCCAAGGCCAAAACGCTACCGCCTCTGGCTGTCATCAAGGCTGACGCTTATGGGCACGGCCTTGGACCGGTGGCCAAGGTGCTCGTGGAAGCAGGATGCCGTACCTTGGCCGTTGGCAGCATGGATGAGGGCGTGTTGCTGCGGAACATGCTTTCCGACAGCGGCGGCGAGGCGGTAAGCATTATTCCCCTGCTGGGCGTGCTTAGCCCCAGGGATGCCGCGTCCGCCGTAACACATAATCTCTTACCCGTGGTGAGTTCTCCGGAGGAGGCCGCCTTTGTCAGCCAGGCCTGGAGCGGCGCGTCCCCCCTGACGGTCGCAGTGAAGGTGGAAACAGGCATGGCCCGTCTCGGGTTCAGGGAATATGAGCGGGAACAATTTATTGGGTCCTTGCGTTCCTTTGCCAATCTCAAGCCAAGCCTGCTTTTGTCCCACCTGGCGGCGGCGGACGATCCAAACAAGCACGCCACGGTCGCGGCCCAAGCAGAGCGCTTTTTGACTGCTTACGCTGCCATGCGCGTCTTCTGGCCGGACATTGCCTTGTCCCTCGCCAACTCGGCGGGGTTTATCGCCCAGGATGTCCTTCTGCCCTCTCTCCCCTCGCATATAGGGCGTCTGGGCTTCGCGCTTTACGGCGGCAATCCCTTCGCCGGAACGAGCTGGGAGCATCTCGGCGAACCGCTTCTTCCGGCCATGGAAGTGACCGCTCCCGTCATGGGGGTGTACGATCTCACTTCTGGCCAGACCGTCAGTTACGGCTGCACCTACACGGCGGAGCGGAAAATGCGCGTCGCAATAATCGGTGCGGGATATGCCGACGGTTTTTCGCGAGGTCTGTCGGGCAAGGGGCACGTCTGCATCCGGGGGAGACGGTGTCCCGTGCTCGGCCGCGTCTGCATGCAGATGCATGTCGTGGACGTGACCCACGTGTCCTGTGCCTCGTTCGGCGATATCGCCTACCTTCTTGGAGGGGAAGGCCCCGGTCGAGTAACGCCCGGTGATCTTGCCCGGGATTGGGGTACCATCCCCCACGAAATCTTCTGCAGCCTCGGCAAAAACCCGAGGGTATACTGATTGTCCCTTCCCGACAGCTTGACATGATCCCCCACACCGGCTAATCACCTTAGTTTACCTTGCTCTTTCCCTTGATGGAAAGGGCCAATGACCATAAGGAGTGTGTATGAGAAAGTTTGAGACTTTGCTGCTCCTATCCCCGGAGCTGACGGTCGAAGCGCGCGATTCCGTTATCAATGCGCTTGTGGCCGTCATTGAACGGGAAGGCGGCAAACTGCTGGCAACCGACCCCTGGGGCATGCGCGACCTCGCCTATCCCGTCCAGAAGCAGATGCGCGGGTTCTACGTGCGTCTGGAGTATGCCGCTCCCGGCGCGCTTATCGCCGAACTGGAGCGCAACATCCGCATTGCCGACGGCATTTTCAAGTTCACCACCGTGAAGCTCGCGGACCATGTTGAGGAGGTGGCATAAGATGGCCTTCAGGAAAAAGTTTACCCCACGCCGCAAGTTCTGCCGTTTTTGCGCGGACAAGGATCTGCCTCTGGATTATAAACGCGTCGACATTTTGCGCGACTTTATCACCGAGCGCGGCAAGATCATTGCCCGCCGCATTACCGGCACATGCGCCTTTCATCAGCGCCGTCTGACGGTCCAGATCAAGCGCGCCCGTCAGATGGCGCTCATGATTTATACCGCCGCGCATGCCAGTGACGTGAAAAAGAAAAGCGTGCTCTAGGAGGTCGCCATGCAAGTTATTCTGAGAGCAGACGTTGAAAACCTGGGTCGGCTCGGGGACGTCGTCACCGTGAAGGCCGGTTACGGCCGCAACTATCTCCTGCCCCAGGGCATGGCGATGCCCGCCACCAAGGCCAACCTTAAGGTCTTTGAACTCGAACGCAAGAAACTCCAGGCCGAGATGGACGCGCTCCGTTCCGTCGCCGGCGAACTGGGTGCCCGTATCAAGAACGCGGACATCACCATCACCATGCGCGTGGGCGAAAACGACAAGCTATACGGTTCCGTTACCGGCGCTGTTATTGCCGACGCCCTGGCCCAGAAAGGCATCGAAATCGACCGTCGTCGCGTGATCCTCGATGCGCCCATCCGCACCATCGGCGATTTCCCGGTACGCATTCGCCTGCATGCGGACGTTATCGCGGAACTTACCGTCAAGGTGCGACCCGAAGAACATCACTATTATGAAGACGAGCAGGCCGCTCCTAAAGCCGCCGATCCCGTCAAGACGGACGCCACCTGGGAAGACGCTGCCGAAGATGAGGCTGAAGTCAACGCCCCTGCCGCATCCGATGTCCAGTCTTAATGGAAATGACGCTCCCCCGGTCCGCCGGGGGAGCAGGAAAAAATCCGCCGACATTGCCCCGGTTGACGTGTTGCGCCAAGTCCCCCCCCACAGCGTAGAGGCCGAGCAGGCCGTGCTTGGGGGGGTTTTTATCAAGCCCGAAGCGCTGACCATCCTTATCGGAAATCTTGCAGGTGAGGATTTCTATCTGCCAGCGCATCGCGATATCTTCAACGCGTTCCTGGATCTTTCCCATGCTGCCGCGCCCGTTGACCTGGCGACCGTTGCCGCGCATCTGAAAAGCCAGTCCAAGCTAGAAAGCGCGGGCGGCGCTGCATACCTCGCGGAACTTATGAATTCCGCCATTTCCACGGCCAATGTGGAATATTTCGCCACCATGGTGCGCGACAAGTCTTTGGCCCGGACTCTTATCTCGTCGTGCTCGGATATCATCGGCCGCTGCTATGATCCGGCTTTGGCCGTGAACGAGCTTTTGGACGAGTCCGAGCAGGCCGTGTTCGCCATATCCAACAAAACGGCGGGCAAAACGGTTCACAGCGCCAAGGAGCTGGCCACCAAGGTTTTTGAAGATCTGGCCAAGCGCATGGACCGGAACGACATGATTACCGGGGTACCCACGAAATACGCCCAACTCGACATGATGACCGCCGGGCTTCAGCCGTCTGATCTCATTATCGTGGCCGCCCGGCCAGCCATGGGCAAGACGGCTTTCGTTCTTAACCTCGCAATGCGGGCCGCGGTCTGGGGCAACGTTCCCGTGATCATCTACTCCTTGGAAATGTCCATGGAGCAGCTCATGCAGCGCATGCTTTGCGCCTGGGGCAAGGTGGACCTGTCTCGCCTGCGCAAAAATTTTCTCCAAGACAGCGATTGGCAGAATTTGCACGCGGCTGCTGGCGTTCTTTCGGCCGCGCCCATCTTCATAGACGATACTCCGGCCCTGACCCCGTTAGAATTGCGCGCCAGAACGCGCCGCCTGCAATCGGAGCACGGCATCGGCATGGTTGTTGTGGACTATCTGCAACTCATGCGCTCCTCGCGGCGCGTGGACTCGCGCGAACTGGAGATCTCGGAAATTTCCCGCAGCCTGAAAGCCCTGGCCAAGGAAATGAACGTGCCGGTCATCGCCCTTTCCCAGCTCAACCGCAAGGTCGAGGAGCGGGCCGACAAGCGTCCCATGTTGTCGGACCTACGTGAATCCGGCGCTATCGAACAGGACGCGGATATCATTATGTTCATCTACCGCGAGGCCGCCTATCTGCCAAAAGGGGTGGACCGCCCGGCCATGGACGAGGCCGAAATCATCATCGGCAAACAACGTAACGGGCCCGTGGGGACCGTTCGGCTCATGTACATTCCCTGCTACACCGCGTTCGAGGATATAGCGCCCCACGGTCCGTCGGACGGCATGTAAAACTTGTCATTCCTCAGCTTCAATGTGTTTTCGTGCAGCAGCGCACAGCCATTGTTACGCGTTCGTCCCATGTGGGCGCGTGATTGTCATCCCGCTCGCGAATTCGCCGTGGTGGCGAACGATGTGGCCGACGATCTTGCCGCAAAGGCCGGTGTTGGTCTCGCGAGCATCGAGCGGTTACAGTGAATCAAAATACGCAGAGATGATGAAATTCCATGATTTCCAGAGGCGGCTCCCTGAATTCCGGCTGTTCCTCCCACTCGAAGAAACTATTGGGCTGTGTACCATCACAGAAAACATGATATAACTCATTGACTTTTATCTAATATTTTTTATCTTGGATCGAAAAGTACTCTAAACGACAAGGGCATGTTGAAGGTGAATGTGCGTTTTTCAAATGCAACTTTCAATCGAAACGAGGAGCGTTGGCGCGCTCACCGTTTCGTGATTGTTCTGGCCGCTATCCTGTTCGTTTTGCTTGGAACGGGGTGTCGTGTCCATCCGTCCCCCACGACCGAGTGGGTACTCCGCATCACGGACTGGAAAACTGGAGCCGTTTACGCCGAAGTTCCGGCCGGGATCGGCAATCGCCTGTTCTTCGGCTGGATCCATTCTTTGGAAAAAATACCTTGGAATGAGTATTACCATATTGACGAAAACCGCCATCTGGTTCTCGACGCCATAACGTTTCCCGCTTTCGGGGCCGGGATCCCGGAGGACAAGGGGCGCATCTGCTATATCAAGGATGGGCTGATCCACATGGAAGGGATCGACCAGATATTTACGGAACTCGTCTGGCTCAACTCCCATATGGCAACCCAGGAAATATTGCTGGACGAGGCGTATGTCACCAGGGGCAGCGAGCTCCCGGAACATACCAGGTTGCGTCTGGTTATTGAAAAAAAATAATACCGGCGACCAGCGACGAGATCAGAGGACGAAAACATGCTCAACATAGGCTGCCATCTTTCCACGACCCTTGGGTACATGGGTATGGGGAAGGAAGCGCTCCGCATCGGCGCGACCACGTTCCAGTTTTTCACCCGCAATCCGCGCGGGGCCAAGGCAAAGGCCCTGGACCTCGACGATGTCGCCATCTTCAATGGCTTTGCCCGCGATCACGGCCTCGGCCCTATCATGGGGCATGCGTCGTACACGCTGAATCCGGCGTCGCGTGACGCGCATAAGCAGGATTACGCCCGGGAGATCATGGCGGACGATATTGGTCGGCTCGAGCACACGCCTGGCGCTCTCTACAATTTCCATCCCGGCACCCATCCGGAACCCCTGTCCGAGGAAGTGGTAGGCCTAGTGGCGGATATCCTGAACACCGTTCTCAGGTCTGACCAGCGGACGCTGGTCCTTCTGGAGACCATGTCCGGTCAGGGCTCAGAAGTCGGCGGCAGGTTCGAGACGCTTGCGGCCATTATTGATTCCGTGGCGCATAAGGATAGGCTTGGGGTCTGCCTGGATACCGCCCACGTGTTCGCCGCCGGGTATGACATTGTGAACGGACTGGACGGGGTACTCCGGCAGTTCGATAAGACGGTGGGGTTAAAGCGCCTGCGAGCCGTTCACTGCAACGACGCCAAGTTTCCCTTGGCAAGCGGCAAGGACCGGCACGCGGCAATAGGAGAGGGACATATCGGCCTCGATGGATTCCGAGGTATCGTCAATCACCCGGCGCTCAAAGATTTGCCGTTCTATCTGGAGACACCCAACGACAACGACGGGTATAGCCGCGAGATAGCACTCCTCCGTGGACTCAAGAAGGATTGACAGCCTTCCGTGTTGCGTCTTCACCAAGGAACGTAAATCGGGGCAAGTTGACGGCCCATATTGTGCTTTTCAGACGGTTCCCACCGTAGTGAACGTAACAGGCTGCCGTTTTCAGGCGGCTCCATGTTCACCACTTGAGCATTCATTTCCCACCAAGCTTCTTTATGCCTTACCTGACTTCATTCCCGCTGGATGAAAGCGAAGCTTGGCCTGCCGTATTTGGTTTTTGCTCTCCAGAACGGTCCGTTCGGATATGATAGCTCCAGGAAAACTAGTTGATTCACAAAAAGTGTTGTTAGGACTGGTATTTGAGCGGGAATTGGAAAAATTGGTAAAAACGACCTATTGCGGTGAAGATGGCGAGAGTATATCGCTTACGTCCAGCTTTAGCCTGTACTCGGCAAACGTGAGGAAAACCTGGAATCGCAAATCAGCGCCGCCGACCAGAGTCCCTATGCCGCTAAGCGGTGAGGGCGGAATAAAGTTGTTTAGAAGAAAAAAAATTTGCTGCCGGGGGCGGTCATTTTCATGGCATGATTCGTAAGCACCCGTCAACTCGCGGTATTGGTCGATATTTAAAAACCAACCACGTTCTCAGCCTATTGGGGTACTTCCGTTTATGAACGCCATTCTCTTCTGCGCCGGTGTCGGAAGGCGTTTTCAGCCCATTTCCTTTTCCTGTCCCAAACCGCTCACTCCCATCAACGGGGTTCCCATCGTGGAGCAGACCCTGCGCTTGTTGCGGGACAGTGGCATAGACCGCATCACTTTGGTGGTTGGGTACATGGCGGAAAAGTTCGTCTACCTCAAGGACAAGTTCAATGTGGAATTCGTCCACAACCCGGAGCATGACACGCGTAATACGCACAGTTCGCTTCTGCTCGCGGTCGACAGGCTTGAAGGCTCGCTCCTGGTAGACGGAGACGTGGTGTTTCGCAAAAACGTGCTTTCGCGGGTTCAGCCGGGCAAATCGCAATTCGTCTGCCAGCCCACCGTCCACGGTCTGGAATGGGAAGTCTTCACGGACGAAACAGGGCGAATCGTCCGGGTGGAAAAATGGACCGCTACCGGCCACAGCATGTGCGGCCTTTCCTACTGGGAAGGCGAAACCGCGTCCGCTTTGGCTGAAGGACTGAAACACTGTGCGCTGGATGATTACTGGGAAGAGGCGGTCCTCGGACTTCTGCCTTCGGTCCCGGTCTATGCCACCCTGATCGAAGAGCCCTTTCTGCAAGAGACGGACACCATCAAGGACGCCCTGCACTACGGCCTGATCACGCATGAGGAAATTGCCCAACTAAGCAGCGTTGACTTTCCTCCCGTACGCCTTAAGGGGTTGACCAACAGCACATGGCAGGTACGCGATCACGCCGGTGTCATGCGCTGTCTGCGTATTCCGGGCCACGGCACGGACGCCTTCATCGACCGCGAACAGGAGCCGGTGATCTATAACCTGATCCGGCACCTCGGAATAACCCCGGAAACGGCCTTCTTTCCCGGCGGGTTGAAGATGACGCGTTTCATGGCGGATCATCGGGTGGCGGTCTCCGAAGACCTGGAGCCAAGATTTTTCCGCAGTCTGGCAAGGACACTGGCAAAGCTGAACAGCATACCCCATACCGCGGAATCCCCCCTGCCGCCCATGCTGATACGCGACCAGATCCTGAAATTCGAATCCCTGACCGGGGAATCGGCGCCGCCCGCCCAGCGGGCGTGGCTGCTGGAGAGGGCGGATGTGTTTGACGGCGAGCCCCAGGTATTGTGCCATCGTGATTTGGCCTTGGAGAACATTCTCGTTTCCGGCGATCACGGACGGGATCTCCTGATCATTGACTTCGAGTACGCGGGGTTCGCGCATCCCCTCTGGGAAACGGCTAGCTTTATCTTGGAAGCTGGCATGGACGCGACAGCTCGCGAACAGTTCGTCAACTCCCGCGGCATCACAGATGTGGGCGAGGGAAGCCGGCTTTGGGAAATGGAAAGTCTGGTGGACTATGTCTGGGGCCTGTGGGGACTGGAACGGGGCTACATCGATTATTCGAACATCAAGCTCAAGCGCATGCTGCGCCGGTTGCAGGCCATAATCGAATGAAACCAGGGCAACGTTTTTCCGGGACGCGCCATACGGGCCCGCTTCGCGGAGCGGGCCTGGCAGGACTGCTTTTCGCCGTATCCCTCCTCCTTCCGGATCTGGCTTGGGCCTACTTGGACCCAGGAACCGGGAACATTCTCATCTACCTCTGCGTCAGTTTGCTGACCACCGCGCTTTATTTCGGCAAAAACATCTGGTACGGGCTACGTGACCGGCTTTCGACGGGTCCCGCCCGGAAAACGGAGACAAACCACAAGGACCTGGTGCTGTTTTCCGAGGGAAGAATCTACTGGTCCACCTTCAAGCCCATCGTGGAGGCGCTGCTAAAAAAGGCATACCCGTTCCGTTACCTGAGCATGGACATCGAGGATCCGGGTTTGGCCATTGAAAGTCCGTACATGGCCTCGCGGTATATCGGCACGGGGCCTGCGGCCTTTGCCAGGGCGGCAGGAATCAGGGCCGCTGTCATGCTGCAAACCACAGCCAACATCGGCACTCCCGGTTATCCCATGCCCGTCCCACGCCACGTCAAATGCCTCGCCCACGTAGTGCACGGCGTCGGCGGCGTCGCCCTGTATTACAAAAATGCCCACGATACCTGTAATGCGCTTCTGCTCATGGGAGACGGCGACCGGGAATCCGTACGCCTTCTGGAACGCAAGCGCGGCTTGCCCGCCCGAGAGTGCGTCAGCGCAGGGGTACCCTGTCTCGATGAACTGGCCCGCGCCGTAGTGCCTAAAAATGGGATGTCTGATCCCCCGGTCATTCTGGTAGCGCCCTCATGGGGAGAGAAAAACTGCCTTGTTTACTGCGGAACGGAGTTCATCCTCTGGCTCCTGGAGGATGGGTACCGGGTGATCATCCGGCCTCATCCGTTTTCCCTGAAGGTGGAGCAGCCGTTCATCCAGGCCCTACGCGACGAGTTCGAACCCCTTGATGGCGCGATGCTCGACCTGGACGTGAACGGTGGGCCTTCGCTCGCGGCAGCCGACCTGATGATCTCGGACAAGTCCGGTGTGCGGTTTGATTTCGCGTTCCTGTACAAGCGGCCCGTGTTGACCCTGGACATCCCCATGCTGAACCGGGAGAAGTTCGAGATAGCCGAACTGGAGTACGTCTGGGAAGAAGAGGTGGAACGCTGCCTAGGGCCGGTACTTACCCCCGAAGAGTTGCGCTCCCTTTCCCGCGCGGCTTTTCTTGGCCTGATACGCGAAGCCTTGGCCATGGATAGCGAGGAACTGGCCGGGTTGCGGGATAAGACCGTCGCCAACTTCGGCTGTTCGGGCGCGTTCATCGCGGACTGGGCTATGGCCAAGTGCGCATACCTGGCCCTGGAGGGGCAGGGAGCGAAACAGGGGAAGGGGGCATGAGCATGGGGTCTTTCCTGTATTCCGTCAGTATCCTTCCCTTGGAACTGGCCTACAAGCACCTGTACATTTTTCTTTCAGAGCTGACCGGTAGCTACGGAACGGCCCTGATCGGCCTGTCTCTCGTCAGCTCGATCCTTTTTGTGCCGCTCAAGCACATGGCCATGGCCATGCAGGCCCGGGAAGCAGTCGTGCAAAAGGTCATGGCACCCCAACTGGCAGCCATAAAACGTGAGAGTAGAGGCGGGGAACGGCAGGCGCGTATCCGGGCGTTATACAGGCGCTATGCCTACAACCCCCTCATGGCCTTGCGATCGTCCGTGGGGATTCTCCTGCAGGTGCCGTTTTTGTGCGCCGCTTACTACATGATCGGTTCATTCGGGCCCATCCGGGCTTTGGCCTGGGGCATCATCCCCGATCTTTCCCGCCCCGACGGCTTGCTGGGTGGCTTCAACGCGCTTCCCCTGCTCATGACCCTCTGCAACCTGGGCGCTCTGTACACCGCTTCCGGTTTTGGCCGACGCGACAGGTTGCAGGGCGTAGTTGTGGCGGCTCTGTTTTTGGCCTTGCTGTATGCGGCGCCCTCGGCATTACTGATTTACTGGACCGGCAATAACGCGTTGATGCTGCTCGGCAATGTCTGGCAGCGCTTGGTGCCGGAAAAATTCGCCGGGCTCGCGCGTCGCCTGTATGCGCCGGACCGGCGGTTCACATTCACCCCGACCGCCAAGGGAAAAGGATTTGCCGGATTTGGCCCGGCCTCCGTGTATGCCGCTCTGTCCGCCAGGGGCGAAGCCTCTCTGTTCGCCCTCTCGGTACTTGTCACCGGCCTGCTGGTTCTGATAGCTTCGCCGCTGGCGCTATATGTGTCCGAACCGGATTTTTTCAACCTGCCGGTGAGGGATATCCTGATGGCCATGCTGCCGTATCTGCTGCTCTGGCTGCTACTTTGCGCCGCACTACGGGTGGTGACGCCTGCGCCCGCCAGGCCGGTCCTGACCTTCGCGGCCCTACTCGCCGCCCTGATTGCGCTGGTCCATTCAACCCTGTTTACCGGCGACTACGGCGCGATCAACGGGACTCTTCTTGAAAAGGCCCGCAACCTGGGGAACATTTCCGGGTTTCTTGTCGACGCCGCCGTTTTTTCCGGCCTTGTCCTCATAATCGCGGTTGTTTTCCATTTCCGGTAAAGCAAAAAACTGACGCTGACCCTGGCGGCAACTGCTTTCTTTTTGTGCGTCGACGCGGCTTTCAGCGTGTACAGGGCCGATAACGCTTCCCGGCCAATCGTATCCGACGGGTTGGAAGCCGCGCAGGCCCGGCGGGATTTTTTTAGTCTGAGCCGAAACGAACCCAATGTATTGATATTTTTTCTCGACATGTTCACCGGCGGGCACATGGAAGAAGTTCTCGCGGAAAAACCCTCTCTCGCGGAACGCCTGGCCGGGTTCACCTGGTATCCTGACACCATGTCCCCGGGATTCGCCACCTCCTTTTCCGCGCCGAGCATTTTCGGGGGGCCGGACTTCACGCCGGGCAAGCTCAACCAGCGGCCGGAAACCACGCTGTTGCAGAAGTTCAGCGAGGCCGTCGCGGTTCTTCCGCGCTCTTTTGGCGAACAGGGTTTTGACTCGGGCATCATGCATCCTGTGTACCCCCTGGATGGGGAAATTCTTGCGCGCCAAACCGGGGGACACGTGCCGCGTATCCTGGACAAACCCGATTTGTGGGATCTCCGGCAAGAATGGGAGCAAAAGATTGGCCTTGGCTACGCGGCGGGGTATCGCGGCTATTTCACGGATTTCTTTATCTCCGTGGGTCTGTTCAAGGCGATGCCCCATATGGCCAAACGAGCGGTGTACCGGGAGGGTAAATGGCTGTTTGACTCTGCGCACAGCGTCACCGGCGCGGAGATGGCCCGGATACTGTATGAGAGCGCGGCTCTCGGGCTCCTGCCCCGGATGTTCCGGGCGGATGCTTCCCGCCCGACCTTTCGTTTTTTTACAGCACCTTACCGCATATGTTCTGGCACTTGCCCAAGGATAGCTTGATACCGGTGGAAGACCCTTACCCCGAGACCGAAGGCCAGTCCATACGGGTTAACGGCGTCGTCCCCGAGCACGTGTATACCGAAATCCACGTCATGACCATGCTGGCGGATTTCTTCGACTGGTTGCGCGCGGAAGAAGCTTACGACAACACTACGATTATCCTGGTCTCGGATCACTGCGAGGCGGACAGCCGAAGCCTTCGGGCCGCCTTGGACATGCCGGTGGACGGCCTGCGCGACAGGGCCGACGACGATCCTTACGAACATTCCGGCCGGCCGCACGCGCTTCTGATGGTCAAGCCGCTCGGCGACAAGAGGCCGTTCCGGACCAGCGATGCGTTGATGAGTTCCGTCGACGTTCTGGCCATCGCCTGCCGGGCGATAGGCGGCTGTCCCGACATCGAGGAGCCGTATACCGGCCCGGACCGGGTACGGGATCATTACTTTGACGCGAGCTGGCGGCAGATAGAGGTGGAAGGGAGAACGGTGTATTCGCCCGCGAAAAAAGCAACGGTCCGGGGAACGATGTTCAGGAAGGAAAACTGGACCATTCCGCGCGATGATGCTTCCGCTGGGTAAGGGAGTGGACGTGGAGACCGGAAAAGACGCCAACGCATATGGGCTGTTGACGAACCCTGAAATTCGACCGGAATGCCGGGACAGGGCTGGCAAGCTCTTGAGGAGAGCGAGCTTTGTCTCGCTTTGGGGATATGATGGCAGGCGGCGGTTCCCCGGTTGACTATCTTCCATCTTTTATGTTTGGATAAGGTTGTTGAGGTGCCGGGGGAGTTTTGAAGGTGGGTCTGATTTGAGCCGAACTGGGGGAGGAACAACAATGCAGCAAAAACGATTTCTTGACCGGCGCTATGCCGTTAGGCGCTTCTTTGATAGGTGCCCCATCGACAGACGCTTTTATGACCGGCGAAAGGTGCACCTTGAGTGGCCCATAGCGGAAGAAAGGCGAGAGGGTGAACGGCGTAGCGGCTCTGACAGGCGGCAAGCTGAAAGACGGTCGGGGTTAGATAGACGGGAGTCTGGCGCGGAATATTGAGCATGAAGTGAGGAGGATAACGGTCAGAAATTCCACAGGAAGGTCTCGCCCATGTCTTGACCTAAGCGGCTTTTCTTAGACATATGAGAAGAGATCAATGTCTACAAATTTCTTGAACAATACCGTACATGCCAAGAAGGCCGAAACCCTTGCTAACACAGGAATTTTCGGCCTTCTACGACTAAAACGGATGTGAGTTTGGTACCGGAGGAGGGACTCGAACCCTCAAGCCCCTGCGGGCGCGGGATTTTGAGTCCCGTGCGTTTACCAGTTCCACCACTCCGGCATGTGCTTTCGGATTTAGGGTACCAAGGGCTTCCTGTCAAGCGCTAGAGCAAATTAACTTTAAAAAAAGTTCGTCTTCTGGCAAGGATTCTGCAAATCCTTGCGGGAAGATGCTTGGAGGCGTTGGCAGGAAGCAGACTCTGTGCCTCTGCCCACCGTAAACAAGTCAAGCGCAAACTGAACACTTGCAGCCGACGGTTCAGGCTTTGGCCATTTCGATCACCAGGATGTGCGCCGTGCCGTCCGGCTTGATGGTAACGCTTTCCTCTACTATTTCCATGGCGTCGCGCATGCCTACCCTGATCTCGTTGATGTCGGCGGCCCCTTCGATCATGATCAGATAGGCTTACCGCCCCTTGGCCACAGGAAACTCAATGGCTTCCTTGTTAGTGAGAATGGTTGCGTAGGCGTTGATGTCCTGGTGAACGCGAATGGGGGCATCCGACGCCGTATTGTCTATACTGGTGGCCATGGGAAGCCATTTGTTTTCTCGGTCTTCGATTTTGAAAGGAAAATCGCCGTAGTTGGGCTTGTGCCTCCGCGCGTCCGGCAGTATCCAGATTTGAAGGAAGCGGAGCATCTTTTCCCCAAGATTGTGCTCACTGTGCAGGACGCCGGCGCCGGCGCTCATGTACTGGACCTGGCCGCGGGTCAGGGCGTGCTTGTTCCCCATGTTGTCCGCGTGCGTCAATTCACCATCAATAACGTAGGAGAGGATTTCCATGTCCCGGTGCGGATGCGCGTCAAACCCCGTCCCTGGTTGAACCATGTCGTCATTCACCACCCGCAGCACGCCGAAATTGATATTTTCAGGGTTGTAGTATTCCGCGAAAGAAAAATGAAAATGGCTGTCAAGCCATCCAAGAAACGATCTTCCCATTTTTTTTTGCTGTCAATATACCGGATCATATTTGCTGCTCCTCTGTTGGATTTTACGTCGGCTATGCGATCAGCGGTCGTTTAAATAAATCGACGCCATTTTTAAAGCTCTATGGAAGTATTTTTTGTTTTTAATTTTGATTAAGACGCGACGCGTACGCATATTAAGATAATATTAATTCACCGTTTGTCATCCCCTGTTAGAAACAGAGAAGGTTCATGTATAGTTTATGCGATGATGGATACGTAGTCCTTTAAACATTTCGCTGTATTAAAATATACGTCCTACAGTTATAGATCCGAAATTTTGTGACTTGGGTTGTCCGTGAAACTTCTAGCGCGGTTTACATGTGGGCAGGTGAGCTGGAAGGCATAAATTTCCATGGCTATGCCCCAGCTCAGATCGCCGGCGAAAGGATCTGTCCCCGCTGTGGCTGTCCTTCCACATGTTTCCGTCGAGAAGGGTGTTCCAAGCCACGGCTTGACCGTCGGTGCCGCTGAACAGATATATGCTGAAATTGTCGAGGAAAGCATCGCTTTTGGCATGAGCCATTCCGCCGGACGCCGCTTCTTCTACCTGGCGGGCGATCCCCGAGCTGGCCTGTACGGAATTGGTATAATATAATACCGGTCTTCGTTGTAAAAGAGGCCGTTTTCAAAATAAATGAGTACCGTTGGACGCGGAATGCCGGCGGACCGTCGTCGGCTGTAACGGCATGAGCGGGTGCCGCAGCAGTTGATGGTTGTCGGAAAAATAAAAAGAACGGTGAACGGCGTATCGTTTCGATCTGCAGGCATGCATGGATTTCTTGTGGATAGAGCTCCATACGGCCCCGGAATTGCTACACCGAGATTCCCTGGCGATTCGGGTTGACGGCGCGGGCCATACGGTTATACATGCTGCCGTGATGACGGTATACAGGCAAATCGGTTTTTGAGTTTCACCATATGCATTGAGGGCAGACCATGACACATATCGACACGACCTGCGTGCAGGGCGGGTATCATCCGAAAAACGGCGAACCCCGCCAAGTGCCCATTATCCAGAGCACGACCTTCCGGTACGATTCCAGCGCCGCCATGGCCAAGCTGTTCGACCTGGAGGAGAGCGGATACTTTTACTCCCGGCTGCAAAATCCTACTACCGACAACGTGGCCGCTAAAATAGCCGCCATGGAGGGCGGGACCGCCGCCATGCTGACGGGGTCGGGTCAGGCCGCGACCTTCATGTCAATCTTCAACATTTGCCCGAGCGGCGGACATGTTATCTGCCTGGCGGAAATTTATGGCGGGACCTACAACCTGTTGTCGGTCACCATGAAACAAATGGGCATCGAAACGACCTTTGTTCGGAACAACTGCCCGGATGAGGAATTGGCAAAAGCATTCAGGTCCAACACTAGGGCTGTCTTCGGGGAGACGATCTCAAATCCCACATCCGCCGTGCTGGACATCGAGCGTTTCGCTCGCATGGCCCACACCCATGGAGTGCCGCTGATTGTAGACAATACCTTTGCCACGCCCGTCAACTGCCGTCCCTTCGAATGGGGCGCGGACATAGTGACCCATTCGACCACCAAGTATATGGACGGACATGGCTCGGCCGTGGGCGGTGCCATCGTTGACAGCGGCAAATTCGACTGGAACGCGCACGCGGACAAGTACCCGGGACTGACACGGCCGGATGAGAGCTACCACGGGCTTGTCTACACCGAACGGTTCGGCCTTGCCGGCGCGTATATCACAAAAGCCACGGCCCACCTGATGCGTGATCTCGGCTGCGTGCAGTCGCCGTTCAGCGCCTTCATCCTGAGCCAAGGGCTGGAAAGCCTGCACGTGCGCATGAAGCGCCATTGCGAGAACGGGGAAGCCGTGGCCGCATATCTTGACGCGCATTCCAAGATTTCTTTTGTGAAATACTGCTCCCTGCCCGGCAACGAGTATTACGAACTGGCCCAAAAATACCTGCCAGGCGGATCCTGCGGAGTGGTAAGTTTCGGTATCGCTGGAGGCAGGGAGAAGGCGGAACAGTTCATGAACAAGCTGACCATCTGCAATATCGCGACCCATGTCAGCGATGCGCACACCTGCATCCTGCATCCCGCTTCCAGCACCCACCGCCAGTTGTCCGAGGAGCAACTCCGGGCGGTGGGGGTCGCACCGGAATTCGTCCGGCTCTCTGTGGGCATCGAGCAAGTGGAGGATATCATCGCCGACCTGGACCAGGCCCTGGCGCAAATCTGACCGTTGCCTTCCATCTCTCGACAGCCTCCGTGGAGCTTTTCCGCGGGGGCTTATTTTTTCGCTTTATTTTTACGATAATAGTTGTCGTCTAAAGGACCTCCTAATACATGCTTTGGGACACATGTGTTAAAGGTTGTAGGTCCATGCTACCGGTTCGGGGAGCATGGATGCTTTGTCTCCCGGGCAGGCTGGCAGACAAAGCGTTGTTTCACCATGAAAAAAGGATGACACCATGCGTTACATTTCCTTAATCGCTCGCGCCGCTTTGCTTGCGGTAATACTGGTCGCGGCCCCCCAAATTTCCGATGCCGCTTCCCCCGCCGACGAAGCCCTGGCCAAAGCGGTTTCTCGAAAACTGATGGACGACAAAAATTTTGATGCTACCAACCTGATCGTGACTGCCGAGGACGGTAAAGTCTTCGTGCGGGGGCAGATGAAGAGAAATAGCGATATCAATAAGGTGCGGAGTTCCGTCATGGGCGTTCCCGGTGTTAAGACGGTCGTTGAGGAGATAGATGTCCCGGAAGGTAGATAACGCTGAGTCCGCAACTTTTTACGTCTGTCTAACCAATTTGAGTGTCGCAAACTCGCCAACTCCTGTCTTTCGGCCTTGTTACACTTTTGCCCCTCTAGAAACAAAGCCCGCCGTTTCTCGGCGGGCTTTGTAATTTATATTGTTTTACCCTGGCGACTTTCTACGTGCGCCGTAAGCCAACATCCTCACTTGTCGCTTTTTGTTCCATGGTCGCCTGCAGAGCGCGGCCCGTGCAACCGCGCATCTGGCCATAGCGTGGCTGGGGAAAAAAGAAAACAGTGAGTAAACAAATCGCCAGCACGACGAAAAGACCGAACAAAAGTGACATGGCGCCTCCGCGTTGACCGTTGGACCTTGGCTTTCAATATCAGGGAGCCTGCGTCGAGGCAAGCCGTAGACCTGAACCATTCGGAAAGCGAGAGCTGCGTCGCCAAAACGGCGCGAATGCGGTAGCCCGCTTATTTCCATTTTTCCGCGATTGCATTATTATTTTTTTCACGTAAACAGAGATTAGGAGAGTTTGTGTACCTTCGTGTCGTGGCGGCTGCAGGCCGGTCCGAACGGATGTGCTGTGAACAACCGATGTGTATCTGGATTGAAGCTTTGTCCTTCGGGGAAGAAGAGGTTTTAGAGTAGTCATGCGTGTTGGCGTCGGCTATAGTGAAAAACCGGTAACTTGGGGCGCAGGCCTTCAGGCGACCCGGGCCGCCTTGGAGCAAGCCGGCCGAACCGACCCTTGCGATCTGGTTCTGCTGTTCGCTACGGCGCGGCATGACGCGGAAGTCCTGCGCGACGCCGTTGCCGGAGTGGTCGGCGAAAATGTGCCCATTGTCGGGGGCGGAGCCGTCGGCGCCATCAGCAACACGTCCTTCGGTTATGCCGGGGACCAGGTAATTCTGGCTTTATTCTGGCTGGATGGGGCGCGCTGCGACATCCTTACGGAAAGCGGCCTTGCGGGAAGCGAGACAGAGGCCGGAAAACGCTTCGGCCAAAAGCTCGCCGCCCTCGGCATAACGCCCGATTCGCAGATGCTTCTTTTTTACGACGCCATCGACCGCACCCAGGGCGAGATGCGAATGGTCATGGCTACCCACCTCCTGGTGGCCATGGAGGATTGCCTTGGTTTTCTCCCCGATCTGAAGGGCGCCGGGCTGCAGGGCGACTACCAGTGCACGCCCGCCAGACAATGGCTTGGCGACCGTGTTGGCGAGCACGGTATCCTGGGGGCTGGTTTTCGGCGGCGACGTTCGCATCGACAGCGTCATCATGCATGGATGTTATCCCGCCACCGGCTATTACACGGTGACTAAATCCGACGCGCAGACCATCCTGGAAATCAACGATGAGCCGGCCCTGAAATTTATGGACAAGCTGCTCGGGTCCGCCGTCACGCCGGAACAGTATCCATTTTTCCTGATTCTCGGCGTCAACGGGAGCGAGAAATGGGGCCAGTTCGACGAAAGCAGTTACGCGAGCCGCCTTTATCTCGGCATCGACAAGGAACGGGACGGGATTGTCATGTTCGAGCCCGACATGGTTGCGGGAACCGAGTTCCAGGTCATGTATCGCAGCCTTGACCTTGATTATATGGCGCCCAAAATGGAAGCTCTGTTCGCAGGCATTGACGGGCGCAGGCCCGTTTTCGCCCTGTACATAGACTGCGCGGGCCGCGCGGCGGGATACGGAGGATTGGACATGGAAGATACCCTGGTGGTCCAGAGGACTGTCGCGGGCAGGGCGCCGCTTTTGGGCATTTATACCGGGGTAGAGATCGCCGACATCCAGGGAAGGCCCCGCGTCCTTGACTGGACCGGCGTCTTTTGCCTGTTCAGTGTGCCTGTATGAAAAAAGACACTAAAGCGGATATCTCCCAGCGGGAGCTTGACGAATTGCGCAGTGAAGTCGAGTACCTACGCCGTTTGTCCGAACAGACCGTCGCCAGGATGCTGCGTCTTGACACCGACTCCATCCGCATTCGCCACGAGCTCGAACAAAAGCGGCGGGGCTTCAGGCTGATGGCGGAGTTGTCCGGCATCCAGGGCAAGCACATAGACGACGAGAACCTTTTTTTCTCCGTGAGCCGCCGGCTCAATGCGGCTCTTGGCATGCAGCGGACCGTGATCCTCGTGCCGGAAAACGGCGGGTTGTTCCGCCCGGCCGTGCTTCAGGGCTATCCGGCCGAGGAAGAAACGGCCATTGCCGAACGCCGTGTGGCCTTGAGTCAGGAATTCCTGGATCCCAAAACCCCGTCCTGGTCACCGGCGATGACCCGGCCGAGCGCTTCGTTTTCCTCCGGGAAGCGCTCTCCCTGCCCTTTTTCATCGCCTCGCCCGTCTATCTTCAAAACGAGCTTGAAGCTGTGCTGGTGACCGGCAGGCTTCTCGAGCAGCAGCCATATATGCCGCCGCTCGGACACAGCGACGTGGAAACGGTGCAGACGGTCAGCACACACATGGCCACGCTCTTAGCCGGGCGATTTCTGGCCGAAGCCGAGCAGCGGACCCAGATCATGCTCGACGCCACGCCTCTCTGCTGTACTTTTTGGGACGAAAACTACAACAACATTGACTGCAACGAGGCTGCCCTTAGATTGTTCGATCTGGCCGAGAAGGATGAATATCTAGCGAAATTTTTTCTTTTGTCGCCGGAGTACCAGCCTGATGGGCGCCTTTCTTTCGAAAGCGCCCAGGAGAAAGTCCAGGAAGCTTTCGCGGGAGGAAGAGTCCGATTTGAATGGCTGCACCAGAAACTGAACGGGGAGCCGATTCCCACGGAAGTTTCTCTGGTCCGCGTGCGGCGGGCGAACGGCTACATCGTCGTGGGCTATACCCGCGACCTGCGCGAGCAGAAAGCCATGCTGGCCGCCATGCAGGAAACGCAGGACGAATTGCGCCTGGCTCGCGATCTCGCGGAGGAAAGCGCCAAGGCCAAGAGCGAATTTCTGGCTAATATGAGCCATGAGATCCGTACGCCCATGAACGCGATTCTCGGCATGTCCTATTTGCTCGGCAAGACCGAACTCTCGGAAAGTCAGCGCGCTTACCTCAGCCAGGCCGAGCGTTCCGCCAATCTTCTTTTGCGGATCATCAACGATATTTTGGACTATGCCAAGCTGGACACAGGCAGGATGCAGATCATGAGTGAGAGATTCTCCCTGCGCAAACTGATGCTCCACGTGCATGACGTCATCCGTATGGAAGCGGGCGCCGTTTCCCTGCGGCTCTATACCAATGTTGACCATCAAATTTCGGATGACCTGCTCGGTGACCCTATTCGATTGTCCCAGGTGATCCTCAACCTACTGAACAATGCCGTCAAGTTCACTTCTCCCGGCGGGAAGATCGTGCTCCGCGTTGCCAGGCAGGAGGTTCTTCCCGGCGAGGTCCGGGTGCAGTTTACCGTGAGTGATACCGGCATCGGCATGACCGAGGAACAGGTAGCCGGATTGTTTGTGCCGTTCAGCCAGGCCGACTCCTCCAGGACGCGCCGTTATGGCGGAACCGGCCTGGGACTCGCCGTGAGCCAGCGGCTGATCGCGCTCATGGGGGGCGAGATTTCCTGCCAGAGCACGCCGGGCGAGGGCAGCGTCTTTACCTTCGCCATCACCCTGCCCTTGGCCGACCAGGTGGCCGCCGTTCATGACGAAACGGAGGAGGCGGGTTTTGGAAACGCGGATGACGCATCCGCGGTCGGCGCCCTCCCCTTGCGGGGCCTGCGTGTGCTTTTGGCTGAAGACAATGAAATCAACCAGATGATCGCCGAAGAGCTCCTGGCGGCCGAGGGCATCGACGTCACCACCGTGGGGACGGGCCAGGAAGCCTTGAACGCGCTAAACGCGGCAGATTTCGACCTCGTTTTGATGGACATCCAGATGCCGGAAATGGACGGGTTGACGGCTACGGCGCGTATCCGGGCCAACCCGAAATACAGGGATCTGCCCATCATCGCCATGACCGCCCACGCCTTGAGCGGCGACCGGGAAACCAGCCTGAAAAACGGCATGAACGACCACATAACCAAGCCGATTGATCCCGATCTTCTCTACGCCGTTCTGCTTCGCTGGAGCCAACGGGAAGCTTAGCTCTGGTTCCGGGGATTGCTCCACTATTTCTAGCGAGAAGGGAAGGGGTTCCGTATTGCCCCTTTTCCGTTTGCCTGCCATAGTGGCGGAAACATGGACCAAACGGTCAGGAACTCGGCACGTGAGCCTTTCCCCCGCTTTCCGCCGGCGGGATCGAAACAATTGCCGCAGGAGGTTGGTATGAGCGTCGATACCGGACAGGCAGTACGTGTTCCCGTCAATGGCGTGTGCCTCAACGCGCGCGTGGACGGCCCGGAAAACGCGCCGTGGATGGTTTTCAGCAATTCCCTTGCCTGCAACATTTCCCTTTGGGACGAGCAGGTGGCCGCATTTTCTGGCCGGTTCAGATTTTTGCGTTACGACCAGCGCGGGCACGGGGGCTCGGATGCCCCGACCGGGCCGTTCACCATGGACGATCTCACCAGCGATCTCCTGGGCCTTTTGGCGCACTTTTCAGTGGACAAAGCGGTCCTGGTCGGCGTTTCCATGGGGGCCTCAACGGTTTTGCGTTGCGCTTTTCGAGAGCCGTCGCGTTGTCTTGCCGTTGTACCTTGCGACGGGCACTGGCGTTCGGCCCCCGGCGGCGCCGCCATGTGGGCGGAACGGCTTGCCGTTGTGGGGGAAGGCGGCATGGCCGCCATGGCCGAACCCACGGTGCGGCGCTGGTTCCAGCCGGATTTCTTTAAAAGGAAACCCGAGGTGGTGGCGCGGATCAAAACCATGATCGAGGGCACCAGTCCGGAGGGATATTTTGGCTGCGTCGGGGCGCTTCAGGAATATGACTTCAGCGCCGATTTCTCCGATATCGCCGCGCCAGGGCTGTTCATAGCGGGCGCGCAGGACGGCGACACCCCGAAAATCATGCGGGAAATGGCAGGTGCCGTGCAACGCGGGCGGTTCCACTGTATCGACCATTGCGGGCACTTGCCCAACATCGAACAGCCCGAGGAATGGTTCAAGGCCGTGGACGGGTTTATCCGGGACCTGAAAATAGGGTAGTGGATAAACCGTGATGGGCCTTTATTCACGCTGAGCGGACGTCTTGCCACCGCGCGTTGGATGATTATCAGATGATGTCGGCGCCGTATGCGCTATTGTCCATCGTAACGTCTTGCCATGCCGTCAGGCGGTGAGGAGGAGTTATGAAAAAGATTTTCCCGATATTCGCGTCGTTGTTGCTCCTTTTGTCGTGCGCGGCGCAGTCCGGCGCGGTTAACGCAAAGGAGCTCGCCGACAAAACGTATGTGCTGCAAAGCATCAATGGCGTCGGCTTTGCCAGCCGGGAACGCACGCCCGAGATTCAGTTCGACGAAACCATGCGGGTGGCGGGCCAGGTCTGCAACCGGTTCATGGGCCAAGGACAGTTAAAGGACGATGTGCTGATCGTGCCGGAAATGGCCACCACCATGATGCTCTGCGCGGATCCGCAGCTGAACGACATGGAAAGGGAGTTTGCCTCATTCCTCCGTCAGGGCATGAAGGTATCGTTGCAGGGCGACACTTTGTCGTTGAGTAACGGAGAGATCACGTATATATACAATGCGCGCTAGGCTGCGGAGTTTTTGTATTGAAACGGCTTCGGCGAGTGTCTCCGTTCGTCGGAATGCCTGATTAACCGTTATTGTCGCAGAAAGGATGCCGCTATGTCTCAAGTGGCTAATTTTTATAATAAAATTGCCAAGGTTTACCCGCTTTTTGACCTCTTTCTCCACGAGCCGAAAAAAAAACTTCTGTCCCGGGTGAACCGTGAAAAAAAAGGGAGCCTGCTGGAAATCGGCGTGGGGCGGGGAGACAACCTGCCGCATTACGTCCATCAGCCCGTGACGGGCATTGATGTCTCCGAAGGCATGCTCGACTACGCGCGCAAAAAGGCGCCTGCTCACTGCAAGCTTTGTATCATGGACGCCTGCCACCTGGATTTTCCCGACAATTCCTTTGATTACTGCGTGATTTCGCATGTTCTGAGCGTCGTTGACAACCCCATGGCGGTCATGGATGAAGTGCACCGTGTCGTGACCCCGGGCGGTCGGGTTTTTATGCTGAACCACGAAAGCCGCGGCCCGATGCGGGAGAAACTGAACAAGAAACTGGCTCCCTTTTCCAAGGTGTTGCATTTTTCCGCGACTTTCGACATGGAGGCGCTCGTGGATGCAAGCAAGTTCACGCTCTTGGACAGGGGGCGATATGGCCTGATCCCCAGCATCACCATGATGGTGATCCAAAAAAAGAGTGAGCCGGAAGCAAGACCCCCGGCGGCCGCGCGTCGGGATAATTGACCCGTTCGGTTGGTTGTCCCGCCATTATGAGCGATGTCTTGGAACGGAGCCTTTGCTTGACATCCCGTGTGTGCCGCATTATGTGAACCAAACCACGTAAGGGGAGTAGCTGGGTTCCTGGAGACCCGGGCAATGTCGACAGCATGGCGTAACCACCCGGCATTGCCGTCAAAAGTTTCTGCTTTTGACTAGTGAGACCTTCTGGCAGAAAATGCCGGAGGTCTTTTGTTTTTCTCCGGCACACGAACACATTTTGAGCATCCGGCCCCCGTTCCCGCCGAAGCGCGTTGACGGCGGCTCGGAAAGGAGCCCCCTTGTGATCGGACATTATTCAACCGCCAACCTCATCAGCTTTTTTGTCATTGTCGCGGTCTTTTTGTGGATCGACCTGCATGCCCACAAGAAAGACGAGCCCATCACCCTGCGCAACGCCGCCATCTGGCCCTGTATCTGGATCGCGCTGGCCTTGGCTTTTGGAGTGTACATCTGGCTTACGCACGGTCTGGACGACGCCTCGCTGTATCTTTCCGGCTATTTCCTGGAAAAGTCCCTTTCGGTGGACAACCTGTTCGTTATGATGGCCATCTTCAGCTCTTTTGCCATCAAGGGAAACTACCAGCACAGGGTACTGTATTACGGCATCCTCGGCGCGCTGGTTTTACGCATGGTTTTCGTGGCCGCCGGCAACACCCTGGTCGAGCTTTTCGGCGCGTATGCCCTGGCCGGATTCGGGCTTTTCGTGCTCTGGTCGGCCTGGAAAATGTGGCAGCAGATGCGAAAGCCCGATGAAGAAATTGAAGACTACTCCAACCATTTTTCCGTCCGGTTCACGCGCCGTTTCGTTCCGGTCTCCACGTCACTGCACGGGCACGACTTTTTTGTGAAGGAACCGGCAACGCCCGGCGGCAAAGCCGTTTGGAAGGCCACGCCGCTGTTCCTTTGCCTTGTGGTCATAGAAATAGCGGATGTCATGTTCGCCTTTGATTCCATTCCGGCCATCATCGCCATCACCCAGGATCCCTTCCTGGTATACACCAGCAATATTTTCGCCATTCTGGGCTTGCGCTCCCTGTACTTCCTGATGGCGGCCGCTTCCAAGATGCTGGTGCACCTTGAAAAGGCGGTCATCATCATTCTTGCCTACATCGGCATTAAGATGCTGCTCGGGGTCGCCGGCGTGATCCATATCCCGCCCTTGGCCAGCCTAGCCGTGGTGTTGGGACTGCTGGCCGCGGGCGTGCTGGCGTCCTTCATTTGGCCTGGAAAGGAGAAAAGGCACCTTGGCACCACGACGTCCGGCAACGAGTGAATAGATTCTGGCGAGCGAAACACCCCTCCCGGCGCGTCGTGCCGGGAGGGGTGTTTCATGTTGAGTGGAATACAGCTGTTCGTGATGATCATGTGGAAGGCGTCCCGGGAAAGTGCCTCCTTTCCTCGCGAGGTTGCTATGGATACAATAATGCCTGCCCGCGGCCCGTCCGGCCCTGAACCGGCGCGGCTAAGGCGTCCCGTGCTTTTTCAGGCGGTCGCGCAGACGGAAGAAAAAACGCACGATAAATCCCACGGAAACGGCCGAAATCAGGGTACCCTCGCGCACGCCCCGCAGCTCGCCGAACTGGACGAGGGAAAGCAGCACGGCCAGGAGCACGAGCGTGGAGTCGAAAAGCGTTTTCGTGACTCCGAAGTCCCGACGCAGGACGGTTGAAAGAACCAGCACGGCACCTTCGCCAGCCATGACCACCACGTTGGCGCTGACTTCCACGAACACGCCGAACGCCAGGACCACAGCGCCAGTTGCCAGGTAAAGCAGGCTGAACCTGTATGTCATGACCTCGGGCAAGGGAACGAGGTACATCCAAAAATCGATGAGCGAGCCGAAAAGGAGCGAAACCGGAATTTGCAAATATTGCTCTTTGGGGAACTTGCGGCGGAGTATCGCTATTTGCAGGAACACCAGACAGAGGTTTATCAGGCAGGTAAAAAAGCCCATGCTCGGGCTGAAGCCCAAACTGGCGACAAAGGGAAGGGCCGAGATGGGAGTGGTGCCGAGGTTCGCCAGAGTCGTGATCGCGATGCCGAGCGCCATACAGGAAAGGCCGAAGAAAAAAACGAGGTACCGGAGCGCGTACCCCTTCTGTTCGCGTGTCATGAACAATCATCGGTCGGGATATACGTGTGCGTCAATGAAGAAGGGGGTATATAAACCCAAACCGGCAGAAAGGCCAGCGAGTTCGTGGGGAACGACGCTAAATGTTCTCGGCTATATACTTGGTAATGTACGCTTCGACCGCATCGGGGTGAAGTTCGAGGGCTTTTCCCAACTCGGCCTCGAGTTTTTTCTTCGCGGACTCCCCGCATGCCGTCTCTTCCTCGCCGAGACCCGGGCCGCCGAAATGCATGCGGGCGTAGCACGACTTCACGACTCTCACCCATTCCACAGGATCGTCCGACTCCGCCGAAGCCCTGTAGGTATCCGCCAGTATTTTTTTTGCTCGGGGCTTTGATCGTGGGGATAAAAGCCATCCGCTCGATTAATTCGAGCGCTTCGTCGCGTGTCATGGTGCCTCCGGTTGGGCGTAAATCCGTTTTTTCAATTGTTCCATTTTACATGGAAATGTCCAGCGTCTTCCCGCCAAGTCACGCCCCTTGCACCAGATAGTGACGTCAAAGAGCAAACCGCTCGTAGGCGGGCATTTGTTTTTCAGCCCTCTCGTATCGGATTGCACTTCCCATTCGTTGGCAAAAGATATATGGCGTACGAAAATCTCGCATCGGTGGGGCGAAGGCAGCGTATTGACTGTCGTCGGGTGCGGGATATTTCCTCAAACGGATGGAAAGGAATGTCGGACAAAAGAAAGACTAATTCGCCGCGCATGGCCGCCGTGACCGTGACGGCGCTGGGCGTCGTGTTCGGCGACATCGGCACCAGCCCGCTTTACGCGCTCAGGGAATGCTTTCACGGGCCGCACGCCATGGCGGTCAACCAGGTCAACGTGCTTGGGGTTCTTTCCCTGATTTTCTGGAGTCTCATGGTGGTCATCACCATCAAGTACGTTTGTTTCATCACCAAGGCGGACAACAATGGCGAAGGCGGCACCTTCGTTCTGTTGGCCATTTTGCGCGAGAGCATAGAGAAATCGCCGGGCAAGCCTTTTTTCAAGGCGCTGCCCTTTTTCGCCCTCGGCAGCGCGGCGCTGCTGTATAGCGACGGCATCATCACCCCTGCCGTCTCCGTTCTTTCCGCCGTGGAAGGACTCGCCGTGGCGACCACGGCGGCGGACAGATTCGTTGTGCCGCTCACCTGTTGCATCCTGCTCGCCCTCTTTTTGCTGCAGAAGCACGGCACGGCAAAAAATCGGCGGCGTCTTCGGGCCGGTCATGCTCCTCTGGTTTACCGCCCTGGCGGCTATCGGGATAGGCAATATCCTCAAGCATCCCATGGTGCTTACGGCCCTTAGCCCGCATTATGCGGTGGCCTATTTCCAGGTTAATCATCTCCATGGCATCGTTGTGCTGGGCGCGGTCATCCTGTGTGTCACCGGCGATGAGGCCCTTTACGCGGACCTCGGGCATTTCAGCCGCCTGCCCATCCGTAACGGCTGGTTTTTTTTGGTCTGTCCGGCCTTGGTTCTCAACTATCTCGGGCAGGGCGCGCTGATCCTCACCAATCCCGAAGCGGCCCACAACCCCTTTTACCGGGCCGTGCCTGAAGGTTTTCTCATCCCCATGCTCGTGCTTGCGACCATGGCCACGATCATCGCCTCGCAGGCCCTTATCACGGGTGTCTTTTCCCTTACCCAGCAGGCTATGCATTTTGGCTTTCTGCCGCGCATGCGGGTGGTACACACCTCGTCCTCGGCCAAGGGGCGGGTCTATCTGCCGACGATCAACACCATGCTCATGATCGCCTGTATCGCCCTGGTCCTGATATTCGAAAGCTCAACCGGCCTTGCCGCCGCGTACGGTCTGGCTGTTACCGGAGCCATGGGGATGACGTCCATCCTCTACTTCGCGGTAACGCGCTTTGCCTGGCGCTGGCCGTTGTGGCAGGCAGTTCCGCTGCTTTGCCTTTTCCTTTTTTTTGATCTGCTGTTTCTCGGCGCGAACCTGATCAAGATACTCGACGGGGGCTGGCTGCCCCTGCTGGCTTCGGTCCTGATCATCAGCATCATGACGACCTGGAAGAAAGGTCGCGCTCGATTGGCAGACAGCTTTGAGCGCGTCAGCATGCCCATTGCCGGTTTTTTGGACTCATTGCACGCTGGAACGTTCGCCAGAAGCCCGGGATCGGGCGTTTTCATGACCATGAGCCAGCATCTGGCCCCGCTTCCGCTGGCGAGTTTTTCCGCGCACGTCCATGCCGTGCCCGAAATCGTGGTTATCCTGACCTTTAAGACGTTGAACGTGCCCTATGTCAGAACCGGAAAGCGCATCGTGCTGGACGACAAGGAAAAAGACGTTGGTTTTTACCGCATGCTGGTCCTATACGGGTATATGGAAAAGCCCGACATGCTCGAGGTCATAGAGGAATCAAGGGGAACGCCGGTGTGTCTGGGAGACGCAGCCTTCTATCTCGGGCGGGAAACGTTGCTGGCCGCGACCGGGAGGGAGGACGCTATGCGGCCCTGGCGCAGGGCTCTGTTTGACTTTTTGAGCAAAAACGCATGGAACGCTTCGATCTACTTCAACATACCGCCCGCCAACGTCATGGAAATCGGCACGCGGCTCGAAGTATAGCTGCCCGCGTATACCGCTCAACACCCTAGAACAGTGTTGAACGCAGCTTCAAAGGGAAATGCGTTTATGAACTCCGGGTTTCCCGAGATTCCTTGCCAGCTCCACGGGCAGATCCTGCCGAGGTATTTTGGAAACCCCTGTTTCCTTTTCCAGTAGGGTAACTCTTCGCGCAGCGTCGGGAAAAACATGGACTTTTTTGGGCTTACAGTTTTTTGGCTGTGTATATATATTCCACAAGGTTGCGGGAGTTGAGCCAACCCTGGTTGATATTTTTCTTGATGCTCGGTACAGAGGACGAAAGCGTGCTCAGGCGCGCCAGTTGGGCTGTAAGAGTAAAGTCTGAGGTATCCCATGCCGACCCCGCCTTTGCGCGTCGTGCACATCACCGCTTCCTCCTTGATCGGCGGGGGTCCAGAGCACGTTTGGCAGTTATTGCAGCATCTGCCCCAAAAGCGGATCGAATCCTATGTCGCCGCCCCGCAGAAGCAACCATACTGGGACCGGTTTGTGGAGTCCGCGGGCCTCGGCCGTTGCCAGTCCATACCGCAGCGCCGTTGGTCCTTGGCCGCTTTTGTGCGTTTAGTGCACTGGCTGCGTGAGCAGCGTATCCAGATCATCCACTCGCACGGGCGTGGGGCCGGTATTTACGGGCGGTTGGCTTCATTGGTGACGGGCGTTCCCTGTGTGCATTCGTTCCATGGGATTCACGTACCGCAAGCGGCACTGCCGCGTGTCCTCTACCTTTTGGAGGAGCGCATTCTTGCCTCCGTGAGCCGCGTCAATGTTACCGTTTCACCGAGCGAAGGTCGTCTGGTCGTTAATTTTGGCCTTCAGGGCAAGCGCTTGCTTATAATTCCCAACGGTGTCGAAGTGCGCGGCGGTTTCAAACCCTCTCCCGTGCCGTCCCCATTTACCATTGTGCATGTTAGCCGTTTTGACGATGCCAAGAACAGCGATGCCCTGGTGCCCATAGCACGCGCCATGCGCGAGCGCGGCATCCTGGACGCCTGCCGGTTCATCCTGGTGGGCGACGGAGCAGGACGCGCCAAACTTGAGGCGCGGTTGGCCGCTGAGGACTTGCTTCCGTATTTTCTTTTTACCGGTCCTCAGAACGGAATCCGTCTTTTTCTACGCGGCGCCGGATGCTATCTTTCGACGTCGCTTGGTGAAGGCTTGCCCCTGGCGGTGCTTGAAGCGCAGGCCGAAGGCGTGCCCGCCGTGGTAAGCCGTGTGCCCGGCAACGTGGATGCGGTCATTGCCGATGAAACAGGGCTACTTTTTCCGCTGGACGATCCGGAAGCCGCCGTTGCCTGCATCCAACGGATAATGGACGACGCGTTGCTTCGAGAACGCATGGGGCTGGCCGCGTTCGAGCATGTCAAAGCCAATTACACCGTGGAACGTATGGCCATGATCATGGCGGACCTGTATATTTCCGTGTCGGATGCTGCGGGGGTGGGCATGGAAAGCCGCGGGGGGTGAGGAATCATCGTTATGCCGCCGCTCAAGGACATATGGTTCCGGTTCCGGCAATGCCTTCGGATGGGCACGTTGGCTCCTCTCGGGCGGCTTGCGGCGTTCCGTTGGCGGCTGTTTTCGACCAAATTGCGCGGGTCCCCGGTTTCTCCCCCCGGCCCGTTCCCAACCCGTCCTTCGAAATGCCCGTTTCCTTCTTCCGCCCGGCTTGAAGAAACGGCGGCGGGGACGCCCCTGGTCTCCGTTATCATTCCCTGTTATAATTACGGCGCGTTTGTTGGTGAAGCCGTCGACTCCGTTCTTGCGCAGACGCTGCGCGATGTTGATATTACGGTTGTCGACGGCGGCTCCACCGATGGGAGCACGCCGGATATCCTGTCCCGCCTTCAGCGTCCGCGCACGCGGGTGCTTTATCAAAACAGGCCAACGCTTGCGGGCGAAAACCGCAACTGGGGCATTGCCGAAACGAAGGGCCGTTATATTTGTTGCCTGGACGCCGACGACCGCCTCAAACCCACATATTTGGAAAAAGCCGTGGCCCTGCTCGAAGACTGCCGGTTCGACCTGGTTTCCGCAGGGTACGAGGTGCTGGGTATGCCGGAAAAGGTCCTCCTGAACATGCCCGCGCCGCTTCTTGAGGATCTGGTTCTCGGCAATCATATGCTGACCTGCGCCGTGTTTTCCCGAGCCTTGTTCGAACAGACCGGCGGGTTCACGGATACGGGCAGTGGGCCGGATCATGTTGCCGAAGACTGGCGGCTTTGGGTGCAGATGGCGGCGTTCGGCGCACGTATGCGCAATATAATGGAGCCGCTGCTGGAATACAGGGTGCACGATACGTCGTTGAGCCGCTCGCCCGGCGTGCCGCCAAAATGGAAACAGGCGAAAGCGATTTCCGCCGCTTTGGGAGAGTTCCTGACCCCCGAGGCCTTTGCCCGCTCGCGCTGCCGCGCGGCGATATGCGTGCATCGTCCTCGTTGAACTGTAAAAGCCCGGTGAAAGAGCCGGAGCTTTGCCACGATTCTTCCACCGGACCGTTTTGAAAATCTTCCTTAAAAAGCGGGAACGATTCCCTTGGGCATCAGGTTCTGTTCGATGTACGCCTTTACTTCCGGTGAATTGGAGGCTTTGATAAGGGCCTTGATGGCGGGTTTATCCACGTCTTCGGCGCGCACGACCACCGCGTTGGCGTAGGGGGAGTCCTTGCCTTCGATGACAATGGCGTCGCGGGCCGGCACCAGGTCCGCTTCGGCCGCGAAGTTGGTGTTGATGACCGCCGCGCGCACATCCTGCAGGATGCGCGGCAGTTGCGCAGCTTCCAGTTCCACGAACTTCAGCCCCTTGGGGTTGTCCGTGATGTTGCGCACCGTCACCAGCTCGCCGCTATCCACCTTGATGACGCCGTGTGTCTCCAGCAGGCGCAAGGCGCGGGCTTCGTTGGTCGGGTCGTTGGGCACGGCCACGGTATCGCCTTTTTTCAGCTCATCCAGGTTTTTGATCCGTTTGGAATACAGGCCCAGCGGCTCGATGTGCACCTTTGCCACCCAGGCGAGCTTGAGGTCTTTTTCCTTATTCATGTTGTCGAGGTAGGGGATGTGCTGGAAGAAATTGGCATCCAGGGCCTTGTCCGCGAGGGCCATATTGGGCTGCACGTAATCGGTGAATTCCCGGATGGTCAGGGTGATGCCTTCCTTGGCCAGCAAGTCCTTGACTACCAACATGATATCTTTGTGCGGGAAGGGCGTTACGCCGACGGCCAGGTTGGTTTGCTCTGCCGCGAAAGCGCTGCCCACGATGGATGCGATAATGATCAGGGCAAGAAGAAGACGTTTCATGTGTTTCTCCCGGTTTTGCGCGCGTCAGCGCAGTTTTTTATAAAGATAGTTCCCGCCGCTCTGGATGCACTGGACCACAATGATCAGCACGACGACGGAGAGGATCATGATATCGGCTTTGAACCGGATATAGCCCTCGTTGTACGCCAGCGCGCCGAGCCCGCCGCCGCCGATGGCCCCGGCCATGGCCGAATAGCCGAGCAGTGTGATGGCCAAAATCGCGACATTCAGCACGATGGACGGCAACGCTTCCTTGACCATGACCCGGTAAATGATCTGACTGTCGGACGCGCCGAAGGACCGCGCGGCTTCCACGACGCCTGGGTCCACTTCCAGGAGGCTTCCCTCGATGAGCCGAGCCATGAAGGGAATGGCCGCGATGGTGAGCGGCACGATGGCCGCCGTGCTTCCATAGGCCACGCCCGCCACGATCCGGGTAAAGGGGATCAGGAAGATCATTAGGATCATAAACGGGAAAGAGCGTACCAGGTTCACGACCACGTCGAGCACGGCATAAACTTTGAGGTTGGGCCGAAGGCCGTGGGGGCCGGTCATGATCAGGAGAATCGCCAACCCGAACCCGCCAACGGCGGAAAAGAGCGTGGAGAAGAAGACCATGTACAAGGTTTCATAGAGGGCGCTGCAGAGCATTTCGATCATTGCCGAGCACCTCCCAGTGCAGATTTTTTTCCCGCATGTACCGGAACACTGCTTCCAGATGCTCGTCCGGGACGTTGATGATCAAAAAGCCGAGCACGTCGTCGAGGTAGCGCTCCAACTTGCCGCCCACGATGGAAAAGCTGATGTTCAGGTCACGCGCCATGGTGGTGATCACCGCGTCCTGGGAAATATCCCGGGGGAACATCATCCGGATGTTGGTGCCCGAAGGGATGAGCGTGTATTCCTCGTCCACGAATTTTTTCAGGGTTTCCGTTGGGGAGAGGAACAGTTCCTCGGTCTTGCCGAGACATTGGGCCACGCCCTTGTCAAGGAGCAGAAGCCTGTGGCAGATGCGTTTGACCACTTCCATCTGGTGCGTGACCACCACTAGCGTCAGGTTGAACCGGGCGTTGATGTCCTGGAGCAGGTCTAGGATGTTCAGGGTGGTCTTGGGATCAAGGGCGGAAGTCGCTTCGTCGCACAGGAGTACCTTGGGATTCAGGGCCAGAGCCCTGGCAATGCCGATACGCTGCTTCTGCCCGCCAGACAGGTTCTGCACCCGCTCGAACCGCTTATCCGCGAGGCCGACCAGTTCGAGCAGCTCCATGACCCGGTCCGTTATCGCGGGTTGGGGCTTGGCCCAGAAGCGCAGGGCGGAATTGACCCGGGCTCCGAGGGTCTTGGGCTCATCCCATATCTGGAGCGGGAAGGCCACATTGTCGAAGACGTTTTTGCGGCCCATCAGGCTGAAATTCTGGAAGATCATGCCCATGTCCCGGCGCAGCGATTTTATGCCGCCCTCGTCAAGGTCGGCCACTTCTTTGCCCATGACGGTGACGCTGCCGCCCTGGTATTTTTCCAGCCCGTTGAAACAGCGCAGAAGCGTCGATTTGCCCGCCCCGGAATGACCCACTATGCCGAAGATTTCCCCGGCTTCGACGGAAAAGGACAAATCGCGAAGAACCGGCTCCCCGCCGTAGTGTTTTTCAAGATTCCGGACCTCAATCATCGGGAACTCCGGCCAGGGTCGCACCCGGCCGACGCTGACAGTTTTAATGACAACGCCGCATTGGGTGTTGCGAATGCGGCATTGTACATCATTCTCCGTCCTTCGTACAGCGGGCAGGAGAGGGCGTCTTGCCTATTTTTTCTGTTCCGGGGATATCTTGTCCCAGACCAGGATTTCCTTTGATTTGACCCAGGAGGCGGTCTTTTTGCCGAATTCCGCGAGATAGGGCGCGACATTGTGGACTTCCTCAAAGTCCTTCCGGAAACGATAGGACTCATACAGGAAAAACCGATTGGGATCGTTTTCGTGCACGTGCACGGCGAAGCCGAGGCAACCTTCCTCCTTGGTAAACGTATTGTTCGCGTGCCACAGCGCCGCTTCGCGGTATTGTTCGACAAACTCGGGATGAACTTCGACCATGACGGAAACGTTGAGCATACCCTTTCTCCTTTTAGGTTTCGTTAAGGGCAAGAAAAAGTTGTGGACTTTCAGGCCCAGCGGTTCCGCCTCACGTTTGATTCGTCGTAGCGGTCCTGCGGTTGTTGCTCCGCCCTGGGATGTCCCACGCAGACGAAGGCCAGGGGGATGAAGCTCTCCGGCAGCCCGAACAGCTTTTGCGCGGCGGTGACTCTTTCCTCGAGCGGGTACAGGCCCAGCCAAACCGCGCCGAGATCGCAGGCCACCGCGGCCAGGAGCAGGTTCTGGATGGCGGCGGAACAGTCCTGTACCCAAAATCCGGGGAATTTTTCGGCGTTCAGATCGCCGCAAACCAGGATGCCGAGAGGCGCTTTTTTAGCGGGCCCCGCGTAAGGGTGCAGGGTAGCCGCTTTTTCCAGCAGGGCGGGGTCGTCGACAACGACAAATCGCCACGGCTGTCCGTTTCCGGCGCTGGGCGCCGTCATGGCGGCTCCAAGCATGGTCCGGATGTGTTCCTCGGACACGGGTTCGTCCGTATAGGCCCGCACGCTCCTGCGCGTGCGGATGACGGTGAGAGCATCCATACTGTCCTCCAGTGTCGTGATGGTAAGATGGCAACAGTGACTGCAGCAAAAAATGCACGGAAGAGCAAGATGCAGAGGTATAATCAGCGGATTTCAGGCTATTGCCGGGCATGGTCAATATGTGGGAGCGTCGGTCGCTCTCAGGCCAGATGCGCCGGGGTGTTACTGCATGCAAACCCTATTTTTGCCGCTCCGTTTTGCCATGTAAAGCGCTTTATCCGACCGCTTGAAGAAATCGTCGGAGCTTTCATCCGGTGTGTACACCGCGCAGCCAATGCTGACCGTAACCATTGGCGCGTCTGGGAGGCGCATTGAGGCGATGTTGCTACGGATTTTTTCGGCTATCAGTTTCGCCTGTTCCACGGTCTCGTGGGAAATCAGCATGGCGAATTCCTCGCCGCCGTAACGGGCCACAATATCGTTTCGGCGGAGGCTGTTTTTAAGGATGGAACTCATTCCACGCAAAACAACGTCCCCGATCATGTGCCCGTGGGTATCGTTAACTTTTTTGAAATCGTCGATGTCCAGAATCAGGAGAACGAGAGGATATTCCAGAATCTAGCTGCGTTTGATCTCGTCCTGCAGCAGATCCATGAAGGTGGCCCGGTTGAGGGTACTGGTCAGCCCGTCAATTTGCGACTTTTCCTTGAACATGGCGAGATTGAGCGACAGTTGCCGGTTCTCCAACAGCTGCAAGCGGGCCTTTCGCAGGATATCCGTCTGTCTGGCGTGCTCCTCGCGGAGAAGGCGGACGACAAGAAGCTGCGCTTCATCAAGACGGATGGCATACGCCATGAGCGCGCAATTCGCCGGCTCCATGCCGTCCTCCTCCCAGATACCGGAAACGATGGCCCCGGCTTCGCCGGATTCGAAAAAGGTTTCCGCCTCTTCGAGAAAAAATTCCAGCATGGGCGAATGATCCCAAGGGGCCGCGCAGGGCGCGTTTCGGGAGCCGTCGGGAGGGAAAAGCGTGTTATAGTAATCGGGGACGTGCCCGAAAACGTCGTAGACTCGGGGAGCGACGCGCCGCAGAACTGCGTAGTCAAACGAGCGCAGGAGGCTAAGGGCGATGCGTTCGTTTTCCGTCACTGGGCGATCCTCACGATGGCCGGGAATGTCGCCAAAAATCGGCTTGATGGGAACATTACAGCATTTTCCGCGTTAGGAGGGCGAACGCTTCCTCGACGCCGGTTCCGGTTTTCGCGCTGGTGTGCAGGATGGTCATGCCCTGTTCCGCGAGGGGGACGAGCATCCCTTCCGTCACTTCCCATTCGTCGAGCAAGTCGGCCTTGTTGACGAGGAGACAGGAAGGAACGTTCCCCGCGATGTTCAACGCGGCCTCGCGCAAGGAGATGGCCATTTCGAGAGTTTCTTTCCGCGTGCCGTCGACTACCACGAAAAAACCCATGGCTCCCCGGAGATAGGCGAGATTCACGTTGGTATAGATATCTTTTCCCTCCATATCCCAGAGAACGAGGGTCACGTCGATTCCGTCCACGGCCAGGACCTTCTTGCTGATCTTCACCCCCACGGTGGAAAGATAATTGTCGGAAAAAAGCGAATGCACGTAACGGTCCACGAGGGAAGTCTTTCCCACGGAAAATCCGCCCAGCATACATATTTTTTTGTTAATCATGGATTCAGAAACCTCAAGTTGGTTATCGCCGGAACATCATCGGATCAGCGGACGGCGACAGGGATAAATGCACGCGCAGTTCGATGCGCCTGCTCGCTTGGTCGTTCTTGCTGGAATTTTCGCTCCGTCCGCCGCGCGGATACTCCGACCCCATGCCGTACATGGCCACGGGCATGGAAGAGCCCCTGGCGTAGAGCATGGCCGCCACGGTTCTGGCCCGGGCCTGGCTGATTTCGTAATTGCGTTTTTCCTGGCCGACGGAGTCGGCGTGTCCGTAAATGGTCAGTGTGGCGGTAAAGCCCATGCTTTTAGTTATTTTATCAAGCTCGACCAGGGTGTCGACGGCCTTTTTCAGCTTCGGCTCATCCTGCGAGATTGGGATGTCCCGCCTAAGAGGGAATTCGATAACGGTGTCTTCCACTTCCCGGATCATGGCAGTTATCCGTTCCATCATGGGGTCGCGGACGTCGCTGAGATCCACGTGCTCTACGCCGGGGATGGCGCGGGCTTCATCGCGGGTGGACACGATCCAAGCCATGGGAGCCGTGCCGCTGAAGGTCAGGACGCCGTTATCATCGAAGCGCATTGTAACGGTGTCCGGAGGTTGTATGGCTTCGGCGACCCTGCGCACGACGATGGACGGATCGTACGAAACGAACGGGATGGTTTTTATCGAGAATAGCGAAGGATCAGTGCCGTGCTCGCGCAGGACATCTTCGGGGGAACGGGAGAGCGCGTCTTTCAGGATGGTTAAATCCCAAGGCGCGTTTACGTTTTCGGTCACGGCCGCAACCATCAAGCCCGGTTCCACGCGCAGCTGTTTTACCGCCAGTCGCATGGCTGAGGTGAATGCCGCGTGTTCGGCTAGGGCTTGCTCCCGCGCGGCCTCGGCCCGTACGTGCGCGTAATAGCCGTACCCCGCCCCGGCGAGAGTGAGGAGAACGAGGAGAAGCGGCAGAGCCTTGGCCCAGACCGGGAGGGGCTTGTCGTCGTCGGTGTAATGCGACAGCAGGCACGGTTCAAGGTACCGGGCCGCGCTGGCGAACGGCTCGGTATCGCCGGAAAAGGCGGCCAGGTCGTCCGAATATTCCACGAGCATGAGTTCCAGCGCAGCGCGCAGCTGGGCATGGAAACCGGCGGGGGGCGTTCCACGGACGACGCAGGCGAGATAGGCCTGGGAGCCCTTTTCGATGTAGATGGTGAATTCACCCATCTGCAGAGACTCAAGGGTGTCTGTCGTGCCGCCGGCGAAACAGTCGCGCACGAAATCCTGGATAGCCGTCAGCATGGCGGAGACCATATCCGCATCCTGCGCTTCCACACTTTCGCTGGCGATGTGCGAGAGCACGAGGCTCGTGTCGCTGTGGATGAAGAACAATTGCTCAACACGGTAGACCAGGGTGTTGAGCAGGACGATTTCACTGAAAGGTTTGCCCGAGCGCCAAGCTTCCAGCCGCTACCTTAGCCCTTTCCAGGAAAAGGACATTTCCAGGCTTTTGCTGAAACTGCCCAGCATGGAGCGGAAACTTTCCGCGATGGACCTGTGGATCGTCGGCCCCATGAGGGGGAAGAGCGCGTTGACGAGATCGTTGCGGCGCGTGTTGAGCGAGGTTTTTACGATGGCATCCACCACCGGCTCGAGGGCCATGGACAGACCGGGATCTTTCTCGGAACGCAGGAGCACGGCCTCGGCCAGCACCTCGCTGACTTTCCGCGCAGCGAACTGCCGACTCTCCAGGGCAGCCCGAAGATCGTCTATAAGGGCGATTTCGCGCGAAAAAAGCAACTCCCGCAAACGGACGATATCCGCATCGCTCGGCGGGAGCGGCGCATCTTTAGCCCCTTCGATTTCTGGCTCGCGGCTGGTAGCCTGTTCCGTTCCGTCTTCGGGCGGTACGGAACAGGTCTGACCGGAGGAGGCGCCTGGCATGGCGGCGAAGTCCGTCATGGCTACGATCCGGCGGAATCAGCGTTGTCGGCTCCGTTTTGGGAATCGGCAGAAACGTTTTTTTTTGCCAGCGGAAACATTTTTTTGCCGGCGGAAACGTCATTTACGTCGGCAAGTGGCAAATCTCCCGCCAATTTAAGGGCGTTTTCCGTAAACAACGCGGACAGGGCGGAACGGGACACCAGGTCGTGGCGCAACTGGGCCGCGGTACGGGAAAGGGCCGCAAGGGCCTCCTTGTATTTTTCCTCCACCGTGTCAGACAGTCGGGCGCTTTCGGTCAGGAGCAGCTGGCGCATTTCCCGTTCGGCGGTATCCAGGGTGGAGGAGAGAGTGGCCAGCTTACGCTCGATCGCCTCTTCCGCCTTGGCCATGTCTTTCGAAAGTTGCGCGAGGGCTTCATCCCGCTCATGCTTGTCCTGCTTCCGGTGTTCGATACGTTCGAGATGTTCCGCTTTGAGGGTCTCGCTGCGTTCGCGCTGCTCGTTCTTGAACCCGGCGGCCCGCTCCGACTTTTCTTCCTGGAGGCGGTGCATCAGGGAAGAGGACTCGCTTTTCATGAAATTTTCAAGCGATTCCACGCGATTTTTCAAGGTGTCACGCACGTCGGCGATTTCCTGCATGAAACGCTCTTCCTGCCGTTGAAGGCGGTTCTCCATATCTTTGAACTGTGTTCCCATCAAAAGTTCACGGACCTGTTCCATCGAAGAGGTGTCCTGAGTAGAATTGGGCATGAGCTCCCTCCATATCAAAATCGAATGCGTGCACGCCTTCGGTTTAAACATATAATTATTGTTCTTGGGCTTAAAAGCCAGAATATCAGCAATTCAGTTATTTTTTGTATATTATTATATCAACATACTGCGAAAGTCGAAGCAGTTTTTTGCCGTTTTTTGCCAGGTTTTCTAATTTTAACCTTCTGGGCGTAAGGAATTATATCCATTTAATGTTTTCATAGGGCACCGCTTGCCGGGTCTGGTATACAATAGCCGTTGTTGTCCTTTCATGCCAGGCCTCGGATATCGTCTCCAAAACGCGTGTTCGGTTGCAGTATTATAGCTCCCCGATGGAGAATGCAAGGCCGATGAAATAATTAGCAGCATGCGTCGCTTGAAGTTTCGGTTGCAGGGCTGTACGATAACCTGCGCCAAGCAAATGGAGGGAAACCATGGCTATACATCCCGAAGCCGGCAAACTCGTCCTCGCGTCGGAACGTCTCGACGTTGCGGCGCTGTTGCGGGCCTATGCAACAACGATCCCGGACACCAACAATCCCGAACAACGTGTGTCGTTTGGCACGTCCGGGCACCGAGGCACTTCGCTGAATGGCAGCTTCACCGAATCACATGTGCTCGCGGTGACACAGGCCGTGTGCGAGTACCGCGCACGGGCCGGAATAGAGGGCCCTCTGTACGTCGGCGTGGATACTCATGCCTTGTCCTCCGCGGCTAACGCCACAGCGCTTGAGGTTCTGAGCGCCAATGGCGTTAAGGCATTCGTGCAGGAGGGCGGCAAGCCCACGCCGACCCCGGTGGTCTCTCGTTCCATTCTGCGCCATAATGCTGGCAAACCGCGCGCGCTGGCGGACGGCATCGTCATTACCCCATCGCACAATCCTCCAACGGACGGTGGCTTTAAATACAATCCACCCAACGGCGGTCCGGCGGACACGGAAGTCACCGGCTGGATCCAGAACCGGGCCAACGAGCTTCTGGCCGCGAAACTGAACGGTGTGAAACGCGCTTCGGGTCACCTCGGGGTAACGGAAACGGATTTCATCGTTCCATATGTCAACGAACTGGCTTCGATTCTGGATATGAAGGCCATCGCCGCGTCAGGCTTGTGCATCGGCGTGGACCCCCTCGGCGGGTCCTCCTTGCCCTACTGGGAACCGGTTGCGGACCGATACGGCCTCAAATTAACGGTGACGAACAAGGAACTTGACCCTGATTTTCATTTCGTGCCCCGGGATTACGATGGGAAAATCCGCATGGACTGCTCCTCTCCCTGGGCCATGTCCGGTCTCCTGCATCTCGCGGCGCGGTACGACATCGCCTTTGGCAACGACCCCGACGCGGACAGGCACGGCATTGTCACCCCCAAAGGGCTGATGAACCCCAACCATTATCTCGCGGCGGCGGTGTGGTACCTCTATTCCCGCCGGGACGGCTGGCCCAAAAACGCGGCCGTCGGCAAGACTCTGGTTTCCAGCAGCATGCTGGATAAGGTCGCGGAATCTTTGGGGCGCGCATTGTATGAAACGCCCGTTGGGTTCAAGTGGTTCGTGAAGCCGCTCATGGCCGGGCGTTGCGCTTTTGGCGGAGAAGAGAGCGCGGGCGCGTCCTTCTTGCGGTTTGACGGCTCTGCCTGGACGACGGACAAAGATGGTCTGATCATGGGCCTTCTTGCCGCCGAAATGACGGCGGTCCTGGGGAAAAATCCCGCAGACGTTTACGGGGAACTGACGGCGCGGTTCGGCGCACCCTGCTATGAGCGTAAGGATGCACCGGCGACCCCGGCGCAGAAAAAAGCCCTAGCCTCCCTTTCGCCGGAAAACATCACGGCAAAAGAACTGGCCGGGTCTCCCATCACGGCCGTCCTGACCCGTGCGCCCGGCAACGACGCGCCCATCGGCGGCCTGAAAGTGGTCACGGCGAATGGTTGGTTTGCCGCGCGGCCTTCCGGTACCGAAGATGTCTATAAAATCTATGCGGAAAGTTTTCTTGGCCCCGAACATCTGACCGCCCTGCAAACCCAGGCTGAAAAACTGGTGACTGCCGCGTTGATGCATGCTAAATAGATATTGCTAAATAAGCTGCGAGATATTTCATAGCTGTTTATCAAAACTCGAGGATAAACGGAAAGATGTCTGCATTGTCAGCCGGGCGTCGGCGCGGCGCGGGAGGAGTTCAAGCAAAGGAAGGTGCCGGCATGCGATTTCTTGTGGTAGATGACGACTTCCAGGCGCGTAGCCTTATTCAACGCTTACTGCACCCTTATGGGGTTGCCGAGGTGGCCACGGATGGCGAAGAAGCGGTCGAAGCGTTCCGGTTCGCGCATAAACAGGGCGAACCCTATGATTTGATCACGCTTGATATCCTTATGCCCAATATAGACGGGCAAGAAGCCTTGAGGGAAATCCGCGAGATTGAAAAGGAATTGGACATCCCGGAAGACAAGGCCGTAAAAGTGATCATGGTATCCGGGCTGGATGACGCCAAGGAGGTGCACGACGCCTTCTTCCTCGGCAGCGCCACCAGTTACATGGTTAAACCTATCCACAATCAGTCCTTTTTTGAAGAAATCACCTCCCTCGGGTTGGTTTTGGAAAAAACACACTGATTTTGTTTTGATTTTTTGTGCAAATAACTCCTTAGTAACACCAAGGAGTTTTTGTTTTGCTTACTTCCGGTAAAATAAAAGTTTTTTTCAGGAATAGTTCCTATTAACTTGACGTAGACAAAATCACACTAATTTAGTATGAATATTGAACGTGGATCACACGCTAAAATTAATAGATAGGGAAAGGAATCTATGCGTTATGCTTCCGTGATGGGTAATTTTACCAATGAGTCAGCCACAGCGAAGATGCCGGTCATCCCGGTAATCATGCCCCCGCAAGGCGATCAGCTTGTCTTTGATGCTGTTGGGGATGTGGCGTTCAATTTTCAGTTCCCCATGGACAAGGTCTCGCTTCATAAGTATGAAGCGGACTTGCAGGTTGCCGGAGAAGGCGGTGGAAAGGTCGTTTTAAAGGGATATTTTGCGAATCTGCCACAGGATATTGATAACAGGATTCAATTTTATAATGATGGTTATGCTTTTACTTCCAAAGGATTTTTTGAAGCATATCCCTTTCAAGTCACTGAAACGGATACGGATGCATCGGGAAACAGTGGCGGAGGAAGAAACGGGGAGTACGCTGGGGTTCCGGAAAGAGCAGTCAGTGGGATAACCACGTTGGACATGCTCCCCGTCATGGAAGGCCAAAGTATCACTGTTACCGAAGACGAGTTTCGGTCCCGGGAAACCGGGACTTTTCGGCCGCCGCCCTTTATGGAAAATATTGTCGATAACGCGGAGCAGGGCGGCGGCCGGCCCACGGATCCCACCGACCCCGAGGAGCCCGAAGGGCCGAAAGGCGACCGGTTTGTTATGCATACGGGGTCTTCGGCCATGAACATTAACAACCAAAGCATTACCGGAAACGTGCTCGCCAACGACGGCGATACGGATGCTAAGCTCGTGGCCGCCATGGGCGGAACCTACGGCTCCGTCTCCATTAACGCTGAAACGGGCGAAGTCACCTATACGTTGAATGCGAACGCGGCCTCCCAAATGCCGTCCGGCTCGGGTCAGGTAACGGATACCATCACCTACACGGCCATGGATTCCAATGGGGATCTGTACACACAGACCGTCGAAGTGGTGATTGTCCGCCAGGTGAACGGCTCCGGTCAGTATGTTTCAGACAATACGATTGAGGACGAAACGCACGGTTTCTATGTTCCGGTCAGCGGTGACAAGGTTTCCGGCACGCCGGAAATAGTGCTCAGCGACGGCGACGACATGGTCAGCGTGCATAAAAATCTGGTCGATGTTGAAGTGGAATTCGGCGGAGGCAATGACGCCTTGGTGCTCAATAGCCAAGGTAACGGTACCGAGCGCACGATTCTTGATTTCGGCGACGGCAACAATACTGTGACCATGACCAGCGAATCGTCGGTGCTCTATAACAACTCGCACCTCCTGTTCGGCGACGGGGATAACGACATAACCCTCTCAGGCACCTGGGCCATGTACAGCAGCAGCGGTATCACCGCCGGCGACGGCGACAATTTCATAACCCTAGACGGAGGAGCCATCGGGTTCAGTGAGAAAGACGCTTCTTTCGTGCACACCGGCAACGGAAACAACACGGTCACCGTCACTGGCAAGTCCGGCCGCTACGGTCTTTCCTACGGCGAGGTCAAAACAGGCTCCGGGAACGACGCGGTAGAGGTGTCCGCTTCCAACGGTAAGGCCGCCATGTCCAACTATGCGAAAGTCGATGTCGGCAACGGCCGCAACTCTGTCATAGTCGACGGGACGCACGGCATGGAGATATACAGCTCCATACGCACGGGCGACGGGGACGATGTGATCAGCGTTTCCGGCCAGGACGGCTACGCCATGAACAGCAATTCCTCCATCAACGCGAGCGGGGGACAGAATTCCATCTATCTTTCCGGTAAAATCGGCATGGAAAAAAGCACGATCGCTACCGGCGACGGCGACGACCGCATCAGCGTCAATAGCTGGGGCGGCTATGCAGTGGGCAGTTCCGTCATCAATACCGGCGAGGGCAACAACGAGGTGCGCCTCCAGGGAACTCGGGAGGGTTTGTACTATAACTCCTCGATCATTTCAGGAGACGGAGACGATAGTATCACCGTTTCGGGCGATATGTGGGGTATCCGGGAAAACTCACGCGTGGATGCGGGAAACGGCAACAACACCATCAGTATCGGCGGCGCGCAGGAGTATGGCATGTATTGGAATTCTTCCGTTATCGCCGGGGATGGGAACGACGTCATCAACATTTCCGGCGGAAAGCGCGGCATGAGCGAAAGCGCGTCCGTCAACGCTGGAGATGGTGACAACCAGGTGTGGGTATTCGGAAACGATTACGCCATGTACGGTTCGACAATAACGACGGGCGGGGGCGACGATTATATCCGTATCGAAGGCGGAAACGGTGCGGCCATGACAAGCGGCAGCAAGGTCTTCTCCGGAGCTGGGAACGATTCGGTCGCCATATATGGGTCCGTCCGGGACGGCCTCGTGGATCTCGGCCTGGGCAATGACGTCCTGCGCCTGGAATCCGGCAGCGCAGGTTCCGTTCTGCTCGGCAACACAAAGCTTGACGGCGGCGATAACAACGCCTTTGACGCGGCGGCAGGGGAGCTTGGGGATATTATTTCCCTGAATCACGTCCTGTCGGCGAATCTGAGCGGTTCCACCGCTTTGGGCGGCATAACCTCGTCGAATACCGTGAACTTTGAGACCCTACACCTTGACCTTGAGGACGGAAATTCCGGGGACCTGAACATCGACCAGCTTTTGGCGAGCCTGAACACGAAAGGGTTCAAGGGCGATAACGCGTTCAACGCCGTTGTGCTTACAGGTGATCAGACCGATAGCGTGAGCTATTCCGGAGAGTGGACAGCATCCGGGCAGGATGTCATTTTTGACGGGTTCGACGGCTTGTCTTTTGATCGTTACACAGTTATGAACGGCATAGATACCTTGGAAATCTACATCCAGTCCGGCATGGTCTGATCACGTCGTTATCCCTTTCAACATGCGCAAAACGGGAACCCGTGCCTGGCATGGGTTCCCGTTTCATTAATTCCAATGGACCATAGAGCTATTAACAGCTCCGCAGGCTTATGTCCGGTCGGACGGCATCAGGCTGATAAAATCCTCAAGCCTCTCATCCATTTGGTCAAGATATTCGGCCACTTCATGGGTGGTGCCGCAGACAGGGCAGGTCAGGAAAACCCTGTTGCAAGACCGTTTCGCGTCCAGCGGCGTCGCGCATTTTTTTGCACGGGATCGTGGTTTTGGCAGATCTCGGAAGGCCCCACATACGCTACTCCAGTCAGGCGGGCGTGCCGGCGGATTGTTCCCGGGCCGCGATCCAGGCCATGGCTTCCTTGAGGTCCAGGGTCCCTTCGTAAAGAGCGCGACCGGAAATGGCGCCTTCCAGGTTGGCCGTCTGACTTAGGGGATAGAGGACTTTAATGTCGTCGAGGGTCGCGACGCCACCGGCCGCGATGACCGGAACGCGGCTTTTTTTCGCCAGCGCCGCCAGTGCCGCGATATTCACGCCCGTCTGCATGCCGTCGCGATCGATGTCCGTGTATACGAGAAAGGCGGTTCCCGTTTTTTCAAGGCGCGGGAGCACATCGTCGATGGTCAACCCGGAATCCGCGACCCAGCCCTTGGTTTTGAGCCTGCCGTCCTCCGCGTCGAGGGAGACCCCTATTTTTCCAGGCAATGCAGCACACAGCGCGGCATATCCGTCCGGGTCCTCCAGGGCCATTGTGCCGATGATGCAGCGGTCGGCTCCGGCGTCTACGTACTTGCGCGCGGTGGCCTCGGAACGGATACCGCCGCCCACCTGAACCGGGATGGAAAGCTCATTCCGCATTCGAGAGATTAAGGGCAGGTTCACCTCGCTTCCGGCAAACGCGCCGTCGAGATCCACGATATGCAGGAATCGCGCGCCCATCTCCTGCCATTTGACGGCCATGGCCACAGGGTCGGGGGAAAAGACAGTCACCGCATCCGCCTGGCCGCGCCGCAACCGGACGGCCTGACCATCCTTGATGTCGACAGCGGGAAAGATGATCACAGTCCGAGGTCCTTTACCGCTTTGACCATGCCCTCCTTGGCGAGTTCCGTAGCCGTTATCCACTTGCCGCCACGGGAGATGAACTTGCCGGTTTCCAGCAAATTATCCGTGAGCGCGGTCTGCGTTTCATCAAAATGGGATCTGCTGGTCAGAACGGAATTTTTCACGTCGATCAAGAAGATATCCATGACCACGCCCGCCGGACGCGTCACGCCGGCTTCTCCGCCTTCCCGTTCACGTAGTTCAAAGACCTGAGGCACGAGGAGGAAGTCGACCTTCATGCAAGTGCCGACGGCCACCCAGCGCTTAAGAGCGGCCATGCGTCCCGTAGTCTGGCCCGGCGCCCTGGCCTCGCGGCATTCCGGGAAACGCGTGGTGGCTGAATAGTCGCGTTTTGTCTCGGTGGTAAGGACTTCGTAGAACGCCGCGTCAAGCGCGGCCATTGCTTTTTCAGGCACGCGCGGCGTGCTTTCCGCCATGTATCCGGCGAGCATGTCCATGGTGGACTGGGGCTGCGAGAATTCCGCAACGGCAATGCTTACTTGAGGCAGCTCCGGACCCTGGCGCTGTGAAGTGCAGCCACAAAGAGCGAAGAGGGCGAGGGCCAAAACAGTAACGCGACTGGTAGTTCTGAGAAGTGACTGGGTCATGAGTCTAACCTTCCTTTGGTGCTGAAAATCGTTGTTCCGGAAAGGGTCACGGCGGAGCGCAAGGCCAGCCCCAACCCCTTACAGGCGGATTCGAGAAGGTGGTGCCCGTTGGAGCCGTAGAGAAACGCAATATGCAGGTTCATGCGTGCCCCGGAAGAAAGGGACTTGAAGAATTCGTGCCACAGGGCGCGTTCTTCCCCGGCGATGGTCTTCGGCAGAAGCTCTTCGCCCTGGAACACCAGAAAGGGCCTGCCGGAAAGGTCGATGACCACGTCCGCGAGGGATTCGTCCATGGGGACTTTCGCCGATCCAACCCGGGCGATGCCTTTTCTGTCGCCGAGCGCTTCAAGGATGGCCTGGCCGAGGCACAGGGCAACGTCCTCGACCGTATGGTGGGCGTCGACTTCAAGATCGCCCCTGCATTCCAAGGTCAGGTCGAACCCGGCCCAGAAAGCGAGCAGGGTCAGCATGTGGTCGGCAAAACCGTAGCCTGTTTTCACGGACACATTGCCTGTTCCGTCCAGAGTCAGGGTGAGGGTGATGTCGGTTTCCGAAGTCGTGCGTTGCACGCGTGCCTGGCGCTTCATGGTAGATCCTTCGCGGTTGTTTCTGCATCCACTGTACTTTTGCACGCCTGGAAAAAGAGTGCAAGATAAACATATCCAATCACGAGGCCGGACAAGGATTTTAGAGCATTTTAGCTTTGAAAAAGGTTGCAACGCTCCACAAGGATTCGTCGCAAAACCGGGCCGGGAGGTGCTTGGACGCGGGGGACACAGGCTCTGTGCGTTGCCCGCCGTTAGACAATCTCAGGGGTAAAGGGGCTCTACGCCGGGGCGGAGGTTTCTCCGTTTTCGGGAGTCGGGTCGGTTTTGCCGCCGGGAGCGGCGAACCCGGCCACAAGGATGGATATCTCGTACAGCAGGATCAGCGGTCCAGCCAGCAGAAGTTGGGAAAGAATGTCCGGCGGGGTGATCAGGGCGGCGATGATGAAGTTGGCGAGAATGGCGTATTTGCGCCAACCCCGGAGTCGGGCGGCGGTGATGATGCGGAGTTTGGCGAGGAAAAAGCTGAACAACGGCATCTCGAACATGACGCCGAAAGCAAGCATGAGCTTGAAGGTATACCGGTACATGTTGGCGAGAGTGATCAGGGGCATGGCCTCGCCGCTGCCGTACCCGATGAAGAAATTGTAGGTAAAAGGGATGACCACAAGGAAACAGAATGCTCCTCCGGCGATGAAGAACAGGGCGGAGCAGAGCGCCACTGGGACCACGTATCTGCGTTCCGACGCATACAAACCGGGGGCGATGAAGGCCCATATCTGATAAAATATATAAGGGCTCGCGAGAAAGAAGCCGAGAACGAAGGCCAAGTGCATGTCCACCATGAACGGTTCGGTCACGTCTGTAAAGGTCAGAGCCCCGCTGGCTGGAAGGGTTTTCTTCAGCGCGGAGCTGATAATGCCGCGGATGAACGGGGCAAAAGAAAACAGGCCGATGAAGCACACGAAAATGCTGATGACACTGCGCAACAGCCGAGTTCTAAGCTCGGTCAGGTGTCCATCTAAGCTCATGGAGCGGGCTTCCTCGTCGTCCTTTCCGGTTTGGGGCTGGACTTGCGGGGCGGTGGCAATCTTGGTAACAGCGGGTTCGGGGAGCGGCGTTTTTCGTTCCCGCCGTTTTCGTCTGCGGAAAACAGGGATGCTCATGGCGTATCCGTATCCGGGTCTTTGGAACGTGAGCGGGGGCGTGGCCGCCGGGCCAGTTTGGCTCGTGGCATGGACTTCCTTTTCGGAGAAGGTTGGGATAAAGGCGTTAGGGGAACGGCATCGGCCGTGTGTGGAGCCGGGTTCGGCTCCCCGTGCGGCTTGGCCGCCGCGGAATCAACGTGTCTGGTCCCCGGATCGGTTTGTTTGGGCTCGAGATTGTCGGCGCCGGCGTCGATCTCCAGATTCACGGTTCGTTGGAATTCAGTCGAGACACGGCGCAGATCGCCCACCGCCTTGCCGACGGTGCGCATGAACCTGGGAAGCTTCTCCGGCCCGAGGACCAGAAGCGCCACCATAAGTATGGCCAATATTTCCATGCCGCCGAAATTGAACATGGGCTTTCCCATCCCGCCGTCTTGTTCGAACACGTTTCGTTGTGTATCCACGGAACCGCGTTTCTTGTATCCTGTCAGAGCGTGTTTGGTCAAAGGCCCTGGGGCTCAAGCTCATTCCCACTCGATGGTGCTGGGCGGCTTGGAGGAAACGTCGTAGACCACCCGGTTGACGCCTTTGACTTCATTGATGATGCGGCGGGAAATGGTTCCCAGCAGGTCATAGGGCAGGGTCGTCCAGTCGGCGGTCATGGCGTCCACGCTGTCCACCACCCGGAGGGCGATGACGTTCTCGTACGTTCGCGCGTCGCCCATGACGCCCACGGTTCGGAGCGGCAGAAGCACGGCGAAGCTTTGCCAGACCTTGCGGTACCACCCGCTGGCCCGCATTTCCTGGGTGACGATGGCGTCTGCTTCCTGCAACACCGTGACTTTTTCTCGGGTCACGTCGCCGAGAATGCGCACGGCAAGGCCGGGACCGGGAAATGGTTGCCGCCAGATGAGTTCCTCGGGAAGATGGAGTTCCGCCGCGACTTTCCGCACTTCATCTTTAAACAGGTCACGTACCGGTTCAATGAGTTTCAGTTTCATTTTTTCCGGCAGGCCGCCAACGTTGTGGTGGCTCTTGATCACGTTGCCCTTGGGCGTGATGGACTCGATGATGTCCGGGTACACCGTGCCCTGGCCGAGGAAGGTCACATCCTTAAGGGCTTTGGCTTCACGCTCGAAAACCTCGATGAAGGTGGCGCCGATAATTTTGCGTTTTTGTTCGGGATCTTCCACTCCGGCGAGCCTGTCCAGGAATAGATCCTGGGCTTGGACGTAATGGAGATTCAGGCCGGGCAGGTGCTTTTCGAGCATGGCCCTGACCTCGGCCCCTTCGTTCTTGTGCAAGAGGCCGTGGTCCACGAATACGCAATGGAGCTTCTCGCCGATGGCCCGGTGCAGGAGCGCCGCCACCACCGTGGAGTCAACCCCGCCGGACAGGGCCAGCACGACCTTGGCCTCGCCGACTTTTTCGCGGCTTTCCTCGATGCAGCTGGTCACGAAAGAGGCCATGCTCCAGTCGGGTTCCAGCCCTGCCACCACGAACAAAAAGTTGTGCAGGATGGAGGTGCCGCAGTCGGTATGATGCACTTCCGGATGGAATTGCACGGCGTAGATTTTTTTCTCCTCGTTGGCCATGGCGGCAATGGGCAGGGTTTGGGTGCGGGCGACTGCATGGAAACCGACGGGCACTTTTTTGACATGATTGCCGTGGCTCATCCAGGCGACATGGGGAGTGTCCAGGGCAAGCCCTTTCCATAGCGGGCATTCGGCGGTCAGAGTCAGGTCGGCCCGGCCGTATTCGCGGTCAGTGCCTTGCGAGAGTTCGCCGCCGAGGTAGTGAGCGAGGAGCTGCATGCCGTAGCAGATGCCGAGAACGGGAACACCCAGGTCGAGCAGGCCGATGTCTAGGGTGAACGCGCCTTTTTCGCCCACGTCGTCCGGACCGCCCGACAAGATGAGAGCCGAGGGCTTGGCCGCTTTAACGGTTTCGATGGGGGCGGTGCAGGGGATGATTTCGGAGTACACCCCTGCCTCACGGACGCGGCGGGCGATAAGCTGGGTATACTGCGCGCCGTAATCGATGATGATAACGCTGCTATGGGTCTCACTCATGGAGGGGATCCTTATCGGCCGTCGTGGGCCTTAGTGAAATATCGTGAAAAGAAGTCCTGGCGTAATAAATGTCGTGACACGCGTTGGCAAGCTCTTGCGGGGTGAGGGAATCTCCTCTTTCGTTATTGCGTCGACAAAGGCTCACTCTATCCTGTAGTTGGGCGCTTCCTTGGTGATGATGACGTCGTGCACGTGGCTTTCGCGCAGCCCGGCTGAGGAAATTTGCACGGCGCGGGCGTTTTCGCGGAGCGCTTTGAGATTGGGCGCGCCGATGTAGCCCATGCCTGCGCGCAGGCCGCCGATGAGCTGGTACAAACTGTCGCTGACCGGCCCCTTGTACGGCACCCGTCCCACGATGCCTTCGGGCACGAGCTTTTTGCTTTTTTTTTGGAAGTAGCGGTCGGAACTGCCTTCCTTCATGGCGTCGATGGACCCCATGCCGCGATATATCTTGTAGGTGCGCCCTTGGTAAAGAATGGTTTCACCGGGGCTTTCCTCGCTTCCCGCGAACAGGCTTCCGATCATCACGGAATGGGCGCCCATGGTCAGGGCTTTCACCACGTCGCCGGAATACTTGACGCCGCCGTCAGCGATGAGGCAGCGGTCCATTTCGCGGGCGGCTCTGGTGGCTTCGATGATGGCCGTGACCTGGGGAACGCCGATGCCCGCCACAATGCGGGTGGTGCAGATGGAACCGGGCCCGATGCCCACCTTGACGGTGTCGGCTCCGGCTTGAAGGACGGCTTTCGCCCCTTCGTAAGTGGCGATGTTGCCCGCCACTATCTGGCTGTTGGGGAAGGCTGCCCGGACGCCGCGGATGGCGTCGAGCACATTTTTGGAATGGCCGTGGGCGGAATCCAGGACCAGGAAGTCCGCCCCCGCGTCCAGCAGGGCCTCGGCTCTGGGCAGACAGTCCGCGCCGATGCCGATGGCGCCGCCGACCCGGAGGCGTCCGGAATCGTCCTTGCAGGAATCAGGGTATTTGCGGATTTTCTCGATGTCCTTCATGGTGATCAACCCGGCAAGGCGCTTGTTGTCGTCCACAACAAGCAATTTTTCAATCCGGTTGGCGTGCAGGTGCTCCTTGGCTTCCTCAAGGGTGGTGCCCACGGGCACGGTGATCAGGCGGCGGCTGGTCATGACGTCCTTGACCAGAGTTGTGTCGAGGTCCTTGACAAACCGCACGTCGCGGTTGGTCAGGATGCCCACCAGACGTTCCCCACGCACCACGGGGAGCCCGGAAACCCGATAGTCGCCCATGAGTTTGAGGGCGTCGGCGACGGTGCTGGTGGGGGAGATGGTCATCGGTGAGGTGATCATGCCGCTTTCTGATTTTTTGACCTTTTCCACTTCAAGTTTCTGCCGCTCGATACTCATATTTTTGTGGATTACGCCCACGCCGCCGTTGCGGGCCATGGAAATGGCCATGTCCGATTCAGTTACGGTATCCATGGCGGCGGAGAGGAGGGGGATGTTGAGGGTGATGGAGGGAGTCAGATTGGTGCCCACCTCGATCTTGTCCGGCGTTACTTCGGAATAGGAAGGCAAAAGAAGGATGTCGTCAAAGGTCAAAGCTTTGGGAAAAGAAATGCTCATAAGGACTCTCGGGAAAAGGTGGCTGCACGCGCGCCCGCGTGTTTGGATAATTATATATTATACTTTTGCATGAAGAAAGATGTCAACATTGAGTTATTCATGGGCGGTAAATAAAACAAGCGCCCCATGCCGAACGGCATGGGGCGCAAGGTCATTGCATTTCCTTGAGCATGCGGTCAAGGGATGACGTGGCGTTTGCGGCCACGCCCGGGTCCACCGTGACTATGCACGGGGGCCAGGCCGGATTGCCCGGATCCGCGATGGATTCCAGGACAGAGAGAAGGTGGACCGGCCTGGTGCGGTCCATGTGCGAGCATTCGCTTTCCAGAAGCGGCACGACCGTCACCTTGCCCTTGTACTGCTCGGCCAGCCGTTCCACCAGGTTGATTTCCGTGCCCACGATGACGGTGTCGCCTTCTTTCGCCTCGGCCACGTATTTGATGATGAAGGAGGTTGAGCCGGCGGCGTCGGCTTTGGCCACCACCGCCGGAGAACATTCAGGATGCACCATCACGCGCGCCCCCGGATGCTCGGCCCGTCTGCTCTCGATCTGGCGCACGTTGAAGCGGGCGTGGATGGCGCAGCAGCCGGGCCACATGATGAGGCGGGCGTCGTTGACCGCGTTCATGTCCATCTCGGCTCCGCCATGGCGGATATTCACCATGTGGCGGGCATCTTCCGGGATGCCGAGGAGATCCGCCGAGTTCCAGGCCAGGTTCTTATCGGGCAGAAAGAGCACGGCCTCGGCCTGCCGAAAGGCCCAGTCCATCATTTTCTTCGCGTTGGCCGAGGTGCAGACCGCGCCGCCAAACTTGCCGGTGACGCCCTTCACAGCCACGGATGAATTGACGTAAGCCAACGGCACCACCTTACGGGCTTCGTTGCATTGTCTCAGAACCCGCTCCACAAGGTCGGCCGGGGCCATCTGGGCCATGACGCAGTTGGCGCTCATTTCCGGCAAGTGCACCTTCTGGCCGCGCCGGGCCAGAAGTGCCGCCGATTCGGCCATGAAATACACCCCGCAGAACACAATGTGCTCGGACTCGATATCCTTGACCTTGCGGGCGAGTTCCAGGGAATCGCCCCGCAGATCGACGTGGCGGATGACCGAGTCGTCCTGGTAATGGTGCCCCAGAATGGTGACGCGCTTGCCAAGCGTTTTCCGCAACGCCTCAATGCGATCGTCCATTGCCTTGGGATTCAGGTCGGGAAGCGGAAGCATGCTATTTCCCCCTTGCGATGCGCATGCTGCAATCGGCCGCCGGGGCCGAGTGGGTCAGGCGTCCGACGGAAATATAGGTAAGCCCCGCTTTTCCGGCGGCAGCGAGTTTCCCGATATTGTCCAGGCTCACGCCGCCGCTCACTTCGGTCGCGATATGCCGCGGCACCAGGGCCAGAGCCGAAGTTATCTCTTCGGGCGTCATATTGTCGAACATGATCCAGTCCACGTTACAAGCCACGGCTTCGCGCACTTCCGCCTCATTGCGGCACTCCACCTCGATGGGCGCGCAGGGGGAATAGGTTTCGCGCAGCTTGCCCACGGCCCGGGTTATGGAACCGGCCATGTCAATGTGGTTGTCCTTGAGCATCAGTATTTCGGTCAGGTTACGCCGGTGGTTCTTGGCCCCACCCATGAGGACCGCGTATTTTTCCGGATACCGCAAACCCGGCAGGGTCTTGCGGGTATCCAGCAGAGAGATGCCCGTGTCCTTGAGGGCCGCGACGTATTGCGCGGTCAGGGTGGCGATGCCCGAAAGGTGGCAGAGAAAGTTCAAGATGATCCGCTCGGATTTCAAAATCCGGCGGGCGCCGCCGTGAATAGTGGCGAGGAGCGTTCCCGCCTGGACGGTATCACCATCGCGGACATGGCCTTCCCAGGTGCAGGAGGCGCTTTCCTTTTCCGGAAGCGATTCCCGCAGAATAATGGGTGTAAGCGGCAGCCCGGCCACGACCAGGTCTGTTTTGGCCACGATTTCGGCGTGCAGGGTTTCTTGTGGGGAGAATACCGCATTGGAGGTCAGGTCCGGTCCGTCTTCACGGAGCGCCAGGGCAATGGCGTCAAAGAGATAGCGGCGGGCGTGGTCGTCGAAAAAACTTTCGAATGGGTCTGCGGGGTCGCTGGATTCGGTTGGCATGTTCTTGTAAGTCTCGAAAGAAGGTGATAGAGCATAGGGGCCACAGCCGAGGATAACATATTGTTCTCTCTTATGTAGGGTGCTTGAGACTTTTTGTCAAGGCGGGAACGTTTTAACGGCGGCTGGTTTCGGTCTGCCGGCCGACCCGCCGAGCCGCAACACTGTTTTCCAGGGCGGAACCGGATTCCGTCGCCAGGTGCCGTATGTCGGAAAACCGGACTTCCCACGATGCCAACGACCAGACGCCCGGCGTACCGTCCGTGACGGCTCCTGATCAGACCGACGCCCCCGCCGGTTTTGAGATACCACCTGCCGAGCGCCTGATCGAACCCGAGTCCATCGACCACATCCTCGAGGCCCTGGATTTTTCCCACCCGGCGGATATCGCCCATCTTCTCGAATCCCTGCCTTTACAAACCCAGGTGGAAATCCTGTTCGCCATCGATCCCGAGGTGGCCGCCGAGGCATTGACCGAGCTTGACGAGCATGTGCGGGTCGATATCCTTGAAAGCATGCCGCCCGAAATTGGCGGCGAGTTTCTGGCCTCCATGTCGCCCGACGACGCGGCCGACGTTTTGGATGAGCTCGAAGAGGACCACCGCGACGAAATCCTGAGCAGCCTGGATACCGAAGACGCGGACGAGATACGCACGCTCATGGCCTATGATCCGGAAACGGCCGGCGGCGTCATGAACACCGAAGTCTTTGCCCTGGAGCAACGGCTGACCGTCGATCAGGCCATCGCCGTGATGCGCGCCGGCATCGAGGATACGGAAATTCCCTATTACGCCTACGTGGTGGACGACGCCCATAAGCTTGTCGGCGTTCTGTCTCTGCGCGACCTCATGCTTGCCCGCCCCGGCACGTTCCTGGCCGACAGGGTTACCGGGCAGAACGTGATTTCCGTCAAGGCCGACGCGGACGAAGGTGAAGTCGCCCGCGTCATCAGCCATTACAATTTCATGGCCTTGCCGGTCGTAGATGAAGACGGAGCCTTCCTCGGCGTCGTCACCCACGACGACGTCATGGACATCCTGCAGGAAACCGCCAGCGAAGACATGCTCGGTATGGTTGGCGCGGGCCAGGATGAATCCGTAGACACCCCTTGGAAAGATTCCGTCCGCATGCGCCTGCCCTGGCTCCTGCTCAACATGGTCAATTCCGCCCTGTCCGCCGCCGTGGTCTATCTTTTTGACGGCACTATCGAGCAGATGGCCATCCTTGCCGTATTCATGCCCATGGTGGCCAACCAGGCCGGGAATACCGGCCAGCAAGCCCTCGCCGTGATGATCCGCCAACTCGCCACCGAAGGGTTCGAGCGCAAAAAAGCCCTGCACGCCGTTTGGCGGGAGGGCAAAATCAGCATCGTCAACGGCGTCATCATCGGCGCGGTGGTTTGGCTGGTGGTATACCTGTTCACCGGCGGAACGGCCATCCCAACGGTCATGGTCGCCGCGCTCCTCGCGGACATAATGCTCGGCACTCTGGCCGGGGCTTCCATACCTTTGTGCCTCAAGGCGCTGGGCCGGGATCCCGCCCAGGCTTCCAGCATTTTTCTTACCGCCATCACCGACGGCGCCGGGTTTTTCTTTTTCCTCGGGCTGGCGACGCTGTTTTTGTTGGGATAAAAGGCCTTCGGCGTCGAGGGATCAATCTCTTGGTCTCCTCGCAAGGGCCGCCTTTGTGCCGCATTTTTTACGTAAGGCTTCACTCCGCCCGGCGGGTCTCTTTTTTCTCCCTCTCGAACATCGCCTCTTTCGCTTTTATTATCCGGAAAAGCATGTCGTTCACCGGTGTTGGGACGCCGTGCTTGTTACCCAGCGCCAGGACCGTGCCGCCGAAAATGGCGACCTCCGTGGGGCGGCGGGCTTCGATATCCTGGAGCATGGAGCATTTGCCTTCCGGGGAGAGGGTCGGCATAACCGCCATCGCCTGGGCGATATCCTGTTCGCCGAGCCTCACGCCTTCATACCGGGAAAGATTCACGACTTCCCGCATCGCGGCAACGGCGATGTCCCTGGCGGGACCTTCTGCCTGCAATGCCCCGTACGGGGAGCCGACAACGGCGGAGGTTTGGTTGACGCCCACGTTCAGCATGAATTTCCGCCAGAGGGCGAGTATCATGTCCTCGGGAATCTCGCTGCGCAAGCTCACGCGGTCAAAAAATTCTTTCAGGCGCAAAACTCTGTCGCTATAGCTTCCGGGCGTATTCTTCGCCTCGCCGAAGGGAATTGTGCCGTACACGGTTACCGTGGTGCCATTCTCGCTTCTCGTGGCGTCGATTCCCAGGGAAAGACTGTACAGCACTTTTCCCCATCCGTATGCGGCCGCGATGAGTTCTTCGCTGGTGATGCCGTTGAGCAACGAGATGACTACCGTGCCGGGTCCGACAGCACCGGCGGCCAGTTCTATGGCTTCCTCCAGCTGATTGAATTTCACGGCGAAAATAAGCAGGTCGGCAGGGTGAAGCTCGTTCCCACCGACCACGGGGAAGTCGATTCGTTTGCCGTTCAGCCTAACGCCGTCTTTCTTGTAGCGGACGGCTCTATCACCTTCAGCGACGACCTGAAGGGATTCCGGGGGCAGGGTTTCAGAAATTTTGCCGAGATACGCGCATCCAATCGCGCCAAGGCCAACGAGTGCCACGCTCTCAATTCTGCCGCCAGTGCCGGTCATATGTTCCGCTCCTCTTTTATGCCGTCAGCAATACCCGATCGTGCGGCAAAATGGAAGGCGGGAAGAGAAACGGGCGAGAGCGACCGGGCGCTCCGGAAGAATCCAAAAAGCCAGGGACAGGAGAGCATGCCGCGAACTTGCTGACCGGTGTCATCCTGTTGAAGTTCCCTTCACTTCAGGATTTGCATTACTCGGCTATTTCAAGTGCGTTGAAAAAGTAGGCGATTTCCTGGCGGGCGGTTTCCGGGGCGTCTGAACCGTGCACGGAATTGGCTTCGATATTTTTGGCGTAGAGCTTACGAATCGTGCCGGGCGCGGCTTTTTCCGGGTTTGTGGCGCCCATGAGGTCGCGATAGCGGGTGATGGCATTCTCTCCCTCCAGCACGGAAACGACCACCGGGCCGGACGTCATGTAGGTGGTCAGTTCACCGAAAAAGGGTTTGTCCCTGTGCACGGCATAAAAGCCCTCGGCATCCCCTTGGGTAAGCCGGATACGTTTCATGGCCACGATGCGCAGACCGGTTTTTTCGATCATGGCGAGGATTTCACCGATGTGGTTGCGCTCAACGGCGTCGGGTTTGATGATGGACAGGGTGCGTTCTTTCATGACGACTCCATTTGGTCGAGACGCGGTGTACGGCAACGCATCTTAGTGTACCAGCCCCCATGCGGCTCCAGGGGTCGCATCCCGCGCGGGGGCGTTTCGGCCCTTACGTTTGAACGTCTCCGGAATTTTTTACTTCGCGATTTTCGAGCGACGGTACTGGGTGAAGGCGTCGCGCACGGCGGTATAGGGTTCGATGGCCGACGAGGTCATGTCTCCGTAGAGGTCAAGGATGGCCTCAAGCTCGTTGAGGGTGCGGAATCCCTTTATGGCCCAGGGCGCCCACCAAGGGTTGACCCAGGTAATGGGATCGGCGGCCCAGTCGCCTACCTTGCCCACGGTATCCCTGACATTGCTTGGCCCGATGAACGGCCAATAGAGGTAGACGCCTTCCCTCACGCCCCAGACGCCGAGGGTCTGGCCGAAATCCTCGTCATCAAGGGCGGCGAGTTCGGGGTGGTTCAGGCCCGTATAGTTGACGAACCCGCCCAGACCCGCGGTGGTGTTGATGATGAATTTGCCGAATTCCTGCCCCGCGGCGTGTCCCTTACCCTGCAGGAGGTTGTTCACGAACCGCACGGGGAAGAGAAGGTTGGTGAAGAAATTTTCAAAACCGCTACGGAACGCGTCCGGGGTTATGGCAACATAGGCCTTGTTCACCGGCCGGGCCAGGTAAGTGATGATCCCGTCGTTGAGCACGAACATGGCGCGGTTCCAGCCCTCCAGGGGGTCCGGCACCAGTTGCGTCGCGTGCATCTCGTCGAGATAGGCGTCGTCGTCATCCAGGGACTGGGTAATGGCCGCGTGGTCCTGGGGATCGAACGCGCCGACCCCGTGGTGGGAGGAGCAGCCGGCCATGAGGAGCAGGGAAACTATCCCCAAAAGAAGAAAAATTCGTTGCATCACGGTTTCGCTGAGTTGCCTTGTTGTTTAATTNNTGTTTAATTCCTGTTCTTTCATGACCTGGTATCCTCTTTCCTATATACTCTTATATAAAGTATTTTTTTTTGTGAGAATTGCTTTTTTTGAGTGTTTTGTGTTAATAATTCTTAATAAATAGTCTTAACACGTTGTTGCCGGCGGCTTACGCCAGAAGGTCAATATTTTGTGCAACGAGTTCTGTTGTTGCATTAGGACGTAAGAGACTGTAATATCGCGTAGGCGAAACTTCCGGCTTCTGCCGGTTCTGCTTCAAAGCGCGTAGGATTTCCCGCTGTTCGACCTGTTGCAGCAGCGTTTAACGGGGTTATATTTTGTTTTGTCTCAAGGTAAATGTTTCCCATTGCTTATCCCTATTAATAGTATAAACTATTATGGGAAATTTTTAAAGTCCCCTAAAGACAATTAATACCAGTCGCAAGAGCCGGAACCGCATAAAAGTTTATCTAAATCGTCCATGGTTTCAGTTCTTGTCATCTCGTAAGTTACCGGTGTTATTGAAATTTTGTTGTTGCGAACAGCCGCAATGTCTGTTGGTGCGTCATCAGGTTCATTTATGAGCTCGCCTGCCATCCAGTAGTAAACCTTGCCGCGCGGGTCAACACGTTTTTCATATGCGTCTGTGAACATTTTTCGCCCAAGTTCTGTAATCGCAACCCCCGCAATATCTTCCGCGTCAAGTTTTGGCACATTGATGTTCAGGATTGATTTTGGCGGGAATTTAAACGTTTGCAGTTTGTCAAGAAGTGAGCCTGCAAATTTTGCTGTGAATTTAAAATCTTCATAATCAGCATTCATAGTTGCAAGTGACAGTGCAAGACTTGGCACCCCAAGCATTGCTCCTTCCATTGCACAGCTTACTGTGCCTGAATATAAAATATCAGCTCCAAGGTTTGGACCATGGTTTATTCCTGAAATAACAAAGTCCGGTTGTTCAGCTTCTGATAAAATCGCATTGATACCGATTTTAACGCAATCTCCGGGTGTTCCTGTGGTAACCCAGGTTCTTTTTGCACCGTTTTTGCCGCCGTCAAGTTCTTCAACGCGAAGCGGTGTGTGAAGTGTAAGCGAATGTCCTGCTGCACTTCGTTCTCTGTCCGGTGCAATTACGTAAACATTATGTTTTTTTGATAATTCTTCGGTTAATGTTCTGATACCGTTTGCGGCAATCCCGTCGTCATTTGATATTAATATATTCATATTATCCCTCTTTTTATCTGGTGTAACAGTTTCAGTATAACGTAATTTTATTATTTTTCCAGCATGTAACGAAATATTACGTGACATGTAAAAAATATAGCAATTTTATATACAAAAAATACTTTATATACATGTAAACACGAGGATGTGCTTATTGAGGAATCAAAACAGACTTTAAGCACACACTTCACACTTCACTATTACGAGGAATGATACTAAGTTTACATTCCAAGCGCCTTTTTTAAAGGTGCTTTTTTTTGTCGCGCAAGTAACGAAATATTAACTTTTTGTAGACTGTTAAAAAATGCTGTATCATATGAAGTGGATAGATATTGTAGTAATAAACTAGAAACTAAATGAACAATAATCTGAGGAGAATTTTGAGCGTTGCAGCTTGTGCAGCCATGGTTGGCGGCACTTTAACTAATAGTGTGCTTGCAGAAACTGTAACAGTTGATGATTCTGCAAGCGCAACTGCCGGTTCGCTTCGCAACAAAGAAGAGTTCTCTCTTGCGGGGTCATATAAGGATTATACCTGGCTGAAAGGGGATGAAAATTCTGTAACCGTTAATCTCGCTGATGGAAGATTAACGGTAATGGGATATTCTTCAGAAATTGTTAATGATATATTACAAGCAACGAGTGGAACTCTAAATGTTGTTAATGGTACTCTAACTATTTCCTCCGGTAGTTCTATTGCCGGTGCAGTAACAACAACTGTAGCGGCTGATGCTGCCATTAGTATAGAAGGCGGATGGGCGTATTTTAATTCATCTGACACATTAAGCGGTTTAATTCAGCAGTCTTCAGGCTCAACTTCTTTTGATAATGCAACTGTAAACGGCGGACTGATTATAAATGGCGGCGAAAGCTATATTTCTGATTCTAATGTAAACGGCTATTTACAAATTGGCGGCGGGACTACTGTAATTCAAGATAGCTCAATCAATGGCGGATTTATTCAAACAGACGGTGAAACATATTTTGAAGACGTAACAAAGTCCGAAACTTCACAGCTTACTGTTTCTGGCGGCACACTTGATATAACCGGCAGCGGTTTTGACTTGAACAATGGCGGCGACACAATCGGCGGCGGTGAAGTTAATATCCTTAGCGGTTCCGGTGACACTGTTGTCAATGTTTCCGCCGGAACAATAAATCAAAAAGCTGAAGTAAATGTTTATAAAAATACTACATTAAATATCTCCGGGGGTGATGTAACCCTTGATAATTCCGATTATTGGGCTGGTAATGTCAATGTCTCAGACGGAAGCCTTGCGCTTGTTGGTATAAGTAAAAATACAAGCGGCTCATTTACCCAAACCGGCGGCACAACAACCATAACCGGTTCAGGCTTAAATCTTAATAACTCTTCAGATAACATATCCGGCGGGACACTTGAGATTGGAACTGATACAACAACCGGCTCTTTGACTGTTTCAAAGGGTACAATTTCAGCAGATGCTCAGATTAATCTTAATGAAGGAAGTTCGCTCGAAGTTAAAGGGACAGGCAATGTAACGCTTGACCAGGGTGACTATTGGGAAGGAAATCTTGGTGTTACAGGCGGAAATCTTCAATTAAATGATGTTTCAAAAAGCTCAAACGGAACATTTACCCAAACTAGCGGCACAACAACTGTAACCGGCAGGTTTGACCTTAATAATTCACTTGATTCTGTAACAGACGGAACGTTAAATATCGGTACATCCTCTACATCAGGCAATTTAGTCGTGAATAAAGGTACAATCGAAGAAGACGCCCAAGTAAATCTTGCTGAAAACAGTCAAATAAACCTTAAAAAGGGTGAAATAACTTTGGATTCTGATGATACATGGGCTGGCGATATTGAGGTTAATGGCGGAACGCTTAATCTCAATAACACCCAAAAAACAGGTTCTTTGACCCAAAATGACGGTACTGTAAATGTTACAGGTAAAAAGTTTGACCTGAACAATTCTGAAGATTTGATTGACGGCGGTACATTAAATATCGGCAACGGAACAACCTCAACCAGATTAACCGTTTCTCAAGGCACAATAACCAAAGACGCAACCGTAACTCTTAACGAGAAAGCAACTCTTGATATCACAGGCGGAAACGTGAGCCTTGACACTGATACAACATGGGCGGGCAATGTGAATGTGTCCGGCGGAACTCTTCAAGTGTCCGGAATTGATAAAACCGGTATAATGACACAAGATGGCGGCTCTACAACGGTTACGGGCAGGAGTTTTGACTTAAATAATGAAAATGACTATATTGCAGGCGGAAATCTTACAATCGGTAACGGCGCAAATGCTTCTGTAATGACTGTTTCGCAAGGCGCAATAACAAAAGATACAACTGTTGATATTACAAATAATGCAACTTTAAACGTCACAGGCGGAAGTGTTGAATTAGGTTCTGATACAACCTGGATGGGGAATGTAGGAATATCAGACGGAAATTTAACAGTAAATTCTGTTACAAAAAATCCGCTTGGTACATTTACCCAAACCGGCGGTAAAACTACTGTTATCGGTACAGGACTTGATTTAGATAACTCTGAAGATATAATTTCCGGCGGAACCTTAAACATCGGCAACAAAACAACTGTTTCAAGTCTGGAGGTTTCACAAGGCACGATTGACACAGCGGCAAACGTTAATGTTAATAAGAATGCAACCTTAACCATTTCCGGCGGTGATGTAACCCTTGACAGCTCTGATAGTTGGGCGGGAAATGTTAATATTTCAGAAGGCAGCCTTGCACTGGTTGGCATAAATAAGAATTCATCCGGGAAATTCACTCAAACCGGCGGTACAACTACAATATCAGATACTGAATTTGACTTAAATAACGCTGCTGATGATATTTCAGGCGGCAAACTTAGTATTGAAAACTCGACCTTGAATATAACAGAAGGTAATTTAGGAGCTGATGTTAAGGTCAATCTTAACTCAAAATCGACAATAAACGTGGATGGCGGAAGTGCAGCTTTAGACAATTCAGACACATGGGCTGGTACGGTTAATGTTACGGGCGGAACTCTTGCAATCGACGGAGTTGTGGATAAAACAGGAACTCTTATCCAGAAAAAAGGCACAACAACCGTAACAGGAACGGGTTTTGACCTAAATAACAGCGCGGATTCCTTTACCGGCGGGACTTTGAACGTTGGTGACGGCACAACAATTTCTGATATGAGCGTTTCACAAGGTTCAATCAACGCAAACACAACCGTCAACATCCAATCCAACGCGGCTTTGAACATCACCGGCGGCACTGTAAATCTTGGGAAAAACGGTACCTGGTACGGTGATGTAAATGTTTCAGATGGAAATTTAATCATTGCTAGCAAAGAAAAAAATGAAAATGGAAAATTTGTTCAATCCGGAGGCACAACAACCGTAACGGGAACAGGTTTTGATATGAATAATGCCTCAGATTGCGTTTCCGGCGGGACTTTGAATGTTGGTGACGGTACAATTGCTACTACTGTTGGTGTTTCAAAGGGTACAATTCAAGAAAGCGCAACAGTAAACGTTAATAAAAATGCAACACTTGATGTTACAGGCGGTGATGTTACTCTGGACGGGGCAACAGACACTTATAACGGCACGGTAGATGTTTCCGGCGGAAGTTTGGCTCTTGTTGGGATAAGTAAAGATACATCCGCAATTTTAAAACAATCCGGCGGTACAACGACAGTTACCGGTGAAGTCTTTGACTTAAATAACTCATCAGATTTAATCGACGGCGGTACATTTAACATTGGGGACGGCAATACTGAGACTACGGTTACTGTTTCAAAAGGTACAATTGCCAAAAATACTAATACTAATATCATTCAGGGTAACAACCTTAATATCACAGGCGGGAAAGTCACTTTAGACGGCGCTACAGACACTTTTGAAGGCAATGTTAATCTAACATCCGGAACACTTAATCTTGACGGGATGAACAAAAGCCAATCTGGTGTCTTAACTCAAACCGGCGGCACGACTAATGTTACGGGAACCGGTAGTGTTCTTAATAATGAAAGTGATATCATCTCGTCCGGAAACCTCAATATCGGAACAACAGATACAACCGGCGAACTTAACATTGAAAACGGTACAATCGAACAAAATGCCGTGGTAACTATCAATCAGGGCAGCAGTTTGAATATCAAAGGCGGTACGGTTACCATTGACGGTAATAACGACAAATATAACGGCGATGTAAATGTTTCCGGCGGCACTTTGAACCTTACAGACAATTTTGAAAAAACTACAACATCATCTTCCAAATTTAACCAGACAGGCGGCACAACAAACCTTGCGGACGCAAAATTAACACTGAATACCTCAGACAGTAAAATTACAGGCGGTACTGTTAATATTTCAAACTCCTCAGAACTTGACGTTAATAATTCCGGTCAAAACTCATCTATCCTTAATTCTACCGGCGGGAAACTATCTATTCGAAGCGACAGTTCATATGAAATCACAGGCGGCACAGTTGATGAAAATTCAACAGTTACGATTAACCAGAGCGGAACACTGAAAGTTGCAGGCGAAGACGCTGTTGTAACGGTTGACGGTAACAACGACACCTTAACAGGAAATCTGGCGTTGAGTGACGGTACCTTGAATATCGTGAACGGTGCGAATAAAACCACAACTTCAACCGGAACATACAATCAAACAGGCGGTACTGCAAATATCACGGGTTCTACACTTACTCTGAATGAAATCGGCAGCGTGGTTTCCGGCGGTGAAGTTAATGTGACAGACGATGCTGAATTTTCTGTTAATAACGGTAAAAAACATTCATCCCGCATTAACGTAGCAGGAAGTAAATTTGCGCTAAAAGGCGCCAGCACTTACGAAACAAAGGGCGGTACGATTGATTCGGAATCCGAAGTTACAATCGCTTCAAAATCAAAACTTGAAATCAACGGCGATGTCGCGAATGTTACTTTAAACGGCATAAACGATGATGTTTCAGGTTCAGTTGAACTTAAAAACGGAACACTTTATATTACAGATGACCTGACAAAGGTAACGGACGCTAACGGAAATTACATTCAATCCGGCGGTTCAATGACTTTGGCAAGTTCAAAACTTACGCTTGCTGATGAAAATAGTAAAATTACCGGCGGGGACGTTAATATCACAGAAAACTCTACATTAACGGTTACAAAATCAGGCGGGGATATAACAGGCGGAAATATCGTAATAGATGATACATCAGTCTTAAATTATCTTGCAGAAAAAGGTTTGATACAATACAAAGGCGGAAATGCGATAAATATTGACACTTCAGGCTTAATCAATATGGCAAACAATGTCCGCACTCAAAGCTCTATTAATAATCTTGTCATAAATAATTCGACAGGAAATTCTCAGGCTGATTTTGCAGTCGACGTTTACGCAAGGAGCAACGCTGATTCTGATGTTGATACAATTACTGCAAACTCTATCCAAGTTGCACAAGAAGGTACAAGCGGTACCATTCATATTTCAGACTGGAATTTGAACGGAGATATTTTTGGCTACGATGCTCCGATTGATAGAAATATCAGACTTGGCAAAATATTTAAGTCTGATGATATTGGCTCAGAAGTCCTGTTCTCAGCTACTGATAAAGAAATTTTTACCCCGATTGGTTACTACAGGTTAAATTCATCGCCGCTAAATGACGGCAGTTATACACTTGACTTAACAAGGTTTAATCCTCAGGTGTTCAGAGGGCAGGTTGCAACTGCTGCATCTTATATGAACCAGCTTGTAGTAAACGATACACTGTTTAACCGTGCACAAATCAGACGTTACGGCGCAAGCTATGATGAGTTGTTCAAAAACAAAACCGCAATTCTTGACGGCAGCGCAAATTATGAACGTACTTTAAAAGAAGGCGGATTGTGGACAGAGATGTTTGGTAACTTTGAAACTCTAAAGATGACGCGTGGGCTTAATAAAGTCCGAAATAATTCTTGGGGATTTATTGTTGGTGCTGATTTTGGTCTGAGAGAGTTAAGAAACGGCTGGAAATGGATGCCGACAGCTTACATTGCCTACAATGGCGGACACCAGACATTTAATAAAGTTGGAATGTATGAAAACGGCGGACAGTTGGGCTTTATGAGCAGCTTCTCAAAAGATAAGTTTATGGAAACGGCTTTGGTTTACGCCGGAATTTACGGGACAGATATGAGTGTTGCAGGCAATTCAGAAGATGCGTTTAACTACTTCTTTGGTTTAGCCAGCAAAACCGCCTATGACTGGCAGCTTGGGTCACATTTCAAAGTTCAGCCAAGCTTGACACTTGCGTATAATTTGTTTGGGCAACAGAACTGGCACTCAGATTACGGGCAAATGGGGATGTCATCAGGGTTCTTAAACGGGTTTAATATTGCACCGGGCGTGAACTTTATCTGGCAGCAAGAAACCTGGAACATGTATGCAACAATTGCTTATGCTTGGAATTTCTTTGGCGGATTGGACGGTTATGCAGGAAATGTTGACCTTCCGCATGTAAGAATGAAGCAGGGCTACTTGACTTGGGGACTTGGGATGACAAAATCCTTCTCTGATAGACTGATGATGTATACTCAATTTACAGTCCGAAATATCGGCAGAACCGGTATAATTGCTCAAGGCGGGTTAAACTGGAGATTGTAGAGTTTATAAAAATGTTTTCTTCTCCCTCCACCTATTGGGGGGAGGGTAGAATTTCTTAATGAGCTAAAGCGAATTTAGAAATTCGGGAGAGGGGCTTTGATTGAAAGATTTTCTCCTTGCCAAAGCGCAAAAAATTTGCTATACTAGAACAAAAAGGAGAGTATGACATGCTAGAATTCAGTTATATCAAGAAAAACGGGGGGGGGGGCAACCGTTAAAGCTCTCCAGTAGTGGGTTTACGCTTGCAGAGGTCTTGATTACCCTTGGTGTAATTGGGGTTGTTGCCGCATTAACAATTCCCGGGTTGATTACGCATTACCAGCAGGAACAGACGGTCGTAAAGCTTAAAAAAGCTATTTCTGTCATAAATCAGGCTTATCGACTTTCTTATGATGATGTTGGTGAACCTATTTCGTCGTATGAGCTTGGTGCAGAGGAGTATTTTAAAACTTATTGGGCACCGTATATTAAGGTTTTAGCATATTGTACTACACCGAAAGCGTGTGGCTATAATTCAAATATCCCATGGACATATTATGGAGGAGGATATTTTGGTTATTATTTGATTTCCGAAACTCAGCGAACGACGTTTTATTCAATGGACGGAGTACTGTATGTGATTTTTATAAGCACAGGAAATACCAAAGAATATAATAATATTTTTGTTGATATAAATGGTGGTGATGCTCCTAATCAACTGGGTCGAGATTTATTTGTCTTGACAAGAGTTCAGGAGGACGGCGGCGGGGTTCAACCTTTGGGATATGACTTGAGTGATACTGTAATAAATCAAAATTGTTCTAAGTCAAAAACTAATCCAGGCTTTTATTGCGCCGAAAAAATAAGACGTGACGGTTGGAAAATTACAAAAAATTATCCTTGGTAGTTAAAAACTCATGCTTGCTTTTTTTTGTAACTTAGTGTAACATAATGTTATAAAACTATAGAAAAATAAATAAATTGTAATATTTTTCGTGAGTTTGTGAACTATTAAAGTGTAAGATTTTAAGTAAGTAAGGAAAAGACTATGACAGAAAATTTGGAAATGCCTAACGAGACAGAAGATCGTCAACGTATTCTTTTAGCTGATGATGAAGCAAGTATCAGACGTATCCTTGAGACCCGTTTAAAAATGGCAGGATATGACGTTTATACTGCACAAGACGGCGAAGAAGCAGTTGCAGCGTTTAACAAATATAATCCGGATTTAGTGGTATTAGATGTTATGATGCCTAAAATGGACGGTTACGGAGTTACAAGAGAGGTTAGAAGATCCTCTGATGTTCCGATTATTATATTGACAGCTTTGGGTGATGTTTCTGAACGTATCACAGGACTTGAATTAGGTGCAGATGATTATGTTATTAAACCTTTCAGCCCGAAAGAATTGGAAGCACGTGTTAAAGCAGTTTTGAGACGTACAAATAATCGCGAAATGGTTACTCCGTCCGGTAAAGTTACCAAAAATGTTATCACAACCGGTAATATTAAAATTGACACTGCTCGTCGTCAAGTCTACAGAAAGAACGAAAGAATTCGTCTTACAGGCATGGAATTCAGCTTGTTAGAATTGCTTGTTAATAATTCAGGTCAAGCTTTCTCAAGAAATGAAATATTGCAGCACGTTTGGGCTTATCCGCCGGATCACAGAATTGATACCCGTGTTGTTGATGTTCACATTTCAAGACTTCGTTCAAAATTGGAAACTGACCCGGCTAACCCTGAGCTTATCTTGACTGCTCGCGGTATCGGGTACATGTTCCAAAGAATAAATTAATTATCACATAAGGAGTAAGTAAGCCGCCGGCAATTTTATTGCCGGCGGCTTTTTTATAAACATTTGTTAAAAAAGTGCTTGTAAAAATTTTGCGTTTGTAATAGTATTACTGTATAAAATTGTCTAACTGCCAAAGCAAGCTCCGGTTTAATCAAGTGAGCAGCGATTAATTTGGTAAGAGACGGGTAGAAGGATTTTCCGGATACGGTATAAGTTATGACAGGTGTTTGGCTTGTCCGGTGAAAATCCGCAGAAGAAAAGGAAAAATTATGACAACAACAGATCCAATAGCAGATATGCTAACAAGAATTAGAAACGCTAATATGGTTTCACATTCAACAGTTGATGTTCCTGCTTCAAAACTTAAAATCCAATTAGCTAAACTTCTTAAAGAAGAAGGCTACATTGCTGATTACGAAGTAAAAGAAGCCGGCAAATTTCAAGTTATTTCTATCACTTTGAAGTACGAAGCAAACGGCAGACCGGTTATTACAAAATTGGAAAGAATTTCAAAACCTGGTTTACGCCACTACTCAAAGGCTAAAAACTTACAAAAAGTTTTAGGCGGCATGGGTGTTGCTATCGTTTCAACTCCAAAAGGCTTATTAACAGACAGAAAAGCAAGAAAAGAAAACGTTGGCGGCGAAGTTCTCTGCTACGTTTACTAATTTGAGTGCCGGATATAATTGGTAGAAAAATCCGGAAAAAGTACATATACCACAAGGAGAAATTAAAATGTCAAGAATTGGTAAAAAACCTATCGAAATTCCGCAAGGAGTTGAGGTAAAAATCGAAGGACAAGTTGTTACAGCAAAAGGACCTTTGGGTACTGAAGTTGTAAATGTTCGTCCTGAAATCGAAGTAAAAATCGAAGATAATCATGTTGTATTAGCAAAAGTTGGTACATCACGTGAAACTGACGCATTATACGGTTTGTCAAGAACTTTGGTTGCTAACGCAATCCACGGTGTAAAAGACGGATTTGTTAAAAAGCTTGAAATCAACGGTGTTGGTTACAGAGCACAAATGCAAGGTACAACTCTAAATATGGCACTTGGTTATTCACACCCGGTTGATATCGTTCCGCCGCAAGGAATTACTATTACAGTTGATGCTAACACAAAAATTACTGTAAAAGGTTCTAATAAACAAATGGTTGGCGATATTGCAGCTTTAATCAGATCAAAACGTCCGCCTGAAGTTTACAAAGGAAAAGGTATTAAATACGAAGGCGAATACATCAGACGTAAAGCCGGTAAAGCAGGTAAAAAATAATAACTAAAAAGCCCGCATAAACTCTTGAAGTGGTTTTTCAAGCAGGTTTGGGCAAGTGAAAGGAAAGAAAAATGATTAAACAAAGACAAAGAAAACCATTAGTTCAAAAAAGACACAAGTCAATAAGAGTTAAATTAGCAGGTACAGCTGAATTCCCAAGACTTGCGGTTTATAGAAGCACCAAACACATCTATGCACAGTTGATTGATGATGATAATCATGTAACAATCGCTGCTGCTTCATCAAATGATAAAGACTTAAAAGAAAAATTATCTCACGGCGGCAACATCGAAGCTGCTAAAGTTGTTGGTGAAGCAATTGCCAAAAAAGCTAAAAAAGCTGGCGTTGAATGTGTTGTATTTGACCGCGGAGGATTTTTATACCACGGTCGTGTTGCAGCATTAGCAGACGCAGCAAGAGAAGCTGGTTTGATGTTCTAATTTTTGGATATCAAGGTTAAACAAAAAGGGCGGATGTATGAAATACATCCGCCCTTTTATTGTTCTAAAAATCAAGTAAAATTTTTGTTGTTGACACAATAAGCCCTATTGCCCATTTGGCTATAATTATACCGCCTAAAATTCCTATAACCGGGTCTAAGAATACTAATCCTAAGTATTTGCCTAGAACCAGCGCTCCGATTGCAAGTATTGATGTAAATGCGTCTGCTAAAATATGCAAATAAGCAGCTTTATAGTTTAGATTTTCTTTTTCTTTGCAGTGGTGATGATGGTGATGAGAATTTCCCATGATAAGTACACATACAAGGTTGACCACAAGTCCGATAATTGCAACTAAAATAGCTTCGCTAAAGGATATTGATAATGGTTTAAAAAACCTTTCTACAGACTCATAAATTATCGCAAGTGACGTAAATCCAAGTAAAATTGCACTTGTGTAGCCGCCAAGAGCATTAAACTTTTCGGTTTTATTCTGGTATTTTATTGCAAAGATACAAACCAAAAGTGTTATACCAAGCGCTAAAGCGTGCGTTCCCATATGAAATCCGTCTGCTGTCAGCGCCATAGAATGCGTTGTTATGCCAAAATAGATTTCTGCAACCATTGTAATCAGCGTAATGACAATAACAAGCGCTGTTTTGTTTTTCAAAAGTGTATTGTCCATAAAAACTCCTTTATCTCAGCTTTTCAATATGTTCAACCAGTTCTTCTATAATTTCATCACTATGCTTATCCTTTTTAATCGCATCAGCAACGCAATGCGAAAGGTGCCCGCGCACAACCTGTTTCCAAACCCCGCGCAGCGCTGCTTGTGCTGAAACTATCTGATTTAGAACGTCAATACATTCTCTGTCTTGCTCAATCATTTTGCCTAAACCGTTTATCTGTCCTGAAATACGGTTTAATCTAACAATTAACTTTTTCTTTTCGTCTTCAGAAATACATGCCATAAATTAATCCTCGTTGCTTATAGGGTATACTCCTATACCCTATATTAAACCATGAAACCGATTTTGTCAACCCGTAATAAAAAATCCTCGACCTTTTTGCGGGTCGAGGATTGGAAATTGGTTAGTTATTTTTAAACCATTGCCGTTGATTTTGATTTTTCAATACAAGAAATCAAAGTTTTTGCAACAGTGTCTTGTTCTTCTTGGGTTAATTCAGGGAACATTGGAAGTGAAATTACAACTTCTGTGTTCTTTTCAGTTACAGGCAAAGAGCCTTTGCCCATTCCAAGCCAAGCATTAACTTTTTGGAAGTGAAGCGGGATTGGGTAATAAAGCATTGCGCCAATGCCGTTTTCGCCAAGCATTTTGTGAACTTCGTCGCGGTTTGGAATTTTAACAGTGTATTGGTGGTAAACACAATAAGTGTCATCCAATTCTTTTGGAGTTTGGATATCAGAGCAGCCTGCAAATAGTTTGTTGTAGTAAGCGGCGTGTTCTCTTCTTTTTGTGTTCCATTCATCAATATGTTTTGCTTTAACTCTTAAAATAGCTGCTTGGATTTCGTCAAGTCTGCTGTTTACGCCAAGTTCATCGTTGTGGTAGCGAACCATTGAACCGTGGTTTCTAAGAGCAATAAGTCTGTCTTTTAGTTTTTCGTCATTAACTGTGCAAAGACCGCCATCACCCATTGTACCAAGGTTTTTGGTCGGGTAGAAACTGTAGCAGCCGATGTCGCCGAAGGTTCCTACTCTTTGACCTTTGTATGATGAACCGATTGCCTGGCAGCAGTCTTCAACAACTCTAAGGTTGTGTTTTTTAGCGATTGCCATAATTGCGTCCATATCACAAGGTTGACCGTAAAGGTGAACAGGAATTATTGCTTTTGTGTTAGGAGTAATTGCTGCTTCTATTTTTGAAGGGTCGATATTGAATGTGTCAGGGTCAATATCAACGAAAACCGGTTTTGCGCCAACCATGCCAATAGCTTCTGCTGTTGCAACAAATGTAAATGCTGTTGTGATAACTTCGTCGCCTTTGCCGATATCCAGTGCGCGCAACGCAATATGCAGGGCGTCTGTTCCTGAGTTTAGTGCTACTGTGTATTTGCAGCCGATGTAGCTTGCAAGCTCTGATTCTAAAGATTTAACGTTTGGTCCTAAGATGTAACATCCGGATCTCATTACTTCGCAAACTGCTTTTTCAGCTTCTTCACCAATCTGTGCATATTGGCGTTTTGAATCAAAAATAGGTATCATATTATTCTCCTTTATTAAACTGCCATAATTCCATAAATTTATTATACCATAGTTTAAGGTGTCTTTATATAAACTTTATAATTCAAATTTTAACTTTTATCACATTTTTGGGCAAAACGCGTTTTGTTGAGTTTCTTTTTTGTATAATTAATAGTGAATAGTTAAGGGGTAATATGAGCAGATTTATCGGAATTTTTGGGATTATATTTATATTTTTGTTAGCGTATTTGATGTCTAATAATAAGAAAGCTATTAACTACAAAACCGTAGGGATAGGCTTTTTGCTTCAAGTTGTGCTTGCGGTATTTATATTTAAAATTCCGTTAGGTCAAAAACTTTTTATGGCAATCGGGTTGTTTATCCAAAAACTTCTTGTTTTTGCAAAACAGGGCGGGGAGTTTGTTTTTGGCGGACTTATGAGCGTAGGCGGCTCGATTTTTGCACTGCAGTTGATTTCATCAATGGTATTTATGATGATTTTGGTTAATATACTTTACCATTACGGGATAATGCAAAGGGTTGTTGCGGTTATTGGTAAGGGCATGAATAAGATAATGGATGTAAGCGGTGCTGAGGCTTTGTCAAATGTAGCAAGTGCTTTTGTAGGGCAGGTTGTGGCACAGATTATGATTAAACCTTACCTTGCAAACCTTACCAGATCAGAACTTTTAGCATCAATGGCGGGAAGTCTGGCATGTATATCCGGCGCAACAATGCCGATTTATATAGCAATGGGAATTCCTGCTGAATACCTTTTGGCGTCGTCTGTTATGGCGGCTCCCGGGGCTTTGGTTATCTCAAAAATTGTCTATCCGGAAACCGGCGAACCTGAAACCAGCAAAGAAATTAAATTGTCATTCAGTAAGCGCAACAGAGCGCATGTTAATGTGTTTGACGCGATTTCTTCCGGCGCATCAGAAGGCATGAAAGTTGCAATAAACGTCATTGCTATGATTTTGGCTCTGGTTGCTCTGGTTGCGATGATAGACTGGTTTTTAGGCGGTTTTGGTTTGTTGCTGGCAAAATGTCTTAAATTTTTGCATGTCAATGCACCGGCACTTATTGCAGGGTTGTCCGGACTTTCGTTAAAGATGATTTTGGGCAAAATTTTTGCGTTGTTTGCAGTGCTAATGGGCGTGCCGCTAGGGGAAGCAACAACTGTTGGCGGCTTAATGGGTACAAAACTTGTACTTAATGAAATGGTTGCGTATATGGACATGACATCAGCGAGTGTGGCACTTTCGCCAAAATCGTTTTTGATAGCAAGCTTTGCGCTATGCAGTTTCGGAAATTTCGGGTCTATTGCAATCCTTTTAGGCGGTATTGGTGAACTTGCGCCAAACCAGCGTAAAAACCTTGCAAGACTTGGGGTTCGGGCGTTAATTTGTGGAACTTTGACTTGTTATATGTCAGCTTCAATTGTTGGGATATTGTTTAACTAACAAGATTTTAACATACGTAACATTTTTTACATTTTGCATTTTTAGTATATAATCATAATATGGAGATTATCAGAGAATTAAGGGAAATTCCGAATTTATCACTGGCGCTGGGCTTTTTTGACGGCATTCACTTGGGTCATCAGGCTGTGATCGAGTGTGCAGTTGATTTTGCCCGTAATACGGGGTGCCAATCGGCTGTGGTTACTTTTCAGGAACATCCGTATTGCTTTTTCAAAGGTGTATCTCCAAAATACATTTTAACCCTTGAGGACAAGTACAAATACCTAAATGAATTGGGTGTGGATTACGTTTTTGAACTTGATTTTGGACAGGTATACAGAATGTCTCCGGCACAGTATCTTGAAGATGTGCTTGTCAAATACTTTTACCCGCGGGCTATTTCAACGGGTTTTAACCACCGTTTCGGGGTTGATAAATCCGGTAATGTAAAATTTTTATCTGATAATCAGGACAGATACGATTATGTATACTTTGCAACCCCGCCACAGTCAATTTTTGGCGATGTAATAAGTTCAACTGCAATTCGGCAATTTATAAAAAGCGGAGTTGTTGATATGGCAACTTCCATGCTTGGCAGAAAGTTTCAGGTTTCAGGAACTGTAATCAAGGGCAAAGAACTTGGCAGACAAATAGGTTTTCCGACAGCAAATATAATTTACCCGTTAGATATTGTTGAACCGCCATATGGGGTTTACGATGCTGATGTTACCCTTGATGACGGGTCTGTACATCGCGGATTAGTTAATTTTGGGGTTGCTCCAACGGTATCAAATGACAATATTGCGATTTTGGAAGTTCATATCCCGGGATTTGAAGGAAATCTTTATGATAGAGAAATCAAAATAAGTTTTTCAAGAATGATTAGACCGGAAATAAAATTTTCCAATACTGATGAACTCAAAACTCAGATAGAGTTTGATATTCAGTCTCTTTATTAGTTTACCAAACGAGGTTAATAAACATGATTATAATTATGGAACGGGACGCGACATCCCAAAATATTCAAGCTGTAACAGACCTATTGAAGTCACACGGATTTAAGGTAATTGTTCACGAGGGCGATGTACACACTGTAATAGACGCACTTGGGGATAAGACAACGCTGTCGCCAAGCAGGATTGACGCGCTGGAAGGTGTTAAAAAGATTAAGTTTATCCGCGAACCTTTTAGATTAGCTTCGCGTGACAGACAATCAGAGGATACGGTTATTGAATTTGCAAACGGGGTTAAAATTGGCGGGGCAAACCGTCCGGTGTCAATGGTTGGACCTTGTTCTGTGGAAAACAATTATGACGGGCTTTTGCAGGTTGCAGTGGCGGCAAAAGAGTTGGGCTGCCAGTTTTTGCGCGGCGGAGCATTTAAACCAAGAACATCTCCATATGATTTTGACGGACTTGGTGAACTTGGGCTGCAATACCTTAGAAGGGCGGCTGATGAAACCGGATTGCTGGTTGTAACAGAGTTAATGGATTCGGCTGATTTAGAGTTGGTTTGCGCATATGCTGATGTAATCCAGATTGGGGCGCGGAATATGCAGAATTTCAAACTCTTAAAAGCTGTTGGGCACTGTAATAAACCGGTTATCCTGAAACGCGGCGCTGCAAGCACAATAAGAGAATTTTTGCTGGCTGCTGAGCATATTATGTATAACGGCAATGAGCAGGTAATCCTTTGTGAACGCGGATTAAAGAGTTTTGATAGCGCGTTTACCCGTAATTTGCTTGATATTTCTGCTATTCCGGTTATCAAGAAGTATTCACATTTGCCGATAATCGTTGACCCAAGCCACGGAACAGGTCAAAGATATTT